>NZ_LLZG01000363.1 GCF_001509475.1 Streptomyces regalis
ATGCGGATGCGGTCGGGAGGGGAGGGCGGGAGAACGGGGGCGGCGGGGAGGGGGGCGGCGGTGGGGGGGGGGGGGGAAGGGGGGGCGGTGGAGCGGGGGCTGGCCTGCGTGGCCGACGGCTGCGGTGGGGCGTGCGTCGCGGCGGCGTTGCGCAGCAGCCAGGTGCCGGAACAGAGGGCGAGGACGGTGACGGCGGCTATGGCGCAGTTGCCGACGCTGCGGCGACTGCTGCGGCGGCTGCTGTGGTGACTGCGGTGACGGCGGTGACTGCGCACGCGAGCCTCCTGTGACTCTCCTCGGGCCGCCCTCATCCCCTCCGGGCCGCGAGGGGCGTCGGACCCGGAGGGGGAGGGGACGTGCGGTACCGGTGGACGGACAGCGGAGGGTGTCCGTCAGATCCCGTCGCCTCTCGCCCGGCGATGCAGGAGCCAGGTACCGCCCGCGGCGGCGACGGCGAGAGCCGCCACGCCGGCCGCGGTCTGTACGGGATCGGGGCCAAGAGCGCCGCCGACCCCCGTCTTCACACTTCCTCTCGGATACACCTGTTCGTCACGCGGGGCCGTCAGCGTGACCACCAGGTCCCCCGTCACCCGCCGGCCGTCCTCGGCGCAGGTCGCGACGATCTCGTACGTCCCCGGCTGCGCACTCGGCGGCACCCGGAACTGCCCGGTCGCCGCCTGACCGTGCGTGCTCGGCGCCAGTGTGAAGGACCCCGCGCCCACCGCGCTGGCGTCGCCCTCCGCCGTGGCGCCCTCCTCGCAGTCGGCCGTGTCCACCGTGACCTGCCCGCCCGGCACGACCGACGCCGGGGACACCTCCAGGCCACCCCCGTCGCCGCCGTACGCCGGCGTGACGACGAGCCCCACGGCGCCCACGGCCAGCGCGGTCCCGGTCAGCACACGGGCGGTACCTCGCATCGATGTTCCTCCGCACTCAGCGGGGCCACGGCCCGCGACATCCCCATGTGCCGCTGCGTCGGTCGCGCCCCTGCCCTTACGAGGTAAGTGGCAGTGGGACGGGAGCGCTTCCCGAGGGGGCGTCAGAAATGCGGTGAACGGGTGTAGAGGCGAGCGCGGCGGGATCTATGACGCCGGCGTTTCAGCAGGTCATCGGGGGTGTGGCTGGGGTGTCGCGGCAAAGAACCCGAACGGCATGGTGCGCGCGTGTGAACGGGTGACCGGCACCGCGGCCGACGACGGTCCCCGGGGTGAGGATGCGTACGACGGCCTCGACCTGCGCCGCCGGCCAAGGGGCTTGCCGTCGTCACCTCCGGCTAGCCGCGGGTGGTGCGATTCCATAGGGGAAGCATCAGCCGGACAACTGGTCGATCCGGACGGAGTCCGCGCCGATGACAAGGATCTTGACCTGCTTCAGGACGCTGGTGCGAGGCGTCGTCGACGCGTTGCGGCACTGGAGGATGACGCTGCCCGGGTCCCGGTAGGTGTGAGCGACAGTCAGCGCGATCGGGACACTGCCTTCGGGGACCACGTCGACGGAGGTGATGTCGTAGTCGTTCCCGGCGTCGAGGCGGCACGTGACCCGTACGCCGCTGGTCTCGGGGTTCTCCACGTACAGTTTGGCCCAGATCACGTACGAGCCGGCATCCAGCGGCAGAACACCGACGCGCACATCTTCATCGGCGCGGCTGTGCAGCGTGAATTCGTCGTCGAAGCCGACCTTGACGGGCGACGTGGTCACCGTGCCGAGGAGGGCACCGGCACCGACCACGAGGCCCGCGCATACGCTCACCACCGCACCAGCGACAGACATGGTGACCCACAGCCGCCTTCTCGGAGCCTCCCGTCGCGCCTGCACGGCCCCAAAGACGCTCAGGCCCAGGGATACGGCGATGAAGGCGAGAAAAGCACGGGTCCACGGGCTGAGCTGTTCAATGAGTTGCGGCAAGGATGTGATGAGCACGCCCAGGAAAGCGGCAAGCAGGCCGGTGGCGGTGCCGGTGCCCGGTGGGGACTCACCGCGGGACGGATCAGGCGATGGCCTGGTCGGTTCCGACGCTTGGGACTCACCGCTGGAGGAGTCAGGCGACCGCGTGTTCGGCTCCAACAGCCGCTCCCCTCTCAACCTCGGTTCCATCCGCGCACCCTGTAGCCCCAACTTTCCCTGAAGCACCGGAGTTTAAGAACAGGGTCTCCTTGCACTTTCGCGCCATTTCGACGCACTCGGCCTTGTCGTCGCCGTTCGTCAAGGGAACGTCGCCGGGAGGGGCTGGCGGGAAAGGCTCGTGATGACGGGCCGTCAACCTACGATAGGCAAAGAGGCTTGTAGCCCTTCAGCTGTCGTGGGTACCACCAAAGGGGGATGGTGGAGGAGATGCGGCCGCTCGCGCGTGAAAGATCGACTACGCCTCGCCGCCGAAGGCCTGGTCTGCCTCCTCCCGTTGCCGCGGGTGGAGCAGGGGCAATCGCTGTGGCGGGAGCAGGGCTGGCGGCGTTACCCGGAATGGGTGTCGTTGGGCAGATCGCATGGCTCGGTGCCGCCGCGATCGGTGCCGGCATCGTCGTCTGGCTCCAGTCTGGGACCCTCGGCAGATCATCAGCGCAATCGGGAGGTCAGTCCATGGGCAGCGGCGACGGTCGGCCTGCCGAAGAAGAGCTTGTCTTTTCGGCCATTTTCCGGCTCCCCCCACAGACGTCGACTTACGTCAATTACACCGAGCTGCAGCGCTCGCTCCGCGACCTGGTGGCCAGGGCGGGCGACTCTCCCGCGAGCAACACCATCGTGTCGGCCATCACAGGCCAGGGCGGAATCGGCAAGACCGCGCTGGCCGTGCGGGTCGCCCACAGTGTGCGCGACCTCTTTCCGGACGGCCAGCTGTATGTGAATCTGCGCGGTTACGACAGCAGCCGCAAGAGCCCTTACGACGTCCTGGGGGACTTTCTCCGCGCCCTCGGAGTCGACGGAGCGGCCATCCCGACCGGTCTTGAACAGCGCATGATGCTCTACCAGTCCCGGATGGAGAACCGCCGGATCCTCGTCGTTCTCGACAACGCCCGCGACGCGGCGCAGGTGCGTCCGCTGCTTCCGGAGACCCCCCGATGCCCAGTGATCGTCACCAGCCGCTCCCGAATGGTCGGTCTCACCGGGACCCACTCCTGTGACATGGAGCTCCTCTCCCCTGAGGCCGCGGTGGAACTGCTCCGTCGTGTCGTCGGAGCAGAGCGTGTAGACGCGGACGCAGCCGCCGCGCGGCGCCTTACCGAACTCTGCGGTGGGCTTCCGCTCGCGGTGCGTATCGCGGCGGCCAAGCTCGTCGCCCGTCCGCACTGGACGCCGTCGAACCTCGTGGCGCGACTGGAGGACGAGCAACGGCGGCTGCGTGAGCTTCATGCGGGCGATCTCGGAGTGCGCTCCACTTTCGCCTTGAGCTACGCCGACCTGCTGCCACAAGCTCAGCGGCTGTTCCGTCTCTTGGCGGTGTGCCCGCCGTCGGGGTTCCCGCCATGGGTGGCCGGCGTGCTTCTGGAGGAGGATCTCCTGGATGCGACCGAGCTGCTGGAACTGCTCGTCGACGTGCATCTCATCGAGGTGGAGGACGCCCGTGATCCGGGCGGCCTGCCGCGCTACCGCTTCCATGATCTCCTCCGGGTGTACGCCCACGAACTCCTGCTGTCGGAGGACGGCGACGACGACGCCCGGCAGGCCCTGTCCCGGATCCTCACCCCGTATCTCTGGCTGGCCGAACGCGGTGCCGTACTCCTGCGGGCGCCGCTCGCGCCGGATCCGGGGCTGGCAGCCCTCGTCCCGGTCGAGGCGCGAAGGGCCTTGGAAGCCTCACCGTTGACGTGGTTCGAGACGGAGCGCGGCGCGCTGGTCGCTCTCGTGTCGGCGGCGCACGACGCGCGGATGGACGAGATCGCGTGGCGCCTGGCTGCCGGGCTCACCAAGTACTTTGACGTCCGTGCGCGCTGGCAGGACTGGGAGCGGACATACCGTCTGGGGCTCGCCTCGGCCGAACGCGCAGGCCAGGATCACGGACGGGCACTGATGACGCTGGGGCTGGGAGTGGCCGCGTGGTACGAGTCCGAGTGGACATCGGCGGACGAGCGGCTCCGTGAAGCGGTCGAGCTCTTCCGTACCACCGGGGATCGCCTGGGGCAGGCCCACGCTCTGCGGCGGCTGGGAGTGGTGCGCAGAGACCGCAGCCAGTGGGAGGCTGCCCGCAGCGCGTACGAGGAAGCACTGTCGCTCTTTCGAGCTGTCGGGGATGCGTCGTCCCAAGCACTGACGCTGCGCAATCTGGGTGACGTCGACCGGGACATGAGCAGGTTCGACACCGCGCACCAGCGCTTCGACGAAGCTCTCGCCCTCTACACCGCGCACCCCGACCCGGTTGCCCATGCCTACCTCGACCGCAGCCGAGGGGACGCGCTGTGCGCGGAAGGCCGCACGGAAGAGGCACTGGTCTGCCTGCGTGCTGCCCTGGACGTGTTCCACCAGGCCCACGACCGGCGAGCCGAGGCCCGCACCTTGCGCAACATCGGCCTCGTCCACCTGGACCAGCGTCACTACGGGGACTCCGAGGTCTATTTCCAGCGCAGCCTCGAACTCTTCGGCACCCTCGGGGATCGCCATGGCGAAGCGCGGACGCGCCTGTGTCTCGCCACAGCGCTCAGACACTCCGGGCGCGCCGTCGATGCGCTGCGTGCGGCACGGTCGGCCGCGACCGTCTTCCGCGAGCTCGACGACCGGCTGTGGACGGCGAAGAGCGAGGTGGAAGCCGGTGACATCGTGCTGAGCTCGGAGGGCCCCGCCGCGGCAGAGACCGCCTGGCGCAATGCGCTGGTCATCTTCAGGGAGATCGGCGCGGCCGAAGCAGCAGAGGTGGAAGGACGGCTCCACAACCTTCGGGAGGCCTGACGCTCGCGCGTCGCTGGTGGATCACGGCCGGACCCACCAGCGGCTCGGGGCACCTGCGTCGGGTGTGCCTGCGCCTCCCTTCAGCGCAGCGAGTCGAGTCAGCGCAGCGAGTCGAGCAGTTTGTCGATGAGTTGCTCGGGCGGCTGCTCCACGAGCCTGGCGTTGCCCGGAGTGGAGCACACCACGAACCGGACTCCCTTCCGGGCCTTCTTGTCGCGGCGCATGTACTGCCAGAGTTCCTCACGGGTCGCCGTCACGCCGCCGGTGGGCAGGCCAAGGCCCTGCAGCACGCGTTCCGTACGGTCGGCGAGACCTGGGCTCGCCGAGCCCAGGGCCTCCGAGAGCCTGGCCGCGAAGACCATCCCGATGGCCACGGCCTCACCGTGCCGATAGCGCGCATACCCGCCGACCGCCTCGATGGCATGGCCGACCGTGTGCCCGTAGTTGAGGAGCGCCCGCTCGCCCGCCTCCTTCTCGTCGGCACTCACGACGGCCGCCTTCACCCGGATGCCGCGCACCACGAGGTCGTCTACTACACCAGGTCCCGCGGCAATCGCGTCGTCCGGCGCTTCCTCGAGAATTCTCAGGACCTCGGGATCTGAGATGAAGCCGTACTTGGCCACCTCTCCCAGTCCGGCGACACGGTCCCGCTCTGGAAGGGTGCCGAGGGTGTCCAGGTCGATGACCACGGCTTTCGGCTGGTGGAAGGCGCCCACCAGATTCTTTCCGGAGGGAAGGTTCACTCCCGTCTTGCCGCCGACGGAGGAATCCACCTGGGCCAGCAAGGTGGTGGGCACCTGCACCAGCGCGACACCGCGATGCCAGGAGGCCGCCGCGAAACCTGCCATGTCGCCCACCACGCCACCGCCGACGGCCACCACCACATCGTCCCGGCCGAGCGCCATCCCCGCGAAGCGCTCGTAGCAGTGCTCGACCGTGGCGAGTGTCTTCGCCTCCTCGCCGTCGGGAACCTCGACCAGCTCCGCGTCCAGCCCGCTGCTCCGCAGCGCCTCGACGACGACGGGCGCGTAACGCGTGGCCGGTACCCCTGACGCCACCACGGCTGCTCGCTGGGTGTGTGGTGACAGGGACAGGCGGGTGCCGATGTCTGCCAACAGGCCCCGACCGATGATCACGGAGTACGGGCAGCCGGGCACGGACACCGGTACGGATACCGGATTCTGATGGTCACTCATGCGCTCAGAGTAACGGGGCGCCAACCGCTCTCCCCGCTTCGTCGGCGGACTGCCTTTCAAGACGGCGGTGCCGGTCGTAGAGCGCGCGATAGCGGGACGACGCCGCCACGTCCGGGGCCAGCGTCCGCGCCGCACTGACCCATCGTGTCGGGTCATCGACCGCCCGCACCGCGCGAGCCGCCAGCATCGCGCTGCCGTAGGAGGCTCCGACGGTCTGTGCGGGGATCACCTGCCCCTTGCCCAGCAAATCGGAGACGATCTGCGTCCACACGGTGTTGGCCGTACCACCCCCCACCGCCACCAGCCTCGCCGCGGGACCGCCGAATCGTTCCAGGGCCTCGAGGTTCCGCCGCGCCGCACAGGCGATGCCTTCCATCGCCGCACGGAACAGGTGCGGTGCTCCGTGCCGCAGGGAAAGGCCCCTCACACCGCCTCCCATCTCTGGGTGGAACTCGGGGGTCCGCATTCCCGCGAAATACGGGAGCACGAGCAGGCCTTCCGACCCCAGCGGTACTTCCGCGGCGGCGGCCGCGAGTTCACCAGGGGTACGGCGGGCCAGTTCGGCGATCCAGTCGAGAAGGCCTCCCGCTGTCGTGACGTTTCCGGAGGCGTGGAACGTACCGCGCATCAGCCCCGGGTAGATCCCTATGGAGCCTTCGGGCACGACCTCAGCCCCGTCTGGTCCGATCACCTGGAGCAGGAGCAGCGTGGTCCCGTACATCACCATGACGTCGCCCGGGCGTACGACTCCGACGCTGCACGCCTCGGCCACCGCGTCGATCGCACCCACGGTCACCGGCGTTCCCGCTGCGAGGCCCGTGGCGTCGGCCGCCTCGCGGGTCACTTCGCCGGCGACCTCGTCCGACCATGCCAGATCCGGTACCTCGAGGCCCGGGGCGATCTCCGCGTACCGGCTTCCGCACCACCGGGCCGCGCCTCGCGAGTACAGGGGAGCCGCCGAAGCGGCTGAGCCATGGTCCATGACATAGCGACCGGTCAGGCGTCGGATGAGGAAGGACGTCACGGTGTGCCATCTGGCGGCCCGGCGCCACAGGTGCGGCTCATGGCGACGGAGCCAGAGGAGTTTCGGGCCCACCGATTCCGACGTGAGCGGGACGCCGCCGTCGGCCAGCAGGGCGGCGCGGCCGTAGCGGGTGGCGAGTTCCTTGATCTCCGCTGAGGCCCGAGTGTCCACGCCGTAGAGGACGGCTGGGCGCAACGGCCGGTCGGCGGCGTCGCAGAGCGCGACGCACGGACCCATACCGCTGAGGCCCAGCGCGTCGACAGGCCGTGGTGACCTTGCGGCTAATTCACGCACTACCTGCACGAATCCGTCCCACCAGTCCCGTTCGGGCTCCTGCTCCACCTGCCCGGGCGAAGGCCGGCTGGACGTATGGCTACGAGTGCTGCGGGCGACGACTTGTCCGGACGGATCAACGAGTACGCCCTTGGTGCTGGAGGTTCCGACATCGACGCCCATGATCAGTGAAGGCATGGTCTCTCCTTGCCATAGGGAGCTACAGCTTTCCCTCGCGCAGGGCTGCCCATGTCGCCCAGGCGGGATCGGCCCGAACTCGCCGCCGATGCAGCGCTGTTGGATCCGCGCGGCGGCGAGGCCGGGGCATGCCTGCGGGGTGGCGTACAGAGGGAAGGAGCCTTCGTCGATATCAGGCAGCTCCCGCGCCACCAGCTCCGGCTGGAGGACGCGCTTCGTACTCAGCCCACGTTCACCGCACTCCAAGCCGCCCCCACCGCGCCGTACTCCGCGCTGCCGGCCCCGTACAGATCCTTCGCCGCGTTCAGCGTCGCCGTCCGTGCCCCCGCGTAGTTCGTCGAGGACGTCATGTAGACGGTCAGCGCCCGGTACCAGATCTTGCCGAGCTTGTCCCGGCCGATCCCGTTCACCGAAGAGCCGTTGCAGGTGGGGGAGTTGTAGCTGACGCCGTTCACCGTCTTCGCGCCGCTGCCCTCGGCCAGCAGGTACGCGAAGTGGTTGCCGATGCCCGACGAGTAGTGGACGTCGAGCGTCGCCGTCGTCGCGCTCCAGCAGTCGGCCGAGCTGCCGTCCTTCGACGGCTTGTCCATGTAGCGCAGGGCGTCCCGGCTGAAGCCCGAGCGGACGATCTTCTCGCCGATCAGGTAGTCGCCCGGGTCCGAGGAGTTGCCGGCGTGGAATTCCACGAGTGTGCCGAAGACGTCCGACGTGGCCTCGTTCAGCCCGCCGGACTCGCCCGAGTACGTCAGCGCGGCGGTCTTCGAGGTCACGCCGTGCGTCATCTCGTGGCCGGCCACGTCCAGCGACACCAGCGGGCCGAGCTGGGTGCCGTCACCGTCGCCGTACGTCATGCAGAAGCAACTGTCGTCCCAGAAGGCGTTGTTGTAGCCGTTGCCGTAGTGCACGCGGTTGAACGAACCCTTGCCGTCGCCGGCGATGCCCTTACGCCGGTGGACGTCCTCGTAGTAGTCCCACGTCACGTCCGTGCCGTACTGCGCGTCCACCGCCGCCGTCGAGCGGTCGGTCGCCGCACCCGTACCCCAGTGGTTGTCGGCGTCCGTGAAGACCGTCGCCGGGGCGCGGTTGAGGCAGACGGTCAGGAGGCACAGATCCGTCTTGTTCGCGGCGTCACCGGTGTACGTGCCGCCGCGCGTCGGGTCCTTCAACTGGTACGTCGACCCGGACGCCGTCGTCTCCAACGGCACCGTGCCGCCGTACAGCGACTTCCCGTCGCCCGACGCCGTCTCGATGCTGTCCCACGCGTCGATCCGGGCGCCGGTCAGGGCGTCGGTCAGCACGGTGCGGGCGACCGGGTTGCCGACGGAGTCCTGGGCGACCGCGTCGGTCCGCCAGGCCAGCTTCGGGGTGCCGTGCAGGACGTCGACGACCAGCTCGGGCTTGGCCGTCAGCCGCTTCAGCGTCTCGCCGAGGTTCGCGGCACGCAGCAGCTTCGCCGCGAGGTCGGCCGCCTTCGGCGCCGAGATCTCGGGTGTCACGCTCGACAGGGAGATCGGGCGCTCCGTGGCGCGCGAGGCGCCGCGGTACGTACCGTCCTTGGCCAGGTGGACGACGAAGTCGCCGCCGAGGACAGGCAGTTGGCGATACGTACGGTCGTAACGGACGTGCTGCGTGCCGTCCGGGTCCACGATCACGTCCCGCACGGTGGTGTCCTGCGCGGCGGTCAGCCCCAGGCTCGCCGCCTGGTCCGTGAGGACCGACGCCGCGTTCTCGAGCGCGGTGGCCCTGGTCGGACTGTCGTCCGCGTCGGCAGTGGGGGAGAGGGCGGTGGCCAGCAGGGTGGCGCCGACGGCGGCGATGCCCGCCGTGGCAAGACGGGAACCCCGGATGTGCGGCCGTATTCGGCTCATCGGTCTCCTTGAACTGGACGGCGCAGAGGATGCCCAAGATTCAAGGGGGCGTGCACATGCCATGGCCAGGGTGAATACGTGGAGGTGTGTGAGGGGAGAGAATCGTTTCCGTGCCCCTCTCTCCTCGACTCCCGTTCTTCGTCTACGGCACCCTCCGCCCGGGAGAGCCCAACCACGACCACTTCCTGCGCGGCCGCACCCTCACCGAGGAACCGGCACGACTCGTCGGAGCGGCGCTGTACGACGGCCCGGGCTACCCGTACGCCGTCGAGGAACGGGGCGGCGGCGACATGGTGTACGGCGACCTGATCACCGCCCGCCCCGAGGAGTACCCCGCGCTGCTCGCCGCCCTCGACCGCCTGGAGGAGTACGCCCCGGGCGACCCGCGCAACCTCTACGAACGCATCGCCCGCGAGGTGATCCGCGATGCCGACGGCACGTCCGTGCGCGCCTGGGTCTACGTCGCCGCCCCCTCCGTCGCTGCCCGCCTCCGCATACACGGCGAGCTGATCGAGAGCGGCGATTGGGCGGCGCGGACCAGTTGAGCTTCACCGACACGGCCGTCGGTGTCCGGGGCGGCCGTACCCGCAGACCCAGGCACAGCGTGAGCCTGACCTACGCGGGTTGACACTTCGGTGGTGCCCCCGACGAACCGCTGCGACCAGCGTGTCCTCCCTGTCGCCTGACGCTACGCTGCATTGACCGGTGGGGCGGTGGACGCCGCAGCCGTGCCGGACATCAGAGCGTGCCGAAGGAAGGCTGGGCATGGGGGACAGGCTGCGCATCGCCGACGTCGAGCACATTCCGACGGAGACGCTTGTACCGCTGATCACCGACAGCTTCGACAACCTCGTGACCGTGGCCGTCGCGGAAGCCACCAACGGTTTCATCCCGCAACGCACGCGTCGTCTCCTGCGGAAGGCGGAATGGCGGCTGGACTGGCAGGACGCCCTGCTCTGCGCCGCCGGAGAACTCCAGGTCGCCACCGAGCGGATGCGCTACACCAACGACCCCCGCCTGGAGGTCACCGAGCACCGCCTGCGTCGCGTCCGCCACCGCAGGCACGAGGCCGAGATCCTGGTCAAGAAGTTACGCCGCAACGACTTCCACAACAGCAGGGAACGCAAGAACGGGGCGGACTCCCGCCTCACGGCCCAGAGTTGGCTGAGGAGCGCGTTCCCGGACGAGTACGCGGATCTCCTTCGGCGGGAGCGCGCCCGCCGGAACCTGGGCGAGGAATCCGAGGCTCCCTCGTTCCGCAACGTGCACGAGCAGATCGAGTACGCCTGTGCCCACGGCCAGATCACCGCGCCAGGCACGCCGGAAGTCGACGCGTTGCTCGCCGCCGACGACATCGTCGTGCGGCGCGCCGCGGCCGACGACGCCAAGGACCAGGAGGAGCGCAACCCAGCGCTGCGCCATCCGCTGCTGCTCGGCCGCTGGGAGAACGCCCTGAGGGAGCTCGGGTACATGGTCGCGGAACGGGCTCACGCGCAATCCCCTCACGGGCTGGGCACGCTCCCGGACGACTTCTACGCCCTTCCCCAGCGCGAGGCGATCGAGGTGCTCAATGCCCGGCGCTTCCTCGCCGCCGTCCAGCAGCGGCGCCTGGAGTACAAGAGGTATCTCCGCCAGTTGACCCAGGTGCTGCGCGAACGCGAACGCGAAACCCCGCACGTGATCGCCTTGTTCGAGGCCAGGGAAGCGGCCGACCGACTCCTCGCCGAAACCCACCCGCTCGAATACGCCTTCATCCGCGCCGAGCTGCGCCCGCACGAGGAGCACGACGGCTTTCTGCCCCGCTCGCTCGTCAACAGTCCTCAGCGCGCCGAGATCAAGCGGCGGGTTCTGGCGGCCTTGACGGACGACACTTGGGCTACAACTTCCCTTTGACCAGGGCCGTTTGGAAGGCGGTCCAGGTGGTGGGGTGGAGGTGGAGGGCGGGGCCGGTGGGGTGCTTGGAGTCGCGGATGGCGATGGTGGTGGGGATGTTGGTGGCTATCTCGACGCACTCGGCTTCGTAGTCGCTGTAGCTGGACTTGCGGTAGTGGAAGGCAGGCATCACGGCTCACAGTTCCTTACGGAGTCTGCGGAGGAACGAGGCCGACTCCCGCTTGCCGAGCGCTCGATCCGCGATCATCTCGAACAGTTCATCGTATGCTGCGGCGCCCTCTCCGCCCTCCACCCAGCGCTGGGTGAAGGGGGCCTCCGCGTAGACGATGTCCATGGCTCCGGGTTCGGTGAACGAGATGATGTTGAACGAGCCGTTGAGGCCCAGGTGTGTGCCCCCGCTGAACGGATAGATCTGGAGGGTGATGTTCGGCAGGTCGGCCATCTGTGCCAGGTGGTCGAGTTGCCCGCGAGCTGTGTCTGCTCCGCCGGGGAAGTTGCGGAGCACTGCCTCGTAGATCACCGTGTGCAGCGAGAGCGGCGGATCGTTGGACAGGCGCTGCTGGCGTGCGAGCCGAGCGGCGACGAACTCCTCTTCCGGACCTCGGGTCCTGGCCGTCGTGGCGGTGGGCTCCCGCGTCAACGCGCGTACGTATACGGGGGTCTGGAGTAGTCCGGGCACGAAAGAGGGCTGCCACATCTTGATGGCTGTTGCAACGCTCTCCAGAGTGACGTACTCCTGCATGACGCCGTTGATCGCGTGGTCGTTCCACCAGCCCTTGGCCTTACGCCGTTCGCGATCGACCTTCGCCAGTTCAAGGAGTCCGCCGACGACGCCTGGGTCGTGCACGCCGTACAGCTCGCACAGTGCCCGAATGTCCGGGTCCCGCACGGGCACCCAACCGCCCTCCATCTTCGCGATCTTCGTGGTGGACGCGGTGAGCGCCTTGGCCGCATGCGTCTGGGTCAGGCCGGCGGCGGTACGCAACTTGATCAGCTCACCACCAAGTCGCCGCCCCAGGACGGTGGTTGTGCTGTTGCCCTGTGTCGGCCGGCTCGCGGTCACGTCGCTTCTCCTTGGGGGTCGGTGCGCGGTCAGTCTGGCCCGTTGCTTGAGTGCCACGCAAACCGATCGGAGGAATTTATCCGAGAGGAACTTGCGACGAATGTGCCGCCACCCCTACCGTCGGTGACGAACTGATCGCAATGCGACGTCAGTTGCTGCCCAACCCTGCCCGGAGGCCCGCCACATGACCGCCCCCACCGAACCTCCTGTTCTCCACCGCGACCGCCTCGACTACACCCCGTTCCCCAAGAGCGTCACCCTCGCCCGCCGCCGCGCCCACCGCCTCCTCACCGACTGGGGTCACCCCGAACTCGCCGCCGACACTGCCCTGTTGGTCTCCGAACTCGGTGGCAACGCCGTACTGCACGGCTGCCTCCGTGACCGCCTCTTCCGGGTCGAACTCACCCTCACCGAACACGCCGTCCGTATCGCCGTCACCGACCCGAAGGGCGAGTCGCTGCCGAGCCCGCGCAAGGCAACCGGGGGCGACATGTTCGGGCGGGGACTGCTCATCGTGCGCGAGGTGGCCGACCGCTGGGGCGTGAGTGAGCTGACCGTCGGCAAGGCGGTGTGGTGTGAGCTGGATGTCGCCCGCCGTGATGTCGAGGTGGAGGTCCCCGACAGCATCCCCGACATCTGCGCGGCTCTCCCGGAGGGGCGGCGTGAGGAGTTCGACCAGGCCATCAACGGGGCCGGCGTGCAGGAGATCCACGCCGTCATGCGGCACTGGATGCTGGAGGCCAGGCAGGGCGCCGCTTGACTTCAATCGGGCGCCTCGTCGTGCGCGACGTTGTGACCGTCAGTAAAGTAGGAGAAGTTCCAACTTTGCCGCAGTCCTACTTTTGGAGCCGTCCATGGCGTTCACCGGCCGCCGCCGAGAACTGCGCATCCTCGATTCCTGGCTCGACAAGGTCCGCTCGCCGTCCGGCGGGAGCCCGGGGCAGGCGCTGGTCCTCAAAGGACGGCGCAGGATCGGGAAGACCCGGTTGGTGCAGGAGTTCTGTGCGCGGTCCGAGGTGCCGTACGCCTTCTTCCAGGCGACCAGAAGCCAGCCCGCGCCGCTTGCCCGGCAGGCCCTGTTCGATGCCGTGACCGAGGGAGAAGGGCTGCGTGAACATGCTCGGGCACTCGCCCATGCTGTGCCCCCCGAGGACTGGGTGCGATCACTCGCCGCCGTCGCGGCCGCCTTGCCCGCTTCGGAGCCGTCGATCCTCGTACTGGACGAGGTGCCCTGGCTCGCCGAAGCCGACCCCGGGTTCGACGCCGCGCTCAAGACCGCCTGGGACATGCACCTGTCCGCCCGACCCGTGCTTCTCCTGCTGCTGGGCTCCGACCTGGCGATGATGGACCGGCTCACCTCCTACGACCATCCGTTCTACGGGCGGGCCGGGCAGTACACGGTCGGTCCGCTCAACCCCGCAGACGTCCGTGCTGTCACAGAACTGGACGCGGCGTCCGCCCTCGACGCCTACCTCGTCACGGGCGGATTCCCGGAGGTCGTCACAGGCTGGCGGCCGGGGGAGTCGTGGTCCGCCTATCTCGGACGGCAGTTGGAGGATCCCTCCTCGGTGCTGCTGACCACCGGGGAGCGCTCGCTGGCGGCGGAGTTCCCAGCCCGGCTGCAGGCGGGCCGGGTACTGCGGGCCGTCGGCTCCGGGGAGCGGACCTTCTCCGGGATCGCGGCCCGCACCGGCGGCAGCGGAGGTCAGCCGCTCGCCCACGGGACCCTCGCTCCGCTACTGAATGAGCTCATCGAGGCCAAGAAGATCGTGGCCGTCGACATGCCGCTCTCCACCCAGCCGGCTCCCAAACTGAAGCGGTACCGCATCGCCGACACCTACCTCCGCTTCTGGCTCGCTCACCTGGAGAACGCGATCGCCCGAGCAGAACGGGGGCGAGGCGCCCAGTCGCTGACCCGCATCGAGAAGTCCTGGCCGTCCTGGCGCGGGCGCGCGATCGAACCGGTCATCCGGGAAGCACTGGTGCGGCTGCTGCCCGACGACACCTTTCCCGACGTGTCCGAGGTGGGCGGCTGGTGGAATCGCCAGAACAACCCGGAAGTGGATCTGATCGGCGCCGACAGCGAGCCGGTGGCCGGTGCCGTGAGCTTCGTCGGCTCGGTGAAGTGGCGGGACGACGCCCCCTTCGACGTGCGCGATCTTGCTGAACTCGGCGAACACGTCCGTCATGTCCCAGGGGCGGAGAGGGCCGCGCTGGTCGCCGTTACTCGTACGCCGCCAACAGAGAGGGCGAGTGAGGACCTGGTGGCATGCTGGCAGCCGGACGCTCTGCTGGAAGCCTGGGGCTGACCGTCCCTCCCCGGTACTGGCGTGGTGAGCCCGGCGAACCCCGGCTCACTCAGGGTGAGTTGGGCTCCTGGCGGGTTTGTGCACGGAGGGGACGCCATGGGGGAGGTCAACGCGGAGACCAACCGCGACATCTTCCTGCGCGTCCGCACCGAGTCCGAGGTCCTGGAGGACTGCGCGCTGGGCGACTCCCGCAATGTCTACGAGCGGGTGGCACGGGAGGTCACCCGCGCGGACGGCACCGTTGTACAGGTTTGGGTGTACGTGGCCAGGCAAGCTCATCGAGGGCGGGGATTGGCGAACCCCGAGCTGAAGGTCAGTTCCGGACCGCCTCCACCCGCACCGCGCACGCCTTGAACTCCGGCATGCGTGACGTCGGGTCCAGTGCCGGGTTGGTCAGGGTGTTGGCGCGGCCCTCGCCCGGCCAGTGGAACGGCATGAAGACGGTGTCCGGGCGGATGCCGGTCGTGATGCGGGCGGGGGCGACCGCTCGGCCCCGGCGTGAGACCACGGCCACCGGATCGCCGTCGGCCGCCCCGAGCCGCGCCGCCAGCCGGGGGTGCAGCTCCACGAACGGGCCCGGCGCGGCGGCGTTCAGTTCGTCGACGCGGCGGGTCTGGGCGCCGGACTGGTACTGCGCCACGACCCGCCCGGTCGTCAGCAGCACCGGGTACTCGGCGTCGGGTTCCTCGGCGATTGCCCGGTGCGAGACGGGGGCGAAGCGGGCGCGGCCGTCCGGCGTGGCGAAGCGGTCGAAGAAGAGGCGGGGCGTGCCGGGGTGCACCGCACCGCCCTTGGCCTCGGCGCTCGTGGTCCCGTCGTCCGTGGCCTCGTCGTCCTGCGCCGGGTCGTCGGCCCCGGCGGCCGCGTCCAGCGAGGCGTCCTCGGAGTCCTCGGAGTCCGCCGGGGCGGCGTCCGCCTGCGCCGGGCACGGCCAGAACACCCCGTTCTCCTCCGCCAGCCTGCCGTACGTGATCCCCGAGTAGTCCGCCGCTCCGCCCGCACTCGCCCGGCGCAGCTCCTCGAAGACCTCCTCGGGGTCGGTCGGGAAGCCCTTCTCCAGGCCCTTCTCGCCGCCCAGCCGCGCCGCGAGCTCGTGCATGACGTCCAGGTCGCTGCGGACGCCCTCGGGTGGGGTGATCGCGCGACGGCGCAGCAGGACCCGGCCCTCCAGGTTGGTCGTCGTGCCCGTCTCCTCCGCCCACTGCGTCACCGGAAGGACGACGTCCGCGAGGGCCGCCGTCTCCGACAGCACGACGTCGCACACCGCCAGGAAGTCGAGGGACTTGATGCGCTCCTCGATGTGCGCGGCACGCGGCGCCGACACCACCGGGTTGGAGCCCATCAGCAGCAGCGACTTGATGTCCGTGCCAAGTGCGTCCAGCAGTTCGTACGCGCTGCGCCCCGGCCCGGGAAGGCTGTCCGGGTCCACGCCCCACACCTCGGCCACATGCCGCCGCGCCGCCGGGTCGTCCAGCTTGCGGTAGCCCGGCAGCTGGTCGGCCTTCTGGCCGTGCTCGCGCCCACCCTGCCCGTTGCCCTGCCCGGTGAGGCAGCCGTAGCCGGACAGCGGCCGGCCCGCCCGCCCGGTCGCCAGGCACAGGTTGATCCACGCGCCCACGGTGTCCGTGCCCTTGGACTGCTGCTCGGGCCCGCGCGCGGTCAGCACCATCGCGTGCTCCGGCTCGCAGAACATCCGTACAGCGTCCCGGAGTTGAGGAACAGACACACCCGTGATCCGCTCCACGAACTCCGGCCAGTGCGCCATCGCGGCGGCTCGCGCGTCCTCCCAGCCGACCGTGCGCTCCTGGACGTACTCCTCGTCCACCCGCCCGTCGGCGACGACCAGGTGCAGCATGCCGAGGGCCAGCGCGAGGTCGGTGCCGGGGCGGGGTGCCAGGTGCAGGTCCGCCTGCTCGGCGGTCTTCGTGCGGCGTGGGTCGATGACAATGAGCGTGCCGCCGTTCTCCTTCAGCTCAGTGAAGAAGCGGAGCGACGGCGGCATCGTCTCCGCCAGGTTCGAACCGACCAGGATCACACAGCCTGTCTTCGGGATGTCCTCCAGCGGGAACGGCAGCCCCCGGTCGAGCCCGAACGCCTTCATCCCGGCCGCGGCCGCCGACGACATGCAGAAACGGCCGTTGTAGTCGATCTGCGAGGTGCCGAGCACGATCCTCGCGAACTTGCCGAGGCTGTACGCCTTCTCGTTGGTCAGACCGCCTCCGCCGAAGACCCCGCACGCGTCCGGGCCATGTTCCGTACGCGTGCGTGCAAGGCCCTCGGCGATGCGGTCCAGCGCCTCGTCCCAGGTGGCGGGCACGAGCTCGCCGCCCGACCGCACCAAGGGTGAGGTCAGGCGGACGCTCGACGCCAGCACCGCGGGCGCCGTGCGGCCCTTGCCGCACAGCGCCCCCTTGTTCACCGGGAAGTCCGGGCGCTCGACCACCGCGACACCCCCGTCCTGCAGGGGCGTGAGGTTCATCCCGCACTGCAGGGCGCAGTACGGGCAGTGCGTGGGCGTCGCGGAGTTCGGCATACCGTTCAGCGTGCTTCCGGCGTGTTACGTGCGCGACGGCTCCCTGTTACGCGGCCGGGACGGTGACCTCCCCGTCGCCGCCCGGCCGCCGTGAGGCGCGGGAGCGCCCTGCTTGAGTTGCCGCGGGGTGATGGTGAGGTTGCCGTGGTTGCTGAAGTCGCCTCGTGTGTCTTATTCCGTACCGTAGTTGGCTGGTCACGCATGGTTGACGATTGAAGCGCCGGGGCTACAGTCCCAACTAAGGCGCTGAGCGCTCCACTGTGAGAGCCGCGATGGGTTGTTGGTTGTCTGCGGCGCCGTTGTGGCTGGTCGCGCAGTTCCCCGCGCCCCTTTCGGGGCGCTGCACCCCACGCGGTTATATGCGCACGGCCGCTCAGCGCATCGCATCTCCGCACGGCGTTCGACATACCGGGTATGCCCGCCGCTCATGGCGAACCGTCCATCGAAACAGCCCGCCAGGAGGTCCCCCGACCATGCCCCTGCGCCCTGCCGGCCCCCTGGGCCACCTGCCTCCCCGCGACCAGCACCTCTTCTGGCAGTACGGCCGCGGCCCCACCGTCCCCGTCCGTGACCCCCTGATCCACCACGCCGTCCAACGGCAGGCCACCGCCGCCCCGCACGCCATCGCCGCCGAACACCAGGGCGCGACGATCACCTACGGCGAGCTCGACCGCCGCGCCGACGCCCTCGCCGCCCGCCTGGCCCGCGAGGGCGTACGCCCCGGTGACCACGTCGGACTCTTCGTACGCCGCTCGATCCCGATGCTCGTCGGTCTGCTCGGCATCCTGAAGGCGGGCGCCGCCTATGTCCCCCAGGACATCGGCCAGGCACCCCCGCACCAGCTCGCCCACGTCATCCGCACCGCCCGCACCCGCGTCGTCCTCACGGCCGCCGAGCATGCCCACCGGGTGCCGCTGCCCGACGGCCACCTGATGATCACGCCGGACGAGCCACAGCCGTACGCCCCGAAACCGCGCACCCCGGAACCCCGCACCCCGGAACCCCACCCCCCGCTACGCCCCGACGACGGCTGCTACGTCCTCTTCACCTCCGGCACCACCGGCCGCCCCAACGGCGTGAAGGTCACCCACCGCAACGTCGCCAACATCCTCCTCACCGAACCCGGCGGCCTCGGCATCCGCCCCGGCGACCGCGTGGCCCAGCTCCTCAACGTCGCCTTCGACATGGCCGCCTGGGAGATCCTCGGCTGCCTCACCCACGGCGGCACCCTCGTCATCCGCGGCAAGGACGCCGCGGCGGCCGCCCGCACGGCCGACGTGCTGATCGCGACCCCGACCGTGCTGTCCGGCATCGACCCGGCGACCTGCCCGCGCGTCCACACGGTCGCCGTCGCCGGAGAGCCCTGCCCACGCCCGCTCGCCGACCGGTGGGCCCGGCACGCCGCCTTCCACAACTGCTGCGGCCCGACCGAGACGACCATCGTCAACACGATGCACCTCCATCACCCGTCCGACCCGCTGCTCACCATCGGCCGCCCGACCCCCAACAACACGGTCTACGTCCTCGACGCAGACCGCCGCCCGCTGCCCATCGGCGAGGTGGGGGAGATGTGGGCGGGCGGCGACTGCGTCTCGGCCGGCTACCTCGACAACGACGCCCTCAACGCCGAGCGTTACGCCCCGGATCCCTTCCTCGGCGCCGGCCATCGCATGTTCCGCACGCGTGACCTCGGCCGCTGGACCCCCGACGGCGACCTCGAACACCTCGGCCGCACCGACGACCAGGTCAAGGTGCGCGGCTTCCGGGTCGAGCTCGACTCCGTCTCCTCGGTGCTGGAGTCGGTCGAGGGCTGTCTGCGCGCGGTGACCTTGAAGCGGGATGCGCGGACCCTCGTGTCCTTCGTCTGCCCCGCGGACGTCGATCCGGACGGTGCCCGCCGCGCGGTGGCGGAGGCGCTGCCGTACTACTGCGTGCCCGAGACTGTCATGCCCCTGCCATCCCTGCCGGAGACCGACCGCGGCAAGATCGACAAACAGGCGCTGCTGCGGATGGCGGAGGAGCGGACGCTTCAGGGGGCGGCGCGATGACCACGTCGCTCAACCGTCAGGCCGTCGATCTGCCGCCGCTGATCCCAGGCCCGCGCCGCCTGCTCAAGCACCCGCGCCTGATGCACTACAACCGCCTGGCGGCCCTCGTCCTCACCGCCAACCTCACGTTCCTGTGGACGGGTTGGCCCCTGTCGACACCGACCCTGGGCCACGCGGCACTGGCGAACCTCGCCCTCGCCGTCCTCGTGCGCCAGCAGTACGTCATCAACCTCCTCTTCAGGCTGGCCACTTGGGCGCCGACCACCTGGCCGCTGAAGGTCCGCTGGACGCTGGGCAAGGTGTACCACTTCGGCGGGCTGCACGTGGGCGGGGCGCTGGCGGGGACGGCGTGGTTCCTGGCGCTGGCGTTCATGACGACCGACCCGGCACTCCTGGCCGTGAGCTGGACCCTGATCACCCTTCTCGCGATCGTCATCGGCACCGCCCTGCCCCCCTTCCGCTCCCGCCACCACGACCACTTCGAGAAGATCCACCGCTTCGGCGGCTGGACGGCCCTGATCCTGTTCTGGGCGCACACCCTGCTGTCGTCGTCCGGCCCGGTTGCGCTCATGGTGCTCGCGCTCGTCACCTTCAGCGTCGCCCTGCCCTGGTTACGGCTGCGCAAGGTGGACGTACGCCTGGAACGCCCCTCCCGGCACGTCGTACTGGCCCGCTTCGACCACGGCGAGACCCCCTTCGCGGGCTCCTCCACGGCGATCAGCCGCAGCCCGCTCAAGGAATGGCACTCCTTCGCCAACGTCCCCGCACCCGGCGAGCCCGGCTTCCGGCTCACCATCTCGCGCGCCGGGGACTGGACGGGCGCCTTCATCGACGACCTGCCCGCCCGGGTCTGGGTCAAGGGCATCACTACGGCCGGAGTCGCCAACATAGAGACCCTGTTCAAGAAGGTGGTCTACGTCGCCACCGGCAGCGGCATCGGCCCCTGCCTGCCCCACCTCCTCGCCGCCGAGGTCCCCTCCCGCCTGGTCTGGGCGACCCGCGACCCGCGCACCACCTACGGCGACGCCCTGGTCGACGAGATCCTCGCCGTGCAGCCGAACGCCCAGGTCTGGGACACCTCCCGGCACGGCAAGCCCGACATGGTCCGCCTCGCGTACGAGGCGTACCGCGACTTCGGGGCCGAGGCGGTCATCTGCATCTCCAACAAGAAGCTCACCTGGCAGGTGGTGCACGGCCTGGAGCGACGCGGGATTCCGGCGTACGGCGCGATCTGGGACTCGTAACTCGACGCAGAGGAGCGGATGATGAACAACCTCAAGATCGAACGCGACGGCGCCGTGGTGACCGTACGCCTGCACCGCCCGCACGTGCTCAACGCCCTCAGCGGCGAGCTGCTGGCCGAACTCCTCGATGCCCTGCGCCCGTTGGACCAGGACCCTGAGGTGGGCTGCTTCGTCCTCACCGGTTCGGACAAGGTGTTCGCGGCCGGCGCCGACATCAAGGAGATGGCGGGGAAGACGGCCGCGGAGATGGCGGCCGAGGACTACTTCGGGACGTGGGAGGGCTTCACAACACTCCGCACCCCGAAGATCGCCGCCGTCAACGGCTACGCGCTCGGCGGCGGTTGCGAGCTGGCGATGATGTGCGACCTCGTCATCGCGGGGGAGTCGGCGGTCTTCGGCCAGCCGGAGATCAAGCTCGGCGTGATCCCCGGCATTGGCGGCACCCAGCGCCTGACCCGCCTCGTCGGCCGCGCGAAGGCGATGGACCTGATCCTCACCGGCCGCACGATGGACGCCCGCGAGGCCGAAAGCTGCGGTCTCGTCTCCCGAGTCGTCCCGGACGACCAGGTCCTGCCGGAGGCCCTGCGAGCGGCGGCGACGATCGCCTCGTACGGCCGCCCGGCCGTCACGGCGGCCCGCGAGTGCGTCGACCGGGCCCTCGAAACGGGCCTGCGCGACGGCCTCCTCTTCGAACGCCGCGTCTTTCACGCCCTGTTCGCGACCGATGACCAGAAGGAGGGCATGACCGCGTTCCTGGAGAAACGAGCGCCCGTCTTCAAGGGGCGCTGAGGATTTCGCCGTGCGGTGCGGCCGGCGGTGCGCACGACCGGCGGCCACACTCGCGGCGATCACCCGCGTTCGTTCTGGTCGCCGGCAGCTCCAGCGCCCTGGTCGCCGGCTACGGTCTGGAAACGGTCAGGGGCGACACCGGATACAACCCCGAGCGGCCGCCGATGGCCTGGTGGAACCGCTCCGCCCTGACGGACCTCGTCACCGAGATCCTGGACGGCACCCAGGCTCAACGGGACGCAGTCGGCTTCGACCTCGAAGCGCTCGAAGCCGCGGCGACCGTCCGGCACGCCCGTGCCCGCCGTGACCTCGCACGCCGGCTGGGACACCGGCCGCCCGACGCTCCCCGCGCACCCCTCGTCCAGACTCCGCCCGCCCGGGAACGCGACCGCCAGGTGAAGATCGCCGCCCACACGGTCGTATCACTACTTGTCCCTCACGCGTGGCGCAGGACACGTTCCGTTGGGGAAAGGTCAGGGAAGTAATAGGGGCGCCTCAGACCGCCGCGAAAGGATGACCGTGACCACGTCGACTGCGCCTCCCCCCATACCTCGGGCTGCAGGATCGTTTCCGCTCATTGGTCACGCTCTGAAGATGCGCGACAACCTCGGTTTCATCGCCTCGCTGCGAGAGACGGGGGAACCTCTGATCGAGATCGTTCTGCACCCCGGGACGCGGACCGTGGTGGTGCAGGATCCGACCCTGATCCACCAGATGCTGAAGGCTCTCGGACCGAGCCTCGACAAGGGACGGCTCTACGACAAGATGGGCCAGCTGCTGGGCGACAGCGTGGTCACCGCCGTCGGCCGCACGCACGTACGCAAGCGCCGCCAGCTCCAGCCGGCCTTCGCCCACACCGAGATCACCCGCTACATCGACATCATGCGCGCCGAGGTGACGGCCGCCGTCGCCGCCTGGAAGCCCGGCGAGACGCTCGACGTCCGCGAGGTGATGGTCCAGCTCAGCCTCAACATGCTCACGAAGACCGTGTTCTCGGGCAGCCTCGACGAGGTCACCTTCCGTCAGTTGCGCAGCGACCTGTCGGTGGTGATGAACGGCATCGGCGCCCGCGTCATGCTGCCCGACTGGGTCGAGCGCCTGCCGCTTCCCTTCAACCGCCGCTTCGACCGGGCCCGAGCCGCCATACGCGCCACCATCAACAGCGCCGTCGAGGACCTGCAGGCCTCCGGGCACGGCACCGGGGACATGCTGTCCATGCTGCTGCGCGCCGTCGACGAGGAGACCGGCCGGCCGCTGACCGGGGATCAGATCTGTTCCGAGATCCTCACCCTGGCCATCGCCGGCACCGAGACCACCGCTCTGGTGCTGTCCTGGATCCTGTACGAACTCGCCCGCCACCCGGAGATCGAGGCCCGCGTCCTGGCCGAGCTGGAGGAGGTCGTCGGCGATCGGCCGGTCGCCTTCGACGACCTGACCCGTCTGCCTTACCTGAACCGGGTGATCACCGAGACCCTGAGGCTGCACCACCCCGGTTGGCTCGTCACTCGCCGCACGATCACCGAGACCCGGCTCGGCGAGTGGACCCTTCCCGCCGACACCGAGCTGGCCTACTGCCAGCACGCCCTGCACCGCGATCCCGAGCTCTACCCCGACCCGCTCACCTTCGATCCGGAACGGTGGCAGGACGATGCCCAGGAGCCCCGGCCGGGCGCGTTCCTGCCCTTCGGGGAGGGCAAGCACAAGTGCATGGGAGACCGCTTGGCCCTCGCCGAAATGATCACGGCGGTCGCGACGATCCTGCGGACGGTACGACTGGAACTCGCCGAAGGACAGGTGGTCCAACTCGTGGCGCGGACCACCGTACGGCCCCGCACTCTGCAGATGACGGTCCGCCCCCGGAACGGATGATCGCCGGTCAGGGAGCGTCTTCCGAACGGGAGGCGCTCCTCAGGCGCTCCGGCCTCGCTCTCGGTGAAGGTGCAAAAGCCCGGTCGGACACCGAAGAACCGCTCGATGGCGGCGATGTTCTCCGGGCTCGTCATCTGCTCGTTCTCGAAGAGGTGGTGGACCGTCTGCGAGGCGGCGCACGATGCGCTTCTGCGCGGCCGCCTTCGAGTTGTCGCGCTCCGGGCCCGCGCCGTCGAGCAGGGCCGACACGCGCTCGGGTGCGACCCCGGTGGTGGCCGGCTCGTCGGCGGCATCGTTCACCTGGGCGCAGCTCGTGATCGAAACCATCTCCCTGGCACTCAACGAGTCCCGCAGGGGCGTCCGCAAAGTCGACCTTCAAGCCCGCCGACGTGCTCGCCGCACAGCCGCACAAAGCAGCCCACGCACCCCTACCGTTCCGCGGTGAGCGCCTGGGTCACCCCGGGTTCCTTTCGCCCGAGGAACCGGGGGTCCGGTTCGAAGACGGCGTCCAGGGCCGCCTTGCCCGCCGCGAAGATCTCCCGGGTGCCGCCGTAGTACCAGGTCGCATCGTGCTTGGCCTCGACCCCGACGCCGTACGAGGCCACCCCCGCCTCCTGGCACAGTGCGACCGCTCGCCGGATGTGGAAGCCCTGGCTGATCAGCACCGCCTCGTCGACGCCGAAGATCTTCTTGGCGCGGACGCAGGAGTCCCAGGTGTCGAAGCCGGCGTAGTCGCTGACGATGCGGGAGTCGGGCACGCCATGCCTGGTCAGATACGTGCGCATGGCGTCGGGCTCGTCGTAGTCCTCGCGGCTGTTGTCGCCGGTGACGAGGACGACCTCGATACGGCCCGCGCGGTACAGCTCGGCCGCCGCGTCGAGCCGGTGCGCGAGGTACGGCGACGGCTCGCCCTCCCACAGACCGGCGCCGAAGACGACGGCGACGTCGGTGCGCGGCACGTCGGCCGTCGTGCGCAGCCGGTCACCGGTCACGACGTACATCCAGGTGGCCGGAAGCAGCGCCAGCACGCACCCGGACATCACGGCCTGCACCAGCCGCCGCTGCCCCGCACGGGTGCGCGGCAGTCGTGGTCGGGGCAGCTTCGGTCGGCGCATCTCATGGTCCTTCCCCGGTCGGCTGACCGCCTGTTCTCGACAGTCAGGGACGTCCTGTCAGCCTCCGCGGTTCACCGCCACCGACGTGACCAGGTTCACTCCGCCCCTCGAATGCGCAGGTCACACCCCCTCACACACCCCTGGCACCCCACCGTGAACCCGGTGTAAAGACCCGTTATTCAGGCGCAACGGGGAGGCAACCTCCCGCCGCCACCATCGGTTCATGACGGCGTCGAACCCTCTTCACGACGAGTCCACGACCCTCCCCGGCCCGGGGGCCCACCTCGACAGTACGGCGCACATCATGAACCGGATCAGCAGCCAGCTCGCCAGCCAGCTCAGCCTCGTCTCGCTCGACGGCAGGCGGCGTCCGCAGCCGCCCGCGCTCGTCGTCGTGGCCCACGGCAGCCGCGACCCGCGCGCCCTGAGCACCGTGCGCGCGCTCCTCGGCAAGGTCCGCGAGCTGCGCCCCGGCCTGCCGGTCCACCTCGGCCACATCGAGCTGAACGAGCCCCTGCTCCCGGACACCCTCGCCTCCCTCGCCGGCCGCGAGGCGATCCTCGTCCCGCTCCTCCTCAGCCGCGGCTACCACATCAAGCGGGACATCCCCGAGATGGCCGCCGAGTCGGAGGTGCACGCGCGCGTGGCCGGCGCACTCGGCCCGCACCCGCTGCTGGTGGAGGCCCTGTACTCCCGTCTCGTCGAGGCCGGCTGGCGCACCCCCATGGACGAGGCCACCCGCCGCAAGAGCGCGGTGGTCCTGGCGGCGGCGGGCTCCCGTGACCCCGAGTCGAAGGTGGACACCTCCCGCACGGCCCAGCTCCTCGCCGACCGCCTGGGCGTCCCGGTGGTCCCGGCGTACGCGACGACGGCGGCCCCGACCGTCTCGGACGCCATCCGAGCCCTGGCCGCCCGAGGCCGCACAAGGGTGGCAGTGTCCTCCTACTTCACGGCCCCCGGCCGTTTCGCGACGGAGTGCGCGCAGGCGGCGCCCTGGATCGCATCGGCGCCCTTGGGCACGCACCCCGCGATGGCGAAGCTGGTGCTCCAGCGCTACGACCAGACCCTGGCGACCCCGGCCACCACGACACCCGAACTGGCATCGGCCTAGGTCCCATGACGCCGCGGGGCCCGCGACGGGAATGGTCAGACAGGCCCTGGAGGGTCTGCGCCGCTCCCGGCCTCGACCGGACGGCGTAACGACGGCGCGTCCCGGTCCGTCGGCCGACTTACGTTCGTAAGGAGGCCGAGGGAGGCACTGATGCCCGACCATCCGAACGTCGCCGTCTTCCAGCGCGCCATGACCGCCTTCGCGGCGGGCGACATGGACGCGTTGGCCGAGGTCTTCCATCCCGACGTGGTGTGGCACATCGGGGGCAGGAACCGCCTGGCGGGCGACCACCGAGGGCGTGACGACACGTTCGCCCTGTTCAGTCGCGAGTTCCAGCTGACGGGCGGCACCTACCGCCCGGAGCTCCACGACGTCCTCGCCGACGACGACCACACGGTCGCCCTGCTCCATGTCACGGCGTCACGCGAGGGCCGAGTGCTCGACCTGGACTACGCCCTCGTCCTGCACATCGACGCCGGCCGGATCACCGAGGGCTGGGTGGTGACGACCGACCCGGTGGCGTACGACGACTTCTGGTCATAGCGGTCCGGTCACGCGACAAACCGGCAGATGAACAGGCGCATTCACTCACCCCCATTTGTCAGACCCTGCCTTTACTGTCGAGACATGGAAGGAACCGCGGCACACCCCCACGAAAACCACATCCCACCGCCCGGCTACGACCCGGCGTCGGTCGAACGCTGGGCCCCCGAACCCGACAAACGCCCAGGCCGCACCGCCTTCCAACGCGACCGCGCCCGCGTCCTGCACTCCGCAGCTCTGCGAAGGCTCGCCGGCAAGACCCAGGTCGTCACACCGGGTACGCACAGCCACGCCTGGGACCCAAGCCCCCGCACCCGCCTCACTCACTCCTTGGAGTGCGCCCAGGTCGGCCGAGAGCTGGGCGCAGCCCTCGGCTGCGACCCTGACCTCGTCGAAGCCGCCTGCCTCTCCCACGACCTCGGCCACCCCCCCTTCGGCCACAACGGCGAAGTCGCGCTGAACGAATTCGCCGAGGACTGCGGCGGCTTCGAGGGCAACGCCCAGTCCCTGAGACTCCTCACCCGCATCGAACCCAAACGGTTCACCCCGGAGGGCTCGGTAGGCCTCAACCTCACCCGAGCCACCCTCGACGCCGCCACGAAGTACCCCTGGCCCCGCGGCGCCCACCCCACCGACCCGGCCTCCACGAAGTTCGGCGTCTACGAGGACGACCGCCCCGTCTTCGACTGGGTCCGCAAGGACGCCCCCGGCTCCCGCACCACCTTCGAGGCCCAGGTCATGGACTGGTCCGACGACGTGGCGTACTCGGTGCACGACGTCGAGGACGGCCTGCACGCCGGCCACATCGACCCCAACTGCCTGCACGCCGAGCCGGAACGCCAGGCGGTCTTCGCCGTCGCCGTCGGACGGTACGTCCCCGCCGACACCGACCCGGCCGAACTCGCCGCCGCCCTCGACCGGCTCCAGGAAGAACCGTGGTGGCCGCACGGCTACGACGGTTCGGCCGTCGCCCAGGCCCGCCTCAAGGACGCCACGAGCCAGCTCATCGGCCGTTTCTGCCTGGCCGCCGAGAGCGCCACGCGCGCGGCGTACGGCAGCGGCCGGCTCACCCGCTACGGCGCCGAACTCGTCGTACCGCACGCGACCCGCCTGGAGTGCGCGGTCCTCAAGGCAGTCGCCGACCGCTATGTGATGCAGCGCGCCGAGCAGGAGCGGCTCCGTGCCGACCAGCGGATCGTGGTCGCCGAACTGGCCGAGGCCCTCACCGCCCGCGCGCCCGACGGGCTGGACCCGCAGTTCCGGGCCCTGTTCGACGCGGCCGCCGACGACCGCGCCCGCAAGCGCGTGATCGTCGACCAGATCGCGTCCCTGACGGACGCGTCGGCACGTTCACTGCACGCACGGCTCACCCAGAGGGCGTAGAGAGCACCCTTCCCGAGGGCGTCGCCGACGCGGCCGGGCGTGCGACCGGTGAGACACATGGGGCGAACGGGCACTCGAAAGTGACCCTGCGTGGCCTGATCGGGTCACCCCCTCTTCCCGCATCACGCTGCGTGCGGGACGCTCGTGTGGCGGCACCCTTACGAGGAGGCATCAAGTGGTCGACGCGGATCAGACATTCGTCATCGTCGGAGGCGGGCTCGCCGGCGCGAAGGCGGCCGAGACGCTCCGCGCGGAGCGCTTCACCGGGCGGGTGATACTGATCTGCGACGAGCGCGACCACCCGTACGAGCGCCCGCCCCTGTCCAAGGGCTACCTCCTCGGCAAGGAGGAGCGCGACAGCGTTTTCGTGCACGAGCCCGCCTGGTACGCGCGCAATGACATCGAGCTGCACCTGGGCCAGACCGTCGACGCGATCGACCGTACGGCGAAGACGGTGCGGTTCGGCGAGGACGGCACGGTCGTCCACTACGACAAGCTCCTGCTGGCCACCGGCGCCGAACCCCGCCGCCTGGACATCCCCGGCACGGACCTGGCCGGCGTCCACCACCTGCGCCGCCTCGCGCACGCCGAGCGCCTCAAGGGCGTCCTCGCCTCGCTCGGCCGGGACAACGGGCACATCGTGATCGCGGGCGCGGGCTGGATCGGCCTGGAGGTCGCGGCGGCGGCCCGCGAGTACGGCGCCGAGGTCACCGTCGTCGAGCCGGAGCCGACCCCGCTGCACGGCGTGCTGGGCCCCGAGCTGGGCGCTGTCTTCGCCGAGCTGCATCGCGAGCGCGGGGTGCGCTTCCACTTCGGCCGGCGGCTGACGGAGATCGTCGGCCAGGACGGCATGGTGCTGGCCGCGCGCACGGACGACGGCGAGGAGCACCCCGCGCACGACGTCCTCGCGGCGATCGGCGCCGCTCCCCGTACGGGGTTGGCGGAAGCGGCGGGACTCGAGATCGCCGACCGTGCGCACGGCGGCGGCGTGGTCGTGGACGAACACCTCCGCACTTTTGACCCCGACATCTACGCGGCCGGCGACGTCGCCTCCTTCCCGCACGCCCTCTTCGACACCCGGCTGCGCGTGGAGCACTGGGCCAACGCGCTGAACGGCGGCCCGGCGGCGGCGCGGGCGATGCTGGGGCGGGACATCACCTACGACCGGGTGCCCTATTTCTTCTCCGATCAGTACGACTTGGGGATGGAGTACAGCGGGTGGGCGCCGCCGGGGTCGTACGACGAAGTGGTGATCCGCGGGGACGCCGGGAAGCGGGAGTTCATTGCGTTCTGGGTGAAGGCGGGGCGGGTGCTGGCCGGGATGAACGTGAATGTGTGGGACGTCACAGAGCCGATCCAGCGGCTGATTCGCTCGCGGGCAGAGGTCAACACGGAGGCACTGGCGGACCCACACGTCGGGCTTGAGAGCCTGATCGCCTAGTCGTCTGCCGGGTTCGGTCGTGTCGCGGGTGCGGGTCGTATGTGGCTGGTCGCGCCGTTCCCCGCGCCCCTGGGGCGTAAAGCTCGCCCCAGATGTGTCAGTGCGCCCCCGTAGAATTCACGCGTGGCTGGACGGATCAACGACGAGGACGTGAAGGCGGTTCGGGACGCGGTCCCGATCGACGCCGTGGTGTCCGAGTACCTCCAGCTGCGCGGCGCGGGCGGCGGGAACCTCAAGGGGCTGTGCCCCTTCCATGACGAGAAGTCGCCGTCCTTCCAGGTCAGCCCCAGCAAGGGGCTCTTCCACTGCTTCGGCTGCCAGGAGGGCGGCGACACCATCACGTTCGTGATGAAGGTCGACCACCTCTCCTTCTCCGAGGCGGTCGAGCGCCTCGCCGCCCAGGCCGGCATCACGCTGCGTTACGAGGAGGGCGGGTACAACCCCTCCCACCAGCGCGGCGAGCGCATCCGCCTGGTCGAGGCCCACAAGATCGCCGCCGACTGGTACGCCGAGCAGCTGGCGACCAGCCCCGAGGCCGACACCGGCCGGATCTTCCTCGCCGAGCGCGGCTTCGACCAGGCCGCCGCCGTCCACTTCGGCGTCGGCTACAGCCCCCAGGGCTGGGACCACCTCACCCGCTACCTCCGAGGCAAGGGCTTCAGCGACAAGGAGATCCTCCTGTCCGGGCTCGCGCAGGAGGGTCGCCGTGGCCCGATCGACCGCTTCCGGGGCCGTCTGATGTGGCCGATCCGCGACATCGGCGGCGACGTGGTCGGCTTCGGCGCGCGCAAGCTGTACGAGGCCGACAACGGGCCCAAGTACCTCAACACCCCCGACACGGCGATCTACAAGAAGTCCCAGGTCCTCTACGGCATCGACCTCGCGAAGCAGCACATCGCCAAGGCCAGCCGGGCCGTCGT
The DNA here is from genome assembly GCF_001509475.1 of Streptomyces regalis. Classification (GTDB taxonomy): domain Bacteria; phylum Actinomycetota; class Actinomycetes; order Streptomycetales; family Streptomycetaceae; genus Streptomyces; species Streptomyces regalis. Next base: position 29,699 of record NZ_LLZG01000363.1, read on the forward strand.
CGTCGAGGGTTACACGGACGTCATGGCCTGCCACCTCGCCGGCGTCACCACCGCCATCGCCACCTGCGGTACGGCCTTCGGCGGCGAGCACATCCGAATCCTCCGCCGGCTGCTGATGGACAACGGCTCGGCCCGTGTCATCTTCACCTTCGACGGCGACGCGGCCGGCCAGAAGGCGGCCCTGCGCGCCTTCGAGGACGACCAGAAGTTCGCCGCCGAGACGTACATCGCGATCGCGCCGGACGGCATGGACCCCTGCGAGTTGCGTTTGTCGAAGGGCGACGAGGCGGTCGCCGACCTGGCCGAACCGCGCACCCCGCTCTTCGAGTTCGCGCTGCGCCAGATCGTCCTGCGCTACGACCTCGACACCCCGGCGGGCCGCGCGGCGGCGCTGGACGAGGCGGGGCCGATCGTCGCCCGCATCAAGAACAGCGGCGCCCAGCACGAGGTGGCCGTCCAGCTCGCAGGCATGCTCGGCATCCTCGACACGCAGTTCGTGGTCAAGCGGGTGGCACAGCTGGCGCGGTGGGCGCGGGACCGGGGCGGCAGAGGACAGGCGCCGACGTCCGGCCCGGGGTCCCGCAACCCGCAGCAGCACTACGACGCCGCACCCGGCCCCCGCACGTCCGGCCCGGCCCTGACCCTGCGCAACCCCGTCTACGCCACCGAACGCGAACTGCTCAAACTCGCCCTCCAGCGGCCCGAGTTGGTCTCCCCGGCGTTCGACGCGTACGGCGTCGACGAGTTCACCGCCGCGCCCTACGCCGCCGTACGCCAGGCGATCATGGACGCGGGAGGCGCGGAGTACGGCATCCAGGACGCGCAGGAGTACCTGGTCCGCGTCCGCGAGGCGGCCCCCGACGACCAGGTCCGCGCGATGGTCACGGAGCTGGCGGTCGAGGCGATCATGCGCAGGACGGTCGACGAGAACTACGCCGGCGACCAACTCGTGACGGTCCGCCGCCGCGCCGTGGAACGCCGCGTCCGCGACGTCCAGAGCCAGCTGACCCGCCTGGGCGCGGGCGGCGACCCGGCCCAACTGGCCGCCGTACAGAACGAACTGTGGGTGTTGCAGCAGTACGACCAGGCATTGCGGGGGCAGGGCGCGGCGGCGCTCTGACGGATACACGGGGATTTGCGTACGGCTGGGTAACCGCCCGGTCACGCACCGGACTCAAAAAGTCCTCGCACGCCCCTCGTGGCGGCGATGTGTCGTACTCCACACTGGGTTCCGGTGCCTGAGTCCTCGGAGCGCGGCCGATCCGTTCCTCACGGGTCCCACACCCCCGCGGTTCCGCTCATCGCGTACGGGACGGACAGCGGCGAGGCCGCCGACTCCGCCCTCGAAGCAGCGCTGCCGTATGCCTCGGCAGCGATCATCCTGGAGGTCGCCCCCGTGCAGACCCAGACCCTCATCGAGACCGACGTCGCTGCCGCCACCGGCACTGACAGCACTGAGCCGGACGCGGAGGCCGACGTTCTCGTCGCGGTGCCGCCGCAGAGCCGTGTCGCGCACCACCCCGAGGCGGAGCCGGAACCTGCGGAACCGCCCGCAGAGGCCCTGGACGCCACCGACGCCGCCGAGCCGGTCGAAGCACCGCTGCCGGCCCGCGCCCGCGCCGACAACAGCGGTCCCTCCTCCGACCTGTTCCGCCAGTACCTGCGGGAGATCGGCCGCATCCCCCTGCTCACCGCGGCCGAGGAGGTCGAACTCGCCCGCCGCGTCGAGGCCGGCCTGTTCGCCGAGGAGAAGCTGAGCAGCACCCCCGATCTGGAGAGCCGGCTCGCCCTCGACCTGGACCGACTGGTCGTCATGGGCCGGATGGCCAAGCGCCGCCTGATCGAGGCGAACCTGCGCCTGGTGGTCTCCGTCGCCAAACGCTACGTCGGCCGCGGGCTCACCATGCTCGACCTCGTCCAGGAGGGAAACCTGGGCCTGATCAGGGCCGTCGAGAAGTTCGACTACGCCCGCGGCTACAAGTTCTCGACGTACGCCACCTGGTGGATCCGCCAGGCCATGTCCCGCGCCCTCGCCGACCAGGCCCGCACCATCCGGGTGCCGGTCCACGTCGTCGAGTTGATCAACCGGGTCGTCCGCGTCCAGCGCCGCATGCTGCAGGAACGCGGCTACGAACCCACGCCGGAAGAGGTGGCCGCCCACCTCGACCTGCTGCCCGAGCGCGTCAGCGAGGTGCTGCGCCTGGCCCAGGAACCGGTGTCCCTGCACGCCCCGGTGGGCGAGGAGGACGACGTCGCGCTGGGCGACCTGATCGAGGACGGCGACGCGACATCGCCGGTCGAGTCGGCGGCGTTCCTGCTCCTGCGGGAACACCTGGAAGCGGTCCTGTCGACCCTGGGGGAGCGGGAGCGGAAGGTCGTACAACTGAGGTACGGCCTGGCGGACGGCCGCCCCCGCACGCTGGAGGAGATAGGCCGCATCTTCGGCGTGACCCGGGAACGGATCCGCCAGATCGAGTCGAAGACCCTCAACAAGCTGCGGGACCACGCATTTGCGGACCAGCTGAGGGGCTATCTGGACTGACGCGGTCCGCGGGCCGTTGGAGGCTGACCGCGCCCACACGGCGGAGCCGCACATAGATACAGCCCCGCGCCCCTTAGGCGGGCCCAGCTGCAGTCGGTTCGGTGCGTCCGCTGTCGTTGTGGGCAGTCGTGTGGGTTGGGTGGGGCGCGTTCGTGCGGTTGGTTCGGTGCGTCCGCTGTCGTTGTGGGCAGTCGTGTGGGTTGGGTGGGGCCCACCCGTGCGGTTGGTTCGGTGCGTCCGCTGTCGTTGTGGGCAGTCGTGTGGGTTGGGTGGGGCCCACCCGTGCAGTCGGCTCTGTACGCCCGCCGTAGCTGCGGGCAGTCGTGCCGCTGGGGCGGCACGGGTGGGCGCGGCGGCGGCCCGCCAACGCGGGCGAGTGCACCCACCCGGCCTCAGCCACGGCGTCAGTCGACCTCGGCCACCGCCTGCGCGAACTGCGCCTTGTACAACCGCGCATAAGCCCCGTCGGCCGCCAACAGCTCCCCGTGGGCGCCCTGTTCCACGATCGACCCGTTCTCCATGACGAGGATCGTGTCCGCGTCCCGGATGGTCGACAGCCGGTGTGCGATGACGAACGACGTACGCCCGTGCGCCAGCTTGGCCATCGCCTTCTGGATCAGCACCTCGGTACGGGTGTCGACCGACGAGGTCGCCTCGTCGAGGACCAGGATCACCGGGTCCGACAGGAACGCCCGCGCGATCGTGATCAGCTGCTTCTCACCCGCGCTGACCCCCGACCCCTCGTCGTCGATCACCGTGTCGTACCCGTCGGGCAGCGTACGGATGAACCGGTCGGCGTGGGCGGCCCGCGCAGCCTCCTCGATCTCACCCCGGGTCACCTTCCGCGAGGCCCCGTACGCGATGTTCTCCGCGATCGTGCCGCCGAACAGCCACGTGTCCTGCAGCACCATCCCGATCCCGGCCCGCAGTTCGTCCCGGGACATCCGCGCGATGTCGACCCCGTCGAGGGCGATGCGCCCGGACGAGACGTCGTAGAACCGCATCAGCAGGTTGACAAGAGTCGTCTTGCCGGCGCCCGTGGGCCCGACGATCGCGACCGTGTGCCCGGGCTCCACCGTCAGCGACAGGTCCTCGATCAGCGGCTTCTCGGGGTCGTACCGGAAGGACACCCCCTCCAGTGCGACCCGCCCGCGCAGCTCCTCCGGCCGCACCCCGGGTACGGGATCCGCCTCCTGCTCCTCCGCGTCCAGGAGCTCGAAGATCCGCTCGGCGGACGCGACACCCGACTGCACGAGGTTCGCCATCGACGCGACCTGCGTCAGCGGCATCGAGAACTGGCGCGAGTACTGGATGAAGGCCTGCACATCACCGATCGACAGCGAGCCCGACGCGACGCGCAGACCGCCGACCACCGCCACCAGCACGTAGTTGATGTTCGACACGAACAGCATCAGCGGCTGCATGATCCCGCTGTTGAACTGCGCCTTGAACCCGGCCTCGTACAGCGCCTCGTTCTGCTCGGCGAACTGCTTGGCCGACTCCTCCTGCCGCCCGAACACCTTCACCAGAGTGTGCCCGGTGTACATCTCCTCGACGTGCGCGTTGAGCTTGCCGGTCGACCGCCACTGCTGCACGAAGTGCGGCTGCGACCGCTTGCCGACCCGCGTGGCGACCACGAACGACAGCGGCACGGTCACCAGCGCGACCAGCGCCAGCAGCCACGACACCCAGAACATCATCGCCAGCACACCGATGATGGTGAGCACCGAGTTGATGAGCTGGCCCATCGACTGCTGCAGTGTCTGCCCGATGTTGTCGATGTCGTTGGTCGCGCGGGACAGCACCTCGCCGCGCTGGCGCTTGTCGAAGTACGACAGCGGCAGCCGCGACAGCTTCGCCTGGACGTCCTCGCGCATCCGGTACATGGTCCGGTTGACGGCCCGGTTCACCAGCCGCGTCGCCACCGCCATCAGCAGACCGGCGACGACGAACACGGCGAGCGCGAACAGCAGGACATTCCCGACGGCACTGAAGTCGATGCCCTGCCCCGGCGTGAAGTCGGTGCTGTGCAGCATGTCGGCGATCTGGCCGTCGCCGCGCTCCCGCATGGCCGCGAGGACCTGCTCCTTGGTCATCCCGGGCTCGAACTGCCGCCCGACGATGCCCGCGAAGACCAGGTCGGTGGCCTCACCGAGGATCTTCGGCCCGGCGACCGACAGGCCCACGCTCACGACCACGCAGAACAGCAGCGCGTAGAGGGTGAGGCGTTCGGGCTTGAACCGGGCGACCAGCCGCCCGCCCGACACCTTGAAGTCCAGCGAGTGCTGATCGGGGCCGCCGCCGGTCATCATCCGCCCCATCGGCCCGGCCATCAGGCAGCCTCCGCTTCCGTCAGCTGGGAGAGCACGATCTCCCGGTACGTCTCGTTGTCCGCCATCAGCTCGTGGTGCCGGCCCGTGCCGACGACCCGCCCCTCGTCGAGCACGACGATCCGGTCCGCGTCCCGGATGGTCGCCACGCGCTGGGCGACGATGACGACGGTCGCCTCGGAGGTCTCGCGGGCGAGCGCCGTACGCAGCGCCGCGTCCGTCGCGTAGTCGAGGGCGGAGAAGGAGTCGTCGAAGAGGTAGATCTCCGGGCGCTGGACCAGCGTCCGCGCGATGGCGAGGCGCTGGCGCTGACCGCCCGACACGTTCGTGCCGCCCTGCGCGACGGGCGCGTCGAGCCCGCCCTCCAGCCGCTCCACGAACTCCTTGGCCTGCGCCACCTCCAGCGCGTGCCACAGCTCCTCGTCCGTGGCGTCCGGATTGCCGTAGCGGAGATTGGTCGCCACCGTCCCGGCGAACAGGTACGGCTTCTGCGGTACGAGGCCGACGGTCTTCGCCAGCAGCTGGGGTTCGACGTTCGCCACGTCCTCCCCGTCCACCAGCACCCGTCCGTCGGTCGCGTCGAACAGCCGCGGGACGAGCCCCAGCAGGGTCGACTTCCCGCTGCCGGTCGACCCGATCACGGCCGTCGTCTCACCCGGCAGCGCGACCAGGTCGATCGCCTTCAGCACCGGCTCCTCGGCACCCGGGTAGCGGAACCCGGCGCCCCGGATCTCCAGATGACCGTGCCGGCGCAGCTCCCGCACCGGCGCCTTCGGCGGCACGACGCTCGACTCCGTCTCCAGGACCTCCTGGATGCGCTCGGCGCACACCTCCGCGCGCGGCACCATCATGAACATGAAGGTGGCCATCATCACGGACATCACGATCTGCATGAGATAGGCGAGGAACGCGGTCAGGTCACCGATCTGCATACCGCCGCTGTCGATGCGATGGGCCCCGAACCAGACCACCGCGATGGACGACAGGTTCACCACCGTCATGACGATCGGGAACATCAGCGCGAGCAGATTGCCGGTGCCCATCGCCATCTCGGTGAGCTCGGCATTGGACTTCCTGAAGCGCTGCTGCTCGTACTCGTCGCGCACGAAGGCACGGATCACCCGGTTGCCGGTGATCTGCTCGCGCAGCACCCGGTTCACCGTGTCGAGGCGCTCCTGCATGGTCCGGAACAGTGGCCGCAGCCGCCGCACGATCAAGGTCACACTGATGCCGAGCACGGGGACGACCGCGACCAGTACCGCGGACAGCGGCACATCCAGACCGAGGGCCAGCACGATGCCGCCCACGCACATGATCGGCGCCGACACCATCAGCGTGAACGTCATCAGCGCCAGCATCTGCACCTGCTGGACGTCATTGGTCGTACGGGTGATCAGCGAGGGCGCGCCGAAGTGCCCGACCTCACGCGCCGAGAACGACTGCACCCGGTCGAAGACGGCCGCCCGCACGTCCCGGCCCAGCGCCGCGGCGGTCCTCGCGCCGTAGTACACGGCACCGATGTTGCACACGACCTGCGCCAGCGAGATGCCGATCATCAGGGCGCCGTAGGAGAGGATGTAGCCGGTGTCGCCGTTGACGACGCCCGTGTCGATGATGTCCGCGTTCAGCGTGGGCAGGTAGAGGGTGGCGCAGGTCTGCAGGAGCTGCAGCAGCACCAGCCAGGTGATGGGTTTTCGGTAGGGCCTGAGGTAGGTCCGCAGAAGTCGTATGAGCACGCTGCTTCTCTCGGAGTCGACGACGGGGCGATTGGTTGCCCTTGGCCCCTATCGTCGAACACTCCGGTGGTGTTACCTCAACCGATTAAGCCGTCAGCGCGGCTCCGTACGGCCTTCCGGGTGCGACTCCTACCGGTCTCTTACATTCCGCTACGCCGTCGCTACGACCGGAACGCCCCGGGATGGGTCTGCTCCCGTACCGACACGAACTGCTGCCGCACCGCCTGCCCCACCGCCAGCTCCTCGCCGGGTTCCAGGACCTGCGCGGCCGCGCCCTGCCAGACCGGCGGGGTGCGCGGATCGAGCGAGCCCTGCGACACACCGAGCGCCCATGCGGCCTGCCGGGCGGCGCCGATCGCCGCGTAGTCCGCGGGCTGCGGTACGACGACCTGCGCGCCGAAGAGCATGGGCGCCGCCGCCTGCACGGCGGACAGCTCGGCGGCCGCCCCGAGCAGGAAGATCCGCCGCACCTCGACACCCCGGCCACGCAGCACGTCGAGCGCGTCCGCGAGCCCGCACAGCATGCCCTCGAACGCGGCCCGCGCCAGGTGCTCCGGCTTCATCGACTCCCGCCGCAGCCCGGCCAGCGTGCCCGCGGTGTGCGGCAGACTCGGCGTCCGCTCACCTTCCAGATAGGGCAGCAGGACGAGCCCATGAGCCCCCGGCGTCGACTTCATCGCCAGGTCGGACAGGCTCTCCAGGTCGGGCGCGCCGAGGAGTTCGGCGACGCCGCGCAGGGTCCGTACGGCGTTCAGGGTGGTGACGACCGGGAGGTGCATGCCGGTCGCGTCGGCCAGGGAGGTGATCATCCCGGTGTTGTCGACGAGCGCCTCGGGGTGGACGGCCATCACGGACCCGGAGGCACCGAGCGAGACGACGGCGTCCCCCAGCCCGATGCCGAGCCCGAACGCGGCGGCCATGGTCTCGCCCGTCCCCGCGGAGATGAGGAGCCCCTCGGGGGTCGTACCGGCCGCATCCGCCGGCCCGATCACCTCGGGCAGCATCGCCTGATGACCGAGCGCCAGCTCGACGAGATCGGAACGGTAGGCGCCGGTGGCCGCCGACCAGTAGCCGGTGCCGGAAGCCCCGCCCCGGTCTGTGGTCCTTCTCACGGGCCGCCCGAGAAGCTGCCACACCAGCCAGTCGTGCGCCTGCATGAGGACGGCGGCGCGTACGGCGTGCTCGGGTTCGGTCTTGGCGAGCCAGCGCAGTTTGGTCACCGGCTGCGCGGCCTGCGGCACACACCCCACGGCCTGCGCCCATGCCTCGCGTCCGCCCAGCGCGTCGATCAGATCGGCCGCCGCGACCTGCGCCCGCTTGTCGCCGCCGACCATCGCGGGGCGCACGGTGTTGCCCTGGGCGTCGAGCGGGACCACCGCGTTCTGCTGCGCCGACACACCGATGGCCTGCACACCTTCGAGGAGCCCGCCGCCGGCCGCCTCACCGAGGGACAGCAGCCAGGCCTGCGGATCGACGTCGGAGGGGCGCGCGCCACCGCCGTCCGGCGACTCCACCGGATGCGGGGCGTACCCCTGCCTGAGCACGGCGCCCGTGTCCGTGTCGCAGACGACGATGCGAGTGAAATCGGGCGAACTGTCCAACCCGGCGACTATCCCCATGGCCCCAATTGTGCCGTGGCGCTGCGCTTGCTGGGGCCGTGGGCGCCGTGGGGGTGCGGGGTGTGTTTCGGGTGCGGGTGCGTTGTGGCTGGTCGCGCCCGCGCGGCGGAGCCGCATGTCGACACGGCCTCGCGCCCCTTGGCGGCGTTGCAGCCCCCGGCGCCCAGAGGTGCTGCTACGTATTACTGGTTCCCCAGTCGTCCTCTGCGCCTCCGTTATGGGCGCTTCGCTCTCGTAGGGAGCGGACTCGTTGGGCCACCGTCTCCGGGACTCGGTCGCTGACCTTCTCACTGACCGTGTGGTACGCCTTGCCCGCGAAGTGGCGGCCCTGCTGGGCGGCCGACTCGGCGGTGTTGCGGACGGCGGGGTTCTGGGAGATCTCCCGGGCTGTCTTCTTCAGCTGCTCGTAGCGCTCGCGTCCGGCGCGTGTGCCGAGCACGTAACCGACGGCGACTCCGATGACGAACGTGAGCCGGTAGCGCATGGCGGCCACCCTTCCCTTGCGTAGGTCCCTGGTGCGGCGTCGGCGCCGGCGGGGGGAACCGATTGGCGGAGCACCCCCCTGCTTGCGCTAATGTATGTGTCGCAGCGAGCGCACGCCCCCTGGCGAATACCCAGGTAGGTACGTTCGATGCAACGAGGCATTCCTCCGTAGCTCAATTGGCAGAGCAGCCGGCTGTTAACCGGCAGGTTACTGGTTCGAGTCCAGTCGGGGGAGCTCGGTCCTCCGTAGCTCAATTGGCAGAGCAGCCGGCTGTTAACCGGCAGGTTACTGGTTCGAGTCCAGTCGGGGGAGCATGCTGAACAAGGACCCCGTCGGGGTCCTTTTTCATGTCCGGCCTCTTCTCCCGGGAACCGTGCAGGTCGCGGGGGAGTCCTTGAGGGCAGGCGAAGTCGACCATACGAAGCAGGAGATCGTATGAGCGGCTATGCTGCGGCAGACGGCGCGCACACATGTACGCGACACGCCGCTATGGGGCGGTAGCTCAGCCGGTTAGAGCAGCGGACTCATAATCCGTCGGCCGTGGGTTCGAGTCCCACCCGCCCCACCCACTCGCTACGCGAGCAGAACCGTTTCTATCTGCGGAAACGTGAGAGCGGGGGCATCGCCCGAAGGCAGTGACCCCCGCTCATCCGTTCAGACCAAGATCCAGGGGACACGCAGGGGACACGCGGCCGGGGGACGGCTGGTCAGGAGTTGAACGGTGTGGATCCGTCGTCCGTGACGATGCGCCACAGATGGTCGGCGGTGCCGTTGTCGTCCCACTGCAGGACCGGGGCCCCGGATGCGGTGGACATGTTCTGGATGCCCAGGACCATGCCGCTGTTCCTGTTGACGATCTTGCAGTAGCCGCCGCCCGCGTCCACCACCGACCACAGGTGGTCGGAGGTGAGGGTGTCGCCCCACTGCAACGCTGTCGCCCCCGCCGTCTTGGAGGCGTCCTTGATGCCGAGGACCTGGCCGCTGTTGGTGTTGAAGATCTTGTAGTAGCCGTTCTCGGCGGGGACGATCTTCCACCAGTGGTTGGCCGTGCTGTCGGACGTCTGCTGCTGGGCGGCGCCACCGGCGTTGGTCGAGGAGCCGGCGATACCGAGCTCCAGGTTGCTGTTCTTGTTGACGATCTTCACGACCGGTGTCTCCGGATACCAGGACTCCAGCTCCGTGACGCCGACGAACTTGCCCGCCTGCGGGGTGAAGACCACCCGGAACTGGGAGGTGGTGATGGTCGGGAAGGTCACCTCGTTGGCGTTGTCGGCGACCGGGGTCGCCGGGCTCTTCGTCTGGCTCGGGACGTTCACCCACGCCCCGTCCTTGAGGTACTGGACGGTGTAGCTCGCCGGTGCGCGGACGCCCGCGCCGTCGTCGTAGGTGTAGAACTTCACCTCGTTGATCTTCCGTGGCGCGCCGAAGTCGACGCCGAGGTGGTCGGTGGCGTTCGGCGAGCCGGAGTTGGTCCACCGGTCGTCGGGGATCTTGTCGTAGCGGATCCAGCCGTCGGTGGCCCGTAGCGGGGCGTCGAACGTGGTGGGCTTGCAGGTCTGGCCGCTGTGGCAGTGCGGGCCGTTGGAGACGGTGTTGGTGTAGGAGGCGAAGGCCTTCGGGTAGGGCTGGGTGATGGTGCGGCCCAGCCAGTCCTGCTCGGCGGTCAGGGGGTTGGCCGCCACGTTCATCATCCGCGCGGGCTGCGCCGGGGTGACCGGGGCGGCCACGTTCACCGTGGTGTTCCCGACGGTCGCGGACTGGTGGATGCGCTGGCCGTCCTGGAAGATCTGCAGGCCGCTGCCCTTGCCGTAGTGCGTGCCGTCACGGTCCCAGCGGATCGCGTACGTGTGCCCGTGGTACGGCAGGCTCTCCACCGCGAACCAGTCCCAGCCGGACGGGATCAGCGGCTTCAGCACCAGTGTGTTGTTCGCCTGCGGCTTGATGCCGAGCAGGCCGGTGAGGACCAGGTCGTTGAAGCTGGAGTGGTTGTAGTTCTCGCTGAAGTTGAACCCGTCGTAGATCCACTCACCGGTGTCGCCGTTGGCGGCCTCGGCGATGTAGGGCTTGCCGTCCTTGTGCTGGAGGTCGGCGAACTGCGCCAGCATCGTCTGGTAGTCCTGCTTGGTGACGTAGCTCTGTGCCGGGTAGTCCTGGAGCAGGTTCGCCATGCCGGTCAGGACCTGGCTCGTCTGGAAGGGCCAGCTCGGGCCGTTCCAGTGGCAGCAGTTGGCGTCGTCGCGCTGCTGGGAGGCGGGGATCGCCTCGTAGTTGAAGTACGGGTTCGCCGTGATGCGGTCGAGCTCGGCGAAGCTGGTGCCCGTGGCGAACTTCAGCGTGTTGGCCCCGGCCTTCATCGGGACCTGCACGGTGACGGCCTGCGACTCCGAGAACCTGCCCCAGGCCCCGGTGGACGGGTAGCTGACGGTGATCGGGTTGGCGGTGTCGTCGTTGGCGATGAGCTTGTGGGTCGACGTGCCGCTGGTGCCGTTGGCGTAGTACACGGTCACCGGGTACGTCCCGGCGCCGGGCGCGTCCACGGTGAACGTGACGTAGCTGTCGTCGAAGTCGATCTGCCCGATGTACTGGCCGTTGGAGGCCGTCGACGAGCTGAAGAGGTTCGCGTGGTTACGGGCGGCCTGCTCGGCCTCGAAGTCGTGCACCCGCTCCAGGGTCGTCGGCCCGAACGGCGCCTTGAACCGCTTCGAGTCCGTCAGGTGCTTCCACGCCGAGGCGTACTGCGCGTCGGGCAGGTTGAACGCCCAGGGGGCGTAGCCCATCAGCTCCCGCCAGGTCGTCCTGGTCTGCTTCAGGGTGCCGTTGGTGCTGTCCGTGTTGTAGACCTGCATGAAGAAGTTGCGCTGCGGGTCCCAGAGCGAGTTCTGGACGGCGGCCTTCAGTTGCGCGGCCTTGGCGTCGTACTCGTTCGCGGTCGCGGTGTCGCCGTTCATGGTGGCGATCTTGCTGATCGCCTGGGCGGCGGCGAACATGTACGCGTTGATCGTGGGCCGGTACCCGCGGCCACCGCTGAACCAGTTGCTGCTGTGCATCGACGTCTCGGTGTATTCCGTGGCGTCGGACAGAGGTGTCTGGTGGTACAGGTCGCTGGTCGACTGGGTGCCGTTCACCGTGACGTCGGTGTTGAAGTTGGAGTCCCACCGCTTGTACAGGGCGATGAGGTGCGGCAGGGCGGACTTGATCTGCGCGGCGTCCCCGGTGACGAGGTAGCGCTGGTACGCGGCGCTGGTGATCCACTCGCTGAAGTTCCGCACCCCCGAGTTGCCCGCCCCGCGCAGCCAGAAATCCAGGTAGTCACCGGCGTAGTCGCGGTTGCGCAGCCAGCGCCCGTCGAGCAGGTGGTAGCCGGCCGCGTCCGAGAGGGCGGTGTACGGGTTCCCGGCGTAGCCGATGGGCACGTCGTACTCGGTCGACACGTAACCCGTGCCCGGCACGGTGTAGCGGAGCGCACGCTTGTAGGTGCTCCACCGGTAGTAGTAGACGTCGTCGATGTCGTTGTCGGGGGTGTCGACGAACGGGATGTTGTCCTTGTACCACTGCCGCTCGTCGAGCTGGTTGGCGGCAAGGATCGCGTCCTTGTCGAGCGCGACGGCGTTGGGGTCGTCGGCTGCTTGAGCGGGAGTTGCCCCCGGCCCTCCCGCCAACAGGGTCGCGGACAGCGTCGAGCCGCACAGCGCGACCACCAGGCGGTTGCTGAATCTGGGCCGGTAACGCATTGAGGTGTCCTCCATTGGGCACTCACGCGGGCGTATTCGAAATGCCGGACGTTGTTCGAAATTCTGGGAAACGGTAATGGCGGCCGGCGGCGGAGACGTTCGGCGGCGGATGCCAAGGATGCCGACGCCCCTCTGGAGGCGTCGGCATCCCCGGTTCTGCCCGGGTCAGCTCGTCACGCGGAAGGTGGCGTCACTGCGGGCCGCAGTGGTGGTGATCGGGTCGAGGCGGAGTTCGTAGGCGTAGTGGCGTATGTAGCGGTCGGGGAAGTTGTACGACTGGAAGGACGACCAGCTTGAGTCGGCGAGGCCGGCCACCTGGCGGAAGGTCGCGTCCTGGGCGAACTGGCTGCTGCCGTCGTTGTAGGCGAGCTGGAAGTCGTAGGCGGAGTGCCGCAGGAAGTAGCCGGGGAAGTTCACCGACTCGAAGGAGACGGTGCCGGTGCCTGCCAGGCCGGGCCGCAGCCGGAACCGGGAGTCGTCGGCGGGGCTGACGTTCGGGTCGATGCGCACGTCCATGTTGGTGTGCCGCACGTACCGGTCCTGGAAGTTGAACGACTGGAGCCGCTGGGCCGCGGTGTTGGCATAGCGTGCGAGCACGCGGCTCTCCTCGGCGGCCGTCATGTTCAGGATCCAGCCGTGGCGCTTCTTCGTGCCGCCCATGTTGTAGCTTTCCGACGCCTGCTTCTGGTAGGCGGCGGGATTGGACGGGTCGGTCGTCAGGACCGGCATGTAACCGCCGTTGCTGGCGTACTGGTCGAGGTAGAGACCCCATTTGTTGGTGCCGTTGAACTTCATCCACATCGGGCCCTCGACCATGGAGCCGGTCAGGCCGATGCCGGAGAGGTCGCCGATCCTGGTCCACGTCCCCATGATCGAGTTGCTGCCCTCAAGGGTGATCTGCCCGTCGCCGGAGGCCCGTACGTAGCGGTAGTTGCCGACGCCGGAGGGCACCTCGATGATCTGGGTGTCGATGATGTTCTGGGTGCCGGGGCGGTCGATGTAGAGCTGCGGGGTGGTGATGGTGCGGAAGTCGCTGGTGCGGGCGGCGTAGATGCGGTGCTTCAGCACGCCGTTGAGGGTGGCGTTCGTCGCCCAGTACAGGACGTAGTCGTTGGTGGCCGGGTCCCAGATCGCCTCCGGCGCCCAGGCGTTGCGGCCGTCGGGGATCGCGCCGGCGACGTTGAGCAGCCACGGCTTCGACCAGGTGACCAGGTCCGTGGACTCCCACACCACCAGATTGCGGCTGCCGTTGGACATGGAGTCGCCCCACGACTGCCCGCAGCCGATGCACAGGTCGGTCGCGATGATCCAGTACTTACTGCCGTCGGGGGATCTCACCAGCGCGGGGTCGCGCACCCCCTTCGTACCGACCGTGGAGCGCAGGACCATCCCTCCGCCGTTGAGGTCGTTCCAGTGCAGACCGTCCGTGCTGTGCGAGAGGTACATCTGCTGATTGGTCGACCCCTCCCCGGTGAAGTGCACCATCAGGTAGCCGGGGTCGGCGGCCGCGGCCTGCTGTGGCGTGGTCAGGGCTTGACCCGTGAAGAGGAGGCAGGCGGCGAGCAATATCGCCGACAGCCGTGCGCGCAGCGCGGACATGTACGTCTCCTGTAGTTCTGAGGAGGCCACCATCGGGTGGAGAGGGGTGCGGTGGCGTGGTGGAGGGGGCGGCTCGGTCTCGGTGTCGGCGGGACAGACCCGGGCACCGCGCGATGTGGAACGGCGAAGTCACGGTTGCCGCCTGGGTGGGGCGGTCGTGGTAGGGGGCAGTCGGTGCGGTTGGCCGGTCCGCGCGCGGGTGGGCTTGGTGGAGCAGGACGTTCTGTGGCTTTCGGACGCTCGTGAGGTGGCGCTTCACCCTGTTTCCGCTTCGGCGTCCTGTTTTCGTGCGACTTCTGTTTCTCTCTCTTGTTCAGGCCCAGAGGCCTTCGGGGTACGGCGATGTCCGGCGGGCGACCGAAGTCTCCGCCTCCTGGTGGTGACCGCCGTTGCGTCTTACGGTGTGCCGTCCCGGTCCTTGGCTGGGGGAATTCTGCGCAGCCGATTCCCTGTCCGACCGGGGCGAGTTGTCCGAAAAATCGAACAGTGTTCGTAGAGTCGGGCAGACGTTAGGTGTGGGAAGCGGGATGCGTCAATACCTCCGACATCCTGGATCGGGACCTGGAAGGCAGTTGCCCTCAGGTTTCCGATGTGTTTCGGAGGGTGTGCGAGAGGTATTGACACCCCGAGCGCGTGGTCGTCACCGGCGACCTGGCCGCGAAGTCCGTCCACTGTGCCAACCTGCGGTGCCCGTGAACCTCGATGAGATGGCCGAGCGGGCCGGTCCTCGCGGAGCACCGTGTCGTCGGCCGGCGCCAAACCCTGGGTCGACATGCTCCCTGACCAGCCCTGGAGGCTTGTCAGCCGTCTTGCCGAGAAGTACCTGGCCGGCACCGACGGATGGAACCCGATCGGGACCTAGGCACACCGCCGGACCGGCAACACCCCCGCCCTCACGGTGCGGTGAACCACGGCGGGGCCGGGACAGCACACAGTCCTGGTCCTGGCCCCGCCGCTGCGTTCGAGCTCGGCTTCGCTCGTGCGGGAGGGACCCCGCCTGGGCCGCGGATCCGGTGTGATTCCGGCATCGACGCGTACACCATGCACGGCGTCCGGACCGCTGGGCGACGGCCGCGACGGTGTCACCAGCACTTGCGGATGCGGCTTGAGAGCTCGGCAGGCTCTCCAACCTTCCTCACCCGGCCACGAATCGGAGGGAGAACAGGGCCGATACCGGGTGACGGGCGCGCGGGACCCCTCCCGGGCACCCGCCTGTAGAACGTGCCCCATGACCACATCGGAAACATCGGCCCGCCGCCGTGCGGGCAGGCTGTCCGCGGTGCGCGGCGCGGCGGGGACATCCTGCGCCCTCCTGGCCCTCGCCGCCACGCTGACCGGCTGCGGCTCCGACTCGGGCGACGACGCGGGGGTACCCGCGCCGGCCACCCCGTCGCGTTCGGCCGAACCGTCGCCCGCCTCACCCACGTCCACGAAGCCCTCCTCGTCGCCGTCGCCGTCGCCGACCGTGGTGAAGCCGATGAAGCCGTCGACGCAGGCCGAGCTACGGGCCTGTGCGGACGGAAGCTGCACGGTCGTCGTGACGAAGGGCACCGAGATCCCGCGCGCCGATCGCCTGCGGGCGGGACCGTTCACGGTGAGCACCGTCGGTGCCGAGGGCGTGGACCTGACCTCGGTCGACGCGAGCGGATTCACCTCCAACCTCCTCGGGCAGCGACCCGACCAGGGCGGGCCCTCCACCGTCAACGAGCTGTCGATCGCCGTTCTCGCCATCGTGGAGGACACCGCGAAGCTGCGGCTCTTCCCGGCGGAGCACTAGCTGTCGCACGCGTCAACCGAAGCAACGCTTTTGCATGCGCCTTCGAGGAGGAATGGCCATGGGGCAGGTACGCGCGGGGGCAAGGTCAGGGGCCTGGGCTGTCGGCGCGGTCGTCAGCCTGGCGGTGTTGTACGCGATCGGGGTGTTCGCCTTCGGCGGCGCGGGGTGGATCACCGCCCCGTTCCGCGGTGAGGTGGACAAGCGCGAGAACACCGTCGGCTCGGGCGAGTTCCGTCAGACCACGTACGAGGAGTTCTTCGGTCTGTGCGAGGCCGTGCAGAACGCCGAAGGGACGATCCAGGCGCTCCGGGAGGAGCGGAAGACCGCTTCGCGGACTCGCACGACGCAGATCGACCAGTCGATCACCGCGCTGAAGGCCACGCGGATCGAGTCGGTCAACGCCTACAACTCGAAGGCCGCCCAGGAGCACCGCGCGCCCTTCCGTGACAAGGATCTGCCGTCCCGGCTGGATGCCACCGCCGAGCGCACGACGTGCACCAACTGATCCCCATCTCATCCCGGGAAGAGGGCGGCACCGCATGAAGAAGTTCCAGTTCGCGCGCACGGCCCTGGCCACTGTCGTCGCGCTCGTTGTGGGCCTTGCCCTGACGTCCTGCACCGACTCCAGCCAGGACAAGGAGAACAAGGCCAAGCAGGAGAACTACGACCGCCTCGTGGCCCAGCAGCCGGCGGGCCGAATGGAGTACTCGCCGACCCGTGAAGCGATCAACCAGTGGATCAAGACGTGGGGGAAGCGGGGCAAACTCTCGTACGTCTACATCCAGAACGCCAACGGCGAGTACGGATACTTCATCATGAAGGGCCTGCCGGTGCCGCGCTGCAAGATGCTCACTCCGACAGAGAAGGCGGAGTCCTCCTCCCACGGCGTCGCGGTCCTCGAACAGCCCGGCATGGACGGCACGTACACGTCGGGTTCCACCTGCAACGCCTACTACGGTTTCGACGCCACGACGGATGCGTACATGGAGTTCACGGTCGGCACGAACCAGTCGTTCTTCCTGTTCGACAAACCCATGACGATGCCGGAGTACGCCAGCGCCAAGCAGTTGGGGCCGACCTCGGTCAAGGACGTCGACTCCCCGTGAGGTCGTGAGGCCTTATGCGCCGTTGGCTGGACGGATGAAAACGATCTGCTCCATCAGAGGTGCCGCGATCGGCTGTTGAGCACCGCAGGGATTCGCTCGGCTCCGTGATGAACAGGAAGCTCGACAAGGACGGGGACGTCTGCCCGCCCGTACTTGGCGGCTGAAGTAGGTCCTGTACGGCCCCGACCCTGAGTACCCGTACTCATGCTCGAGTGCGCCCTCCGGTCCACCGTGGAGAACACGATCCGGACCGATCCGAGGGAATCCCGATGCCGAATGCCTCCCGTCCGCGCCGCCTCCCGCGGCTGCGGCGGTTCCTTGCCCTCGCCACGGACAACTGGCACGCCCGGGGATATCTCGCGGTCGTCGCCGTGTCCGTCCTGGTCATGGTGGTCTTCCCGGACAGCGGCTTGGCTGCGAGCCCGATGATGCTCACGGCGCCCCTCTCCTTCGCGGGAGTGGTCCTCCCCTTCGGTCCCGGTACCGAGGGCGGTGGGGCGGTCGAGGTGTTCGCCGTCGGCTCCTGGGCCGTATGGCTGCTCGTGTGCGCTGTCGTGAACGCCGCCGTGCTCGGTGCCCTAGCCACCAGGTCCGCGTCCGCCGCGACGGATGTGGCCGCGCAGCCCCGTCCGGGGAGGGTTCCGGCGCTGCTGGCGCCCGCGGTGGACAACTGGCTCGCGCGTGGGTACCTGGCCGTGGTCGCGGCGGCGGTGGGGTTCTTCCTATGGGCCGCGTACCTGTCTCCGGACCCGGGGTTCGCCGGGATCTGGCCGCTCATGGCGACGGCGCCGCTCAGCATCCTCGCCCTGCTGGTGGCGGCACCCGCCGAGTGGGGCTCCTCGGTCGCCTGGCTGAGCCCGTTGATGTTCTCCGCCGGTGCGGCCCTGGCCGGGCTGTTCAACGCCGTGCTGCTCGGCCGGCTCGCACACAGGCTGCGGGCGCGGGAGGCGCGCCCGGCCGTCTGACGGACGGAAGGCGCCTCGGCGACACTCGCCGGGCCGTGGGTCCGAGCCCCGTCACTCGCAGACGATCTCGTCACGCGGTGTGTAGTGGGTGCGGAACGGCTCCCGCTTCACTTCGCGGCCGTCGGCGTAGAAGACTCGCTCCACCTTGACGTCGAAGCCTTCGAGCGGGGTCTGCGGCACGCACTTCTCGTCGGTGCTCACCTTCTCCTCCGGCTGCTTCACGTTCTCGCGCGGCCCGGTGACCGACTCGATCTCGTCGTACTTCCGGGTGCCGAGGAAGGTGATGGTCACCGAGGTGTCGGTGGCGTCGGCCTGGATGTAGATGGCGTTGCCGGAGTCGTTCTTGAACCGCAGGTCCAGGCTGCCCCAGGCGACCGTCGCCTCGCGGCCCTCCGGGTAGCGCTCGATGTAGAAGGAGTGGGCGCCGTACTCCACGGGCTTGACCCCGGCGAAGAACATCGCGTTGAACATGGTCGTGGCCACGGCGGAGACACCGCCGCCGGGTGCCTTGGTGAACTCGTCGTTGAGGATCATGATGCCCTCGGTGAAGCCGTTGGCCTCGGTGCGTTCGCCGACGGTGCGGTTGAAGCTCCAGGTCTGGTCCGGCATCACCACGGACCCGTTGATCAGTTCCGCGGCCCGGCCGATGTTCTTCGTGCGGTACGGCGCCGGCTCGAACTTGACCGTGAAGGAGGACATCTTCTCCGTCAGGCCCAGCCGCGCGGCGTTCTCGGCGGTCACCTGCGGCTGGGTCACGCGCGCGGCGACCTCGCCGGTGCGGGCGGTGATGCCCGACTTGGTGAGCAGCGGCAGCACGGCCTTGCCCAGCGCCTTGTCGGTGACCAGGACGCCGGGCCTGGCGTCGTCCACCGCCACGACCTCGCCGCCGTCCAGGCCCAGGGTGGCGTTCCGGGGCTCGGCAGGCAGGTCGGACAGGGGCTCGGCCACCGCGGGGGCGGCGCGCAGGCCCTTGGCGTCCAGCTTCGGGGTGAGCTTGCCGGCGCCGTCAGGGCGCATCGTCAGGTACTCGCCGAGGACGTCCGGGTCGATCGTGAACCGTTCGCCGGCCGCGGCGAGCCTGACCGGCGCCGACATGGCAGGCTGCGCGAACTCGCGCACCGCCCGCCGCACCTCCGCCGCCGTGACCTCGGGTTTCGTCTCGCGGGCGGGCAGGGCCGTGACGGAGTCGGCCTTGCCGCTGAGGAAGGCGGTGCGCAGGGGGGCGAGCGCGGCGTCCGTGTCCAGCGCGTAGCCGCCCCGTGGGGAGACCTGCCGGACCTCGCCGTCCGCGAACGTGACGGCGCCGTCGCGGACCTTCTGGTCCAGTGACTTCGCCAGCTTTCCGAGGGCGGCGTGGGCCTTGTCCTCGTCGACGTCCACGACCGGCTCGACGGCGCCGCCCGAGCGGAAGAGGCCGCCGATCACGGTGAACGGATCGGCGGCGTGGGTGCGCGCCGCGTGGTCGACCGTCTTCTCGTAGTTGAAGGTGATGCCCACCTGCCGTGGATCGACCGTGCCCTTGCGCTCACCGACTGTCACGGTCAGCTCCCGCGAGGCGGCGGGGCCCAGCCGGTCCTCCAGCTTCCGGACGGCCTCCGCACGGCTCAGGCCCCCGATGTCGACACCGCGCACCGTCGTGCCGGCGTCTATGTCCCCGCCCGCGACCAGCAGCCCGGCGACGTACAGGCCGCCGATGCTGACGGTCAGGGCGCCGCCCGCCAGGGCGAGGGGCGGAAGGGAGGCGATACGGGGAGCTGAGGAGAGTCGCGGGACGGAGGGTACGCGCAGGCGCATGGGTCTCCAGGGCGGATGGTCGGCTGGGACGGCGCGTCCGGTGACGCGTCGCTGTGCGCGAGGCAAGCACATCCAGCTAGCCATAATCGGGCGAAAACGCCTATGCCGTAGACCACGTATGTTTCAGGTCACGTACTTCAGGTCACGCGCCTGCCGCAGCTCAGGCCCCCGCCTTCACCGCCAGCACCGGGCAGCCCACCCCCAGCAAAATCTGCTGTGCCGCCGAGCCCATGATCAGCTTGCCGACCGCGCTGCGCCGGCGCATGCCGATCACCACCAGGGACGCCTCCGTCTTCTCCGCCAGGTCGATGATCTCCTCGGCGGCGTCGCGGGCGCCGAGGACCTGGCGGAGGTCGAAGTCGACGCCCAGTGCCGCGAGGTCCTCGCGTACGTGGCTCAGGTCGGGCTCCTGGGCGAAGTGGGGGTCGACATAGGCGTCGCCCCGGGTGGTGTTCACCACCAGCAGCTTCTCGCCGCGCCGACGGGCCTCGTCGATGCCCGCACGCAGCGCTGCCTCGCCCTCGGGGGAGGGGACGTAGCCGACCAGGATGGTCATCTCGATCTCCAGATCTCTCAGGCTGCGCTTCGCGCGCGCAGGGGACGTACGACGAACCTGCGGATCAGCGGCCACACCAGGACCAGCACGATCGCCGTGTAGACCGTGTACGACACCGGGCCGCCCAGCAGGCCCGACAGCTCGCCGCCGGAGAGCTGCAGCGAGCGTCGGCCCTGCAGCTCCGCGCGCGGGCCCAGGATCACGCCGACGATCAGCGGCAGGACCGGCAGTCCGAAGCGTCGCATGGCGAAGCCGAGGAGGCCCAGGCTGAGGAGGATGAACAGGTCCAAGGGCTGGGCGTTGACGGCGTAGGCGCCCATCGTGGCGAAGAACAGGATGCCCGCGTAGAGGTAGGGGCGCGGGATCTGGAGCAGCTTCGCCCAGGCCGGGGCCAGGGGGAGGTTCAGCAGCAGGAGCAGCAGGTTGCCGATGAACAGGCTCGCGATCAGGACCCAGACCAGGCTCGCCTCGCGATCGAGGAGCAGGGGGCCGGGCTGGATGCCGTACGACTGGAAGGCCGCCAGCATGACCGCCGCCGTGGCGTTGGTCGGCAGGCCGAGCGCCAGCATCGGGACCAGCGTGCCCGCCGCGGACGCGTTGTTCGCGGCCTCCGGACCGGCCACGCCCTCGATGGCGCCCTTGCCGAACTCCTCGGGATGCTTGGAGAGCCGCTTCTCCGTGATGTACGACATGAAGGTCGGGATCTCCGCGCCACCGGCCGGCAACGCGCCGAACGGGAAGCCGTACGCCGTGCCCCGCAGCCAGGGCTTCCAGGACCGCTGCCAGTCCTTCTTGCCCATCCACGGGCGGCCCACCGGGATCACCTCGGCCGGCCTGCGCCGCAGATGCGCGGCCACCCACAGCGCCTCGCCGACGGCGAAGATGCCGACCGCGACCACGACGACGTCGATGCCGTCGGCCAGCTGCGGGATGCCCAGGGTCAGGCGCTGCTGGCCCGACTGGTCGATGCCGACCACGCCGATCGTCAGGCCCAGCAGGAGCGAGATGAGGCCCCGGATGCGGGACGAGCCCAGCACCGACGTGACGGCTATGAACGCCAGCAGCATCAGCGCGAAGTAGTCGGGAGCGCCCAGGCTGACCGCGAAGTCGACCACGAACGGCATGAGCAGAACCAGCAGCAGCGTGCCGATGGTGCCCGCGACGAAGGAGCCGATCGCCGCTGTGGCGAGGGCCTGGGCCGCCCGGCCCGCCTTCGCCATCCTGTTGCCCTCGATGGCCGTGACCACGGAGGACGACTCGCCGGGGGTGTTCAGCAGGATCGACGTCGTCGAGCCGCCGTACATGCCGCCGTAGAAGATGCCGGCGAACATGATGAACGCCTGCACCGGCTCCATGCCGTACGTGATCGGCAGCAGCAAGGCCACCGTCATCGCCGGGCCGATGCCCGGCAGGACGCCCACCGCGGTGCCGATGACGACACCGATGAGGGCGAGCAGCAGGTTCATCGGGTCCATGACGTCCGCGAAGCCCTGCATGAGGTTGTTCAGGTTGTCCATCAGGGCCTCACAGGATTCCTTGCAGGACGCCGGCGGGGAGGTTCACGCCGAGGCCGATCGCGAACGCGTAGAACGTCGTCAGGGAGAGCGTCGCCGAGATGAGCAGGTTGCGGATGTAGTGGCGGTTGCCCAGGGCGAACGCCGTGCCCCAGAAGAGCAGGCCGCCGCTGATCACCCAGCCGAGACGCTCGATGAGCAGCGCGTTCGCCACGAACACCGCGATCAGCAGCAGCACCGTGCGCCAGTCGCTGCCCTGGGACAGGTCGACGTCCTCGCCGGCCTCCGGCTCACCGCGGCCGCCCCGGGCCACGTCGACGGCGTACAGCACCGCGAGCAGCAACAGCAGCGCGCCCAGGAGCAGCGGCACCGCGCGCGGCCCGACCGGGTCGGTGCCGTTGGTGACGCGCTCGATGCCGAGGGCGTCCACGATCACTGCGGTGCCCAGCAGGGCGAGGAACGCGCACATGCCGTACTGTGCGCGGTCCCCGCCCTCCCGGGACGGACGGGAGTCCTCCACGGTCCGTTCGTCTTTCAGTCCGTCCTTCACCTCGGAGCTCATGCCAGCCCGAGCTCTGCCAGCAGGTCGGCGACCGCCTTGTCCTGCTCGGTCAGGTAGGTGCCGAACTCGTCACCGGTGGCGAAGGCGTCGACCCAGCCGTTCTTCTCCAGCTGTGCCTTCCAGTCGTCCGAGTCGTGCATCGTGGTCAGCGCGTCGATCCAGGTCTGCTTCTGCTCGTCGGTGATGCCGGGAGGGGCGACGATGCCGCGCCAGTTGGTGAAGACCAGGTCGATGCCCTGGTCCTTGAGCGTGGGCGCGTCCTTCAGCGCCTCGACCGGCTTCTCGCTGCTGACGGCGAGGACGCGCACCTGGCCCGCCTCGACCTGGTCGAGGAACTCACCGAAGCCGCTGGCCCCGAAGGCGATCTTGTTGCCGAGGATGGCCGGCAGCAGCTCACCGCCGCCGTCGTACGAGACGTAGTTGACGTCCTTCGGCTTGATGCCGACGGCCTTCGCCAGCTGCATCGGAAGCAGGTGGTCGGGTCCGCCCGGCGATGAACCGCCACCCACCGCGAACTTCTTGGGGTTCTTCTTCCAGGCGGTGACGAGGTCGTCCATCGACTTGTACGGGGAGTCCTTCGGCACGACGATCGCGCCGGCCTCCTCGATCAGCCTGGCGAGCGGCGTGGTGTCGGTCAGCGTCGCCTTGGACTTGGAGGTGTACGAGGCTCCGACGACGCCGAGGCCCATCTGCATGGCAAGCTTGCCGTTGCCCTTCTCGTTCACCAGGCGCTGCAGGCCCACGGTGCCGCTGGCGCCGGGCAGGTTGAAGACCTGGACGCCGGAGGCCACCTTGGTGTCCTGCATGACCTGGGTGACGGTGCGGGCGGTGAGGTCGTAGCCGCTGCCCGGGGTGTTGGGGACCATGAGCCTCAGGCCGGTCACGGGCTTGTCGGACCCGCTTCCGCTCCCGGACTCGTCCTTGTCGGCGGTGGCACCACAGGCGCTGACCGCGAGCATGGACGCGGCGGCAAGAGTTCCGACAAGTGCGGCTCGTCGAGTTCTCATGGCTCATCTCTTTCGCTTGGGCCGATCCGGCGCCATGATTGTGCGATTCCTGAGACACCCCGTCTCGGTTCTGTGACCATTGAAGGTTGAGTTCATAGTGGTCATCACGGCACGGCAAAAACGGGGCCAGACGCTCGCCGGTGAGCTGCTCGTATGGCAGCTCGCCATTGTCGTGATCGTGCTGGCCGCCGTCGCCGCGGTCTCGCTCTCGCAGTCGAAGGCGACCTTCGACCGGGTCGAGGGCCGCCGGGTGACCGCGCTCGCCGAAGAGATGGCGGGCAACCCCCTCGTACGCACCCAGCTGGTCCGGCCCGCCCCGGCCGAGATGCTCGCGCCGCTGCTCCAGTCCACGCTCACCAGGTCCGGCGTCACCTCCGCGACGGTCGCCGACGCCGACGGCGAGATCGTCGCCTCGACCAACCCCACCCTGGTCGGCACGCGGATGCCGTCCGACGGTCCGCAGGTCGCCGAGGGCCGCGGCTGGTCCGGCGAGCTGCCGGTGAACGGCGTCACCGAGCTGGTGGCACAGGCGCCGGTGCTCGGGGCGGAGGACGACAAGGCCCGCCGCATCAAGGCCGGGGACCACCTCGGCACCGTGATGATCGGGCGGGCCTCACCGTCGGTGGGGCAGCGGCTGGTGGGCGCCTCGTCCTATCTGCTCGTCTACCTCGGCGTCGCCAGCGTCCTCGGGGTGGCCGGTTCCTGGCTGCTGGCCCGGCGGATCAAACAGCAGACCTTCGGCATGGAGCCGCGCGAGATCGCCGGGCTCGCCGAACACCGGGAGGCGATGCTGTTCGGGATCGCCGAGGGCGTGGTGGCCCTCGACCCGCAGCAGCGGCTCACCCTCGTGAACGCCGTCGGCCGGGGACTGCTGGACCTGCCCGAGAACTGCGTCGGGATGAGCCTGGCCGACCTGGGGATCGAGGGGCGGCTGTACGACGTCCTGGCCGGGACCGCCGACGAGGCCGAGCCCGGTGGCGGGCGGCGGGACGAGGTGGTCGTACGCCGGGGCCGCGTGCTGGTGATGAACCGGATGGACGTCACCAAGGACGGCCGCCGCCTCGGCTCGGTGACGACCCTGCGCGACCGCACCGAACTCGCCCAGCTGGAACGGGAGTTGGGCTCCTTCCGCAGCACCACCGAGCTGCTGCGGGCCCAGGCCCACGAGTTCTCCAACCAGCTGCACACCATCTCCGGGCTCATCCAGATCGGCGAGCACGACGAGGTCGTACGGTACGTCCGCGCCCTGCGCAAACACCGCGAGTCGCTCGACCTGAACCTCACCAGCCGGGTCCGCGACCGGGCTGTCGCCGCGCTGCTCATGGCCAAGTCGTCGCTCGCCGCGGAACGCAAGGTGCGGTTGAAGATCTCCGAGCGCACCGCCCTGGAGCGCCTTGAGCCGACCGACTCGGCGGACGTGGCGACCGTGCTCGGCAACCTCGTGGACAACGCGGTCGACGCGGCTGCCGCCGGAGACGACGATCACGACGCGTGGGTCGAGGTCGAACTGCGCCAGGACGCCTCCAGCGTGGAGATCGTCGTACGGGACTCGGGGCCGGGGGTGGCGCCCGAGCTCGCGCAGGAGGTGTTCTCGCACGGGTTCACCACCAAGGCCGCCCAGGGCGGCGACCGGGGGATCGGCCTGGCGCTCACCCGGCTGGTGTGCAAACGGCGGGGCGGTGAGGTGTCGGTGGCCAACACGCGGGCGGGCGCCATGTTCACCGCCCGGATGTCCGTCGGCCGTCCGGCCGACCTGGCGACGGAGGGAGTCCGGTGATCGACGTACTGATCGTGGAGGACGACTTCATGGTGGCGCGGATCCACCGCGGATTCGTCAACGACGTCGACGGGTTCCGGGTGATCGGCACGGCGAACTGCGGGGAGCAGGCGCTCACCGCCGTCGCCGAGCTGCAACCCGACCTGGTGCTGCTCGACCTCTATCTGCCGGACATGTTCGGCCTGGAGATCATTCCCCGGCTGCGGACCGCCGGGCACGACTGCGACTTCATGGTGATCAGTGCCGCGCGCGAGTCGGACGCGGTGCGCGGTGCCGTACGCCAGGGCGTCGTCGACTATCTGCTCAAGCCGTTCGACGCCGGGGACCTGAGGGCGCGGCTCGAGCAGTACGCGGCGCGGCGGAGCAACCTCTACGCGGCAGTGGTCAGCGGGCAGTCCGACGTGGACCGGGCGCTGGCGCGGGGCGCGGCGCCGGCCGCCACGACGGCCACCCTGCCCAAGGGCATGAGCGTGGAGACCGCCGAGCTGATCGAACGGGAGCTGCGCGCGGCCGAAGGCAGCCTCTCCGCCGCCGAGTGCGCGGCCCGGCTCGGGGTGTCACGGGTCAGCGCCCGGCGGTACCTGGAGCACTTCAGCGTCACAGGGCGGGCGGAGGTATCGCTGCGGTACGGGCAGGCGGGGCGGCCGGAGCGGCGGTACAGCTGGGTGGACGGTTAGGGCCGCTCCCACGCCTGGCTGCCTCCCGGGTCGACCGGGCCGGCCAGCTGCACGATGTCGTCCGACGCGATGTCGTGCAGCCTGATGGCCAGGTCCTCCAGGGCGCGGCTGGCGGCGAGTTCGTCGCCGATCTCGGGGATGGGCCGGTCGATCGGATTGCGGTGCGCCACGCCCCGGCCGGTGACGGCCGACGTGTCCTGAGGCGTGCTCTGAGCCTGGTCCTGCGTGGTCAGCACGGCCTCGGCACGCGTGTCGTCGCCGTCCTCGGTGATACGGATCCGGACGGTCCACTGCTTGTCTTCCATCGAGATCACTTCCGTACGGGGGTATGAGAGCTGGGCGATTCCTCCCCCACTGACGAGCGTGCGCCTGTTCCGGGGCCGGGTCCAGCGCGAGCCGATCAGGGGCGCGCCATTCTCCCCGGGAAGTAGCCCGGGACATATCCACTCCTGCCGCGGAGGCATGACAAGTGTCTCCGTGGGCACGATGTGCCGAAAGGTTGCGCAGAGAAGGCTGGCCGCAACGGACCCGAGGTACGAGGAGGGCGTCATGAACCGCCAGACCCACGTCCGCGTTCGCGTCACCCGTCGGCCGGCCGCTCCCCGCGACACAAGGGGCGAGATCGACCGCCGCACCCCCTCGGGGCGGATCCTGCCGTACTGACACGGGCCGCCGAACGGGGGCGGCTCTTCGACCGCTTCGTACGGCTGGACGAGTCCCCGGGGGCGTGACGGGGCCGGGGACGAGGGAGCTGTCGCGGGTGACGTCACCAGCGTCTCGGATGAGCTTGGGTTTTCCTGCGTGGGGCTGGGTTTCGGCCCGGTCCCGGTGGAAAAGAGACTCCGGCTGTCGCCCATGCCGTCCGTGTGGTGTGGCGTGGGTGTGCAGGTGGAAGCCTGCGCCGAGTCCGGCCCCGCGTGGCTGGTGCCGGGTGGGGGTGCTCATCGTGTGCGGTGCCTGCCGCCTGCGCCGCCGCTGGGTGCGACGGGTGGGTGGCTGGGGCATCCGCCCCGCCGGACGCTTTCCACCCGGGGCCCACACAACGCGGCCTCGGTCACGGGCGGCCTGCGCGAAGCCCGCGAGGCGGCACCGACCGCAAGGACATGACGGCGGCCGGGCAGCCGGCGCCGAGTCTGGAGGAGGAGATCGCCGAGGTGACGCGCTGAGGCCGGCCGCAGTGGCCCGGCGGGCGCGCCCGGCGCTCAGGTGGCCGGGTCCAGTTCCAGCGGCTCGATCCTGCCCTCCAGCATGGTGCCGAGGCCCTGGACGGCGCACACGTCGGGCCGCTCGGCGATGTACACCGGCATGCCGGTGGCCTGTCGCAGCATCTGGTCGAACCCGGGCAGCAGCGCACTGCCGCCCACCATCATGATCCCGCGGTCGGCGAGGTCGGCGACCAGGTCGGGCGGGCAGTCGCGCAGCACCTTGCCGATGCTGTCGAGGACGACGGTGAGCGGGGTCTGGATGGCGTTGCGTACGGCGGCGGTGTCGACCTGGACGCTGCGGGCGAGGCCGGTGCAGACGTCACGGCCGTGGATCTCGGTGGAGGCGGGGCCGTGGGGCGTGAGCCCGTTGCCGGAGAGCGCGAGCTGCAGGGGCCGTACGCTCTGGCTGGGCAGCATGAGTTCGTGCTCGTGCCGAAGGTGCTGCACGATCGCGTGGTCGACGGCCTCGCCGCCGACCCGGACGCGTTCGGCGGTGACGATGTTGCCGAGCGAGAGCACGGCGACCTCGGTCGAGGCCGCCCCGCACACCATGATCATGCTGGCCTCGGGCTGCTCCACGGGCAGCCCGCACCCCACCGCGGCGGCGATCAGCGTGTCCACCAGCTCCACGCGCCGCGCGCCGAGCCCCACGAGCGTCTCCATGGCGGCGCGCCGGGCGAGCGGGTCGGGGTTGTGCGGAGTGCAGACCGCGGCGCGCAGGAAGGGCTTGCGGCGCAGGGTGCGGCGGATCTTGTCGCCGAGGAGCTGCCGCAGCATGCGCTGCGCCATCTCGATGTCGACGACGGTGCCGCCGGAGACGGGCCGTACGACGCGGATGTAGTCCGGGGTGCGGCCGGTCATCTTCTCCGCGAACTCACCGACGGCGATGAGGGCACCGGTACGGCTGTTGACGGCGGCGGCGGAGGGCTGGTCGACGACGAGTCCGGCGCCCTTCACATAGACGCGGGTCCTGGCCGCCCCCAGGTCGACGGCGAAGTGGCAGCGGCGCAGCTGCTCCAGAGTGGCGGTCATGGGGGGTCCTCCCGAGAGCGCAGACCATGGGTCCGCCGGGTGGGTGGCGGGCCTCGCTTGGGGTGTCTGGGTCGTGTTCGCGGGGCCGGCGTGTGGCGGCCTCCCTCGCATCGTGCGGGCGGCCGGGAGGGGGGCGCCTTTTGTAGGGGGCCGGGTGG
>NZ_LLZG01000364.1 GCF_001509475.1 Streptomyces regalis
CGTTTGAGGAGCGGGGGTCCAGGGGGCAGAGCCCCCTGGCGGGGTGGAAGGGGCGGAGCCCCTTCAGGATGGGACGGGTAGGGGCGGCGGGGGCGAAAAGCGAACGTAGGCTTCATCGCGTGAACGAAAACCCCACCTTCGCCCCCGCCACCGGCGTCGGTTCCATGCCAGGCACCGACGCCCGCGAGGCCGCCAAGACCGTCACCGGGTCCTTCGAGGACTTCCCGTTCCTCCCCGAACTCCCCGCCCGCGGCCCCGGTGCGGACATGATCGGACGGACCACCGGGATGCTGGTCGAGCTGTACGCGCGCGTGGAGCCCAGCGGATGGCGGATCGGCGACCGGCCGGGGCGGGACACCAGGCGGGCCCGGTCGTGGCTGGGGGAGGACCTCGACGCACTGGAGGAGTTCACCCAGGGATACGAGGGGCAGCTGAAGGTCCAGGCCGTGGGGCCGTGGACCTTGGCCGCCGCGCTGGAGCTGAGGAACGGCGAGGCCGCCCTCTCCGACGCCGGCGCCTGCCGCGACCTCGCCGCCTCGCTCGCCGAGGGCCTGCGGCTGCATCTGGAGGAGGTCCGGCGGCGCGTCCCGGGGGCCCAGCTCGTCCTCCAGCTCGACGAGCCCTCCCTGATCGCCGTCCTGCGCGGCCAGGTCAAGTCCGCCAGCGGCTACCGCACCCACCGGGCCGTGGACCGGCAGGTCGTCGAGTCGACCCTGCGGGACGTCGTCGGGGTTCACGGCGACGGCCCCGTCGTGGTCCACTCGTGCGCACCGGACGTCCCGTTCGCCCTGCTGCGCCGGGCGGGCGCGGCGGCGATCTCCTTCGACTTCTCACTTCTCACCGAGCGTGACGACGACGCGATCGGCGAGGCGGTGGAAGGGGGTACCCGGCTGTTCGCCGGTGTCGTCCCGGGCACGGACGGCCCATTGTCAGACCCTGCCGGTAGCGTCATGGGTGTCAGGACGTTGTGGCGCAGGCTGGGCCTGTCACCGGGGCTTCTCGCGGAGGCGGTCACGCTCACGCCGTCGTGCGGACTCGCGGGGGCCTCCCCGGAGTACGCGCGCCGGGCGCTCGCCCACTGCGTCCGGGCGGCGAGATCCCTCGCGGACAACCCAGAGTAACGGGAGGACAACACGGTGGCCGGCGACAAGCAAGCGGAGACGACGGTGCCCGCCGAGGCGCGGGAGAAGCACGCGAAGCTCGCTGAGCAGATCGAGGAGCACCGCTTCCGGTACTACGTGAAGGACGCTCCCGTCATCAGCGACGCGGAGTTCGACAAGCTCCTGCGCTCGCTCGAAGCGCTGGAGGACGAGTATCCGGAGCTGCGCACGCCTGACTCGCCGACCCAGAAGGTCGCGGGCGCGTACGAGACGGAGTTCACGGCGGTCCAGCACCGCGAGCGCATGCTGTCGCTGGACAACGCCTTCGACGATCTCGAGCTCGCAGCCTGGGGCGAGCGGGTCCACAAGGACGTCGGCACGTCCAAGTACCACTTCCTGTGCGAGCTCAAGGTCGACGGCCTCGCCGTCAACCTCACCTACGAGCGCGGCCGCCTCACCCGCGCGGCGACCCGAGGCGACGGCCGCACCGGCGAGGACATCACCCCCAACGTCCGTACGATCACGGACATTCCGGACCGTCTGAAGGGCGACCGCATCCCCGACCTCGTGGAGATCCGCGGCGAGGTCTACTTCCCGATGGAGAAGTTCGAGGAGCTCAACGCCCGCCTGGTCGAGGCCGGCGACAAGCCCTTTGCCAACCCGCGCAACGCGGCCGCCGGTTCGCTCCGCCAGAAGGACCCGCGCGTCACCGCGACCCGCCCGTTGCACATGGTCGTCCACGGCATCGGCGCCCTGGAGGGCTTCGACGGCATGACCCGCCTCTCCGAGGCGTACGACCTGCTGAAGACCTGGGGCCTGCCCACCGCCCGGCACAACAAGGTGGTCGACGACCTCGACGGCGTACGGGAGTTCATCGCGTACTTCGGCGAGAACCGGCACTCCGTGGAGCACGAGATCGACGGAGTCGTCGTCAAGCTCGACCAGATTCCCCTTCAGGGCCGACTCGGCTCCACCTCGCGCGCGCCGCGCTGGGCGATCGCGTACAAGTACGCGCCGGAGGAGGTCAACACCAAGCTCGTCAACATCCGTGTGGGCGTGGGCCGTACGGGCCGGGTCACGCCGTACGCCCAGGTCGAGCCGGTCACGGTCGCCGGCTCGGAGGTCGAGTTCGCCACCCTGCACAACCAGGACGTGGTCAAGGCCAAGGGCGTCCTCATCGGGGACACGGTGGTGCTGCGCAAGGCCGGTGACGTCATCCCGGAGATCCTCGGGCCCGTCGTCGACCTGCGCGACGGCAGCGAGCGGGAGTTCGTGATGCCGGCGGAGTGCCCCGAGTGCGGTACGGCGCTTCGGCCCATGAAGGAGGGCGACGTCGACCTGCGCTGCCCGAACGCCCGCACCTGCCCGGCCCAGTTGCGTGAGCGGCTGTTCTACCTCGCGGGCCGCAAGGCGCTGGACATCGAGCACTTCGGCTATGTCGCCGCCGCCGCGCTCACCAAGCCGCTGGAGCCGGCCGAGCCGCCGCTGGTCGACGAGGGCGACCTGTTCGACCTGACCGTCGAGCAGCTGCTGCCCATCAAGGCGTACGTCCTCGACCAGGACAGCGGCCTGCCCAAGCGGGACCCGAAGACCGGCGAGGAGAAGATCGCCACGGTCTTCGCCAACCAGCAGGGCGAACCCAAGAAGAACGCGGTCGCCATGCTGGAGAACATCGCCGCCGCCAAGGAGCGCCCGCTCGCCCGCATCCTCACCGGCCTGTCGATCCGTCACGTCGGCCCGGTCGCCGCCGAGGCGCTGGCCCGCGAGTTCCGCTCCATCGACCGCATCGAACAGGCCAGTGAGGAGGAGTTGGCGAACACCGACGGCGTCGGCTCGATCATCGCCGCCTCGCTCAAGGAGTGGTTCGCCGAGGAATGGCACCAGGAGATCCTCCGTAAGTGGAAAGCCGCCGGCGTCCGCATGGAGGAAGAGGGCTCAGGCGAGGACGAGGGACCGCGTCCGCTGGAAGGGCTTACCGTCGTCGTCACCGGCACGCTGGAGCATTTCACCCGCGACGGTGCCAAGGAGGCACTGCAAAGTCGCGGAGCGAAGGTGACCGGTTCTGTTTCGAAGAAGACGTCTTTTGTTGTCGTAGGTGACAGCCCTGGGTCCAAGTACGACAAGGCCATGCAGCTCAAGGTGCCTGTTCTGAACGAGGACGGCTTCAATGTCCTGTTGGAACAGGGGCCCGAAGCGGCGGCCGAAGTTGCCCTCCCCACCGAGGAGTAGCGGTTGAAGCCCACCGGATCGGCGCATACCAGATGCATACGGGTGGCTGGGGCGCATTCGGGCAACCGTTGACGACCGCTGCCCGTGGAAGCCTTCTGCGGCCTACTGTTGAGGGGTGCGCCTGCCGTGCCCAGCTGCGGTTGGGGCATCCCCTTGCTCTGAGAGGGCTTTGAAGGGCGAGGGGAAGGGTTTTCCAACGCGGTGCCGTTGAAGGTTGTTGTCGGGCATCGGGCCGCGTGGCGTGGGCACCGCCGGCTGTGAGAGGGACGGGAATGGAACCGACCGAGAGCGCCGCCCCGAACTCACGGCTGCGCAGGATGGCCGGCGTGTGGCGGGGGTGGGCGACGCGGACCGCGGAGCGTTCGCGCGCGGAAAGAGGCGCGGGAAGCGCCGCCGGGCAGCACACCCCGGCGGAGGGCCGCACCGCCGTGCAGCTCGGCGCCGAGCGCGCCGCCGATCTGCCGGACTCCGAGCACGAACGGCACCTGTCCTGGCCCGCGCTGCCCGCGGCGGTCGTCGCGGCGGCCGGGTTCGTCCTCGGCGCCGGGTTCTACCGGGCGTTCACCGACCACCACGCCCTCTTTCCGTCCGGCACCGTCGGCTGGTCGCTGGCCGTGCTGACCGGCATCATCGTCGGCCACCTGGTCGCGCTCGGCCGCGCCCGCTGGTGGGGCGGCACCGGCTCCGGCGCCGCCCTCACCCTCGCCGTGCTGATGCTGTACGGCTGGGTGCCGGCCGGCATGGTCAGCCTCACCGTCGTCGTCCTGGTCGGCACAGCCCGCAGGGGCCGTTGGCGGCAGGGCGTGCTGCACGGCGCGGTGGACATCCTCGGCATCGCCGCCGGGGCCCTCGTACTGGCTGCCTTCGGCCGCGTACCGACCGTCGAGAAGCCCTGGAACCCCGACACCTGGACGCTCTACACCGCCCCCGGCGTGGTGCTCGTCGCCGTCGCCTATCTCGCGGTCACCCGTGTCCTGCTCTGGTACCTGCAGGCCCCGCGCGGCGGCCTGCCCACGGTCGCCCGCACGGCGCTGGTCAGGCAAGGTCTGGTCGCTGTCGCCCTGCTCGGCATCACACCGCTGGTGTGCGTGGTCGCCATCGCCAAGCCCCTGCTGCTGCCGCTGTTCTCCATCCCCCTCATCGCCCTCGACTCCACCCTGTGGATAGCGCGGGCCAGGGCGGAGGAGCAGCTGCGCGACCCGCTGACCGGACTGCCCAACCGGCAGTGGCTGCTGGAACGCATCTGGACCGCGCTCGACGACGCCGAGCGCATCGGCGCCCGGTCCGCCCTGATGCTGATCGACCTCGACCGATTCCGGTCGGTCAACGACACGCTCGGCCATCTCGCCGGTGACCGGTTGCTGTTGCAGATAGCGGACCGGCTGCGCCTTGCCCTGCCGCGCGGAGCGGAGGCCGCGCGGCTCGGCGGCGACGAGTTCGCCGTCTTACTGCCCGTCGCCGACTCCACGACGTCCGCGACCCGGGTCGCCCGCGGCCTCGTCACCGCCCTCAGCTCCCCGCTCGACCTCGACGGGCTCACCCTCGTCCTGGAGGCCAGCGCCGGCGTCGCCGTCTTCCCCGACCACGCCCTCGACGCCGAGGGGTTGCTGCGGCGCGCGGACGTGGCGATGTACCAGGCGAAACGGGACCGTACGGGCGTAGAGGTCTACGAGTCGAAGCGGGACTCGAACACCCCGGACCGGCTGGGCCTGCTGGGGGATCTGCGCCGGGCTCTCGACGCGCACGAGGTCGAGCTGCACTATCAGCCGAAGGTCCGCTTCGACGGACAGGTCGCCGGGCTCGAGGCCCTGGTGCGCTGGGTGCATCCCGAGCGCGGGAAGGTGCCGCCGGACGAGTTCATAGCGATCGCCGAGTCGTCGGGGCTGATGCCGCATCTGACGGAGTACGTACTGGAGACGGCGCTCGGGCAGGTGGCCCAGTGGCGCTCCCAGGGCCTGTACGTGCCCGTCGCGGTCAACGTCTCACCCCGTGACGTCCACACCCCCGGATTCGCCGGCTCCGTCGCCGCGCGGCTCGCCCGGCACGGGGTCCCGGCGGGAGCGCTCCAGCTGGAGATAACGGAACACGTCCTCCTGGAGGACCCGCAGCGCGCCGCGGACACCCTCGCCGGGCTGACCGGACACGGCGTGAAGATGTCCCTGGACGACTTCGGCACGGGGTATTCATCCCTCGTGCACCTCAGACGGCTGCCCGTGAGCGAGCTGAAGATCGACCGCTCGTTCGTGGCCCGGCTGGCCGTGGACAACGAGGACGCGGAGATCGTGCGCTGCACGGTCGACCTTGCGCACTCACTGGGCCTGCTCGTCGTCGCCGAGGGCGTGGAGGACGACGAGACCTGGGAGCGGCTGCGGGATCTGGGCTGCGACGCCGTACAGGGCTGGCTGGTCGCGGCGGCGATGCCGCCGGAGGAGACGACCGCGTGGCTGCGGGCGCGGGGTTCGCGGGGGTGGGTGCGGCCGAAGGCGGCTCTTCCTGCGGCCGAGTGAGCTTGTCGCACGGGGGCGCAGCGGCCTTCCCGGGACGTAGGAGTTCCGCGCGCTAACGGCTCGCCTCCGCCGTGAAGTGACCCGTCAGCAGCTCCAGTCGCCTCTCATGCGCTCCCTCCGGTAGCCGCCCGCTGCGCATCAGCGTCACCAGACCGTGCAGTCCGGCCCAGTACGTCTCCGTCAGCAGGCCCGGGTCGTCGCCCTCGGCGGCGATCGGCTCCACCGCCGCCCGCAGTTCGGCGAACGCCTCCTGCAGCGCCGCCGGGGCCTCGGGCGTGGCGAACGGCAGGTCCACGCGGAGCGTGAACATCGCGTCGTACAGCGCCGGGCGGCGCCGCGCGAACGCCGTGTACGCCTCCCCCACCGCCGCGAGCGTCTCGCGCTTGCCCTTCGCCGCCCTGGATGCCGTACGCAACTCGGCGGCCATCTCGGCGCAGCCCTGCACGGCCACCGCCGCCATGATCGCCTCCTTGCCCTTGAAGTGGCTGTAGAGGACGGGCTGGCTGTACTCGATCTCGGCCGCCAGGCGGCGCGTGGTGACCGCCTCCCAGCCCTCGGCCTCCGCGAGCTCCCGCGCGGCCGTGACGATCAGCGCCTCGCGCTCCGCTCGTTCGCGCTCCTTGCGCGTCTGGATCGACATGCCAGGAATTCTAGCAGCGCTAGCACAACTGTCGATGCTCTGCTAGCTTCGCTCTTGTCCCTAGCGCTGCTAGCGAGGAGTGAAGACATGACCGTGACCGCCTACACCCTGGCCGTCGTGCTCAACCTGTTCTGCGTGTTCCTCGGGTACCAGTTCCTGTTCCAGCCCGCCTCCGCCGCCACCGGCTACGGCGTCCCCGCCCGGCCGGACGGCGACGCCGGCGCCTATCTCTCGATCAAGGGCCTGCGGGACGGCACCTTCGGCCTGGTGGGCCTGGCGCTGCTGTTCTTCGTCGGCGCCCGAGCCGAGGCCTGGTTCATGCTCGCCGTGGCGATCGTGCCGCTCTTCGACACGCTGATAGTGCTGCGGCACGGCGGTACGAAGGCCACGGCCTTCGGGATTCACTTCGCCACGGCGGTCGTCGTACTCATCAGTGCCGCCCTGCTCTTCCTCGTCTGAGTCCGACGAGGGCCAACGCGTCACGCTGACCGCAGGCACCGATGGCGCCGGCCGGGAAACCGTTGCACGGCATCCCGCCCTCGCCCCATAGGATTGGCCCCAAACCACACGTACTCACCCCAGAGGATCGCTGCATGCCTGGCATCACGCGCGAGGAGGTCGCCCACCTCGCCCGGCTGGCGCGTCTGGAGCTGAAGCCCGAAGAGCTTGAACACTTCGCCGGCCAGCTGGACGACATCATCGGCGCGGTGGCCCGCGTCAGCGAGGTCGCCGACCAAGACGTACCGCCGACCTCGCACCCGCTCCCGCTGACGAACGTCATGCGCGCGGACGAGGTCCGTCCCTCGCTCACCCCCGAGCAGGCGCTCTCCGGCGCCCCGGCCCAGGAGCAGCAGCGTTTCAAGGTGCCGCAGATCCTGGGGGAGGACTAAGAAGTCATGACGGCCAAAAATATCGAATACTGCATCAAGCTCACGGCCGCCGAGACCGCCGAGAAGATCGCTTCCGGTGAGCTCACGGCCGTGCAGGTCACCGAGGCCCACCTCGCCCGTATCGAGGCCGTCGACGAGAAGGTGCACGCCTTCCTGCACGTCGACCGCGAGGGCGCGCTGGCCCAGGCCCGTGCCGTCGACGAGAAGCGGGCCAAGGGCGAGAAGCTCGGTCCGCTGGCCGGCGTGCCCCTCGCGCTCAAGGACATCTTCACCACCGAGGGCGTTCCGACGACCGTCGGTTCGAAGATCCTCGAGGGCTGGATCCCGCCGTACGACGCGACCCTCACCAAGAAGCTGAAGGCCGCCGACGTCGTCATCCTTGGCAAGACCAACATGGACGAGTTCGCCATGGGGTCGTCGACGGAGAACAGCGCCTTCGGCCCGACCGGCAACCCGTGGGACCTGACCAAGATCCCCGGCGGTTCCGGCGGTGGGTCGAGCGCAGCGCTCGCCTCCTTCCAGGCGCCCCTGGCCATCGGCACCGACACCGGCGGCTCCATCCGCCAGCCGGCCGCCGTCACCGGCACGGTGGGCGTCAAGCCGACGTACGGCGCGGTCTCGCGCTTCGGCATGGTGGCGTTCTCGTCCTCCCTCGACCAGGGCGGTCCCTGCGCCCGTACGGTTCTGGACGCGGCCCTGCTCCACGAGGTCATCGCCGGGCACGACCCGCTCGACTCCACCTCCATCGACGCCCCGGTCCCGCCGGTCGTCGAGGCCGCCCGCAACGGCAGCGTCGAGGGCATGCGCGTCGGCGTGGTCAAGCAGTTCCGCGGCGAGGGCTACCAGGCCGGCGTCATCCAGCGCTTCGACGAGTCCGTCGCTCTGCTCAAGGAACTGGGCGCCGAGATCGTCGAGCTGGACTGCCCGTCCTTCGACCTCGCGCTCTCCGCGTACTACCTGATCGCGCCCTCCGAGTGCTCCTCCAACCTCGCCCGCTTCGACGGCCTGCGCTACGGCCTGCGCAGCGGCGACGACGGCACGCACTCCGCCGAGGAGGTCACCTCCCTCACCCGTGAGGCGGGCTTCGGCCCCGAGGTGAAGCGCCGCATCATGCTCGGCACGTACGCCCTGTCGAGCGGGTACTACGACGCGTACTACGGCTCCGCGCAGAAGGTCCGTACGCTCATCACCCGCGACTTCGAGAAGGCCTTCGAGCAGGTCGACGTGATCGTCTCGCCGACGACGCCGACCACCGCCTTCCCGATCGGCGAGCGTGCCGACGACCCGATGGCGATGTACCTCGCCGACCTGTGCACGATCCCGACCAACCTCGCGGGCAACGCGGCGATGTCGCTGCCCTGCGGTCTGGCTCCGGAGGACAACCTGCCGGTCGGCCTGCAGATCATCGCCCCGGCGCTGAAGGACGACCGTCTGTACAAGGTCGGCGCCGCCGTCGAGGCAGCCTTCGTGGAAAAGTGGGGGCACCCGCTCCTCGAGGAGGCTCCGTCGCTGTGAGTAAGGCACTGTCCAAGGCCAAGGGCTTCAAGAAGTCCAAGTCCGGCCTGTACCTGTCCATGGCCACCACCGCGTTCGGTGCGGTCAGTGTCGCCAAGCAGGCCAAGCTGGCCCGCACCGAGAGCGACACGCTGCGCCTGATCGACGCCGCCGTGTCCGCCGCCGCGATCGTCACCGGCCTCGCCATCCTCTACCGCGAGCTGAAGCGGCTGGGCGACGACGACGTCCTGCTGGGCTGAGAGGGAAGTTTCACCGTGACCACCACGACCGACCTGGTGTCGTACGAGGACGCGCTGGCGTCGTACGACCCCGTCATGGGCCTCGAGGTCCATGTCGAACTCGGCACCAAGACCAAGATGTTCTGCGGTTGTTCGACGGCTCTCGGCCAGGACGCCAACACGCAGACCTGCCCCGTCTGCCTCGGCCTGCCCGGCGCGCTCCCGGTCGTCAACGCGACCGGCGTCGAGTCCGCGATCAAGATCGGTCTCGCGCTGAACTGCGAGATCGCCGAGTGGTGCCGTTTCGCCCGGAAGAACTACTTCTATCCGGACATGCCGAAGAACTTCCAGACCTCCCAGTACGACGAGCCGATCGCCTTCAACGGCTACCTCGACGTACAGCTGGAGGACGGCGAGACCTTCCGCGTGGAGATCGAGCGCGCCCACATGGAGGAGGACACCGGTAAGTCGACGCACGTCGGCGGCGCGACGGGCCGTATCCACGGCGCCTCGCACTCCCTCCTCGACTACAACCGCGCCGGTATCCCGCTGATCGAGATCGTCACCAAGCCGATCGAGGGTGCGGGCGAGCGTGCTCCCGAGGTGGCGAAGGCGTACGTCCGTGAGCTGCGCGAGCTCATCAAGGCGCTCGGCGTCTCCGAGGCCCGTATGGAGATGGGCCAGATGCGCTGCGACGTGAACCTGTCGCTGCGCCCGAACGGCACCGAGAAGTTCGGCACGCGTTCGGAGACGAAGAACGTCAACTCGCTGCGGTCCGTGGAGCGCGCGGCCCGCTTCGAGATCCAGCGTCACGCCGCCGTGCTGAGCAGTGGCGGGACGATCATCCAGGAGACGCGCCACTTCCACGAGGACACCGGGTCGACGACCTCGGGCCGCGTGAAGGAAGAGGCCGAGGACTACCGGTACTTCCCCGAGCCGGACCTCGTTCCGGTGGCCCCCTCGCGCGAGTGGGTCGAGGAGATCCGGGCGGCGCTCCCCGAGATGCCGCTGGCCCGCCGTAACCGCCTCCTCGCGGAGTGGGGCATCTCGGCCACTGACATGCAGGCGATCCTCAACGCCGGTGCGCTGGACCCGATCGTCGCGACGATCGACGCCGGTGCCGACGCCGCCTCCGCCCGCAAGTGGTGGATGGGCGAACTCGCGCGCAGCGCCAACGAGTCGGGCAAGTCGCTGGACGAGCTGGCCATCACGCCGGAGCAGGTCGCCCGGGTCACGGTCCTGGTCAACGAGGGCTCCCTCAACGACAAACTGGCCCGCCAGGTCATCGAGGGCGTTCTCGCGGGCGAAGGCACCCCGGACGAGGTAGTCGAGAAGCGGGGCCTGAAGGTCGTCTCCGACGAGGGGGCCCTGGGCACCGCCGTCGACGAGGCCATCGCCGGCAACCCGGGCATCGCGGACAAGATCCGCGGCGGCAAGGTGGCCGCGGCCGGCGCCCTGGTCGGCGCGGTGATGAAGGCGACCCGGGGTCAGGCCGACGCGGCGCGCGTCAAGGAGCTGATCCTGGAGAAGCTGGGCGTCAGCGAGGGCTGATACCTGCAGGCGTGAACCCCGAGGGGGATGCATCAACGGCGATGCATCCCCCTCGGCGCGTTCTCAGATACGGCGTCCTACGAGCCGTACGAAGCCCAGCGCACGGCCCTCGTCGAGCCGTACCATCTCGCCGACCTGGCGGGCCATCGTGCGATGGAACTCCTCCGGGCTCTCCTCGGCGATCACGTCGCACCACAGCAGCCAGTCCCGCCAGCCGTCGTCCAGCCAGTCGGCGGCCTCGACCTCCACGGTCCCGCTGCGCGTCCACTGGCGTCGCCACCAGTCGGCGGTGTGGAAGCACCAGAAGTCGGGCTCCCAGTAGGGCTTCAGATGCTCCGGAGGCTCGGCTCCCGCCGGTTCCTCCCGCAGCGCGGGCACGACGACACCGATCCGCCCGCCGGGCTTCAGCAGCCGGGTGAGCGTGGGCAGATAGAGGTCGTCGGTGCCGAAGTACTGGTACGCGTCGATGCTCACGATCGCGTCGAAGCTGCCCTCGGCGAACGGCAGGTCGTGCGCCTCGGCGTGCACGGGCAGCACACGGTCGGCGAAACCGGCCTCGGCGATGCGCCGGGCGTTCTCGTCGGGCTTGACCCACAGGTCGGCGGCGGTGACCTGGGCGTCGTACTCCCTGGCCAGGAAGACGGAGGTCATCGCCCGGCCGCAGCCCAGGTCGAGGACGCGTGCGCGGGGGCGCAGGGCGTCCAGGCCGAGGGCGGGGGCCAGCCACTCCAGCAGCCACAGCGCGTTCGGGCCCATCTGGTTGTCGATGACCCAGCGGGCGTCGTAGCTGTTGCTGCGCGGGTAGCGGGCGTGGGTCAGCCGCTGGGTGAGGGCCTCACTCGAGGTCCTCGGGGTGATGTCCGGCATCGGTGAACGGGCTCCTTGAGTCCTTGAAGGCGGAAGGGGATACGGAGGAGCTCGGCCGGACGCTCAAACAATGCACCTGCCCAGGTCGGCGGCGGTGTGCCGCGGGAACGGCTGACCTTCGGACGCTAGCAGCCCGCCCTGCGGACCGGCATCCGGTTTTCCGGCGCTACGCGCTACGCTCGCCCGCCATGAGTGGACGCGGTGATTCCGAGATATCCGAGACGGGGGAGGACCGGACCGAGACGCCCGACGACGAGCACGTCGAGGAGTTCGAGGGGCTGGAGGACGGCGAGGACCCGGCGCAGGTGGCGCGGCGGGCCCGCTGGGCGGCTGCTGTCGCCGGGGTGCTGCTGACCCTGGCCGGGCTGTCCGCGTCGGCAATACGGGTCACCCGGTCCGCCCCGGCCCTCGTCCCGGCCGCCTATGCATTCGGCGCCGCCGTCTGCGCGCTCGCCGCGTTCCTCGGTTCGCGGGGTCGTACGCGGCGGGCGCTGTGGCTGCTGGTGGCCGGTGTGATGGTGATGGCGCTGGGGGACCAGTTCGACTGAGAAGTTCCCGGTGAGTGCGCGTAATTCTGTGAGAGGCGCCACGTTCGGCGACAGGGTGGCCGTTACTGTCCTGTGATCTGCCTCCCACTCTTGTGAATAAACCCACGAACGCGGCAAACGATCATTTTCGCCTGCAAGAGTTTGCTTCACATCGCTCACGCGTTCTTTGCGGGCTGTTCACCTCATGAACGATTGTTCCCGGCCAAAGATCCACAAATCGTCCCTGGGAGCTCGTTCGTGGCAGCCCTTGCACGCTGGTGTGTCCAACGCCGCCTCCTCCCTGTCCTGCTGTGGCTCCTGGCCTTCGGCGGGGTGAGCGCGGCCGCCGCCGTCACGGGCTCCGCGTACTCGAACGACTACCAGGTCCCCGGCACCGAGTCGGGCCGTGCCACCCAGCTGCTCGAGGACGGCTTCTCCGGCCTCGGTGGCGACAGTGACACCGTTGTCTGGCACACGGAGTCCGGCACGGTCCGCGCCGCCGACGTCGAACAGACGATGACCCGCACCCTGGACGAGATCGCGGACCTGCCGGGCGTCGCGGCCGTGGGCAGCCCGTACGACAAGCAGGGCTCCGAGCAGATCAGCGAGGACGGGCACACGGCGTACGCCACCGTCACCTTCGACGGCAGCGCCGAGACCCTCGACAAGGGCGAGGCGCAGGCCGTCGTGAGCGCGGCCGAGGCTGCCGAGGGCGACGGACTCCAGGTGGAGCTGGGCGGCAGCGCCGTCGGGCTCACCGAATCGCCGGGCGGGCATCTCGCCGAGGTTGTCGGGGTGGCCGTAGCCGCGCTCGTGCTGTTCCTCGCCTTCGGCTCGCTCGCCGCCTCGCTGCTGCCCATCGCGACCGCGCTGGTCGGCGTCGGCACCGCGTACGCCGGGATCGCGCTGCTCGGGCACGCCATGACCGTGGCCGACTTCGCGCCCATGCTCGGGATGCTCATCGGGCTCGGCGTCGGCATCGACTACGCGCTGTTCATCGTCACCCGGCACCGGCGCGGGCTGAAACGCGGGCTGTCCGTCACCGAGTCGATCACGAATGCCGTGGCGACCACGGGACGCGCCGTTGTGTTCGCGGGCGCCACGGTGTGCATCGCCCTGCTCGGGATGCTGATCCTCCGGCTCAGCTTCCTCAACGGCGTCGCGATCGCCGCCTCGCTGACCGTGGTGCTGACCGTCGCGGCCTCCGTGACCCTGCTGCCCGCCCTGCTGTCCTTCATCGGCATGCGCGCCCTGAGCCGCCGCGAGCGACGCCGGCTGGCCCAGCACGGGCCCGAGCCCGAGCTGCCGACCGGGTTCGCCGCCCGCTGGTCGGCGTTCGTGGAGCGCCACCCCAAGCTGCTCGGCGCGATCGCCCTGGCCGTCATCACCGTCCTCGCGCTGCCCACCCTGGGCCTGCGCCTGGGCACCTCCGACCAGGGCAACAACCCGGAGACCTCGACCACCCGCCAGGCCTACGACCTCCTCGCCGACGGCTTCGGGCCCGGCGTGAACGGCCCCCTCACCCTGGTCACCAAGGTCGACGGCGGCGACGACAAGCTCGCCCTCGACAACCTCGACGCCACCCTGCGCACCACCGAGGGCGTCGCGTCGGTGATCCCGGTGACGTACAACACCGGCGGCGACACCGCGTACCTCACCGTCGTACCGGAGTCCTCCCCGCAGTCGCAGCAGACCAGCGACCTCGTCGACCGGCTGCGCTCCGAGGTCCTCCCGCGCGCCGAGACCGGCACCTCGCTCGATGTGCACGTCGGCGGCATGACCGCAGGCTACGACGACTTCGCCGACGTGATCGTCGGCAAGCTGCCGCTGTTCGTCGGCGTCGTCATCGGCCTGGGCTGTCTGCTGCTCCTGCTGGCCTTCCGGTCCGTCGGCATCCCGCTGAAGGCCGCCGTGATGAACGTCGCCGCCGTCGCCGCCGCCTTCGGTGTCGTCGTCGCGATCTTCCAGTGGGGCTGGGGGAGCGAGCTGCTGGGCCTGGGCCGCGCGGGCCCGATCGAGCCCTTCCTCCCGGTCATCATGGTGTCGGTGTTGTTCGGCCTCTCCATGGACTACCAGGTCTTCCTGGTCAGCCGGATGTACGAGGAGTGGCTGGAGACCGGCGACAACCGGCGTGCCGTCCGGGTCGGCCTCGCCGAGACGAGCCGGGTCATCAACTCCGCCGCGGTCATCATGATCTCGGTCTTCCTCGCCTTCGTCCTCAGCGGAGACCGCGTGATCGCCATGTTCGGCATCGCGCTCGCTGCCGCCGTCGCCCTGGACGCCTTCGTGCTCCGCACACTCCTCGTCCCCGCCCTGATGCACCTGCTCGGCGGCGCCAACTGGTGGCTGCCCCGCTGGCTGGACGCCCGTATGCCGCGCATCAGCATCGAGCCGCCCGAGAGCCGCGCCGCCCATGAGAGGCTGGCCGCCGCGACGGACGCCGAGGTGGCGGACGTGCTGGCGGAGGAGGAGCGACAGCGGGATGTACGCGATATCGCTGGGTGACGACGGAGCCGAACTGCGTCCCCTGGAGCCCTGGCACGCCGAGGAGTTCCTGGCCCACCTGGAGCGGGGGCGGGACTTCATCAACCAGTACGTCCCCTTCGGCTCCAAGGCCGTCGACGTCGACTCCGCGCGCGAGGCACTCCGGCGGTACGCCGACATGCGCGCCGCCGACACCGGGTCCCTGCACGGCATCTGGCTGGACGGAAAACTCGTGGGCGGCGTGCTCTTCCTCAACTTCGAGGCGGAGAACGGCAACTGCGAGGTCGGCTGCTGGCTGGAACCCGCAGCCGCCGGGCGGGGGCTCGTCACGCGCGCGATGCGCGTGCTCATCGACTTCGCGATCGAGCAGCGCGGCATCCACCGCGTCGAGTGGATCGCCTCCGCCGGGAACACGCCCAGCCTGAATGTGGCCAGGCGGCTGGGCATGACCCGTGATGGCGTGCGGCGGGAGAGCTATCCCTATCGTGGGGTGCGGCACGACCTCGAGGTGTGGTCGATCCTGGCCCCCGAGTGGCGTGAGGCACGCACGCGTGCCGCTCACAAGGATCATTAAGAGGCCTCTCGATCATTAAGAGACTTCTCAGACAGCGTCCGTACGGTGCGAGGCATGGGAACGAAGACAGTGGACGAGACCGGCGCCGAATCCGGCACCGAGGCGAAGACCGACGAGGAGAAGGTGGACGTCGTCAAGACGACCGACGCCGCCGACTCCACCGACGCCGACGAGGCGACGGAGACTGACGAGGCCGAGGAGGAGGTGGCCGCCG
The DNA here is from genome assembly GCF_001509475.1 of Streptomyces regalis. Taxonomy (GTDB): domain Bacteria; phylum Actinomycetota; class Actinomycetes; order Streptomycetales; family Streptomycetaceae; genus Streptomyces; species Streptomyces regalis. The sequence goes on from NZ_LLZG01000364.1 coordinate 15,317, forward strand.
AGGCGACGGAAGCGGAGCCCTCCGAGGTCGGCCAGGGCGCGGGGGCGGTCGTCTCCGCGGCGCTCGGCCTCGTCTCCCTGTCCGGCGGCTGGCTCGGTACGGTCGCCGCCGCGCGGCAGTCCCTCGTCGCCCAGCTGGAGTCCTCGACGTCGTCGTCCCAGAACGTCTCCCAGCTGCTTGAGCAGGGCTACGGGGACGCCTGGAACGCCACCGCCCTGTGGGCCGGCGTCTTCGCGCTCGCCGCGCTGATCGTCGGCGTCGTGGTGCTCGCCCGGCCCGCGTTCGGGGCGCCCGGCAAGCCGCAGGCCGTGTGGATCAAGTCGGTCGCCTGGGGCGGCGTCTCGCTGGGCGTCATCGGCCTCCTGCTGGCCGTACTCAAGTACACCGACGTCCTGCTCGGCCTGCCGTCAGTGGGCTGAATCACCGCAGCTCCCGAGGGGCCTCAGGGCCGCCGTAAGCACCTTAGACGGCGCCCTGAGGCCCCTTACGTGCGTCTGAGGCACCGCCCGCCGCCGAAGATGCGGAACTCTCCCGATGTGGCGGACCCGCCTGGGAGACGAAGGTGGAGGCATCGCAGCAAGCGAGCCCGAAACCCGACTCTCACCAGGAAAAAAAGAGGGATCCGCCATGTACGAGTACGAGCTGCAGCACTTCCGTTCCGCCGAACTCATCCGCCAGGCCGAGCACGACAGCCTGGTCCGCGAGGCCGTCCGCGTCCGCCGTGCCGCGAAGCGCTCCGCCGAGGGCGCGGCGGACGCTCAGACGCATACCTGGCGCCTCCGCAGGCATCGGCATCCACGCGCCGCGTGAAGGCGAGGTCTGAGGGCGGCAGCCCCCAGAGGGCGGCGCCACCGATGCCGGGCCCGGCGAAAACCGGTGCCGGGTTGTCGATGCCGCATGCGATGCTCGGGCCCGTGGAGAGCAGGTCCGTAAGTCCCGTGTTCGTCGGCCGCGCAACCGAGTTGGAGACGCTGAGCGACGCCCTCGCCCGAGCTGCCGCGGGCGACCCGCAGGCGTTGGTGATCGGCGGAGAGGCCGGGGTCGGCAAGACGCGGCTCGTCGAGGAGTTCGCCACTGCCGCCGGCCGCGAGGGCGCCGTCGTCGCGCTGGGCGGCTGCGTCGAGATCGGCGCCGACGGGCTGCCGTTCGCCCCGTTCTCCACCGCCCTGCGAGCCCTGCGGCGCGAACTCCCCGGCGAGCTTGCCGACGCCGCCGCAGGGCAGGAGGAGGAACTCGCCCGGCTGCTGCCCGAGTTGAGCGACACCGCTCTTACCCGAGGGGCGGACCGGTCCGACGAGGAGAGCATGGCCCGCCTCTTCGAACTCACCGCCCGCCTACTGGAGCGCGTCGCCGCGGGCCGCACCGTCGTCCTCGCCCTGGAGGACCTGCACTGGGCCGACGCGTCCACCCGCCACCTCCTCGCCTATCTCTTCCGGACCTTGCGCACCGGGCGCCTCGTCGTCCTGGCCACCTACCGCTCCGACGACATCCACCGCCGCCACCCGCTGCGTCCGTTCCTCGCCGAGCTCGACCGGCTGCGCACGGTCCGCCGCGTCGAACTCGGCCGCTTCAACCGCACCGAGGTCGGCCGCCAGATCGCAGGCATCCTCGCCACCGAACCCGACCCGGCCCAGGTCGACGAGATCTTCGAACGCTCCGACGGCAACGCCTTCTTCGTCGAGGAACTCGCCGTCGCCGCCCACGAAGGCTGCTGCACGGGCCTCACCGACTCCCTGCGCGACCTGCTCCTCGTACGGGTGGAGGGGCTGCCCGAGGCCGCCCAGCGGGTGGCCCGGATCGTCGCCGAGGGCGGCTCCACCGTCGAGTACCGGCTGCTCGCCGCCGTCGCCCAGCTCGCCGAGGACGACCTCATCGAGGCGCTGCGGGCCGCCGTCAACGCCAACATCCTCATCGCCGCGCCGGGCGGCGACGGCTACCGCTTCCGCCACTCCCTGGTCCGCGAGGCCGTCGGCGACGACCTGCTGCCCGGCGAGCGCTCCCGCCTCAACAGCCGCTACGCAAAAGCCCTGGAGGCCGACCCGACGCTCGTCCCGGCCGACGAGCGCGTCATGCGCCTGGCCAGCTACTGGTACCACGCCCACGACCCCGCCAAGGCCCTGCCCGCCGTCCTGGACGCCTCCGTCACCGCCCGCCGCCGGCATGCCCACTCCGAGCAACTGCGGCTGCTGGAACGCGCGATGGAGCTGTGGGACTCCACGCCGGAGGACGTCCGGGCCACGCTGCGTCCCGTCGACTACACCGAGGTCTATCCTCCCTGCGGCTGCGACCCCGCGACCACGCCCCTGCGCTACCTCGACCTGATGGCCGAGGCCGCCGTCGCCGGACGGCTCTGCGGAGAGCGGGAACGCGCCCTGAAGATCACCAAGCGGGCCCTGCACCTGCTGGAGGAGGAGGGCGACCCGATGCGCGCCGCCTGGTTCTGGGTCCAGCGCTCCCGGCTGGTCCAGGCGCAGGCCCGCGGCGACGGCTGGAAGGAGCTGGGCATAGCCCAGGAGCTGGTGCGCGGCCTGCCCCCGTCCGAGGTGCACGCCGAGGTGCTGGCCACCGCGGCCAACTGGTCGATGCTGCGCCGCCCCGGCCCCGAGGCCATGTCGGCTGCCGAGCGGGCCGTCGAGTACGCGCGCATGGTCGGTGCCGAGGACATCGAACTGAACGCGCGTCTGACGCTCGGCGCGCTCATGGTCGACGCCGGGCACATCGAGACCGGACTGGCCCAGATGTACCAGGTCAGGGACGAGGTACTGGCCCATGGCCTCACCGCCGGTGTCGGCCGCAGCCATGTGAACCTGCCGTCCGTGCTGGAGGGCATCGGCCGCTCCGAGGAGGCCGTCGGCATCCTGCGCGAGGGCCTGCGGCTGACCCAGAAGATGGGCCTGCGCGACTCCGAGGCCTGGGTCTGGGCGAACCTCGCCGAGTCGCTGATCTCCCTGGGCCGTTGGGACGAGGCCGCCGAGGCCGCCGTCAACGCGCAGCAAACCGGGCAGTCCGCGAAGCCGCGTGGCGGTGGCTCCAACTCGCTGGCCCACCTCGCACTCGCCCGCGGCGAACTCCCCGAGGCCGCCCGCCATCTGGCCGCTGCCCGCGCCTCCTACGGCACGCACGACCCCATGCCGCAGAACAACCTGCCGATGTCCCGCCTCGCCCTCGGCACGGCCGCCGCCGAGGGCCGCCTCCTCGACGCCCGCACGGAGGCCGACCGGGTCCTGCGCGCCGGTTTCCCGCCCGGCACCCAGCGCTACGCCTGGCCGCTGCTGCTGGCCGCCGCCGTCGTCGAGTCCGACGCCCGCGCCCACGCGCTGCCCGCCGCGCAGGAGGGCCGCGCCGCCTTCCTGGAACGGCTCTGCGAGGCCACCCGCAAGCTCACCACGGGCGCGCCCCTGTGGCTGGCCTACGAGAAGTGGACCCGAGCCGAACTCGACCGGGCCGAGAACCGGGCCACCCCCGACACCTGGTCGGACGTCATCACCGCCTTCGAAGCCCTGGAGCGCCCCTACGACCTCGCCCAGGTCCGCCACCGCCTGGCCGAGGCGCTGCTCGCGATCGGCGGCGAGGACGAGCGCGCCCGCGCCACGGAACTGCTCCGCCTGACCCGGGCCACCGCCGTCCACCTGGGCGCCCGCCCCCTCGCCGACGCCGCGACCCGCCTGGCCCATCGAGCCCGCCTCACCCTCACCGCCGCCCCACCGCTGCCCCCGACCGACCCGGCCGACTCGCTCGGCCTCACCACCCGGGAACGGGACGTCCTGCGCCTGGTCTCCGCCGGCCGCACCAACCGCCAGATCGCCGAGGAACTCTTCATCTCTCCGAAGACGGCCAGCGTCCACGTGTCGAACATCCTGGGGAAACTCGGCGTCTCGGGGAGGGGCGAGGCGGCTGCGGTGGCGCATCGGATGGGGCTGTTCCCGGCAGAAACGCTCACAGCTGGGACGAGTAGCTGAGGTTTACGCTGTAAGGGACGATGGCCCCGGGAGGCCCCGTGTTCAACGCGTTCGAGGAACTCTTCGCACCCGGCCGCAAACACACCCGCGACGAAGAGAACCGTCTGGAACTGACCCGCGAGGACGTCGGCGACAACGACCCCGGGCGCGGACCGATAGATCTCGCGTCCGGGAAGGTGGTCGTACGGCGGCCCGAACCGTCGGCCGAGGAGGACGACGAGGGCGACGGTGGGGAGGAGTGAAGGCCGCTCAGCTCACCTGCACCTCCAGAATCCGGTCGTCCCCGTCCTTCGGGCTGCCCCGCCCGTCCGTGTTGCTCGTCGTCACCCACAGCTTGTCGCCGCCCGCCGACACCACCGTCCGCAGCCGGCCGTACTCGCGCTCCAGGAAGGCCTGCGGGTCCGCCGAGGCCGCCGTGCCGTTCAGGGGGATGCGCCACAGGCGCTGGCCCTTCAGGCCCGCCATCCAGATGGAGCCCTCGGCGTAGGCGATGCCGCTGGGGGAGGCGTCGTCGGTGCCCCACTGGGCCAGTGGGTTGTGGTACTTGGCGTCGTCGGACTTGCCCTCGACCTCCGGCCAGCCGTAGTTGTCGCCCGGCTTGATCGCGTTCAGCTCGTCCCAGGTGTCCTGGCCGAACTCCGCGGCGAACAGGCGCTGTTCGGCATCCCAGGCCAGGCCCTGGACGTTGCGGTGGCCGTACGAGTACACGGGGGAGTCGGGGAAGGGGTTGCCCGGCGCCGGTTCACCTTCCGGCGTCAGGCGCAGGATCTTGCCGCCCGTGGACTCCTTGTCCTGGGACAGACCCGTGTCACCACTCTCGCCCGTGCCCGCGTACAGCATCTTGTCCGGGCCGAAGGCGATGCGGCCGCCGTTGTGGATGAAGCCCTTGGGGATGCCTCTGAAGATCGTGTCGGGTGCGCCCAGTTGTTCGCCGGACGGCTTCTGCCCGTCGTACAGCATCCGGACGATGCGGTTGTCCGAGGCCGAGGTGAAGTAGGCGTAGATCATGTGGTCCGAGGCGTAGTCCGGCGACAGTGCCAGGCCCATGAGGCCGCCCTCGCCCGCCGGTGACACCCCCGGTACCTCGCCCAGCTCGGTCTTCTTGCCCGTCTCCCCGTCGACCCGCGTGATCGTGGCCTCGTCGCGGGAGGAGACGAGCAGGTCGCCGTCGGGGAGCGGAGCCAGGCCCCAGGGTGTGTTCAGGCCCTCGGCGACCGTCCGCAGCACCTTGACCGAGCCCTGTGCCGGCGGAGTCTCCTCGGCCGCCCGCCGGGAAGGCGACGACCCCGACCCCGTAGTGCTCGATGCCGCACTCCCGCCCTGCCCCGGTGATCCCCCGTCGTCGGAGGAGCAGCTGACCGTCAGCAGGAGCGCGGCCGTGGCCATTACGGCCGTCACAACTCGACGTTGCACGATCAAGGTCCCTTCGACGCGGCGGGTTCTACTTTTCTTACACCGCTCGCGCCTCACAGGTTCCCGATCCATGAACCTTGAATCGCCGCCGCCCGGTCCCTGCCCGGCCGCGGCCGGTTTCCGGTCCCCCTGAGACGTCAGTCCCAGGACCCCAGCGCCCGCGGCAGCTCCGCCACCTCCGCCAGGTCCTCCGCCGTCAGCCGCAGCCCCCCGGCCCCCGCGTTCTCGGTCACCCAGCGCTCCTGCTTGGCACCGGGTACCGGAACCACGTGCCGCCCCTGCGCCAGCACCCACGCCAGCGCGACCTGCGCGGGTGTCACCCCGTCCCCGTGCCGGGCCGCTATTCGGCGCAGCCCGACCACTATCGGCTGGTTCGCCGCCATCATCTCCGCGGTGAAGCGCGGGTGCCGGGCGCGGACGTCGTCCGGTTCGAAGCCCTGGCCCGGGGTCAGGGTGCCGGTGAGGAAGCCGTTGCCCAGGGGCATGGCCGCCAGGAAGCCGACGTCGCGTGCCTCGCACCACGGCAGCAGCGTCTCCAGGGCCTCCGGCGACCACACCGACAGCTCCGCCTGCACGGCGCTCACCGGAAAGACCTGCTGCACCCGCTGCAACTGGCGGATCGTCCCGTCGTGCAGGCGGGTTCCCGAGCGGCGGCCACCCCGCGCGCCCATCGCGCACAGCCCCAACGACCGTACCTTTCCGGCCTGGACGAGCTGCGCCATCGCGCCCCACGTCTCCTCGATGGGGACTTCGGGGTCCGCGCGGTGCAGTTGGTAGAGGTCGATCACGTCCGTCTGCAGGCGGCGCAGAGAGGCGTCGCACGCCCGCTTCACATATCCGGGGCGGCCGTTGGCCACGATGTGCTGTTCGCCCACCAGCAGGCCGACCTTGGTCGACACGAACGCGTCCTGGCGGCGCTCCTTCAACACCCGCCCCAGCAGCAGCTCATTGGTGAACGGACCGTACATGTCCGCCGTGTCCAGCAGCGACGAGCCCAGATCGAGCGCCCGGTGCACCGCCCTGAGCGACTCCTCGCCCCGCTGCCGTGAGGAGCTGTACGCCCAGCTCATCGGCATGCACCCGAGCCCGACGGCTCCGACCGCGAGTGCCGCCGCGCCCATCGTCCTGCGCTCCACCTGGCCGTAACCCTCCCTCTTCCGGCACCCCAACCTAACCTCTGCACTCCTGTTCGCCTGACATAGCCTCCGGAGCATGACTGCTGATGTGTGGCTCCCCATCCCGCCGGAAGACATCGAGGGCCTCCCCGAGGGCCCGAACTACCGCTTCTGGAACGGCGCCGAGGACTTCCCCGCCGACCCGGCCGAGTGCGCCTTCTACGTCGTCCCCTACATGAAGCCGCCCGCGCTCGGGCAGCGCCCCCTGCCGGAGATGACCTCGGTGCAGGTCGTACAGACGCTCTCGGCCGGCATCGATCACGTGGAACCGGCCCTCAAGTACCTGCCGCCGGGCGTGCGGCTGTGCAACGCGCGCGGGGTGCACGAGGCGAGCACCGGTGAGCTCACACTCACGCTGATCCTCGCCTCGCTGCGCGGCATCCCCGATTTCGTACGGGCCCAGGACAAGGGGGAGTGGCTCGGCGGATTCCGGCCGGCGCTGGCGGACAAGAGCGTCCTCATCGTGGGATACGGCTCCATCGGGGCCGCGATCGAGGACCGGCTCGCACCCTTTGAACTGGCGCGGGTGGCGCGCGTCGCGCGCTCTGAGCGCACCACGGCGCGCGGACCTGTGCATCCGCTCACCGAACTGCCCGCCCTGCTCCCGGAAGCGGACGTCGTCATCCTGTCCACGCCTCTGACGGACGCCACCCGGCACCTGGTCAACGCCGACTTCCTGGCCTGCATGAAGGACGGCGCGCTGCTGGTCAACGTCGCCCGTGGGGCCGTCATCGACACCAAGGCGCTGCTAGCCGAGCTGGAGGCCGGGCGCATCACCGCCGCCCTGGACGTCACCGACCCCGAGCCGCTGCCTCGGGAACACCCCTTGTGGCGTGCGCCGGGGGTGCTGATCAGCCCGCATGTGGGCGGGCCGACGTCGGCGTTCCTGCCGCGCGCGAAGAGGTTGCTGGTGGACCAGTTGAGTCGTTACGTGAACCGGGAGCCACTGCGCAACGTGATCCTTACGACGGGCGCGTAGTCCGCTTCGAGTACCCTCCGCAACCTGCTGGAAGCGGTCCGTACTCGCATATGCGCTGGTCGTCACGGAGCGTAGAGGCCCTATGTCCCTGAGTGACGAGACTGGTGTATCGTCCGGACAGGGGTTGCGCCGCGCACGTTCGGCGCCGGGGCTTGGAGAGTTCAGATTTGTGAGGGGGGCGACGGGCGATGCACGGCCTATGGACCAACGACCCGACGCGGCGGGGCCGCCGCCGGCGACCCTGGCGAACGTCCGCGCGCAGACGCGGCCACCACGGCGCCCACGGCTGCCGTCACAGCCATCACCACCGCAGGCACAGCAGCGGCAGGCGGCATGCGCACCCAGCGCACCGGGACCCTTGGGACTCGGGAGCGGCGCGGACCGGGAGGGCCCGGTGAGCTCGCCACCGTCTCCCACGACCACCCTCGACGGAGCGCTGCGGGCACAGTCCTCGTCGGCGGCGATGCTGCCCCGCCGGCCATCCTTCGGTGGCGGCAAGGCGTTCGTCCGCCAACTCGTTCTGGCCCTGGTGTGCGCGGGATACGCCGTCGGTTCCGCGGTCGGCTGGGGCTCGGACCAAGTCGCGCTGATCATGGGCGACTTCGGGCTGGCCGCCGCGGCCGGCGCCGCCGCCGTGTCCTGCTTCCGCTACGCCCGCAGCCGCCGTATCCGGTTCCGGCCGGCCTGGCTGCTGTTCGCCCTGTCCTCGGCCATGGCGGCCCTCGGCAACCTGGTCTGGGGGTGGTACGAAGTAGTCCTCGAACAGCCCGTGCCCAGCCCTTCCTACGCCGACGGGTTCTTCCTGTGCTTCGCGCCGCCCGCCATCGTGGGACTCCTGGTGCTCGCCAAGCGGCCGGTGACGAAGGCCGGCTGGGTCTGCCTCGGGCTGGACGCCTGGCTGATCGGCGGCTCGCTGCTGACCCTGGCATGGAGCCTCGCCCTCGCCCAGGCGGCCAAGATCGACTCCAGCGGCGGGGCGAGCGTGGCGCACACCGCGCTCTCGCTGGCCTACCCGCTGCTCGACATCGCCCTGGTCAGCATGGTGCTGGCGCTGCACTTCCGCCGCTCGTCGGCGAACCGCACCGCGGTCAACACCGCGATCGGCGCGCTCGCCCTGACCGTGATGTGCGACGCCCTGTTCACCTCGCCGCTGCTGCACAACAGCTACCACTCCGGCCAGCTGCTCGACGCGGGCTGGTTCGCCGGCTCGCTGCTCCTGGCGTACGCCCCCTGGGCCGCGCCCCGGCATGGGCAGGACGAGGCCGACCGGCACCACACGGCGGGGCACACGCGCGTGGTGCACGAGCACGTCCCCGGACAGCGCGGCGGAAGCCATCACCACACGCCCCCGCCGGGAGGTGATCTCAGCCGGTACCCGGCCAACCGGCCGATCGCCGGCTCCCTGGCCGCGCTCACCCCGTACCTCGCCGCCGCCGTCTGCACGCTGGGGATCCTCTACAACGTCCTCAACGGCCGCAGCGTCGACCGCGTAGTGCTCATCACCGGCGGCACGGTCGTACTCGCCCTCGTGGTGCGCCAGGGCATCATGCTGCTCGACAACATCACCCTCACCCAGGAACTGGCGCAGAAGGAGAACCACTTCCGCTCCCTGGTGCAGGGCTCCAGTGACGTCATCATGATCGCCGCACCCAACGGCATCCTCCGGTACGTCTCCCCGGCCGCCGCCGGGGTCTACGGCCGCACCGCCGAGGAGCTGGTGGGCACGGAACTGGCCAACCTCATCCACCCGGAGGACCTGGGCTGCGTGGTGCACGAGGTGCGCCGCTTCCTCGCCGCCAGCCCACTTGAGGAACCCACTACGCGCATCGAATGCCGCTTCCGGTCCGGCGGTGGGGGCACCTCCCGCTTGAGTGAAGCCGAGAGTGGGGGAGGCTGGCTCAACGTCGAGTCGACCGTCAATCGCCACCACGGCGGCCTCATCTTCAACAGCCGGGACGTGACCGAAAGAGTGCGCCTGCAGGCGCAGCTCCAGCACAACGCCGAGCACGACCCGCTCACCGACCTGCCCAACCGCGCGCTGTTCACCAAGCGCGTGCAGCAGGCCCTGTCCGGCCGCCGCGCCTCCGACCGGGGCGTCGCCCTGCGCAACACGGCCGTCCTCTTCATCGACCTCGACGGCTTCAAGGGCGTCAACGACACGATCGGACACCAGGCCGGGGACGAGTTGCTCGTCCAGGCCGCCCGCAGACTCCAGGAGGCGGTCCGGGGCGGGGACACCGCGTCCCGGCTGGGCGGCGACGAGTTCGCGGCCCTGATCGCCGGGGACAACACCCGCGACCGCACCGCCCGCGAACGACACATCCTGGAGCTCGCCGACCGCCTCAGGCTGACGCTGTCCCAGCCGTACCTCATCGACGGCAACGATGTCCGGGTCAACGCCTCCATCGGCGTCGCCTTCGCCGAGCCGGGCCTCGGTGCGGGCGAGCTGCTGCGCAACGCCGACCTGGCCATGTACAGGGCCAAGGCGGGCGGCAAGGGACGCGTCGAGCTGTACAAACCGCAGATGCAGCAGGACGTCGTACGCAAGGCGGAGCTGGCGACACGCCTGCGTGCCGCGCTGCACGACGGCGAGTTCGCGCTGCTGCACCAGCCGGTGGTGTCTCTGGCGGACGGTCGGATCACGTCGGTCGCCGCTCAGGCGCGCTGGCGGTCCTCGCAGGGGGTGCTGTTCACCCCGGCCGAGTTCCTGAGGGTGGCCGAGGACAGCGACAAGACCGCCGAGCTGGGCCGCTGGATGCTTCAGGAGGCCGTCGAGCAGGCCGCCGAGCGCACCGCGACCGGGCTCGCCGTACCCGTCGCGGTGCGGATCGGCGCGCGCCGGCTGCTGGACCGGTCGATGCCGCTCGGCTCGATCGAGGCGTTGCTGACCCGGCACGGGCTGCCGTCCGGGTCACTGATCATCGAGCTGTCCGACCTCGACCCCCGCGTCTCGCTGGACGAACTGGAGCGCCGCCTGAGCGGCCTGCACCGGCTCGGCGTCCGGATCGTCCTGGACGGCTTCGGCAGCGGATACGCGGCGATCACGGCCCTGCGCCGGCTCCCCGTCGACGTACTCAAACTCGAACGCGGTCTGGTCGAGGGGGTCGTCGAGTCCGCACGGCTGCACAAGATCACCAGTGGGCTGCTGCGGATCGCCGGCGACCTCGGGCTGCAGTCCGTGGCCGACGGCGTGGACCTGCCGGAACAGGTCGTCGCCCTGCGTGCGATGGGGTGCACGCACGGGCAGGGCATGGCGTTCTCCGGTCCGCTGGACGAGTACCGGCTGCGCCGGGCGCTCAGTTCCGGCCACTATCCGGTCCCGCACGGACCGGCGGAGCCCGCGTTCGCGGGTGGCGGCGCGGGGGTGTACACCGGTGGAGTGACCGCTGTTCTCGGAGGCGGAAGTGCCCATCGCTCACATAATGAGACTCCCGTCCCACCCACTTGACAGTGGGTGCGTGCCGGGGGGAGGGTCTGTGCCATGCGCACCCGAATTCTCGTACTTGGAAAGCGCGTCGGCTGAAGCTGGTGACGTCCGGACAGACCCGGAACTCCCAGCGACCACACCCGGCGCGCTCCCCTCGCTTGCCTTATGGCACGAGGGGTTTTTTGTTGCACAGGCACAAGTCGTGCAGCACCGAAACTCCGCCCAAACCTCGCAAAAACCCTCAGCATCGAGAAGAGAATGCCGATGACCGAGCAGGCCACCGGGGCCCATCACCCGCAGCCGCGGCCCCGATCCGGAGGACACCAGTCCGCCCCCGAGCACGTCACGGGTGCGCAGTCCCTCATCCGTTCGCTCGAGGAGGTCGGCGCCGACACGGTATTCGGCATTCCGGGTGGTGCGATCCTTCCGGCGTACGACCCGCTGATGGACTCCACCAAGGTGCGCCACGTCCTGGTCCGCCACGAGCAGGGCGCCGGCCACGCCGCCACCGGTTACGCGCAGGCCACCGGCAGGGTCGGTGTCTGCATGGCGACCTCCGGCCCCGGTGCGACCAACCTGGTGACGCCGATCGCGGACGCCCACATGGACTCGGTGCCGCTCGTGGCGATCACCGGGCAGGTGGCCTCCAAGGCGATCGGTACGGACGCCTTCCAGGAGGCGGACATCGTCGGCATCACGATGCCGATCACCAAGCACAACTTCCTGGTCACCAAGGCCGAGGACATCCCGCGGATCATCGCGCAGGCGTTCCACATCGCCTCCACCGGCCGCCCCGGCCCGGTCCTGGTCGACATCGCCAAGGACGCCCTCCAGGCGAAGACCACCTTCTCCTGGCCGCCCACCATGGACCTGCCCGGCTACCGGCCCGTCACCAAGCCGCACGCCAAGCAGATCCGCGAGGCCGCCAAGCTGATCACCGCCGCCAAGCGGCCCGTCCTCTACGTCGGCGGCGGTGTCATCAAGGCCGGCGCCACCGCCGAGCTGAAGGTTCTCGCCGAACTCACCGGAGCGCCCGTCACCACCACCCTGATGGCGCTCGGCGCATTCCCCGACAGCCACCCGCTGCACGTGGGAATGCCGGGCATGCACGGTGCGGTCACCGCCGTCACCGCGCTGCAGAAGGCCGACCTGATCGTCGCCCTCGGAGCCCGCTTCGACGACCGCGTCACCGGCAAGCTGGACAGCTTCGCCCCGTACGCCAAGATCGTCCACGCCGACATCGACCCGGCCGAGATCGGCAAGAACCGCGCCGCCGACGTGCCGATCGTCGGTGACGCCCGAGAGGTCATCGCCGACCTGGTCCAGGCCGTCCAGAAGGAGCACGCCGAGGGCCACCAGGGCGACTACAGCGCCTGGTGGAAGGACCTCTCCCGCTGGCGCGACACCTACCCGCTCGGCTACGACCAGCCCGAGGACGGCTCCCTGTCCCCGCAGCAGGTCATCGAGCGCATCGGCCAACTCGCCCCTCAGGGCACGATCTTCGCGGCGGGCGTCGGCCAGCACCAGATGTGGGCCGCGCACTTCATCCAGTACGACAAGCCCGCCACCTGGCTGAACTCCGGCGGCGCCGGAACCATGGGCTACGCGGTCCCGGCCGCGATGGGCGCCAAGGCCGGCGCACCGGAGCGGACCGTCTGGGCGATCGACGGCGACGGCTGCTTCCAGATGACCAATCAGGAGCTCACCACCTGCGCCCTGAACAACATCCCGATCAAGGTCGCCATCATCAACAACGGCGCCCTCGGGATGGTCCGCCAGTGGCAGACCCTCTTCTACAACCAGCGCTACTCCAACACCGTGCTGCACTCCGGCCCCGAGGCCGACGGCAAGCAGCCCAGCGCCGGCACCCGCGTCCCCGACTTCGTCAAGCTGTCGGAGGCCATGGGCTGCTACGCGATCCGCTGTGAGTCGCCGGAGGACCTCGACAAGGTCATCGAAGAGGCGAACTCCATCAACGACCGCCCGGTGGTCATCGACTTCATCGTCCACGAGGACGCGATGGTGTGGCCGATGGTCGCCGCCGGCACCTCCAACGACGAGATCATGGCCGCTCGGGACGTCCGCCCCGACTTCGGCGACAACGAAGACGACTGAGCGAGGAAGAGCAAAGAGATCATGTCCAAGCACACGCTCTCCGTCCTGGTGGAGAACACACCGGGCATCCTCGCCCGGATCGCCGCGCTGTTCTCCCGCCGCGGCTTCAACATCGACTCGCTCGCGGTCGGTGTCACCGAGCACCCCGACATCTCCCGCATCACCATCGTCGTGGGCGTGGAGGACCTGCCGCTGGAGCAGGTGACCAAGCAGCTCAACAAGCTGGTCAACGTGCTGAAGATCGTCGAGCTGGAGCCGGGTTCGGCCGTTCAGCGCGAACTCGTTCTGGTGAAGGTGCGCGCCGACAACGAGACGCGCTCCCAGATTGTCGAGATCGTTCAGCTGTTCCGCGCCAAGACCGTCGACGTCTCCCCGGAGGCCGTGACGATCGAGGCCACCGGCAGCGGCGAGAAGCTGTCGGCCATGCTGAAGATGCTGGAGCCGTACGGCATCAAGGAGCTCGTCCAGTCCGGCACGATCGCGATCGGCCGCGGCGCCCGTTCCATCACGGACCGCTCGCTGCGCGCGCTCGACCGGTCGGCATAGGGACGTGTTCGGGCGGACGGGTGACACCGCCGTCCGGATTCCGCCCGTATAGCGAGACCCCGAAACTTCCCTTCCCCCCGCCGTCATACGGTGGACGCAACACCTGCACACAAGGAGAGAACCCAAAGTGGCCGAGCTGTTCTACGACGCCGACGCCGACCTGTCCATCATCCAGGGCCGCAAGGTCGCGGTCATCGGTTACGGCAGCCAGGGCCACGCCCACGCGCTGTCGCTCCGTGACTCGGGTGTCGACGTGCGTGTCGGTCTGCATGAGGGCTCCAAGTCCAAGGCGAAGGCCGAGGAGCAGGGCCTGCGCGTGGTGACGCCGTCCGAGGCCGCCGCCGAGGCCGACGTCATCATGATCCTCGTCCCGGACCCGATCCAGGCCCAGGTCTACGAGGAGCACATCGCCCCGAACCTGAACGACGGCGACGCGCTGTTCTTCGGTCACGGCTTCAACATCCGCTTCGGCTTCATCAAGCCCCCGGCCGGCGTGGACGTCTGCATGGTCGCCCCGAAGGGCCCGGGCCACCTGGTGCGCCGTCAGTACGAGGAGGGTCGCGGCGTTCCCTGCATCGCGGCCGTCGAGCAGGACGCCTCGGGCAACGCCTTCGCGCTCGCCCTGTCGTACGCCAAGGGCATCGGTGGCACCCGTGCCGGCGTCATCAAGACGACCTTCACCGAGGAGACCGAGACCGACCTGTTCGGTGAGCAGGCCGTCCTGTGTGGTGGCGCCGCCGCCCTGGTCAAGGCCGGGTTCGAGACGCTGACCGAGGCCGGCTACCAGCCGGAGATCGCGTACTTCGAGTGCCTGCACGAGCTGAAGCTGATCGTGGACCTCATGTACGAGGGCGGCCTGGAGAAGATGCGCTGGTCGATCTCCGAGACCGCCGAGTGGGGCGACTACGTCACCGGCCCGCGGATCATCACCGACGCCACCAAGGCCGAGATGAAGAAGGTCCTCGCCGAGATCCAGGACGGTACCTTCGCGCAGGCCTGGATGGACGAGTACCACGGCGGTCTGAAGAAGTACAACGAGTACAAGCAGCAGGACTCCGAGCACCTGCTGGAGACCACCGGCAAGGAGCTGCGCAAGCTCATGAGCTGGGTGAACGAGGAGGCGTAAGCCTCACGTCCGTGGCGGTACCCTCGACTGGGGGTACCGCCACGGGGCTTTGCCCCGGACCCACGGAGACCCCTTACAAAATGGCGTTTCTCGTCCGGGTGATCCTTCCGCAGAGGCGCAAGACGCCCTCCGCCGCGCCACTACACTGGCGCACAACATTCGCGTCAGGCCCACAGCGTCGTGCGTCTCCACGCGGCTAGCCCCTCCACCGCCAGCGGCCGTCGGGACGGCCGTCCGCAATGGACTTGTGAGGACTCACGTGAGCTCGAAACCCGTCGTACTCATCGCTGAAGAGCTTTCGCCCGCGACCGTGGACGCGCTTGGTCCGGACTTCGAGATCCGGCACTGCAACGGCGCCGACCGGGCCGAGCTGCTGCCCGCCATCGCCGACGTGGACGCGATCCTGATCCGCTCCGCCACCAAGGTCGACGCCGAGGCGATCGCCGCAGCCAAGAAGCTCAAGGTCGTCGCACGAGCCGGCGTCGGCCTGGACAACGTCGACGTCTCCGCCGCCACCAAGGCCGGCGTGATGGTCGTCAACGCCCCCACCTCGAACATCGTGACCGCCGCCGAGCTCGCCTGCGGTCTCCTCGTCGCCACCGCCCGCCACATCCCGCAGGCCAACGCCGCGCTGAAGAACGGCGAGTGGAAGCGCAGCAAGTACACGGGCGTGGAGCTCGCCGAGAAGACCCTCGGTGTCGTCGGTCTGGGTCGGATCGGTGCGCTGGTCGCCCAGCGCATGTCCGGCTTCGGCATGAAGGTCGTGGCCTACGACCCCTACATCCAGCCCGCCCGCGCCGCCCAGATGGGCGTCAAGGTGCTGTCGCTGGACGAGCTGCTCGAGGTCTCCGACTTCATCACCGTCCACCTGCCCAAGACCCCCGAGACCGTCGGCCTCATCGGCGACGAGGCGCTGCGGAAGGTCAAGCCCAGCGTGCGCATCGTCAACGCCGCGCGCGGCGGGATCGTCGACGAGGAGGCGCTGTACTCCGCCCTCAAGGAGGGCCGGGTCGCCGGCGCCGGTCTCGACGTGTACGCGAAGGAGCCCTGCACGGACTCCCCGCTCTTCGAGTTCGACCAGGTCGTCGCCACCCCGCACCTCGGTGCCTCCACCGACGAGGCGCAGGAGAAGGCCGGTATCGCCGTCGCCCGCTCGGTGCGCCTCGCCCTCGCCGGTGAGCTCGTGCCCGACGCGGTGAACGTCCAGGGCGGCGTCATCGCCGAGGACGTCAAGCCGGGTCTGCCGCTCGCCGAGCGCCTCGGCCGCATCTTCACGGCGCTCGCCGGTGAGGTCGCGGTCCGCCTCGACGTCGAGGTGTACGGCGAGATCACCCAGCACGACGTGAAGGTGCTGGAGCTCAGCGCCCTCAAGGGTGTCTTCGAGGACGTCGTCGACGAGACGGTGTCGTACGTCAACGCCCCGCTGTTCGCCCAGGAGCGCGGCGTCGAGGTGCGGCTGACCACCAGCTCGGAGGCCACCGACCACCGCAACGTCGTCACCGTGCGCGGCACGCTCGGCAACGGCGAGGAGGTGTCGGTCTCCGGCACGCTGGCCGGCCCGAAGCACCTGCAGAAGATCGTCGCGGTCGGTGACTACGACGTGGACCTCGCGCTCGCCGACCACATGGCCGTCCTGAAGTACGAGGACCGTCCGGGTGTCGTCGGCACCGTCGGCCGCATCTTCGGCGAGGCCGGCATCAACATCGCCGGCATGCAGGTCTCGCGTGCCGTCGCCGGTGGCGAGGCGCTGGCCGTCCTGACCGTCGACGACACGGTGCCCGCCGGGGTGCTGACCGAGGTCGCCGAGGAGATCGGGGCGACGTCCGCCCGTGCGGTGAACCTGGTCTGAGGTCTAGCGAACGCCGGACGTGCTGAGCTTGCTCGGCGCTTCCGGCGTTTCGCATGCGCGCTCCGGAACCTCGACCCGGCGCAGTGTGACCGCCGCCAGCCCCGCCGCGCCCGCCAGCAGTACCGCCCCCGCGATCGCCGCCCCCTGCATTCCGCTGGTGAACGCCTCCCGCGCCGCCGTCGCCAGTCCCGGGACCCGGTCGGCGACCGCCAGCGCTCCGCCCAGCGTCTCGTGCGCCACGTCCGGCGCCGACGCCGGGATCTCGTGACGGTAGATCGCCGTACCGATCGAGCCGAGGACGGCCATGCCGAGGGCGCCGCCGAACTCGGCGCCGGTCTCCATCAGGGAGGACGCGGAGCCCGCCCGTTCCACCGGGGCGGTGCCCATGGCCAGGTCCATGATCTGGGACATCACGATGACGCCGCCCACGGCGAGGACGGCGCACGCCGTCAGCACCAGCCACATCGAGTCCGTACCGGCGAAGGCCAGCAGCGAGAAGCCGGATGCGGCGATCGCGAAGCCCGCGGTGACGACGTGGGCGCGGTCGACGCCCTTGTGGACCAGACTGGTCGCCACCGGTGCGGCGGCCCCGATCGGCACCGACGGCAGCAGTGCCCACAGGGCCGCCTCCAGCGCGCTCTTGCCGAGCACCGACTGGATGTACTGCGTGGTGAAGTACGCCGAGCCCATGATGCCGAACGCCGAGACGAGGTTCAGGGCGACGGAGGGCCCGAAGCCCCGGCCACGGAACAGCGCTGGGTCGATCATCGGCGAGGCGGTGGTGCGCTGGCGGTGGACGAAGGCCGTCGCGAACAGCAGGCCGACGGTGATCGAGACGACGTAGCGGACGTTCCAGCCCTCGGAGGGGATCTCCTTCAGGCCGTAGATCACGGGGAGCACGGCCGCCATCGACAGCGGAACGCTCAGCCAGTCGAAGCGGCCGGGCGCGGGGTTCTTCGACTCGGGGAGCAGGACGGGGCCGAGCACCAGCAGCAAGGCCATCGCGGGCAGGTTGACGAGGAAGACCGAGCCCCACCAGAAGTACTCGACCAGCAGCCCGCTCATCACCGAGCCGAGCGCGATCCCGGCCGTCATCACGCCGGACCACAGGCCGATCGCCTTCGCGCGCTGCGCCGGGTCGGTGAACATCGTGCGGAGTATGGCCATCGTCGCCGGCATCAGGGTCGCGCCGCCGATGCCGAGGACCGCCCGGGCCGCGATCAGGGTCTCGGCGCTGTTCGCGTACGCCGCCACCAGCGAGGCCGTGCCGAACGCGGCGGCGCCGATCAGCAGGAGGCGGCGGTGGCCGATGCGGTCGCCGAGCGAGCCCATCGTCATCAGCAGGCCGGCCAGCACGAAGGCGTAGATGTCGAAGATCCACAGCTGCTGAGTGCCGCTCGGCTCCAGGTCCGCGCTGATCGCCGGGATCGCGAAGTACAGGACGGAGACGTCCATGGAGACCAGGAGCAGCGGAAGCATCAGCACGCCGAGGGCGGTCCTCCCCCAGAGGGGGGACCCCCAACGGCGGCCGGCTCGGGCGGGTGGCAGCGAGGGCGGGGCGGTGCTCGTCGGGTTCGTTGTCATGGCGGTGAATGTACGCGCGTCCTAAACGCTTGTCTAGAACGGCTGTATAGGACGGGTGTATGGATCCGGAGTAGGGTGGTGCCATGGGACACCGTGAGGATCTGCTCGAGGGAGCCAAGCGCTGCCTGCTGGCGAAGGGATTCGCGCGCACGACGGCGCGCGACATCGTCAAGGAGTCGGGGACCAACCTTGCGTCGATCGGCTACCACTACGGCTCGAAGGGCGCGCTGCTGGCGCAGGCGTACGTGTCGCTGGTCGAGGAGGTGGGCGACGCCTTCGAGGGTGACGGGACCTCCGGGATCGGCGCCGAGCCCGGTTCGATCGAGCGGTTCCGGGAGGTGTGGTCGAACATCATCGGCACCATGCGGGATCCCGGCTCGGTGTGGCGCCTCAGCGTGGAGGTCATCACCATGGGCGATCAGCTGCCCGAGGTGCGCGACCATCTGGCTCGGGCCCAGCTGGAGGCCGGCCGCGGCATCATCCCGCTGCTCATGGGCGGGCGGGAGCAGGACGTCCAGGACGAGACCGTGGACACCCTCGGCAAGTTCTATCTGACCTTGATGACCGGACTCATCGCCCAGTGGACCTTCGACCCCAAAACCGCGCCCAGCGCGGAGCAGCTCACCGAAGGCTTGCGCCAGGTGATCGAGGCCGCTACGCGGAAATGACGTGCCCCTCGCGCATCTCGATCGCCCGGTCCGCGAAATGCCGTACGACCGCGCGGTCGTGGCAGATGAACAGGTAGCCGAGGCCGAGGTCGTCCTGGAGGTCGGCGAGCAGGTTCAGCACGCCGGCCCGCACGGAGGGATCGAGGGCCGACACCGGCTCGTCCAGGACCAGCAGGCGTGGCTCGGACGCCAGCGCGCGGGCGATTCCGGCGCGTTGGCACTGGCCACCGGAGAGTTCGTGCGGGTGGCGGTCGCCGTACGACGGGTCCAGGCCCACCCGGTCGAGGAGCTCGGCGACGCGGGCGGGGCCGTCGGTGCCGGTCCAGCGGCCCTGCACCTTCAGTGGTTCCGCCACGGCGTCGCGGATGCGGTGGCGGGGGCTGAGTGATCCGTACGGGTCCTGGAAGACGGGCTGCATACGCGGGCGAAGCGGGCGCAGCTCGCGTTCGGTGAGGGTGGTCAACTCCCGGCCCTCGAAGAGGACTTCACCGGCGTCCGGGCGGCGCAGCTGGAGGACGGCGAGGGCCGTGGAGGACTTGCCGCAGCCGGAGGGGCCGTTGAGGGCCAGGGTCTCGCCGGGGGCCAGGCTGAACGAGACGTGGTCGACGGCGGTCACGCCTCCGTAGCGGACCACGAGGTCGCGGACGTCGAGCAGAGCGTCACTCATACCTGTTCCTGTGCCCGTTCCTGTGCCTGTGCCTGTGCCTGGAACAACTTCGTCGCCGGGTGGGGGAGCTCCGCCCAGCGGTGACAGGAGACCAGGCGTCCCTCCACCTCCTGTGGCTCCGGTTCCTCCGTGCGGCAGGCGTCCGCCGCGAGCGGGCAGCGCGGGGCGAAGGCGCAGCCCGGCGGGAGTGCGCCCGGGGCGGGCGGGGTGCCGCGCAGGGCGGGGAGGCGGCGGCCAGGGGGTGCGTGCTGCGGGAGGGAGGCCAGCAGGCCCGCGGTGTACGGGGCGCGGGGGCGGCCCAGCACCTCCTCCGCCGGGCCGAGCTCGGTGAGGCGGCCGGCGTACATGACCAGCACGCGGTCCGCGTGGTCCCGTACGACGTCCATGTCGTGGGTGACGAGTACGAGCGCGGCCCCCACCGCCTCCCGCTGCTCGGCGAGCACCCTCAGCACCTGGTCGCGGTGCTCCTCGTCCAGGGCGGTGGTGGGTTCGTCGGCGACGACGACGTCGGGTTCGTTGATCGTCGCCATGGCGATGACGGCGCGCTGCCGCATGCCACCGGAGTACTCGTGCGGATACGCCCGTGCCTTGCCGGCGGCGTCCGGGATGCCGACCCGGTCGAGCGCGGCGATCGCCCGGGACCGGGCCTCCTTGCGGGAGACGCGGGCCACCGACCGTACGGCGGCGGCGAGTTGGTCGCCGACCGGGTGGACGGGGGACAGGGCGGACAGGGCGTCCTGCGGGACGAGGGAGATGCGGCGGCCGCGGTGGGCCGCGAGGTCCGGCTCGATCGTCCCGCTCGTCGACGCGCCCCGGGGCAGCATGTCCAGCAATGCCCGGGCCGTGAGGGACTTGCCGGCGCCCGACTCGCCGACGATCGCCAGGACTTCGCGCGGGCGGACGTCGAAGGACAGGCCGCGTACGGCCTCGATCCCGTCGAAGGTGATCCGCAGGTCATGTACCGACAGCAGTGCGTCAGACGACAACGGGGGCCTCTTTTCTCTGCTCCGTCGGAGCGGCTCGCCTTACCCTCCGGCCCTGCACGGCCGCCGCCCCCGACACCGCCAGCCCTGCCAAGAGGGCCAGCGCGACGGCCGGGGCGAGGGCTGCCCACGGGGCGCGTTCGACGTAGGCGCGGGACTCGTCGAGCAACAGACCCCACTCGGGGGTGGGTGGCTGGGCGCCCAGGCCCAGGAAGCCGAGGGAGGCCAGGGCGAGGGCGATGCCGGGCAGGCGCAGCAGGGCGTGGCGCGCGACCGGGGCGGCGACGGATGGCAGGACGTGCCGGGTGAGGATCCAGAACGGAGTCGCACCCATGGCCCGTTGGGCGGTCAGGAACGCGGACGCGCGTACTTCCTGCACCAGTGCCGCCGCGTGGGCGGACAGTGGCGGCCAGGAGATCAGGGCGACCGCGAGGGCCGCGCCGCCGGTGCCGGGTCCGGCCGCCGCGGCGACCAGGATGCCGACGATCACCGGGGGCAGGGCGTTGGCGATGTCGGCCGCGCCCGCCGCGATGCCGGGCAGGAAGCCCAGTGCGAGTGCGACGAGCAGGCTCAGCACACAGATGGCGGCGGCCGTGCCGACCGTCGAGGCGGCGCCATGGCCGAGCCGGGCGAGGACGTCGCGGCCGAGGGCGTCGGTGCCGAGCGGGTGCGCCCAGGAGGGGGCGGCGAGACGGGCGTTGGTCTGCACGGTGTACGGGTCGCGCAGCAGGCCCCAGCCGATGGTCACGGCGAGGAAGGTGAACAGCGTCAACGGGATCGACGGGTGCGTACGGACCGGACGTGCCGGCGGCAGCGTCAGCCCGGCGTCACGCAGAGCGGGGCCCAGCAGCCGGCGCCGCACCGCCACCGCCAGCGCACCCGCGACCAGGCCGAGCAGCAGCAGCGCCAGGACGGAACCCTGGAGCAGCGGCAGGTCCTGCGACTTGGCCGCGCCGAGCGCCGTACGGCCGATTCCCGGCACCGCGAACACCATCTCCACCGCGACCGCGCCGCCGGTCAGGCCGACGGCGACCATCCCGAACTGCGGAACCAGGGGCGGCAGCACGCGCTTGAGGGCGGCCGCCGAGATCCTCGTACGGCTCACTCCTGCGCCCCGCCACAGCTCCACCCACCGCTCGTCGAGCACGGCGGGCAGCGCGTCCGCGACCAGCCGGCCGAGCAGACCGCCCGCCGGGACGCCGAGGGCGATCGCGGGCAGCACCAGGTACTCGGGGCCTGCCCAGCCGGCCGTCGGCAGCCACCCCAGCCACACCCCGCACACCAGCAGCGCGACCGTGGCCAGCAGGAACTCGGGCACGGCGGCCAGCATCGCGGCGAGCGCCCCGGCCGAGCCGCGTCCCCGCACCAGTACCGGCGCCACGAGCACGGCGGCCAGTACGACCGCCACGCCGAGCGCCGCGCCCATCAGGCCCAGGGACACCTGGAGGCCGGCGACGACCGACGGCAGGACGTCGGTCCCGGACACCCAGGAGGTGCCGAGGTCGCCGTGCAGCAGGTCCGAGGCCCAACTCCCCAGCAGGGAAAGGGGACCGGCGTCCAGGCCGAGGTCCTCGCGGATCGCGGACAGGGCCTCCTCGGTCGCCTCCTGCTCGGCCGACCGGGCGCGCAGCACGGTGAGCGCCGGGTCCCGGCGCGAGAGCCAGGGCAGCAGACCGACGGTGGCCAGGACGGCGACGAGGCAGACGAAGCGGGTCAGCCCGGCAGGACCGGCCAACTTCCTTACTGCGAGCTTCACTTGACGTATGTGTCTGCGGTGACGAGCTCACGCTCACGCGGGTCGTGGGCCGCGTCGACGACACCCGCGGCGTCGCCCTGGATCACGCGTTCGTGGAGCATCGGCACCGCCGCGTCCTGGGCGAGCACGGCGGCCTCGGCCTTGATGACCGCCTTGCGGCGGGCGTCGCCCGCCTGTGTCTCGCCGGCCTTCTTCAACTCGGCGTCCACGGAGGGGTCGGCGAGCTGGGAGAGGTTGAAGGAGCCGTCGGAGGCGAAGTCGCTGTACAGGTAGGCGACCGGGTCGCCGGAGTCGAGGACGGTGGCGCGGGAGAGGATGAACGCGTCGAACTTGCCCGCGAGGGCGTCGGATTCGATGTTCGCGTACTCGCGGACGTCGAGCTTCACCTTGAACCCGGCCTTCTGCAGCTGCTGCTGCAGTGCGGCGGCGACCTCGGGCAGTTCGGCGCGGTCCGTGAAGGTGCCGATGGTGATCGTCTTGCCGTTCGGCTTGCCCGCCTTGGTGTGCTTGACGGGCGTGCGCAGTCCGGCCGCCCACGGCAGCGCGGGCCCGAGCAGTCCCTCGGCGACATCCGCCCGCCCCTCGTACACGCCCTCGACGAGCGACTCGGCGTCGATCGCCTCCCGGGCGGCGGCGCGCAGCGAGGCGTCCTTGAAGGCGCCCTTCTCGGTGTTCAGGTAGAGGGTGTTGGTGCGCGGCATCGGGACCTCGGTGATCAGGTCCTGGTCGAGGACGGCTGCTTGGGAGACCGGAATCGCCTCGACGATGTCGGCCTCGCCGGTGCGCAGGGCGGCGGCGCGGGCCGTCCCGTCCGGCACGAACGTGACGTCGATTCCCGGGGCCTTGGCCTTGCCGCCCCAGTAGGCGTCGTAGCGGTCGAGGGCGGCGGAGGAGGTGCCGTTGACCTTGACGAGTTCGAAGGGGCCGGTGCCGGCGCCGACGGGGTTCACCGTCTTCCCCTTGTAGGCCTTGGCGGCGAGGATCGCCAGCTGGGGCGAGCTCAGCCGCTGCGGGACGAGGGGGTCCTCGGTGCCGGTGGTGACGGTGACCGTGTCGGCGTCCTCGGCCTTCGCGGTCAGCTCCACGCCGTCGAGGATGCGGGGCTTGGGGGAGGCGGTGGCGGCCTTGGTGAGCGACCGTACGACGGCGTCCGCGTCGAGCTTCGTGCCGTCGTGGAAGGTGACGCCGTCACGTATCTCGAAGGTCCAGGTACGGCCGGCCTGCTGCCACTTGGCGGCGAGGGCGGGCTGGGCGTCGCCTTCCTTGTCGAGCTTCACCAGGGTCTCGGCGGTCGACCAGCGCGACAGCTTGAACGCGTCGTCGCTCAGCGGGGACAGGCCCGATCGGGGCGGCTGCATGTGCGCCACGCGGATGCGCTTGCCGTCGGCGGCCGCCTCATCGGACCCCGCCGACGAGAAACAGCCGGTGAGCAGGGCGGAGGCCGCGGTGACCGCGGTCAGTGGGAGGAGACGGGCGGGGACGCGCACAGGGCACTCCGAGTAAAGGTGTGGTCAAAGGTTGAACGTGCACCGACCGTAGCATGATGACAATCGTTTTCAGAAGCCGGGCCGTGCCCCCTTCAACACCATGTGCAGCAACAACCGGTCCTCCCCGTCGTCCAGGTCCAGGCCCGTGAGCTGTTCGACGCGGGAGAGGCGGTAGTACAGGGTCTGGCGGTGGATGCCGAGTTCGGCAGCCGTGCGGCCGGCCTGGCCCGCGCAGTCCAGGTAGACCTCGGCGGTGCGGGCGAGTTCGTGGTGGGCGGGGGAGAGGAGAGGGGCGACCGCGGGGTCGTGGAGCGCCTCCGGGGCGAGGGAGGTCAGCAGGCGGTACGGCCCGATGTGCGACCACTCGGCCACCGGTCCGAACCGCGGTTCCGCCAGCGCCGCGCGGGTCGCGGCCGACGCCTGCTGCCAGACGGTGGCCAGATCGGCGAGACCGGAGCGCGGCTCGCCGAGGCCCGCCGCCACCCGTGCCCGGCCCTGCGTGAGCGGCCGGGACGGCGTCTGGGCCGGGCCTTCCTTCAGCAGCCGGGACGCCGCGGCCAGCGCCGCCGTCCGCACTTCGGGTGAGCGCAGCCGTACGAGCACCGCAAGGCTCTGTCCGGTCTCCCCCCACGGCACCGTGCACAGTGCCGTCGCGTGCGGCACGGTACGCACGGACGGGGCGTCGTCGGGGTCCGCCGAGGGCCAGGGGGCCACGCAGACCACCGTATGGACGCCGTCCGCGCGTGCGCCCAGGGCCGTGCGCAGCTCGGCGACCGCCATGTCGCCCTGCCAGCCCCGCTCGGCGGTCAGCACCGCCCGCAGCTCCCGGCTCAGATCCGCTCCGTGCTGCGCCTCGTCCGCCAGCAGCGCGCCGATCCGCGCGGTCACGTCCATCGCCGCCGCGAGCTGCTGCTCGGTCGGGCCCGGATCGTCGTCGAGGAGCCAGACGTAGCCCAGCACCACACCCCGGTGGCGTACCGGGAGACAAATACGTCCGCGGTACACCCCGGCCTCCGGAGTCGGCGGGATGCGCACCGGGCCGGTCGCCCGCGTGATACCGAAGCCCTCGAACCAGGTCCGCACCGCCGACGTGGAGCGGCGCGTCAGGATCGAGCGGGTGCGGACCGGGTCCAGGGCGGACGCGTCGAGCTCGTCCTCGCTGTCGTACGCGCCGAAGGCGATCAGCTCGAAGTCCCGGTTCTCCAGCGTCGCGGGCGCGCCGAGTAGCTCCGAGAGCTCGTCGACCAGCTCCTGGTAGTCGTCCTTGCGGTCCTTGGATTCCGGCGTCACCCGGGCATTCTCCCGCATTTCCGCGACGCCTTCATACATCTGTCTGAGATCTGCGGCACGGATGCGTGACAGCTGTCGATGGCCGCCGTTCGGAGGGATCCTTAGGTTTCACGGTGGTTCTCCGTGCCGTACCCGGAACATCACTTATCGGGGTGTCGGCCGTCTTTCGGCTGTGTTTGTGGAGGTGCCCCGTGCTGGGTCCCGTGATTCTCGCCGCGTCGCGCAGCGACCGGATGCGACGCCTGATCTCGGCGGCCCCGGTGACGAAGCAGGTCGTCGACCGTTTCATCCCCGGTGAGACCGTCGACGAGGTCGTGCCGATCATCGAGGACCTCACCGCCAAGGGTCTGGAGCTGACGATGGACGTCGTCGGCGAGGACATCACCCGCCCCGAACAGGCCGCCGCCGCCCGGGACGCCTATCTGCGGCTCATCGACCGGATCAAGGACCTGGAGCTCGGCGAGCGCGTCGAGATGTCCGTCAAGCTCTCCATGTTCGGGCAGGCGCTGGAGGGCGGCCACGAGCTCGCCTTGGCCAATGTCCGCCCGGTCGTCGAGGCCGCCGCCGCCATCGGTACGACGGTCACGCTCGACGCGGAGGACCACACCACCCTCGACTCGATGTTCGCCATCCACGACGAGCTGCGCAGGGACTTCCCGCAGACCGGCTGCGTCATCCAGGCCTACCTCTTCCGCACCGAGGCCGACGCCCGCCGCCTCGCCGCGAACGGCAGCCGCGTACGGCTCGTCAAGGGTGCGTACAAAGAGCCCGCCGAGGTCGCCTACCAGCAGAAACACGAGATCGACAAGGCGTACGTCCGGATCCTCAAGGTTCTGATGGAGGGCACCGGGTACCCGATGATCGGGTCCCACGACCCGCGCCTGATCTCCGTCGCCCAGGAACTCGCGCGGCGCGCCGGGCGAAAGCTCGACGAGTACGAGTTCCAGATGCTGTACGGGATCAGGAGCGACGAGCACCTGCGGCTGGCCGCCGAGGGGCATCGCATGCGCGTCTACACCGCCTACGGCACCGACTGGTACGGCTACTTCATGCGACGGCTCGCGGAGAAGCCGGCGAACCTGCGCTTCTTCGTACGAAGCATGATCACCAAGGGCTGAGCCCACACCGCTCGAGAACACCGCTCAGTAAGGAGTTCAGAACCCATGGACGCTGTGACCCAGGTCCCCACCCCCGTCAACGAGCCGGTGCACGGCTACGCCCCCGGCTCGCCCGAACGGGCCCGCCTCGAGGTCAAGCTCAAGGAGCTGGCCGAGAACCCGATCGACCTGCCCTGCACCATCGGCGGCGAGAAGCGGCTGGGCGGCGGTGAGCGGTTCGACGTCGTGCAGCCGCACAACCACAAGGCTCGCCTCGGCACCTACGGCAACGCCACCCAGCAGGACGCCCAGGACGCCATCGACGCGGCCCTCGCCGCCGCGCCGGCCTGGCGTGCGATGTCCTTCGACGACCGCGCGGCGATCATCCTGCGCGCCGCCGAGCTGCTGGCCGGCCCGTGGCGCGAGACGCTGGCCGCCTCCACCATGCTCGGCCAGTCCAAGACCGCCCAGCAGGCCGAGATCGACACGCCCTGCGAGCTGATCGACTTCTGGCGCTTCAACGTGAAGTACGCCCGTGACCTGCTCGCCGAGCAGCCCCCGGCGAACTCCCCGGGTGTGTGGAACCGCCTCGACCACCGCCCGCTGGAGGGCTTCGTCTACGCGATCACGCCGTTCAACTTCACGGCGATCGCCGGCAACCTGCCGACCGCGCCGGCCCTCATGGGCAACGTCGTCGTCTGGAAGCCGTCCCCGACCCAGACCCACGCCGCCGTGCTGCTCATGCAGCTGCTGGAGGAGGCCGGTCTGCCCAAGGGTGTCATCAACCTCGTCACCGGCGACGGCATCGAGGTCTCCAAGGTGGCGCTCGAGCACCGTGACCTCGCGGGCATCCACTTCACCGGCTCGACCAAGACCTTCCAGTACCTGTGGAAGACGGTCGGCAACAACATCGAGAAGTACCGCTCCTACCCGCGCATCGTCGGCGAGACCGGCGGCAAGGACTTCGTCGTCGCCCACCCGAGCGCCGACAAGGCGGTGCTGAAGACGGCCCTGACCCGCGGTGCCTTCGAGTACCAGGGCCAGAAGTGCTCGGCGACCTCCCGCGCGTACATCCCGGCGTCGATCTGGAACTCCGGCTTCAAGGAGGAGTTCGCCGCCGAGGTCGACTACCTCACCATGGGTGACGTCACCGACCTGTCCAACTTCATCGGCGCCGTCATCGACGAGCGTGCCTTCGCCAAGAACAAGGCCGCGATCGACCGCGCGAAGTCCGACCCGACCTGCACGATCGTCGCGGGCGGCTCCTACGACGACTCGGTCGGCTACTTCGTCCGCCCGACCGTCGTCGAGTGCACCGACCCGGAGAACGAGGTCTTCACCACCGAGTACTTCGGCCCGTTCCTCGCCGTGCACGTCTACGAGGACGACAAGTACGACGAGATGCTGGAGCAGATGGAGTCGGTGTCCGCCTACGCGCTGACCGGCTCGGTCATCTCGGGCGACCGCGCGGCGGCGGCGTACACGATGGAGAAGCTGCGCTACGCGGCCGGCAACTTCTACATCAACGACAAGTCGACCGGCGCCGTCGTCGGCCAGCAGCCCTTCGGCGGCGGCCGCGCCTCCGGCACCAACGACAAGGCCGGCGCCCCGCAGAACCTGATGCGCTGGACGCTGACCCGCGCCATCAAGGAGACGCTGGTCGCGCCGACCGACTACACCTACCCGCACATGGGCTGACACCCCGACGCACCTCGAGAAGGCCGGGTCCTGAACGGACCCGGCCTTCTCGGGCTGTGCGGCAGGGGCTACTCGGCGATCTCCGTGCGCTCCCACCACTCGTACACGGGCAGCCTGCCCTCGACGGTGTCCGCGTGCCGCGGTGTCGGCCTGAAGTGCTCGTATCCGCCGCGGAGCTTGATCTTCGCGTCCGGGCCGGGGGACGGGGCCGGGACGATCCGCTCGGGCAGGTCGTCCGGGCCGCCCTCGAGGAACACTTTCGACGTGTCGTTCATGGGTTCACCGGTTCCCCTCGTCCCGACCCGGTGTCCCGCGTCCCGCCCAGGATCAGCCAAGTGGGCGATCCCCTCGATACTGGTCGGATGACCACACCGACAGCCACTTTCGCCCCGCGCACCGCCCACACCGCCGACCTCACCCCCACCGAACTGCGCGCGATCCGTGCTCTGTTGGACGACGCCTTCGACGGCGACTTCTCCGACGAGGACTTCGAGCACGGGCTCGGCGGTATGCATGCCCTGGTCCACGACGAGGCAGGGCGGCTCGTCGCGCACGGTTCGGTGATCATGCGGCGGGTACGGCACCGGGAGCGGTGGCTGCGGGTCGGGTACGTCGAGGCGGTGGGCGTACGGTCCGACGCGCGGCGGACGGGGCTCGGCGGCCGGGTGATGGCGGAGCTGGAGCGGGTGATCGACCGGGCGTACGACGCGGGGATGCTGTCCGCGAGCGACGAGGGGGCCGCCCTGTACGCCGCCCGTGGCTGGGAGGTGTGGGGCGGGCGGGTCTCAGCGCTGGGGCCGGCGGGCGTCGTGCATCTGCCGGACGAGGAGGGGAGCACATTCGTGCGGCCCGCCCTCGCCGGTCCGCTCGACCCGGCGTTCGAGCTGGTCTTCGACTGGCGGGACGGCGACGTGCTCTGACGGCCAGGAAGGCAAAGGCGCAGGTCAGTGGCGTGTGATCCAGTCCACCGTCTCAGATAGTAGGAAGTCCGAGTAATTGTGGAGACAGACGCGTCATCCTCGCTTAGCTTTGTAGGAGCCGAACGCATCGCTCGATCAAGCGAATGGCGGTCGTGAGCCGGGCCCCGTGCAGGCAACCCCTGCGGCACCGCTCCCCGCCCCACCCGGCGTCTCGTAACCCCTGTCTGCACTCCCGGATTGTCGAAGGAGTCGATTTCCCATGGCCGAGACGACCGCCCGCCGTCGAGTCCGTCACCTCTCCCGTACGAGCGAGTCCGACCGCAAGAACGCTGCCGCAGCCCTCCAGCGTGCCCTCGACCGCAGGGACAACGGCGGAGCCACCGGCCATCAGGCGGCCTGACGCCACAGCCGCGTACCCGCGCGGACGCACACAAGCCGGGAGCCGCACCCGTACGAGGTGCGGCGCGGTCTCACACCCCGCGCCGCACCTCGAAATGGTCGACGCGCTCCCCGGTCGGCGACAGCGCCGACACCTTCAGGCGTGGCTTCGGGCCGCTCTCCGCCTCCACCGAGAGGAAGGAGAAGCCCCGGTAACGCACCCGCGACCACTGCACGCTCTCGGTCCGATTGTCGCGTGACCTGGTCCACTTGAAGGAGTCGATCGACTCCCGCTCGGTGACATGGCCCTCGTAGCTCTCCTCGGCGCCGTTCGGGAAGCCGTACAGGTCTTTGCCGCCGCCGCCCGCCGTGACGTACACGATCCCGTCCCGCGTCGGGTCCGTCGTCGCGCCGATCGGCACCGGGCTGCCGACCTCGCCGTTCAGGATCGCGTCGGTCCGCTCGTACACGTGGTTGTGCCCGTTGATCACCAGGTCGACCTGGTGCTGGGCGAAGAGCGGCACCCACTCGGCGCGGATGCCCCCGTCGGAGGCGTGCGTCGAGGTCGAGTAGGCGCAGTGGTGGAAGTAGACGACCACGAAGTCGACCGCTCGGTCGGCCCGCAGCTCGCGGAGCTTGCGGTCCAGCCACTTCGTCTGCCGCCCCTCCGTGTAGCCGAAGTTGGCGGGGATCTCGTACGACACGTCGTTCGCGTCCAGCGCGACCACGCCGACGTTGCCGTACGTGAAGGCGTACACCCCCGGCGCCGTACGCGGGTCGAAGCCGCTGTCCGGGAGGGAGAAACGGGCGAGTTGGCCGCCGTAGCCGTCCGGCGAGTACCAGGCCTCCATGTCGTGGTTGCCGGTCGTCACCATCCACGGCACCGACTTCGCCACCGACTCGGTCTGCTTGAGGAACAGGTCCCAGAAACCGGGGTCGTAGCCGTCCGACTCCTTGCCCTTGCCGTTGACATTCGCGTAGCAGATGTCGCCGGCGTGGAGGTGGAAGGCGGGGTCCTGGCGCAGCAGGACATGGTCGTTGGCGGATGCCGCCTCGCTGACGCCCTGGTCGCCGAAGGCCGTGAAGGTGAAGGTCTCCGGGGTGGCGGGCGCCGTGCGGAAGGAGGCGATCGTCGAGCGGTGCCGAGGTTCGGCGGGGTCGAAGCCGTCGTGGCCCACGCCGTAGTAGTGCGTCGTGCCGGGGCGCAGGGTGTCCAGGGCCGCGTGGACGTAGTACTGCTCGAACGCCGGGCGGATGCCCTGGAGCGCCGGGGTGTGCAGATCGCGCACCTCCGCCTCGATCCTCCGGTCCAGGTCGTCCGGGCGCAGTCCGATCCGGACGTACGGCTTCTTCACCGCGGCCGGCACCTGCCAGGAGATCCGCATCTGCGTCTTCGGGTCGGCGCCGAAGGCGAGATGGCGGCCGAAGGGGGCGACGGCGGAGCCCGGCACCTTGGCCGGAGTGGATGCGGCCGCCGAGGGGCCGGCCGCCGTACCTGCCCCCGCCCCCGAACCCGAGCAGCCCGTCAGGAGCCCGCCCGCCACCGCGCCCGCCGTCACCAGTGTGCGGCGCCGGGTCAGCTTCGTACGCAGGTACTCGTGCTGTTCCGCCATGCTCATGCGGCGGGCGAGCTGGGGCGGGATGCCGAAGTCGGGGACGGGGGGCCCGGGGGGTGTCCCCCTGGATGGCACAGTCATGAAAGGGAACTTCCCAGCGACAGCCAACACCCGCCCCACATACGGGTGAACGCCGGTCGACGCGCAAACGCCGTCCCCCATCCGGCTGTCCGTATCGCGGACATGCCGTGTCATCCCATGGGACGAGGAGTAGGGTGCCGACATGTCTCGCAGCCTCAATCTCGCAGTGATTCCCGGTGACGGCATCGGCCAGGAGGTCGTGGCCGAAGGCCTGAAGGTCCTCTCCGCCGTCCTTCCGCAGGATGTGAAGCTGGAGACCAAGGAGTACGACTTCGGTGCCCGGCGCTACCACGCCACCGGTGAGACCCTCACCGACGCCGATGTCGAGGCGCTCAAGAAGCACGACGCCATCCTGCTCGGCGCGATCGGCGACCCCTCGGTCCCGTCCGGCGTCCTGGAGCGCGGTTTCCTGCTCAAGCTCCGCTTCCTCTTCGACCACCACGTCAACCTGCGTCCGTCGAAGCTCCTCCCGGGTGTCGCCACCCCGCTCGCCGGTCAGCCGGAGATCGACTTCGTCGTCGTCCGCGAGGGCACCGAGGGCCCGTACACCGGCAACGGCGGCACCATCCGCAAGGGCACCCCGCACGAGGTCGCCACCGAGGTCTCCGTCAACACGGCCTTCGGTGTCGAGCGCGTGGTCCGCGACGCCTTCGCCCGCGCACAGGCCCGCCCCCGCAAGAAGCTGGCGCTGATCCACAAGAACAACGTGCTGGCCTTCGCGGGCCATCTGTGGACGGACATCTTCAACAAGGTGGCCGAGGAGTTCCCCGACGTCACCACCGAGTACATGCACGTGGACGCGGCGACCATCTACCTGGTCACGCAGCCCGAGCGCTTCGACGTGATCGTCACCGACAACCTCTTCGGCGACATCATCACCGACCTCGCCGCGGCCGTCTCCGGCGGCATCGGCGTGGCGGCCTCCGGCAACATCAACCCCTCCGGCGAGTTCCCGTCCATGTTCGAGCCCGTCCACGGCTCGGCCCCGGACATCGCCGGCCAGGGCAATGCCGACCCCACCGCCACGGTCCTGTCCGTCGCCCTGCTGCTGCGCCACCTCGGCTACGACGCCGAGGCCGCCCGCATCGACGAGGCCGTCTCCACCGACCTCGCGGAGCGTACCGGCAAGCCCGCCCGCTCCACGTCGGAGATCGGCGACGCCCTGGCCGTACGAGTAGCCGGCTGACCGTCCCCCACTGCCTTAAGGGCGGGGGGGGGACCCCCACCGCCACTCGGAATCTCACGCAGATCCCTCGAAGCCGCCGGGTCACGAAGCACCCGGCGGCTTCCCTGTGTCCGCCGCCGGGTGTCACCATCAACCCTGAGTCGCGATTCACGCCGATCACGCCGATTTCTTCCACGGCTCCCGCTTGCGATAATCGAACGCGGAGCCGCGGATCGATGGAATGCTCGGACGTCCTAGCACTGGCCACTGGCAGTACTGGCGTGATCGCGGCCCGCCACAACCAACCGGTGAAGGACATCTACTCATGACGACGCCCACGATCGAGCTCAAGCCCTCCGCCAGTCCGCTCGCCGCCGCAGAGCGCGAGGCGATCCTGGCCAACCCCGGGTTCGGCCGCCACTTCACCGATCACATGGTGACGATCAAGTGGACCGAGGGCCGCGGCTGGCACGACGGCCAGCTCGTGCCGTACGCGCCGATCTCCCTCGACCCGGCCACCATGGTCCTGCACTACGCCCAGGAGATCTTCGAGGGACTGAAGGCCTACCGCCGGCCCGACGGGTCCGTCGCCACCTTCCGCCCCGAGAAGAACGCCCAGCGCTTCCAGTCCTCCGCCCGCCGGCTCGGCATGCCGGAGCTGCCGGTGGAGACCTTCATCGAGGCGTGCGACGTGCTGGTGAGCCAGGACCAGGCCTGGGTCCCGGCGCACGGCGGCGAGGAGTCCCTCTACCTGCGTCCGTTCATGTTCGCGACGGAGGTCGGCCTGGGCGTGAAGCCCGCCAGCGAGTACCTGTTCATCGTCATCGCCTCCCCGGCCGGCGCGTACTTCCCCGGTGGCGTCAAGCCGGTGTCCATCTGGGTCTCCGAGGACCACGTCCGCGCCGTGCCGGGCGGCATGGGCGACGCGAAGACGGGCGGCAACTACGCCGCCTCCCTGCTGGCCCAGGCCGAGGCCGCCGCCGAGGGCTGCGCCCAGGTCTGCTACCTCGACGCGGTCGAGCGCAAGTGGGTCGAGGAACTCGGCGGCATGAACCTGTACTTCGTGTACGGCGCTGCGTCCAATGAAAAGCCGGTGATCATCACGCCGTCCCTCACCGGCTCCATCCTGGAGGGAGTCACCCGTGACTCCCTCCTCACGGTCGCCCGTGACCTCGGCTACGAGGCCGAGGAGGGCCGCGTCTCCGTCGACCAGTGGCAGCGCGACTCGGAGAACGGCACCCTCACCGAGGTCTTCGCCTGCGGTACGGCGGCGGTCATCACGCCGGTCGGCACCGTCAAGCGTACGGGCGCGCAGTGGCAGCAGAGCGGCGGGGAGCCCGGCGAGGTCACGCTGAAGCTGCGCGAGGCGCTCCTCGACATCCAGCGGGGCAAGGCCGAGGACAAGCACGGCTGGATGCACAAGCTGGGCTGAGTCACACCGGGAGACGAGGAGCCCGCCCCGGCCCTGCGGCCGGGGCGGGCTCGCCGTATCTCCGTCCGGAATCCGACCGGTAGCTCCTCCAACTGGCGGTCGGAGCATGGCCGTTCGTTCGACGCGTATCGCCCCCTCCGCACGGGTATCCACTGATTCCGCGGGGGAACGAGCCGGCCTCCCCTGCGCGCATACGACGCCAGGAGGAGGGAGCGCCAGGTGAGCGGACGGTCGCCGATACCCCGGTTGAGATGGCTCGCCCGGGCGTTACGCACGCCACGCCGCCCCCAGAGCCTCACGGTGCTCGTCCTGCTCACGGCCTGCGCCACCCTGTTGCTGTGGCACAGCAAGGGCATGGACAACTACGACGAGAACCTCGCCCTCAACCTCGGCACCGACATCCTGGGCGTCGTCGTCACCGTCTTCGTGATCGGTCCGCTGATCTCCCGGGCCCAGGAGGGCCGAGTCCGCGAGCACCACCGGCTCGACTACGAGTGGTTCGCCGCCCAGGTCCACGGCACCACCTCGAACGTGAAGGTGCTCGACACCTTCTCCAACCTCTTCGGGCCGCAGTTCTCCGAGCGCTTCTTCCGCGCTGTCCGGGCAGCCACCGCGCACGGAGCCCGGGTGCAGATCCTGCTCCTCGACCCGGACTCCCTCGCCGTCATCCTGCGCGGCCGCGAACTGGGCGAGCGCAGCGCCGACATCCGCCGTGACATCCTGCGCAATCTGCGCACCCTCGACCGGTTCGCGCAGCGCCTCGACGACAACGCGCGCCAGTTCCTCGAGGTGCGGCTGTGCTCGACCTCCCCCGGTGTGACGCTGTACCGCTGGGACGAGCGGTGTCTGGTCTCCTTCCTCACCGTCGGCCGGCTCTCCGGCGAGGGAGTCCAGCTCGAGGTCGCCGTCCGTTCCCCGCTCGGCACCTTCGTCGAGCAGCGCTTCGACGAACTGTGGCAGCAGGGCAAGCCGATGGAACGCTTCACCCGGATGCCGGTCACCCTCGTCGACACGGGGAACGGGCGACGCGAGTTCACCTGCCAGTTCGTGTCCGTCGACGACAGCCTCTACATCTCCGGACCCGACCTCGTCACCTACCTGGCCCGCCACCACCTCGACCAACTCTCCGCGTTCAGCGACGCCTTGACCGCCCCGGGCGCACACGAACTGATCGTGGTCGACGACGAGAGCGACCTGCACGCGCAACTCATCCAGCACTTCACGGAGAAGTACGATGCGTCGACGACCGCGTTCGTCCAGTTGCGGCCGTCGGTCCTGGTCACGGAATAGAGGGCCCTGGCACAGATGAGTTCAGCGCACCACCCCGCTCCCAACGGAGGGAGCCCCCGCTTTCGCGCCTTCACGCCCCGTGATCTGGACGCCCTGCTGCAGCGCGTGCCCCTGTCGTCCGACCAGCGGCTCGCACTGCGGGCGGTGGCGGCGGTCCTGCCGTTCCGTACGAACACGTACGTCGTCGACGAGCTGATCGACTGGACGGCCGTACCCGACGACCCGATCTTCCGGCTCACCTTCCCGCAGACCGGCATGCTGCCCGCGCCGGACCTGCGCCGCATGGCCGACCTCCTCCTGCGGGACGCGCCGAAGGCCGAGGTCGTGCGCGTGGCCCACGAGATCCGGATGAAGCTCAACCCGCATCCCTCGGGCCAGCTCGACGCCAACGTCCCGGTGCACGAGGGGCGCCGGCTGACGGGCCTTCAGCACAAGTACCCGGAGACGGTGCTGATCTTTCCGCGTCAGGGCCAGACCTGCCACGCCTACTGCACGTACTGCTTCCGGTGGCCGCAGTTCGTCGGCGAGGCCGACCTGCGCATCGCCACCGACGACATCGCCGCCACCACCGCCTATCTGCGCGCCCATCCGGAGGTCAGCAGCGCGCTGATCACCGGCGGCGATCCGCTGGTGATGAGCACGGACGTGCTGCGCCGCTATGTCGAACCGCTGCTGGAGATCGACACGATCCGCTCGGTGCGCATCGGCACCAAGTCGCTCGCCTTCTGGCCCTACCGGTTCGTCTCCGACCGGGACGCCGACGACCTGCTCGGGCTCTTCGAGCAGGTCGTGGCGAGCGGCCGGCATCTGGCCCTGATGGCCCATGTCACCCATCCGCAGGAGCTGCGGCCGGCCGTGGTGCGGCAGGCGATGCGCCGGGTGCGCGACACGGGCGCCGTGATCCGGTGCCAGGGTCCGCTGGTGGCGGGCATCAACGACAGCGCTGATGCCTGGGCCGAGCTGTGGGACGAGACGACCACCCTGGGTGCGGTGCCGTACTACCAGTTCGTGGAGCGCGACACTGGTCCGCAGGGCTACTTCGGGGTGCCGTTGGCCCGCGGCCACGAGATCTTCCGCGCCGCCTACTCCCGCGTCTCCGGCCTCGCCCGCACCGTACGCGGACCGGTCATGTCGGCCATGCCCGGCAAGGTGTGCGTGGACGGCGTCGCCGAGGTGGCCGGCGAGAAGGTCTTCGTGCTGCACCTGATCCAGGCGCGCAACCCGGACCTGGTCGACCGTCCGTTCTTCGCGGCGTACGACGAGGGCGCGACCTGGTTCACCGACCTGAAGCCGGCGTTCAGCGCGGAGTTCCTGCCGGGGCTGGAGGCGGGCTGATCTGTTGGTCGGCGTTGCGGGCCGGGTCGCTGGGGGCTGCCGCCCCCAGACCCCCGCTTCGGCCCTGAACGGGCCTCGTCCTCAAACGCCGGACGGGCTGTTGTCGCCGACCGGAACTGAGTTGTCGGCCTCGGCTTCCGCCTTCACGGAACCCGGGGTCGACAGCACGTACGCCACGCCGCCCACAGCCCCCGACAGCAGGAAGCTGCAGTCAACCCCGCCCGTCAGTCCCAGCAGCGGCCCCTCGTACGACGGAAGGGAGACGGCCAGCAGGCCGACCACCGCACCCAGCGCCCACGCCACCGTCGCCTGGATGTTCCAGCCGGCCCGGTACCAGTAGATCCCGCCCCGCGCCCGGCGGTTGAACACCTGGAGGGCCTCCGCGTCGTACACGCCACGGCACCGGGCGAAGCCGATCAGGGTGATGACCGCCCACGGGGTGCCGATGGCCGTCAGCAGCAGTACGAAGGACGTCATCGCGTCCTGGGCCGAGGAGTAGTAGTGGCCGACGAAGACGCAGGCCGTCGCGATCACCGCGACCGCGTACGTGGCCGTCGCCCGGGACGCGCGCGGCAGGATGGCGTCCAGGTCGAGGCCCATGGAGTAGAGCATCAGGCCCGCGTTGCCGACCGAGCCGGCGGAGGCGGCCAGGAGGAGGGGGATCAGGTACCAGGTGGGGGAGGCGTCGACCAGGGGGCCCGCGTAGTCGAGGGCCGCCCGCGCCGCGTACGCCGTGAAGGTGCCGAAGAGCTGCGGGACCAGCAGGCCCAGGATCAGGCCGAGCCAGGTCGCGTGCAGGACCCGGCGTGAGGAGTGGCGGGCCGGGGAGATGTAGCGCGTGTAGTCGCCGAGCAGGGTGATGAAGGCGATCGGGCCGGACAGGCCCGCAGCCACCGTCGCCAGCAGCCACGTCGGCCAGAAGCCGCCCAGCAGATAGCCGCCCGCCTCGGGCAGCGCGTCGCTCGTGAAGTGCGGGGCGTAGGCGATCACGCCGAGGGCCAGCAGGGCCGTCATGCCGATCGCGAGGACGCGGGACATGGCGAGCAGCACCCGGTAGCCGTACACCGCGCCCGCGACGGTCGCCGCGGCCAGCAGCCCGTACACCAGGCCGTACGACACCCCGCTCGCCGGCAGCCCGACGAGCCGGCCCAGTACGCCCACCATCACATCGCCGCCGATCCACACGGTCAGGGCCGTGTAGCCGAGGGCGAGCAGGAGCCCGACCACCGAGCCGACCAGGCGGCCCCGGACGCCGAACTGGGCGCCGGAGGACGTGGACAGGTTCGTCGCCGTGCGCAGGGAGATCAGGGCCAGCGGGGCGGTGAGGACCGTGCCGACCAGGGTGCCCACCACGATCGAGCTGACCGACGCCCACCAGTCCAGGCCGAACGACGGGGGCAGCCAGCCGAAGACGATCACCCCCAGACAGAGGTTGGAGCCCAACAGGATCGAGACGAGGTCCCGTGGGCCGCTCGTGCGTTCCCCCTCGGGGATGGTGTCGACTCCGCGCTGTTCCCTTGGCATGGCTGATCTCCCTCGGTTTGAGTGACGTTCAATCTGAGGTGTCCTTGAGGTTGTCGTCAACCCTTTGAATGCGGCAATCTCTTGTTTAGAGTGATGCTCTAAATCTGGGGAAGGCAAGGAGGTGTCGCGTCGTGAGACTGACTCCCACGGAGCGTGACCGGCTGCTGCTGTTCGGAGCCGCGGAGCTGGCCCGTGCCCGCCGCGCCCGCGGTCTGCCGCTCAACGTGCCGGAGGCGACCGCGCTGATCGCGGACACCGTGTGCGAGGCCGCCCGCGACGGCGCCCGGCTGGCGGAGGCCATCGAGCGCGCCCGATCGGTGCTCGGCCCGGACGACGTGTTGCCGGGTGTCGCGGACGTCGTCACCGAGGTGCATGTCGAGGCGGTCTTCGACGACGGTTCGCGGCTCGCGGTCGTCAGCGATCCGATCGGCGGGAGCCTCGGTGATCGAGCCCCCGGCGCGCTGCTGCCGGGGCCCGGGCACGCAGAGCCCGAGGCGGTCGTACGGCTGACGGTCACCAACACCGCCACCGTCCCCGTCTCCGTCACCTCCCACTTCCACTTCTTCGAGGCCAACCCACGCCTCGACTTCGCACGGGAGGAGGCCTACGGGATGCGGCTCGCCGTACCGGCCGGGTCCTCCGTGCGGTTCGGGCCGGGGGAGGCCGTCGAGGTCGGGCTCGTGCCCATCGGCGGCGATCGGATCGCGATCGGATTCGCCGGTCTGGTCGACGGGGCGCTGGACGCGCCGGGGGTGAAGGAAGAGGCCCTGCGCAGGGCCGCCGCCTGCGGATATCTGGGAGCCGCAGCTCAAGGGGGCGAGTTTCAGGGAGCAGAACGATGAATCCGTACGAGTACGCCGCCACCCACGGCCCCCGCGCCGGTGACCGCATCCGCCTCGGCGACTGCGGCCTGACCATCCGCGTCGAGGCCGACTCGCAGCGCTGCGGCGACGAGTTCCTCGCCGGGTTCGGCAAGACCGCCCGGGACGGGCTGCACCTCAAGGCCGCCGCCGTCCGGGAGACCTGTGACGTCGTCATCAGCAATGTGGTGGTGATCGACGCGGCGCTGGGGATCCGGAAGGTCTCCATCGGGATCAGGGAGGGGCGGATCTGCTCGATCGGGCGGGCCGGGAACCCGGACACCCTCGACGGGGTC
Organism: Streptomyces regalis; assembly: GCF_001509475.1. Lineage (GTDB taxonomy): Bacteria > Actinomycetota > Actinomycetes > Streptomycetales > Streptomycetaceae > Streptomyces > Streptomyces regalis. Next base: position 54,033 of record NZ_LLZG01000364.1, read on the forward strand.
GATGTCGTGGTCGGGACCGGTACGTCGATCGTGTCCGGCGAAGGGCTCATCGCCACCGCCGGGGCCGTCGACACGCATGTGCACCTGCTGTCGCCGCGCATCATGGAGGCCTCGCTCGCCTCCGGGGTGACCACGATCATCGGGCAGGAGTTCGGGCCGGTGTGGGGCGTCGGGGTCAACTCGCCGTGGGCGCTGCGGCACGCGTTCAACGCCTTCGACGCCTGGCCGGTCAACATCGGGTTCCTGGGGCGTGGTTCGTCGTCCTCGTCCGCGCCGCTGGTCGAGGCCCTCGCCGAGGGCGGCGCCTGCGGCTTCAAGGTGCACGAGGACATGGGTGCCCATACGCGGGCCTTGGACACGGCTCTCCGCGTCGCCGAGGAGTACGACGTCCAAGTCGCCCTGCACAGCGACGGACTGAACGAGTGCCTGTCCGTCGAGGACACGCTGAAGGTGCTTCAGGGCCGCACCATCCACGCCTTCCACATCGAGGGCTGCGGCGGCGGACACGTCCCGAACGTGCTGAAGATGGCCGGCGTCCCGAACGTCATCGGCTCCTCCACCAACCCCACGCTGCCCTTCGGGCGGGACGCCGTCGCCGAGCACTACGGCATGATCGTCTCCGTCCACGACCTCAAGACCGACCTGCCCGGCGACGCCGCCATGGCCCGCGACCGCATCCGCGCCGGGACGATGGGCGCCGAGGACGTGCTGCACGACCTGGGCGCGATCGGCATCACCTCGTCGGACGCGCAGGGCATGGGGCGGGCCGGCGAGACCGTACGCCGTACGTTCGCCATGGCCGGGAAGATGAAGGCCGAGTTCGGCGCCCCGGACTGCGGTCACGACAACGAGCGCGTCCTGCGCTACATGGCCAAGCTGACCATCAACCCCGCCATCGCCCACGGCCTCGCGCACGAGGTCGGCTCGATCGAGGTCGGCAAGCTCGCCGACATCGTGCTGTGGCGGCCGGAGTACTTCGGCGCCAAGCCGCAGCTCGTCCTCAAGGCCGGCTTCCCGGCATACGGCGTGGTCGGCGACCCGGGCGCCGCCACCGACACCTGCGAACCCCTCGTGCTGGGCCCGCAGTTCGGGGCGTACGGCGCCACCCCCGCCGACATCTCGGTCGCCTTCGTCGCCCAGGCCGCCGTCGACCAGGGAGGCGACACCATGCCGACCCGGCGCCGCAGGGTCGCCGTGCGCGGCACGCGCGGCATCGGACCGGCCGACCTGCGCCTCAACTCCCGTACCGGATCCGTCGACGTCGACCAGCGCACCGGCCTGGTCACCCTCGACGGCGAGCCGCTCCGCTCCGAGCCGGCCGAGTCCGTCTCCCTCAACCGCCTGTACTTCCTGTGACGTTCAGACAAGGACCCGCTATGACCACCCCCGCCGCCGACGGCTTCCGTATGCCCGCCGAGTGGACCCCGCACGAGCGCACCTGGATGGCGTGGCCGGGCCCGAACCCGACCTTCGACGACCCCGAGGGCCTCGCCGCCGCACGCATCGCCTGGGCCTCCGTGGCCCGTGCGGTCCGCCGCTTCGAGCCGGTGACGGTGGTGTGCGGGCCGGGGCAGGCCAGGGCGGCCGCCGCTCTCCTGGGCCCGGACATCGACACCGTCGAGCGGGATCTGGACGACGCGTGGATGCGCGACATCGGGCCGACCTTCCTGACCGACGGGAAGGGTGAACTCGCCGCCGTGGAGTGGACGTTCAACGGCTGGGGCGCACAGGACTGGGCCCGCTGGGAACACGACGCGAAGATCGCCGCGTATGTCTCCGACCTCGCCGGGTCGACAAAGACGTACGCCTCGAAACTCGTGAACGAAGGCGGTGCGATCCATGTGGACGGCGAGGGCACCGTCCTGCTCACGGAGACGGTCCAGCTCGGCCCGGAGCGGAACCCCGACTGGACCCGCGAGCAGGCCGAGGCCGAGATCCACGCGCACCTCGGGACCCGCAAGGCGATCTGGCTGCCGCGCGGCCTGACCGGCGACTACCCGCCGTACGGCTTCGGCACCCTCGGCCATGTCGACATCGTCGCCGCCTTCGCCCGCCCCGGTGTCGTCGTGGCCCACCACCAGCCGGACCCGGCCCACCCCGACCACGAGGTGACCAAGGAGGTCATCGGCATCCTGAAATCGGCCACGGACGCGCGCGGCCGCCGTCTGGAAGTGGTGGAGGTCCCCGCGCCGACCGTCCTGGAGGCCGACGGACACTGGGTCGACTACTCCTACATCAACCACTACCTCTGCAACGGCGGCGTGGTGCTGTGCGGCTTCGACGACCCGCGCGACGAGCTCGCGGCCGGCATCTTCCGCCGGCTGTTCCCCGAGCGGACGGTGACCCTGGTCGACGCCCGTACGATCTTCGCGGGTGGTGGAGGCATCCACTGCATCACGCAACAGCAGCCGAAGATCTAGGAGCCGCAGATGGCCGGTGGGCGCAGGCAGGCGCCGCCCCGCGACGAGGTCCTCGTCGCCGCCATGGAGATGATCGCCGAGCGCGGTCTGGAGAAGCTCACCATGGCGGCGCTCGGCCGTGCGGTCGGGATGAGCAGCGGCCATCTCCTCTACTACTTCCACTCCAAGGACGAACTGCTGCTCCAGACCCTGGAGTGGAGCGAGGGCCGGCTGGGCGCCGAGCGCGGCCGACTGCTGACGCGGGCGTCCGCGACGGTCCGGGAGCGGATCGACGCCTACGTCGACCTGTACGTCCCCGACGGCCACCGCGACCCGCACTGGACGCTGTGGCTGGAGGTCTGGAACCGCTCGCAGAACGCCGACGACGACGCCCGCGACCGCCAGGCCGCGATCGAGGGCGCCTGGCACCGCGATCTGGTGGCGCTGCTGGCGGAGGGCGTGTCGAGGGGCGAGTTCCGGCCGGTCGACCCGGACCGTTTCGCCGCCCGGCTGCGGGCGCTGCTCGACGGGTTCTCCATCCATGTGGCGATCGGGCTGCGGGGGACCGACCGAGCGCAGATTCTCGGCCACGTACGGGAGTTCCTGGACGAGAGCCTCCTCGCGGACGCCTGACCTTCCGCCCGGGTTGTACGCAATAAGGCCGATTGACCCCGTGGCCGGTGGTGCGTTTGCCTCGTGGAGAGCCCTCGGCGCGGGGCCGGGGGAAAGCGCCAACGGGGACCAGGGGGGAACATGTCCGTAGCCCAGAGGCTTCAGCGCGAACGGCCGCTACGCCGCCTTCACCTCCGCCGACCCCACGGGCGGCTACCACACCCGCCTGTACGTCAAGGACCTGCGCACCGGCACGCTCACCCAGGTGCCCGAGGACCTCCAGTACACCGGGAGCGCGATGATCAGCGCCGACGGCCGCCGCGTCGCGTACACCAACGGCAACCGCCACGGGGAGCCGTACGTCTACGACCGTGTGACCGGCGAGACCGTGCAGCTGTGGCCCGCCCAGCCGCCCGACGGCTTCTACGAGTTGGGCCATGCCGAGGCGATCAGCGCCGGCGGCCGGTACGTGGCGTACGGCATCGGCAGTCGGCACGGGTTGCAGGCCCTGTACGTCCGCGACCTGTCCACCGGCACCGACGAGCAGATCGCGCTCCCGGCCGACGGGCAGATCGGGGAGGCCGCGATCGGCGCGCACGGCCGTACGGTGGCGTACGCCGTGTTCGCGCGCACCGGGCAAGGCGTGACCCACCGCATCCACGTCAAGGACCGCGACTCGGGTGAGACCCGGCTCCTCGCCGACGGCCCCGCCCTCAGCGCGCCCAGGCTCCTCCCGCTCGTCGTGGACGGCCGGCGAGTGCTGTACAACGGCCGGTCCGCCGACGGCACTCCGCAGCCGCACGCCCACGACCTGCGCACCGCCCGCACCGAGCCGATCGGCGCACCCGGCGCCCTGACGCTGCGCGACCTGAACACCGGCAGGGAGCGGGCGGTGGCCGCGGCCGGTACGGCCCTCCCGGGCGCGGTCACCCGCAACGGCCGTTCCGCCGTCTTCAGCTCCACGGCCGACGACCTGGTCCCGGACGACACCAACGGGGCGTCGGACGTGTTCATCGACCACATCCACTGACCGGCAACCGGCAACCGACAACCGACAACCGAGACCGACAAGCAGCACCACAACAGGGGGAACAGATCTTGTACGTCAGCACACGCACCGCGCTCGCCACCGCCCTCGTCGCCGCCACGGTGGCCCTGACGGGAACGTCGGCGAGCGCCGCGCCCCGAGTCCCGTCCACCGAGCGGATCACCGTGTCCGGCACGGGAGAGCAGGGCGCGGACCACTCCGCAGGGCCCTACCTGAGCGCGAACGGCCGCTACGCCGCGTTCTCCTCCCACGCGCCGAACCTCGTGCCCGGCGACACGAACGGCGTGGAGGACGGCTTCGTACGCGACCTGCGCACGGGCCGGGTGGAGCGGGTCAGCGTCACGTCCGACGGCACCCAGGTCGACGGCGGCACCGAGCCCGCGGCCATCAGCGCGGGCGGCCGCTATGTCGTGCTCGTCTCGACCGCCGACAACCTCACCGACTGGCCGGAGCCGAAGGAGTACTGGGCCAAGGACGTGTACGTCCACGACCGGGTGACCCACCGCACCGACCGGGTCGGCACGACACCCACCGGCGCCTCCGCCTACGCGCACGGCGCCGCCGCGATCTCCGACGACGGCCGGTACGTCGCGTTCAATGCCCGGCCGAAGCAGATGGAGAGCGGTCAGACGGTCATCTACCCGGCCGTGTACGTCACCGACCGCCGCACCGGCGCAGTCGAGCGGATCACCAACCGCGACCACGCGGACCGCGGCTCGTACCACCTGGACATGAGCGCGGACGGCCGGTACGTGGTCTACGAGCAGTTCGGCCCGCGCGGCGGGGGCGGCGCGATGCTGGTGCACGACCGCCGCACCGGCACCGAGAAGCAGGTCGACGTCACACCGCAGGGCACGCCCGCCCAGCGCTCCGGCCTGGACCCCTCGATCTCGGCGGACGGCCGCCACGTCGCCTTCACCTACCGGGGCGACGACCTGCTCCCGGACGGCACCGCGGTCAACACCAGCACCTATGTGCGCGACCTGCGGACCGGCACCACCCGCGGCATCGTCCACGACGGCACGGGAGAGCCCGCGGTCATCACCGGCCCCGAGATCAGCGGCAACGGCCGTTACGTCGCCTACGGATTCAGGGCCGCGCAGGGCCAGGACAACATCTACGTACGGGATCTGCGCACCGGCACCTCCAGCCTCGCCAGTGAGTCGGTGACCGGCGGCCCCGTCGCCGACGACAGCGTCTACGCCACCTCGTTCGGCGGCGGCGACAAGCTTCTCGGCCTCGGCTCCGGCTCCGCCCAGCTGGTCACCGGCGACACCAACGGCGTGACCGACGGGTTCGTTCGGCGACTGAAGTGACCACGAGAAGCAGACGGAGCACACGGAACACACGGAGCACAGGGGGAATCGTGATCAGCACAGTGTTCGCATCCTGAGACGGACGGTGAGCACGGGGGCGACTTGTGCCAGACTGCCGCCGTGCTCTCGTTCGCCATGATTATTGGCAGCAGGCGCGCCGGTCCGCAGTGACCACCACGTACGACCAGGTACGGGTGGACACCGTCGTCCTCGACCCGCGCGCAGACCTCTCGCACCCGCGAGGGGTTTTTCTGTTTCCCGGCCCACCCGCAGCCGGGCGGAGAGCGTGAGGGACCATAGGTGGGGGCGGTGGAGCCGGTCATTCCGGTAGACCGAGATCCAACACAGGAGCCTTACGACCATGACGGTAACCAGCGAACTCGACGACTCGTTCCACGTCTTCGACACCACCCTGCGCGACGGCGCCCAGCGGGAGGGCATCAACCTCACTGTCGCCGACAAGCTGGCCATCGCCCGTCACCTGGACGACTTCGGGGTGAGCTTCATCGAGGGCGGCTGGCCCGGCGCCAACCCCAGGGACACCGAGTTCTTCGCGCGCGCCCAGCAGGAGATCGACTTCAAGCACGCCCAGTTGGTCGCGTTCGGCGCGACCCGTCGCGCGGGCGGCAAGGCGAGCGAGGACCCGCAGGTCAAGGCCCTCCTGGAGTCCGGCGCCCCGGTGATCACCCTGGTCGCGAAGTCCCACGACCGGCACGTCGAGCTCGCCCTGCGCACCACGCTCGACGAGAACCTGGAGATGGTCCGCGACACGGTGTCGTACCTGCGCGAGCAGGGCCGCCGCGTCTTCGTCGACTGCGAGCACTTCTTCGACGGCTACCGCGCCAACCCCGAGTACGCGAAATCCGTCGTCCGTACGGCCTCGGAGGCCGGCGCCGACGTCGTCATCCTCTGCGACACCAACGGCGGCATGCTCCCCGCGCAGGTCCAGGCGGTCGTCTCCACCGTCCTCGCCGACACGGGCGCACGCCTCGGCATCCACGCCCAGGACGACACCGGCTGCGCGGTCGCCAACACCCTCGCCGCGGTCGACGCCGGCGCGACCCACGTACAGTGCACGGCCAACGGCTACGGCGAGCGCGTCGGCAACGCCAACCTGTTCCCGGTGGTGGCGGCCCTGGAGCTGAAGTACGGCAAGAAGGTCCTCCCCGACGGCCACCTGCGCGAGATGACCCGCATCTCCCACGCCATCGCCGAGGTCGTCAACCTCACCCCCTCCACGCACCAGCCGTACGTCGGCGTCTCCGCCTTCGCGCACAAGGCCGGCCTGCACGCCTCCGCGATCAAGGTCGACCCGGACCTGTACCAGCACATCGACCCCGAGCAGGTCGGCAACACCATGCGGATGCTGGTCTCCGACATGGCGGGCCGCGCCTCGATCGAGCTCAAGGGCAAGGAGCTCGGCATCGACCTCGGCGGCGACCGCGAGCTGGTCGGCCGGGTGGTCGAGCGGGTCAAGGAGCGCGAGCTCAAGGGCTACACGTACGAGGCGGCGGACGCGAGCTTCGAACTCCTCCTGCGCGCCGAGGTCGAGGGCAAGCCCCTGAAGTACTTCGACGTCGAGTCCTGGCGCGCGATCGTCGAGGACCGCCCCGACGGCATCCACGCCAACGAGGCCACGGTCAAGCTCTTCGCCAAGGGCGAGCGCATCGTCGCCACGGCCGAGGGCAATGGCCCGGTCAACGCCCTCGACCGCGCGCTGCGCGTGGCCCTGGAGAAGATCTACCCCCAGCTCGCCAAGCTGGACCTCGTCGACTACAAGGTCCGCATCCTGGAGGGCGTCCACGGCACCCAGTCCACGACCCGCGTCCTGATCTCCACGTCCGACGGGGCGGGGGAGTGGTCGACGGTCGGCGTCGCCGAGAACGTCATCGCGGCGTCCTGGCAGGCCCTGGAGGACGCGTACACGTACGGGTTGCTGCGGGCCGGGGTGGCGCCGGCCGAGTAGGCCGAACGGACCTCGCATCTGCCCCCGGGCCCGTCGTCCACGGCACAGTTGAGCCATGGACGACATGGACACCGACGACAGGAACCTGTTGGCCCGGGGGAGTGTGGCGACCCGCCTGCCCGCCCAGGACATGGAGCGGGCGCGGCGTTTCTACTCCGAGAAGCTCGGCCTGGAGCCGGTCGACGAACGGCCGGGCGGGCTGCTGTACCGGTGCGGGGACACGGAGTTCGCCGTGTACCGGTCGACCGGCGCCTCCCCCGGCACCTTCACCCAGATGGGCCGGCAGGTCGAGGACGTCGAGGCGGTCGTGGCGGAACTCAGGCGGCGCGGCGTGGAGTTCGAGGAGGTCGACGTGCCCGGGTTCCGCAGCGAGGGCAACCTGCTGGGGGTCGGCCAGCCGTACGCCTGAGCCGTACCTGAAGAAACAACACCACTGACCTGGCCAGGAGTTGAGTGTGCCCCTGTCCTGATGTGAAGTCTTGACGCCCTTCGGCACCATTAGTTAACTCACGGCGTGATCTAAGTCATGTGTTGACTCTGAGAGCCGAGGGACGTTCCATGCGCAGAACCGCCCTGCTCGCCTCCGCCGCGCTCCTCACCGCCCTGCTCCCGCTCACCGCCGCCGCCCCCGCATCGGGCGCCGACGACCCCGCCCCGGTCCCCGTCGACCGCTTCGAGGGCGAGGTGCCCTTCGCTAGCCCGCCCGCCGAGGGCGTCTTCACCTGGGGCAGCGACAACGACGACCCGCCCGCCCTGCAGCTCACCGCCCGCGACGACGCGCCCGAGGGCGAGAAGGTGCTCGCCGGCACGTACGACATCAGCGGCTACGGCGGCTTCACCCACGGCTTCGCCTTCGCCGAGCCCGCCCACGACTGGTCCGCCCACAAGGGCATCCGCCTGTGGTGGGACGGTCAGAACAACGGCAAGAAGATCGCCTTCGAACTCAGGGACGGCGGTGCCAACGGCGAGGCCTCCGAGCTGTGGACGACCTCCTTCACCGACGACTTCACCGGCTGGAAACAGATCGAGCTGCCCTTCACCGACTTCACCTACCGCACGGACTACCAGCCCGTCGGCGGCATCGACCACATCCTCGGCCTCACCGAGACCTGGGGCTACGCCGTCACCCTCCCGGTCGGGATCAGGGCCCGATTCGCCATGGACGGCGTCGAGTTGTACGGCAAGGCCGACCAGTCCCTGAAGGCCTCCGTCCGCACCGACTCCCCCGTCCACCCCACCGACGAGGGCGCTGCGGCGACCGCGAAGCTCACCGTCGCCACCACGGGCTCCACTCCCCTAGACGAACCCGTCACCGTCAGCTACGAGACAACGGGCGGCACCGCCGACCCGGGCAGGGACTACACCCCGGTCACCGGAACCGTCACCTTCCCGGCCGGCACGGCCTCCGGCACCACCCGCGAGATCCGCGTCCCCACCCTCAAGGACAGGTCCGCCGAGCCGGCGGAGACGATCCCGCTGAAGCTGACCGTCACCGGCGCCAGGCCTCCGGCCGAGACCCCGCAGATCGTCGTCGACGCGCACGGACTGCCGTATCTGGACAGCAGGTTGCCGGTGCGCAAGCGCGTCGCCGACCTCCTCGCACGCCTCTCCCTTCAGGAGAAGGCCGGCCAGATGACCCAGGCCGAGCGCGGCGCCCTCACCGCGTCCGGTGACATCGCCACGTACGCCCTCGGCTCGCTCCTCTCCGGCGGCGGTTCCACGCCGACGCCCAACACCGCCGAGGCCTGGGCGAAGATGATCGACGGCTTCCAGCTCCGGGCCCGGGTGACCCGGTTCCAGATCCCGCTGATCTACGGTGTCGACGCGGTGCACGGCCACAACAACCTGACCGGCGCGACGATCATGCCGCACAACATCGGACTCGGGGCGTCCAGAGATCCGGGCCTGGCGTACAAGGCCGGCGCGGTCACGGCGGCCGAGACGCGGGCCACCGGTATCCCCTGGGACTTCGCGCCCTGTCTGTGCGTGGCCCGGGACGACCGGTGGGGACGGACCTACGAGTCCTTCGGCGAGGACCCGGCCCTCGTCGATGCCATGGAGACCGTCATCCAGGGCCTCCAGGGCAGGCCCGACGGACGCGACCTGAACCGGAACGACAAGGTTCTCGCCACCGCCAAGCACTTCGTCGGCGACGGCGGCACCGAGTACGGCTCCTCCACCACCGGCACGTACACCATCGACCAGGGCGTCACCAAGGTCACCCGGCAGCAGCTGGAGGCCGTCCATCTCGCCCCGTACGAGACCGCCGTCGACCGCGGTGTCGGCACGGTCATGCCGTCGTACTCCTCCCTGGACCTCGTCGGCGACGGCCAGGGCCCGGTGAAGATGCACGCCCGCGCCGACATGATCAACGGCGTCCTCAAGGACCGTATGGGCTTCGACGGCTTCGTGATCAGCGACTGGCAGGCCATCGACCAGATCCCCGGCGACTACGCCTCCGACGTCCGGACGTCGGTCAACGCGGGCCTCGACATGATCATGGTGCCGTACGCGTACAAGGACTTCCGCGCGACGCTGGTCGACGAGGTGAAGGCCGGCCGGATCAGTGAGCGGCGGATCGACGACGCCGTGTCCCGCATCCTCACCCAGAAGTTCCGGCTCGGCCTCTTCGAGAAGCCGTACGCCGACACCAGCGGGGCCGCGCGGATCGGATCCGCCGAGCACCGGGCCGTGGCCCGGCGGGCGGCGGCCGAGTCGCAGGTGCTGCTGAAGAACTCCGCCGGGCTCCTGCCGCTGAGGAGATCACAGAAGGTCTACGTCGCCGGATCCAACGCCGACGACATCGGCAACCAGAGCGGCGGCTGGACGGTCACCTGGCAGGGCGCGTCCGGGGACGTCACGCCCGGTACGACGATCCTGGAGGCGATGCGGAAGAACAGCGCGGCGCTGACGTACTCCAAGGACGCCTCGGCCCCGACGGACGGCCATGACGTCGGCGTGGTCGTCGTCGGCGAGACCCCGTACGCCGAGGGCGTCGGCGATGTCGGCAACGGCCACGACCTTCGGCTGAGCCCCGCCGACCGGGCAGCCGTCGACAAGGTGTGCGCCGCGATGAAGTGCGCGGTGCTGATCGTAGCCGGGCGCCCGCAGCTGATCGACGACGAGAGCCTGGCCGGGATCGACGCGCTGGTCGCCTCCTGGCTGCCCGGCACCGAGGGCGACGGCGTGGCGGACGTCCTCCACGGCAAGCGGCCCTTCACCGGGCAGCTGCCCGTCACCTGGCCGAAGAGCGAGGCGCAGCTGCCGATCAACGTCGGGGACACGTCGTACGACCCGAGGTTCCCCTACGGCTGGGGCCTGACCACGCTGACCGAGGTGCCGGGCGGCGGCGCCGCGACCCTGCGGGCGCTCGGCATCGCGGCCGCGGCCGCCGAGCGGGCCGGGGCCGAAGAGGCGGGGCGCGCGCTCGTCACCAAGGCCCGGCTGCTCGTCCAGCACAGGGCGGCCGGCAGGGGGATCACCGAGGCGGTGGCCGGGCCCTTCGCCGAGGCCGACCATCTGCTGCTGACGGGCCGGTACGGGGCGGCGGTGCGGAAGCTGACGGCGGCGTACAGAGCGGCCTGAGCTGTACAGGGCATCTCTTCCGGTGGGGCAGGTCCGTACCGGGAGAGATGCCCGTTCTCGTGCCCCATCGGGTAGCGTCGAAGTATGAGGACTCCGCTGTTCCGGGGCCTCATGCGCGCAGCTGTGGTGCCGGTCGCCGCGACGTTCGCGGTGCTCATGACCGGTGCCCCCGGCGCGCACGCGGCCACGGACCTCTCGAAGGTTGCCGAGCAGTTGCGCGAGGGCCCCGTCTACGTGGACCCCGCCGCCTCGGACCTGCTGTCGTCGGCTGACGCAGAAGCGCTCGCCGACAAGATCGAGGACGCCGACAAGCCCGTCTTCGTCGCCGTTCTCCCGGCCGACCAGCCGACGCAGAACCTCCTCCTGAACCTCCGTACCGAGACCGGTGTCACGGGCCTGTACGGCGTCCGCGTCGATGATCGCTTCGACGCGGCGGCCGACGCCTCCGTCCTGTCCCGGCAAGGCGTGGACAACCTGGTCACCTCGGTGCAGGGCGCCGGTGATCCCAAGGCCCAGCTGAACGATTTCGTCGACGCGGCGCTGCAGAACGTGGGCGGTACGGCACCGGCCAGCTGGAGCGACGGCGGGGACGGCACGGGCGTGGACGCCGGCGGGCTGATCGCCGTCGGCGCGGTGCTGGCGGCGGGCGGCGCGGGCGCCTACGCGCTGGTCCGGCGCAACCGGCGGCGCCACGAGGAGGAGCGGCGGGCGGCGCTGGAGAAGCTGCGGGTCGTGGTCGACGAGGACATCACCGCCTTCGGCGAAGAACTGGACCGCCTGGACTTCCATCCGGCCGAGCCCGGTGCCGACGACGCGATGCGCGCGGACTACGAGCGCGCGCTGGACTCCTACGACCAGGCGAAGCGGCTCATGGACGCAGCGCGCAAACCGGAGGACGTCAAGGCCGTCACCCAGTCCCTGGAGGACGGCCGCTTCTGCCTCACCCAGCTGTGCGCCCGCCGGGAGCACCGGCCGCTGCCCGAACGCCGGCCACCCTGCTTCTTCGACCCACGCCACGGCCCGGCAGTGGCCGACGAGACCTGGACACCACCCGGCGGCACCGCCCGCGAGGTCCCGGTCTGCGCGGCCGACCGCACCCGCCTCGCCGAAGGCCGCGACCCCGTGATCCGCGAGGTGGACACGGAGTACGGCCGCCGCCCGTACTGGGACGCCGGCCCCGCCTACGGCCCCTGGGCAGGCGGCTACTTCGGCGGCGGCCTCCTCCCCGGCCTCCTCATCGGCACGATGCTCGGCAGCATGATGGCCACGCCGGCCTACGCGGCCGACTACGGCGCGGGGTACGGCTACGGCGACGGGGGCTACGGCGGCGGCGACGTGTCCGGTGCGGACTTCGACACCGGGGACTTCGGGGGCGACGGTGGGGGAGGCTTCGGCGGAGGGGACTTCGGTGGGGGTGGCTTCGACGGGGGAGGCTTCTGACACCCACCTGCCGCGGAACACGGTACGGGCCCGGCGTCCGAAGACGCCGGGCCCGCACTACTGGAACGCCGGCAAACCGATAGGTCAGAGAGAGGACGCCGCCGAGGCGATCGCGGAGGCGAAGGTCGAGACCTCGGTGTAGACGCCGGGGGCGTTCGGCCGGGCGCAGCCTATGCCCCAGCTGACGATGCCGACCTGGATCCACTGGTTGGCGCTGTCCCGGCGGAACATCGGGCCACCGGAGTCGCCCTGGCAGGTGTCGACGCCGCCGGAGGGAAGGCCGGCGCAGATCTCCTCGCTCGCGATGAGGCCGCTGTAGCCGCTGTAGGCACGGCACTGGGCGTCGCTGACGAACGGCACATTGGCCTTGAGCATGTAGCGCTGCTGGCTGCCGCCCTCGGTGGCCGCGCCCCAGCCGGCGACGGTGAAGGTGCCGGTGTTGTACTGCGTGGTGGTGGCGATCTTCAGCGTCGGCAGGTTGATGGGCTGGGCGAGCTTGATGAGCGCCCAGTCCTTGCCGTTGCCGTTGTAGCCGGGGGCCTGCAGCACCTTGGTGGAGCGGACCTGGACACGCCCGCTGGTGGACTGCAGGTCCACGACACCGGCGGTGGCCGTGATGCTGGTGTTGTTGCCGGAGCCGCTCACACAGTGCGCGGCGGTGAGCACGATCTGCTGGGTGTAGAGCGCGCCGCCACAGCCCATGGAGAGCCGGACCATGAACGGGAACTCGCCCTGCGTGGCACGGGTTCCACCGACGACGCGGGAATCGGCGGCATTCGCGGCCGAGACGGGCTGAAGGCTGACGATCGCGAGAGCGGCGGCGCCGAGGGCCGCACATCTCTTGAGCGCGGTGAGGAGCTTCTTCAACGTGATGCCTTCCGTGGGGGGTTGGACATACGAACGTGGAGAGCGCTGGAATGTCAGGAGCATGCCAAGCCGTGATTTTGATGGCATGCGCCGGTCAAATGTGTTGGCTGGATTATGTGGACCCTGCGAGCGCCTCGACAAGTGGCCAAAACCGGCCATGACGCATCTCGCCGTGGCGTGGTGTGGCCTGGCGTGCCGTAAACCGGAACCCGAAAATCCGATCTTTATGTTTCGCAAGCTGGTTGATAGTTCAAGCGCCCCGCTGCAATACTCCGTTTCCCCCTCCCTCACGGTCCGCGACCGCAACGTGACTCGTTCCTCCGCTCATGCCGGTCACGTGCGCGACATAAGGCAGCAAAGAAGGTGCGTTATGTCCATATATCCATCGCCGAACGACAGTTTTCACCCGCCCCCGCCCCCGTCCCCGCCCCCGCCCCCGAGAGTTGGGCGCCCAAGTCCGGAGCCGATACACAGCTCTCCTGACTTCGATGCGCTGCGCAGCGCATACCGAACCTTCGGCACCGCGGCAACGCTTGCCTCGGTCGGTGGATTCCTCGTGTACGTCCTGCTGTCGAGTTTCGCCGCCGGCATGATGAACCAGCCGCTGGTCGGCCACCTGACGATCGGGCTGGCTCTGGGCCTGTGCCAGTTCCTCCTCATGGGCGGGACGATCTGGCTCTACGTCCGGCACATGCGCCGACGGGTCGACCCGGTCACGCACCGCCTGCGGGCCCGACTGCACGAGAACGAGGCACAGGCGAAGGCCCAGGCGCAGGCACAGCAGACCCGTAACCACACGGGAAGGCAGTGGGGCGCGTGGTGACGCAAGCCGCCGGTCAACTGGTGCATCACGCCGCGAGTGTCACCGACCGGGCCACTCTGCAGCTGACGCTCATCCTGTTCATCACTGTCGTCGTCGTCACCCTGTTCACGGTGCTGCTGACGGCCCCGCAGCGGGACGAGATCAGCGAGTTCTATCTGGGCGACCGTGACATGTCGCCGTTGCGCAACGGGCTCGCCATGTGCGGTGACTACCTGTCGGCCGCGACACTGCTGGGCAGTACCGGAATCGTCGCGCTGACCGGCTACGACGGTCTGCTCTATCTGGGCGGCACGGTGGTCGCCTGGATGATGGCGCTGCTGATGATCGCCGAACCCCTGCGCAACTCGGGCAAGTTCACGCTGGGCGACACCCTGGCGCTGCGGCTGCCGCAGGGACAGCGTTCGGTCCGGCTGGCGCTCGCCCTGTGCACCCTGGTCGTGTGCCTCCTGTACCTGGTCGCCCAACTCGTCGGCAGTGTGGCCCTGTTGGCGCAGTTCATCGGAGCACCGAGCGGGACGGCCCGGGCGATGTGCGTGGTGGTCATCGGCACCATAGTCGTGGTGTACGCGGCGATCGGCGGCATGCCGGGTGCCACGGTCATCCAGGTGGTCAAGGCCGTGATGCTGGTCGCCGGGGTGGGAGTCACCGCCGTCATGGTGCTGCACCACTTCAACTGGAACATCGACAAACTCCTGTCGACCGCCGCCGCCAACAGCGCCCTGGGCGACCGCTACCTCGGCCCCGGCCTGCGATACGGCGGTACCACCACCAACAAGCTGGACTTCTTCAGCCTGCAGTTGGCCATCGTGCTCGGACTGGCCGCGCTCCCACACATCATGATGCGGCTGCTCGCCCCGCGCTCCACGCGCGTCCTGCGCGGCTCGGTGGTATGGGCCGTGGGTCTGATCGGCTTCGTGTGTCTGATGGCGGGCGTGCTGGGCCTGGGCGCCACCGCGATCGTGGGCCGGGAGCAGATCGCGGACCTCGACCCCAGGGGCGATGCGGCGGTGCTCCTGCTCGGGTACGAGCTCGGCGGCGGCGTACTCGTGGCGCTCCTGTCCAGCCTGGCCTTCATCACGCTGCTCGGAGTGGCCGGCGGACTCACGCTCGCCGCGGCCTCCTCGATCGCCCACGACCTGTACGGCGAAGTGATCCGCAAGGGCAAGGCGACGCAGACGGAAGAGGTAGCCGTCGCCCGGCTCTCCGCGGCGGCCATCGGCGTCATGGGCATGATGCTGGCCCTGCTGTCCTGGGGCACGAGCACCGCGACGCTGGCGTTCCTGGCCTTCGCCATCGCAGCGTCCGCCATTCTGCCGACGATCGTCTACAGCCTGTTCTGGCGAGGCTTCACCGCACGCGGCGCGCTGCTGAGCCTGTACGGCGGCCTGGCCTGCTCGGTGCTCCTCGTGGTGTTCTCCCCGATCATCTCCTCCACCCCGAACTCGGTCTACCCGCACTCCGACTTCGCCTGGTTCCCGCTGCAGAACCCCGGCATCGTCTCGATCCCGGCGGGCTTCCTGCTGGGCTGGGTCGGCTCGGTGCTGAGCAAGCGCCAGGAACCGGGGGTGTTCGAGAAGTTCGAGGTTCGCGCGCTGGTCGGTGCCGACGAGCGGTGATACGTCCGGAGGCTGGCGGGGCGCCCGCGGGGGCGCCTCTCCGGCCACGGCGAAGTGGGAGGTGAGCGCCCCCGGCCGCCGGCACGCAATGGCGGCGCCCGCTCAGGACGCGGGCGTTTTGGCCGAGCGCAGCCGGGCGTACCGCTCACCGGCGGCATGCCACCAGCCCGGCGGGGAGGGGAAGCCGACGACGGAGGTCGGCTGATCCGGATGCAGCCCGAGCCGCCGCAGGGCACCGGCGTCGACGTGAACCGTGATCCACGATCGCCAGTGCCCGTCGCCCCCGGGCCCGCAGGCTCGATCCAGGCGGAGCTCCTCCTCGTCGAACGGCATCCAGTCGAGGCCGCGCTCACGCAGTCAAGCGCGCACGGCGGCCAGGGGGTAAGGAGACCTGTTCTCGATTTCGTACGACGTGATGGCGACCCAGGAAAGACCGGCGGGACCCGGCCAGGAGGTGGTGGTCATGCCGACCAGGATGCCGGAACACGACGTCGGCGCGCTTCCCGATTTCGACGCGCACCCATCCCCGCGCCACCCGCCACCCGCCACGCGCCACCACCAGGGACAGCGCGACGAGCACGGCACTGACCCGCAGCACCGACCGGTATCAGAGGCCGCCCCCGGTTGCCGCACCCCGAGCCAGGGACCGAGCGTGGCGCCGACGGGGGCTGTGCGGGGCACTCCTTATAGGACAAAAACTGACCTACTCGCCACCTACCGTGTCGCCATGACCACCCCAGACGGCACAGAGCCCCTCGCTTTCGAATCTGCCGCTTCCCTCGACACCTGGCTGACCAGCCACACCGCCCCGCACCCCGGCCTCTGGGTCAAGGTCGCCAAGAAGGGCTCCGGCATCCCCTCCGTCACCGCCGCCGAGGTCAACGACGTCGCCCTGTGCCACGGCTGGATCACCGGTCAGCGCAAGGGGCTCGACGACTCGTACTTTCAGCAGCGGATCACCCCGCGACGCCCGGGCAGCGTCTGGTCGGTGGTCAACGTGCGGCGGGTCGAGGAGCTGACGGCCGCCGGCCGCATGCACCCCTCCGGCCTCGCAGAGGCGGAGGCCGCGAAGGCGGACGGGCGGTGGGCAGCGGCGTACGAGTCGCAGAAGAACGCCGCAGTCCCCGAGGATCTCGCGGCCGCGCTGGAACGGAACCCCCGGGCCAAGGTCACCTTCGACGCGCTCGGAAAGACGGACCGGTACCTGGCCATGCTCGGTGTGCTCCGAGCCCGGACTCCGGAGAGCCGGGCGGCTCAGGTGACGGCCGCGGTCGCGAAGCTGGAGGCGAGGGAGGCGAGGACGTTGTCTCTGTCTCCTACGACCTGAGGGGGGCCGGATTCCTGGGCTGACCCTGACTACAAGCCCCTGGAGACCGCCCACCAGGTCGACTGAAGGGGCGGCGCCGACGCTACCGGCCCGGCGCCCGCCCACAGGCGACGGCTCACGCGTTCCTGATCGCCGAAATGTCGAAGATGAGCTTGATCTTGTCCGAGACAAGCACCCCACCCGTCTCCAGCGCCGCGTTCCAGGTCAGCCCCCACTCCGAGCGCAGGATCTGCGCCTTGCCCTCGAAGCCGACGCGCTCGTTGCCGAAGGGGCCCTTCGCGGCGCCGTTGAACTCGAGGTCGATGGTGAGCGGCTTGGTGGTGCCGAGGATCGTCAGGTCGCCGGTGATGCGGTAGTCGTCGTCACCGAGGGCCTCCGCCGAGGTGGAGCGGAACGTCATCGTCGGGAACTCGTCCGTCTTGAAGAAGTCCGCGCTCTTGAGGTGCCCGTCGCGGTCCGCGGAGCCGGTGTCGATGCTGTCCATCTTGACGTCGATGGACGCCGTGGACGCGTAGGGGTCGCTGCCGTCCAGGTGCAGCGAGCCCGTGAAGTCGAGGAACTTGCCCTTGACGTTGGTGACCATGGCGTGGCGGACGGTGAAGCCGATCGTGGAGTGGGCCGTGTCGATCGTGTAGTCGCCGGTCAGCGCGGACAGGTCGGAGTTGGCCATGATGTGCTCCTTCGAAGCGTGAGGCGTGATGTTGAATCTTGAACTACATCAACGCGACCGACCGTAGACCTATTCCGTTCAGGATTCAACATCATCCGTAAAGTGTTGGCGCGGTTACTCTGAGGTGGTAAATGCCCAAGGCATGACCTCTCAGCGCACAGGGCTCACGAGACCCACCCGCCGAGCCGTCCTGCTCGCGGCGGCGCTCCTGGCCACAACCGCGACCACGACCGTCACCACGACCGCTCCCGCCGCCCGAGCCGCCGAGGCCGACCCCTACGACGCCCTCCGCCTGCGCTGGCTCGGCATCGCCCTCGGCGCCGACTACGACCCGGCTGCAGAGCCGTACGCCACCCGCCTCGCCGAAACCGGCACCCTCGCCCGCGGCTTCCGGGCCACCATGGCCCCCACCCCCACCTCCCTGTGGCCCGGCCATCCCTACGACCCGCCCGCCGGCATCACCCACAGCTACGGCCGTCTGTGGACGATGACCCAGGCCTACGTCCAGCCCGGCACCGGCTCCACCGCCGACCCGGCCCTCCTCGCCGAGATCCTGCGCGGCCTCGACCACCTCTCCGCCACGATCTACAACCCCTCCACCACCCGTTACGGCAACTGGTGGGAATGGCAGATCGGCAGCCCGCGCCTGCTGATGGACATCACGGCCGCCCTGTGCGGCCACCTCACCGAGGCGCAGATCGCCGCCGCCTGCGCGGCCGTCGACCACTTCATCCCGGACGCGATGCTGACGGACTACTCCGGCACCTCCACCGGCGCCAACCGCGTCGACCTCTGCCGCAGCGTCGCCCTGCGCGGCATCCTCGGCCGGACCCCGGCGAAGATCGCGCTCGCCCGCGACGCGCTCTCCCCGGTCTTCCCGTACGTCACGAAGGGCGACGGCCTCTACGCCGACGGCTCGTTCGTCCAGCACACCTGGGTCGCCTACTCCGGCACCTACGGCCAGGTCCTCCTCGACGGCCTCGGCCGACTCTTCGCCCTGCTCGCCGGATCCGAGTGGGAGGTGACCGACCCGGGCAGGCAGATCGTCCTCGACAGCGTCGAGCGCGCATACGCCCCGCTCATCCATGACGGCTTGATGATGGACAGCGTCAACGGCCGTGCCATCAGCCGCGGTTACCTCAAGAGCGACGACCGGCACGTCCTGCGCAGCGACCACTTCCACGGCCAGGGCGTCATCGCCGCCATGGCCCTGCTCGCCGGCGGCGCGAGCGCGGCGGAGCGCGAGCGCTGGTACGGCTGTATCAAGGGATGGATCGAACGGGACGCCGCACACCCGATCTTGACGGCGCGTCAGTTCGGCGTCGCCGACCTCGCCCGACTGCACACAGTCGCCGAATCGCCGGTCGCCGCCGCGCCCGAACCCACCGGCCACCACCTCTTCGCCGCGATGGACCGGGCGGTGCATCGCCGCCCGCGCTTCGTCGTGAACGTCGCCATGGCCAGCGACCGCATCGCGTACTACGAGTGCGGCAACGGCGAGAACCCGCGCGGCTGGCACACCGGCGCCGGGATGCTCTCCTGGTGGGCCGGCGGCCTCGGTGGCCGGCCCGATCAGTACACCGACTGGTACTGGCCGACCGTCGACTGGTACCGCCTCCCGGGTACGACCGTCTCCACCAAGCGCCTCCCCGACAAGGCAGGCGGCGAGTGGGGCGAGCCCAAGCCCGACGCGCGCTGGGTCGGTGGCGCGACCGACGGCGAGTACGCGGCGATCGGGCAGCACCTGAAGGGCCTGGGATCGACGCTCGAAGCCCGTAAGTCGTGGTTCTGCGTCGAGGACGCCGTGATCTGCCTCGGGGCCGGGATCACCTGCGCCGACGGAGTCCCCGTCGAGACCGTCGTCGACAACCGCAACCTGGGGGAGGGCGGCACCCAGGCCTTCGTACGCGGCCCGGGCTGGGCGCACCTGGAGGGCCACGGCGGCTGGGTGGTGCCGTACGGCGATCTGCGCACCCTGCGCGAGGACCGCACCGGCGCCTGGGCCGACATCAACACCGCCAGTACGACGGAGCGGCGCACCCGCCGCTGGCAGACCCTCTGGCTGGACCACGGCACGGACCCGACGGACGCGGCATACGTCTATGTGCTCATGCCCGGCGCCGGCCGGCACGAGGTGGCGGCGTGGGCCGCGCAGGGCGCCCGCCGGCTGTCGGTTCTCGCCAACGACAGGACGTGCCAGGCGGTTCGCGTCCCCTCCCTCGGCCTGACGGCCGCCAACTTCTGGCAGCCGGGCACGGTGGGTCCGCTCGCCGCCTCCGCCGGCGCGAGTGTGCTGCTCCGCCGCCGGGGCCGTACCGCTACGCTCTGCGTGAGCGAGCCGCCCCGCACCGGCGAGCCGTTGGAGATCACCTGGGAGCACCCCGTACGCCGCATCGTCCGCGCGGACGACTCGGTCGAGATCCTCGCGACGGGCCGCCGACTGCGCGTCCGTGTCACCCCGGGGATGGTATGTGCCACCCACCGATGTGAGGTGGCTCTCAGCTGACGGCTTTGTGAGACCTCCACAACGCGCACGCCCCCTGAGCAGTCGGAAGGGCTGCATGCCGTCATGGTTCTGTTCAGGGGTACCAGGAAAACGCGCCGGAGACTGTACGGAGTCAACGGCTCGCTTTCCTTGGTGTCCTTCGTAAGGTCGCTACATGACCGTTTTGGATGAGGCACCGGGTGAGCCGATCGACGCCCGCGGGCGGACGGCCGAGCTGCACGAGATCCGTGCGCAGGCGCTGGCCGGCCCGAGCG
Organism: Streptomyces regalis; assembly: GCF_001509475.1. Classification (GTDB taxonomy): domain Bacteria; phylum Actinomycetota; class Actinomycetes; order Streptomycetales; family Streptomycetaceae; genus Streptomyces; species Streptomyces regalis. The sequence goes on from NZ_LLZG01000364.1 coordinate 74,462, forward strand.
AGAAGGCGACCGCGGCGCAGCACGCCAAGGGCAAGCTGACCGCTCGGGAGCGGATCGAGCTGCTGCTGGACCCGGGCTCCTTCCGGGAGGTCGAGCAGCTGCGCCGGCACCGCGCGGTCGGGTTCGGCCTGGAGGCCAAGAAGCCGTACACCGACGGTGTCATCACCGGCTGGGGCACGGTGGAGGGCCGCACGGTCTTCGTCTACGCCCATGACTTCCGGATCTTCGGCGGCGCGCTGGGCGAGGCCCACGCCACGAAGATCCACAAGATCATGGACATGGCCATCGCGGCGGGCGCGCCCCTGGTCTCCCTGAACGACGGTGCGGGCGCCCGTATCCAGGAGGGTGTCTCGGCGCTCGCCGGCTACGGCGGCATCTTCCAGCGCAACACCAAGGCGTCCGGCGTCATCCCGCAGATCAGCGTGATGCTCGGCCCGTGCGCGGGCGGCGCGGCGTACAGCCCCGCCCTGACGGACTTCGTGTTCATGGTCCGCGAGACGTCGCAGATGTTCATCACCGGCCCGGACGTGGTCAAGGCGGTGACGGGCGAGGAGATCACCCAGAACGGCCTGGGCGGCGCGGACGTGCACGCCGAGACCTCCGGTGTCTGTCACTTCGCGTACGACGACGAGGAGACGTGCATCGCGGAGGTGCGCTACCTCCTCTCGCTGCTGCCGCAGAACAACCGTGAGAACCCGCCCCGGGTGGAGTCCTCGGATGCCGCCGACCGCCGGTCGGACGTCCTGCTGGACCTGGTCCCGGCGGACGGCAACCGGCCGTACGACATGGCGAAGGTCATCGAGGAGATTGTCGACGACGGCGAGTACCTCGAGGTCCACGAGCGCTGGGCGCGCAACATCATCTGCGCGCTGGCCCGCCTGGACGGCCAGGTGGTGGGCATCGTGGCCAACCAGCCGCAGTCCCTCGCCGGTGTCCTGGACATCGAGGCGTCGGAAAAAGCTGCGCGCTTTGTCCAGATGTGTGACGCTTTTAACATCCCAATCGTCACTTTCCTGGACGTCCCCGGTTTCCTCCCGGGCGTCGACCAGGAGCACGGCGGAATCATCCGGCACGGCGCGAAGCTCCTGTACGCCTACTGCAACGCGACCGTGCCGCGGATCTCGCTGATCCTGCGCAAGGCGTACGGAGGCGCGTACATCGTCATGGACAGCCAGTCCATCGGTGCCGACCTCACCTATGCCTGGCCGACGAACGAGATCGCCGTGATGGGCGCGGAGGGTGCCGCCAACGTCATCTTCCGCCGCCAGATCGCCGAGGCCGAGGACCCCGAGGCCATGCGGGCCCGCATGGTCAAGGAGTACAAGTCCGAGCTCATGCACCCCTACTACGCGGCCGAGCGTGGCCTGGTGGACGACGTGATCGACCCCGCGGAGACCCGCGAGGTACTCGTCCGCTCCCTGGCGATGCTCCAGACCAAGCACGCCGACCTGCCGTCCCGCAAGCACGGCAACCCCCCGCAGTAACCCAGCGGATCCTTCGCGGTACCCCCGCGGAAACCTCTCTCACGGAGACTGTGACCTATGAACACCCCTGACATCCGCGTCGAGAAGGGCCACGCCGAGCCCGAGGAAGTCGCCGCCATCACGGCGATCCTCCTGGCTCGCGCCGCCGCCCAGCCGTCCGACACCGCCCCGGCCCACCGAGGCCGCGCGAAGGCCGGCTGGCGCCGCCTGGAGCGCGAGCCCGGCTTCCGGGCCCCGCACAGCTGGCGCTGAGGCCTGTTGCACGTACGGCCCCGTTCTCCCTGAGGGGAGGGCGGGGCCGTTGCATTCGGTCACGGCCCACTGGCCACAGTGCGTGAGCCCGCTGAACTCCCACAGCTTCACGAACGCCGGCGTCAGACCGTTCCAGCTCGCCAACTCACCGGTGCACGCACCCCGCACAGCCGTGACCGCCGGCCACCGCAGCAGCACCCGCGAGGCGACGCCCAGAGCGGCCTCCACACGCGTTCCCTGGGCTTGCCCCTGCCCGCGTCTCCCAGCGGGCTTTCGGCCTCGCTCAGGCCCACCGGAGCGCACCAACTCGGCCATCGGCAACCGGCGTTCCCGCTCCCGTCCTCGAACGACTGCGGCCCCCATCCCTCCCACAGGAGGAACGGGGGCCGCAAACGACACGTGTCGGAGACCGGCCGCTAGCGCAGTCGCGCCATCAGGGCGTGCTCGACCAGCGTGATCAGTGCCGACTTCGCGTCCGCGCGGTGGCGGGCGTCGGTCGTGATGATCGGGGTGTCGGGGCCGATCTGCAGGGCCTCGCGCACCTCGTCCGGGTTGTACGGCTGGTTGCCGTCGAAGCCGTTGAGGGCGATGACGAAGGGGAGCCCGCTGTTCTCGAAGTAGTCGACCGCGGGGAAGCAGTCGGCAAGGCGCCTGGTGTCGACCAGGACGATCGCGCCGATGGCACCGCGCACCAGGTCGTCCCACATGAACCAGAAGCGGTCCTGACCGGGCGTACCGAAGAGGTACAGGATCAGGTCCTGGTCCAGGGTGATACGGCCGAAGTCCATGGCGACCGTCGTGGTCGTCTTGTCTCCGGTGTGGGTGAGGTCGTCGATGCCCGCCGAAGCAGACGTCATGACGGCCTCTGTGCGCAGCGGGTTGATCTCCGAAACGGCCCCGACGAACGTGGTCTTGCCCACGCCGAAGCCACCCGCCACCACGATCTTCGCCGAGGTGGTGGAGCGGGAAGGACCGCCGCTAGAGCTTGCGAAGTCCACTGAGCACCCTTTCGAGCAGTGTCACGTCTGGCTGGCCGCCGGCGTTCTCGTCGCCGCCGGGCTGATGGATGGCGACCAGGCCCGCCTCCGCCAAGTCGGCGACGAGGATCCTGGCCACGCCGAGAGGGATCGTCAGGAGGGCGGATACTTCCGCCACCGACTTGATCTCGCGGCAGAGGTTGCAGATCCGCTGATGCTCGGGCAACTGGCCCTGCATCTGGTGCGGCTGCGCGGTGGTGTGCACCAGCGCCTCGATGGCGAGCTGGTAGCGCGGGCGCGTCCGGCCGCCGGTCATGGCGTACGGACGCACCAGGGGGTTGTTCGCCGCCCCGGCGGGCGCCGGCTCGGGGGCGCGTCGCTGCGGCTGCACGGGCTGGATGCGCGGCGCCGGGGGCTGGTCGTACGGCGAGGGACCGGGGCCCTGCGGAGCGTACGGCTGCCGCTGGCTCGGCGAGGAGGGGAAGTTGTACCGGTTCTGGGAACCGTCGTTGTGACCCTGGGCAGGGCCGTACGACCAGTTGCCCGATGACGAACCGTCTGGGGGTGTTGCCACTTTCTCTCCTCCTCCGACTGTGCCTGGCACCCATCATGTGGAGCCGCGTCCCGAAACCTTACGGCCACGGGACGCCAAAACGCACCGGCTGTCTGTTAGTTGAGCAGGCTGCCCTGGAGTTCCGCGCGCAGGTCCGGCGTGAGGACCGTACCGGCACGGTCGACCAGAAGCGCCATCTCGTACCCAATGAGGCCGATGTCCGCCTCGGGGTGTGCGAGAACGGCGAGCGACGAACCGTCGGAAATGGACATGATGAAGAGGAATCCCCGCTCCATCTCCACAACCGTCTGGTTCACGCTGCCACCCTCGAAGATGCGGGAGGCGCCTGCCGTCAGAGACGTCAGACCGGAGGCGACGGCCGCGAGCTGGTCGGCGCGGTCGCGCGGAAAGCCTTCGGACATCGCCAGAAGGAGTCCGTCGGCGGAGACCACCACCGTGTGCGACACCCCGGGGGTGTTGTCCACGAAGTTGGTGATCAACCAGTTCAGGTTCTGTGCCGCCTGGCTCATCGGGCTCACACTAACGCTCCTGGTTGTAGGTGCTGTCAGGACCACTGTGTTGATTCCTAGTGGCCTGGCCGTTCGTTTCGCTTCCCGCGCTGCGTCCCCGCTGGACACCGCGGCGCAGGTTGCTCAGCCTGCCCCGGACGTCCTCGGGAGCGCGGGAGATCTGTGGACCTCCCTGGGGGGTGGTCTCGGCGGCTCCCTCGACCAGGTTGGCCTTGGGGACCCGCCGCGGCAGGCCGGAGGAGGTAACCCCGCCCGCCTTGGGCTTCCGGAGCTGCGAGGCCTGCTGCCAGCGATCGTCGTTGGACGAGCGCCAGCTGCTGTCGCCGTTGCTGTCCGGCGAGGGGGCCGACGGTTCCTGCCGCACGGGCCGTGCGCCGTTGCTGCCGCTCGCGGGGGATCCGCGGCGGGGAAGCCCGGCGTCGGTCAGCGCGTGGGGGGCGGAGGAGGCCGGTCCCGGACGCTCGAAGCCTACGCGGTCGTGCTCGTTCGCGTCATCGGCCTGCGCAGATTCCGTTTCCGGAGCGTACTGGTCCTGGTAGCCGTTGCGGTAGCCGTTCGACTGCGGCCAGTCATCCTGGTGGCGACGCTGTTCGAAGGCTGGGAAGGTCTCCGGGGCCGAGGCGCTCGCGGCCGCGGGCTCCTCGCGGACCGGCTCCGGATACGAGGGCTCGGGGTAGCCGCCGCCCGACGAGAAGGTGTCGTTCTGCTGCAGGCCCCCGTTCGGCGCGTAGTACGTGTCGTCGTACGACGGCTGCTGAGGCTCCTCATACGCCGACCGCTGCTGCTCCTCGTACGACTGGCGCTGCTCCTCGTACGACGTCTGCGGGTCGTACCCGCCACGCTGCTCGGGGAAGCCGCCCTGGCCGTCGAAGGCCGGCTGACCGGTGAAGTCGTCGTACCCGGGTGTCCCGGGGGTCTCCTGACCGGGCTGCTCGTCGTGGTTCTGGGCCTCCAGGGCCGCACGGCGCTCCTCGCGCATCAAGGAGCGGCCGACCGGGTCCAGCTCGCGGATGTCGTCCGGGACCTCGGTGTAGCGGCTGTCGTCGAAGCCGAGCTCCGCGGCCGTACGCATGGGCACCTGGTTGAAGTTCTCACCCTGGAAGTGCTGCTCCGGGATGATCTGCGAGACGGTGAAGTCGTCCTGGGCCGGCTGCTGCTCGCCGCCACCACCGTGGGTGATCGCGTCGGGCAGCATGACCAGCGAGGTGGTGCCGGCCTGCTCGCCGGAGGGGCGCAGCTGGACGCGGATGCCGTGCCGGTCGGACAGCCGGCCGACCACGAACAGACCCATGCGCTGGGATATCGCGGCGTCGACGGTGGGCGGGTTCGCGAGCTTGTGGTTGATGTCCGCGAAGTCCTCGGCCGTCAGGCCGATGCCCTTGTCGTGGATCTCGATCATGACCCGGCCGTCGGGGAGACGGGTGGCGGTCACGCGGACCTTGGTCTGCGGCGAGGAGAACGTCGTCGCGTTCTCCAGCAGCTCGGCGAGCAGGTGCACGAGGTCGGTCACGGCACGGCCGTGGATCTCGGCCTCCGGGACACCCGACAGCTCGATGCGCTCGTACTGCTCCACCTCGGAGGAGGCGGCACGCAACACGTCGACCAGCGGGACCGGCTGGTCCCAGCGGCGGCCGGGCTCCTCGCCGGCGAGGACGAGGAGGTTCTCGCCGTTGCGGCGCATACGGGTCGCGAGGTGGTCCAGACGGAAGAGGTTCTCCAGCTGGTCCGGGTCGGCCTCGTTGTTCTCCAGGTCGGTGATCAGGGTCAGCTGGCCCTCGATCAGCGACTGGTTGCGGCGCGAGAGGTTGGTGAAGATCGCGTTGATGTTGCCCCGCAGCAGGGCCTGCTCGGCGGCGAGCCGGACGGCCTCGCGGTGGACCTGGTCGAAGGCGCGGGCGACCTCGCCGATCTCGTCGCGGGTGTTGATCGGGATGGGCTGGACGCGGGTGTCCACGCGGCCCGGGTCGGTGCGCGAGAGCTGGTCGACCAGCATCGGCAGGCGCTGCTCGGCGATGCCGAACGCGGCGTTGCGCAGCTGGCGCATCGCGCGGCTCATCTGGCGGGCGACCATGCCGGCCAGGATGAACGCGGCGAGCAGGGCGACCACGACGGCGGCACCGGTGATGAGGGCGTCGCGCTTGGCGTCGTCGGAGATGGCGGCGGCCTCGTTCACCGCGGTGTTGGCGAGGTCGTTCTCGATCTGGCGGTAGGCGTTGAACTTGAGCGTGTTCACCGCCCAGAAGTTCTGAGCGGAGACGCCCTTTTGTGCGAGCGCGAGGCGTTCGCCGGCGTCCGTCGTCTTCAGGGCCGAGATGGCCTTGATCATGTCGGTCGGTTCGGACGGCGGCGGCACATACGTCTCGCCCTTGGCCTTGGCAGCCGCGGCGGCCTGCGTGGCCAGCTGCTTGCCCTCGGCCTGGATGTCCTTCTTGGCGTCTTCGAGCTTCTGCGCGTCGGCCTCGGTGCCACCGCCGATGTACTCCTCGACGGCGATGCCCTCAAGGTAGGCGTACGAGGTGAGCGCGACCCTCTGGCTGGCGAAGCTGCTGTCGGTCGGACCGGGCTTGATCAGCAGGTGCATGCCGATGGAGCGCTGCAGCGACAGGGCCGCCTTGGTCAGCTCGATGGCGTAGACGGTGCGGCCGTAGGAGGTGATGTTGCCGGTGCCCAGACCGAGCTCGTTGGCGAACTCCGTCAGGGGGTGGGCGACATCGACGTAGCCCTCTTCGGTCTTCACGCCGGTGAGCTTGGTGGTGTACGCCTTGTCACGCAGCACCGTGAGCCCGGGTTCGGCCTTTCGGAACAACCGCAGACGGCGCTCCAGGCCCGCCTTCCCCGGCATGTTCTGCGCGGCCTGGTCGAACTCGTCGGCGGCCTTGTCGGTGGCGTCGCGGGCCGCGCTGACGGTTGCCTTGTCCTCCTCGGTCTGGGCCGAGCCCTTCAGCAGCGGCGCTGCGGTGACGTCGCGCTCGTTGTAGAGGGCGTCGGCGTAGTTCAGGGAGGCCCGGACCAGACGCGCGGTGTTCTCGGCGTCCTCGGCTTCCTGCCAGGTGTCGATCGAGCTCTTCACCTGGAAGCCGCCCATGACGAGGCCGACCAGCACGGGTATGAGCAGGATCGCGTTCAGCCGGGTCGGCACACGCCAGTTGCGCGGCGAGAGACGGCCGCCGCTTGGCGCAGACGCCGTCGTTGGTTCCGATCCGGGCACAGGGGCGGGCGCCGCTCCGCGCGGCGGCGGGGTGAAGTTGCCCCGGGCCGACGGCTCGGGACTGCTCTTGCTTCGCCTCACTCGACCAACAACCTTCCGGCGGGGTCGGCACCAAACGTTGTGCCGCAGTGTCTCAGAGCCCAGTTCGCCATTGAGTACGTAGTACTGCTGAGTACGTCTTTGACTATTGGGCAGTTCTCGCATTCCAGCACGTCGGCCTGCGCTCTTCCAAACAGTGGAAGAGGAGGATTCCGAGCGATGTAAGCACTGGATAAAACGGTCATAAAGAGCGAGCCCCGTCAAAAGACGGGGCTTTTGTGCGCGCAGCGGCACCGGTTGACCGCGACGAGTGGCCGTACCACACGATTCCTCTGCCGAAACGTTATGAACAACGAAGCCGACCGTGTCAAAGGCCACAGCCGGCTCCGGTGCATCTACGGCAACTGCCGTATGGTGCTGCCGACTTGCGTTACCGCAGCCGGGCCATGAGCGCGTGCTCGACCAGCGTGATCAGCGCACTCTTGGCGTCGGCCCGGTGCCGGGCGTCGGTGGTGATGATCGGCGCGTCCGGGCCGATCTGCAGCGCCTCGCGCACCTCGTCGGGCGTGTAGGGCTGGTGTCCGTCGAAGCCGTTGAGGGCGATGACGAAGGGGAGCCCGCTGTTCTCGAAGTAGTCGACCGCCGGGAAGCAGTCGGCGAGACGGCGGGTGTCGACCAGGACGACGGCGCCGATGGCACCGCGCACCAGGTCGTCCCACATGAACCAGAAGCGGTCCTGGCCGGGTGTACCGAAGAGGTACAGGATCAGGTCCTGGTCCAGGGTGATACGGCCGAAGTCCATGGCCACCGTGGTGGTGGTCTTGTCCCCGGTGTGCGTGAGGTCGTCGATGCCCGCGCTCGCCGAGGTCATGACCGCCTCGGTGCGCAGCGGGTTGATCTCCGAGACGGCGCCCACGAACGTGGTCTTGCCCACGCCGAAGCCACCCGCCACCACGATCTTGGCAGAGGTGGTCGCCCGGCCCGGTTCAGAGCTTGCGAAGTCCACTGAGCACCCTTTCGAGCAGCGTCACGTCAGGTGCGCCGCCGTTGTTCTCGTCGCCACCCGGCTGGTGGATGGCGACCAGGCCGGCCTCCGCGAGGTCCGCGACCAGGATCCTGGCCACGCCCAGCGGCATGGACAGCAGCGCGGAGACCTCGGCGACCGACTTCACCTCACGGCACAGGTGGCAGATGCGCTGGTGCTCCGGGAGGAGCCCCATGAGTGCTGCCGGGTCGGCCGTGGTGCTGATCAGGGCCTCGATGGCCAGCTGGTAGCGCGGCCGGGTCCGGCCGCCGGTCATCGCGTACGGACGTACCAGCGGCTGGTCGCCCTCATCCTCGTACGGCTCCGCGTACGGATCATGAGAGGCGGTGGGCGGGGTCATGAATCCTCCGGGCGGGGACAGCAAGTCGGTCAGTCAAGCCGTCTGGTGATGGCCGGTGGGGGGATTGTGGCGGCCGGACGGTGATTTGGTGAGACGGGTGGATCCGCGGGTGATCAGTGGAGCAGACTGCCTTGGAGCTCGGCGCGGAGGTCCGGCGTGAGCACTGCGCCCGCGCGGTCGACCAGCAGCGCCATCTCATAGCCGACGAGGCCGATGTCGCACTCGGGGTGGGCGAGAACGGCCAGGGACGAACCGTCCGAGACGGACATGAGGAAAAGGAATCCCCGCTCCATCTCGACGACGGTCTGTGCCACGCTGCCGCCCTCGAAGATCCGGGAGGCCCCTGCCGTCAGTGAGGTCAGACCCGACGCGACGGCCGCCAGCTGGTCGGCGCGGTCGCGGGGGAAGCCCTCTGACATCGCCAGCAGGAGACCGTCGGCGGACACGACGACGGTGTGGGACACACCCGGGGTGTTGTCCACGAAGTTGGTGATCAACCAGTTGAGGTTCTGTGCCGCCTGGCTCATCTGGCTCAACTAACGCTCCTGCTGGTGAGTGGGGTTCGGGAAGCTACCGGTCTGGCCGTTACCGACCTGGCGACCTTGCGCGATACCCCGACGGAGATTGGTCAGCCGGCCACGTACGTCGTCAGGCGCACGCGAGACAGCCGGACCGGATTGGTGCTGTTGCTGCTGAGCCGTGCCCGGGACGAGGTTCGCCCTGGGTACCCGGCGCGGCAGGCCGGAGGTGGTGACACCGCCTGCGGCCGGCTGCCGGACGCGTTCCGCCTGCCGGACGAGATCGTCGTTCGGCGAGCTGCGCCAGGCGGTCGATGAGGTCCGCTGGGGAGCGGAGGGCGGCTGCGCAGGAGCCGCGGGAGTCTGCGGCTGCTGCGCAGCGGAGGCCGGAGCCGAGCCGCCCGCGCCGGGCTGACGGCCCTGCGGGCCGCCGTGGAACCAGTTGGTCTCCAGCGTGTCGTACAGCGGGGTACGACCGTCGCCGGGACCCGCCGGCGGCAGCTCCCACCCGTCACCCGACCGCCGCCCCTCATCGGGCCGCTGCGCGGCGCCCCTATTGTCTGGCTCCTGGCGCACGGGCCGCTGCTGCGGACGCGGCGGGACCGGGGGCTGCGGGGCACCGAAGTCGGAACCGCCGCCGTACGTGCCGTTGACCTGGGGCCGCTCGAACTGCCCGGTGGAGTCGGGGTTCTGGCGGCCGGGCAGGGAGTGCTGGCCCGTCGAGCTGCCGTCGTACGCCTGCGGCGAGGCGAACTGGCCCGTCTGCGACGAGTTGTTCTGCCCGTTCGGGGCGCCGAAGACGTCCGAGCGGACGAACTGACCGGAGTTCTGCGGGTCGTACGCACCCGGGGCGGGAGCGTCGTAGTCCGGGCGGGCGAAGTCCGAGGGGCCGGCGTTCGAGCCCGGGCGGCCGTCGTGGCGCCCGATCGCCGGGATCTCCGCGGTCGAGCCGGGGCCCTGGAGGTCGTCGATCCGCGGCATCCGGGAGGTCTGTGCGGGGTCCTCGTCGTGCCCGCGCGGGGTGTCGAGCGAGGCGCGCGGCACCTGCGGCTGCGCGTTCTCGTCGCTCCAGCTGGGGCGGGACGGCTGGTTGCCGCCCGGCAGCTCGGCACGCGGGCCACCGCGCGGCGGCAGCTGCGGCTGACGGCCACGGCGGCCCGTCCCCTTGTCGTTGCCGGCGGGCGGCGACTGCGGCGACGAGAATCCACCCGGCCGCGACTGGTCGGAGCCGCCGGAGACGCCACGGGCGCCGCCGAAGGAGTCCTGACCCGTGCCCGCGGACTGCAGCCCCTGCGGAGCACCCGGAGCCTGGCCACCGAACCCGGCGCCCGCACCGGCCGGCGGCCGACCCTGCGAGGGCGCGCCCGGACCCTGCGGTCCACGCGGGGCGCCCGGTCCACCCGGAAGCCCGCCACCGTCACGTCCGGGCAGCGCGGCCCGCGGGCCCTGGCCGGCACCGAGCCGGCCCCCGCCGGACGCACCGGCGCCGAGCGCACCGCCACCCGGCGCACCGGCGCCGAGCGAGCCGTTGCCGGACTGGGCCTGGCGACGGGCGGCTGCCGCACCGGCGGCGGCCTGCGCGGCGGCCGGACCGCCGGAGACACCCGGACCGCCCGGACCGGGCTTGCCGGGAGCGGGCTTCTTGCCGCCCTGGGCGACGTCGACGGGGAGCATGACCAGCGCGGTCGTACCACCGGAGTCGGACGGGCGCAGCTGGATGCGGATGCCGTGGCGCTGCGACAGACGACCGACCACGAACAGACCCATGCGGCGGGAGACCGACACGTCCACGGTGGGCGGCGAGGCGAGCCGCTCGTTGATCGCGGCGAGGTCCTCGGGGGAGAGGCCGATGCCGGTGTCGTGGATCTCGATCAGCACACGGCCGTCGGGCAGCGCGTGACCGGTGACCTTGACCTTGGTCTGCGGCGAGGAGAACGAGGTCGCGTTCTCCAGCAGCTCGGCGAGCAGGTGCACGAGGTCGTTGACCACACGGCCGGCCACTTCGGTGGTCGGCACGGAGGCCAGCTCGATGCGCTCGTACTGCTCCACCTCGGACGCGGCGGCGCGGAGCACGTCGACCAGCGGGACCGGGCGGGTCCAGCGGCGGCCGGGCTCTTCACCGGCGAGGACGAGGAGGTTCTCACCGTTACGGCGCATACGCGTCGCGAGGTGGTCGAGCTTGAACAGCGAGGACAGCTGGTCCGGGTCGGCCTCGCGGGACTCCAGCTCGGAGATCAGCGACAGCTGGCGCTGGATCAGACCCTGGGAGCGGCGCGAGAGGTTGGTGAACATCGCGTTGACGTTGCCCCGCAGCAGGGCCTGCTCGGCGGCGAGGCGGACCGCCTCGCGGTGCACGTCGTCGAAGGCCGCGGCCACCTGGCCGATCTCGTCCCGGGAGTGCACACCGACCGACTCGACGGAGGTGTCGACATCCTGCGGGTCGGACTCGGAGAGCTGCTTGACCAGCTCGGGCAGCCGGTCCTGGGCGACCTTGGTGGCGGTCTCCTCCAGACGGCGCAGCGAGCGGATCATGGAGCGGGCCACGACGAAGGCGCCGACCAGCGAGACACCGAGCACGAGCAGGATCAGCGCACCGGAGATGATCGCCTCGCGCTCCGACTCGTTGCGCAGCTCGCGGGCCTTTTGCTCCATCTCCTCGAGCAGCGTGGTCTCGATGGCGCGCATGCCCTGGATCTTGGCGGTGCTGTCGTCGACCCAGTCCCGGTACGAACGCTTCTCGAGGTCGACGAGGGCGTTCGGATTGCCGAGCGCGCGGTTGGCGTACTTGTCGCTCGCCGTGATCGTCGGGTTGCCCTCTTCGATCGACTTCAGCTTGTCCGCGGCGGCCTGTATGCCGTAGATGCTCCGGAAGCTCTTCAGCTCGGACCGCTGGCTAGTCACCGCCGACTCGGCGTACAGCCGGTCGTTCTCGGAGAGGTCGCCGACGGACTTGTTGTTCGCGGGCAGCGCCGCCGCGAGGACGGCGCGCTGGATGGACGCGTACTCCTTGGCGGTGGAGAAGGCCGCCAGGGCACGCGTGCTCTGGATCATCTCCGGGTTGCTGGTCGCCTCTGCCATGTCCTGCGAGAGACCCAGCAGGTTGGTGATCAGGCGGTGGTAGGCCTCCACCGTCTGCGTGGAGTTCTGCTTGGCCTCGTACGCGGTGTTGCGGATCTTCGCGATGTTGGCCAGGTCGCCGACGAGCTGGACGAGGTTGTCGCGAACGCCCTTGAGGTTGCCGTCCTTGCTGGAGTTGTCGATCTCCTCGGAGGCGTCGACGAAGCTCTTCATGGCCCGGTCCGTCTTGTCCCGGTAGCCCTTGACCGTGTAGTCGGTCGCCTTGGCGCCGTGCGCGAGCGGTCCGGCGGACTGGTCGCGCTCCTCCTGGAGCGCCGCGGCGAGCTCGGTGGCCCGCTTGGTCATGTCCGTCAGCAGCCGCATGTTGTCGAGCTGCTGGATGTCGTCCATGTTGTCGCTGATGCGCAGTGCGCCCAGCGAGGTGGCCGCGACCACCGGGAGTGTCAGCAGCGCCACGAGGCGCGTGGAGATGCGCCAGTTGCGCAGGGCTATTCGCGCGCCGGGGCCACCGGAGCCCTTCGGGGCCTTCTTGGCCGGCGGAGCGGACGGTGTCGCCGCCCCTGGGGACGCCGACACGGCGGGGCGCCCGGAGCGCTCACCACCGTCGACGGACGGGGCCGGGCCCTGGTTCTGGGCGTGCTGGGGCGAGGGACCTCGCTCGGTCCCGCCGTGCTCCGGCTCCGCCGAAGCGCTGCCATCCCTCTTGAAACGTCCCTGCACTAGCGTCGCAACCTCTGGACCAGGCGCCCCTCCGCGTGAACGGACGGACACGGTGTCGGCGTCTTTAGGGAGCGCCCTGAATACGCTCCCTGTTGGTCGTGGGTGACCGGCGCTGGCTCCCCCTTCTCGCCGCCACTCGGCGCTCGATGCGCCCCCTGTGCGCCGGCTCGATCCTGCGGCGGTCCGTGGAATTCCAGCACAGTGCAGGACCTCCAACAAGGCCCGTAGGTCGAGCCGTGACATACGTGACACCACGTGAGTGCGAGATTACCTGCCGTAGAAAGCGATCCCACCCATAACGGACGTATGCCCGCGAGCCGTTGGGGTGTAGGGGGTGTCCCAGTCGCCATGATCAGGAGCGGAATGAACGGTTCAGGGGGGCAATGTCCGTTTCGGGCGGGTGGATTGCGGGCCTGAATTGACCGGTTTATCCGTGAACTCGTGAGCAAACTCACATGCGGATCAAGGCGTCTGTGCAACTTCCCGAGGGAATTGCATGTTTAGCCTGACGCTTTACAAGAGGGATCTTTCTGCCAACCCGCGTCCGGGACTCAGGCCCTTCGAGGCCGGCCCCGGCGCCCCGTCACGACAGGGCTCAGTAAAACCGTGAAGACGACGACGATGATCCGCACGATAGCCAATCCGCGGCGCACGACGCTGGCGCACCTCGACGGCGCCGACGAACTGCAGACCCCGCAGCAGCCGGAGCACTCCGTCGATCTTCCTGCTCAGACCGCGAACCCCAAGCGCACCATCCTCCAGGAGATGCCCGTCACCGCCACCGCCGAGTAGTACGCGGGCGGACGACCGGTTGTTCAATCACGTACGAACATTCGGTCGCGTACGACGGCCGGGGCGCCCGCGTCATGCGCGAGGCGCTCGCCCCTCACCGCGCTAGCCTGGAGCGTCAGACTCCAGCCGGCTTAAGTGAGGGGCGCAAAATCCCGTGCGCATCGCCAGATTCTCCATCGACGGGAATGTCGCCTTCGGCGCGGTCGAGGGCGACAAGCCGGACGAGCTCGTCCTCGACATCATCAAGGGCATCCCGTTCGCGGACTTCGAGCTCTCCGGTACGAAGGTGCCGTTGAGCAAGGTCAGGCTGCTGCCGCCGGTGCTCCCCAACAAGGTCGTGGCCTTCGGCCGCAACTACGCCGAGCACGCCCGCGAACTCGGCAACGAGGTGCCCGACGCCCCGTTCGCCTTCTTCAAGCCGTCCACCGCGGTGATCGGCCCCGGCGACGAGATCCAGTACCCGTCCTTCACCGAGGACCTCCACCACGAGGCCGAACTGGCCGTCGTCATCGGCCGCATGTGCCGCGAGGTCCCGCGTGAGCGCGTCAAGGACGTGATCTTCGGCTTCACCTGCGCCAACGACATCACCGCCCGCGACATCCAGAAGCGCGAGAAGCAGTGGGCGCGGGCCAAGGGCTTCGACACCTCCTGCCCGCTGGGCCCCTGGGTGGAGACGGACATCGACCTCGAGACGGCGTCCGACCTGACCATCCAGCTCACGGTCAACGGCGAACAGCGCCAGCTCGGCCGTACCAGCGAGATGATCCACTCCATCGAGGACCTGATCGTCAACATCTCCGAGGCCATGACGCTGCTCCCCGGCGACGTGATCCTCACGGGCACCCCGGCAGGGGTCGGCCCCCTCAACGTCGGCGACGAGGTCGCCGTCACCATCGAAGGCATCGGCACTCTCACCAACAAGGTTGTCAAGCGTGGCTAGCGCACCCGTCCGCGTACGTTTCTGCCCCTCGCCCACCGGTAACCCCCACGTGGGCCTGGTCCGCACCGCCCTGTTCAACTGGGCGTTCGCCCGGCACCACCGGGGCACGCTCGTCTTCCGCATCGAGGACACCGACGCGGCCCGCGACTCCGAGGAGTCCTACAACCAGCTGCTCGACTCGATGCGCTGGCTCGGCTTCGACTGGGACGAGGGCCCCGAGGTCGGCGGCCCGCACGCGCCGTACCGCCAGTCGCAGCGCATGGACCTCTACAAGGACGTCGCGGCCAAGCTCCTGGACGGCGGTTACGCGTACTACTGCTACTGCTCCCAGGAGGAGCTGGACACCCGCCGCGAGGCCGCCCGCGCGGCAGGCAAGCCGTCCGGTTACGACGGGCACTGCCGCGACCTGACCGACGCGCAGGTCGAGGAGTACAAGGCCCAGGGCCGCGAGCCGATCGTCCGCTTCCGCATGCCCGACGAGACGATCACCTTCACGGACCTGGTCCGCGGCGAGCTGACGTTCACCCCGGAGAACGTGCCCGACTACGGCATCGTCCGCGCGAACGGCGCCCCGCTCTACACCCTCGTCAACCCGGTCGACGACGCCCTGATGGAGATCACCCACGTCCTGCGCGGCGAGGACCTGCTCTCCTCGACGCCCCGTCAGATCGCCCTGTACAAGGCGCTGATGGAGCTGGGCATCGCCAAGGGTGTCCCCGAGTTCGGCCACCTGCCGTACGTGATGGGCGAGGGCAACAAGAAGCTCTCCAAGCGTGACCCGCAGTCGTCGCTGAACCTCTACCGCGAGCGCGGCTTCCTCCCCGAGGGCCTGCTCAACTATCTCTCCCTGCTCGGCTGGTCGCTCTCGGCCGACCAGGACATCTTCACGATGGACGAGATGGTCGCGGCCTTCGACATCAAGGACGTGAACCCCAACCCGGCCCGCTTCGACCTGAAGAAGTGCGAGGCGATCAACGGCGACCACATCCGCCTGCTGGATGTGAAGGACTTCACCGAGCGCTGCCGCCCGTGGCTCCAGGCCCCGTTCGCGCCGTGGGCCCCGGAGGCCTTCGACGAGGTGAAGTGGCAGGCGATCGCCCCGCACGCCCAGACCCGCCTGAAGGTGCTGTCGGAGATCACGGACAACGTCGACTTCCTGTTCCTGCCGGAGCCGGTCGAGGACGAGGCGAGCTGGACGAAGGCCATGAAGGAAGGCTCGGACGCCCTCCTGTGCACAGCCCGCGAGAAGCTGGACGCGGCCGACTGGACCTCCCCGGAGTCGCTGAAGGAGGCCGTCCTGGCCGCCGGCGAGGCCCACGGCCTCAAGCTCGGCAAGGCCCAGGCCCCGGTCCGCGTCGCCGTCACCGGCCGCACGGTCGGCCTGCCCCTCTTCGAGTCCCTGGAGGTCCTGGGCAAGGACAAGACCCTGGCCCGGATCGACGCGGCACTGGCCAGGCTGGCGGCGTAACCGACCAGCACACAAGGGGCGGCACCCGGAATTCCGGGTGCCGCCCCTTGTCGCTTGGTCACTGTGCGTCGGCTTCGTCGATCAGGTACTGGGTCTCATCGAAGATCCAGACGACGACGACGACCATGATCGCGCCAGCCACCACGTATTCCAGCATCACGCCAGGCGCCACATAGGCCTTGCGTAGATTGTCGTCTGGGCCCAGCGGCGCGGTCGAGGTCTTCCGGTACGGGTCACGGGCCAGTATGCGCACGGCCCTGTCCAGCTGAGCCCGGCGCTCTGCGGGCAGTTCGTCGTACGTCGCACGGGCCTCGACGGTGAACTGGACGCGGTACTCGGTCATGACTCTGGCTCGGTCTTTCGCTCGTCGGTCCCACCACGCTACGGCATCCAGCGTCCACCAGGTCCGGTTCCCGGCAACCTGAGCTGCCCCTTCGCGGCAGCTGCGCCGCACCGTTCCACAGGCGCGACCGCCACCGTCACCATCCCGTCCGGCCAGACCTACAAGGCCGCCGCCGGCTGGAGCGTGCTGACCCAGGACACCGACGGAGCCCTGCACGTGCTGCGCGCCGCCGCCGACGGCACCACCACGGACGTCCCGGTCAACGGGCTCCGGTCCGCCGTCTCGCGGTCGTCCACACGCTGGACGGCACGACGTCCGTCGGCCTCGCGGACGGCGCCTTCCGTACGTACGTCACCGGCCTGAGCGCAGACTCGAAGGTCGTCTTCAACGACCGCCGGCCGGTCACCGACTGGAAGGCGATCCGCGTCGACTCCGACCCCGGCACCCGGCCCACCACGGTCACCGGGCTGCCCGGCCGGACCGAAGCCGTCGTGGGCGACCAAGTGCTCGCCGGAAACCCGGACTTCCTCCCCGCCGGCACCCAGCCCGCACTCAGCGCTCGCTCCCTCGTGACGGGGGCCGCGACCACCGTGCTCAGCCCGTCCTTCGGCGGCATCGGCCCGACCCAGGACGGCGGACTCGCCACCGAGAAGGTCGCCCAGATCCAGCCCTTCGCGGTCGGCGTACAGGGACTGGCCGTCGCCGGTGGCGAGTTGTTCCTGTACGGCAGGACGACTGGCGGGGGCTACCCCCGCTTCAACAGCTTTCAGCTGGACGCGACGGGCAGGCCCACCGGTCAGCAGACCCCTCGCAGTCCGGCACTGAGCGAGATCACCTGCCTCACCGGCGACGCAGCCTGCCCCCAGCTGGAGGCCCTGGGCGACGGCCGGGTCGCCTATCTGTGGACCAACGCCGAAGGCCAGGAGTCCGTCCTGACCGTCGGCCGCGACACCACCACCATCCGCAACGAGCCCACGGGCGACGCCGGCGGCCGCATTCCCGGCGGCAGCGGCCATTACGTCCTCCACAACGGCGGCTCCGGTACCCAGAAGGTCGTCGACTTCCCCAGCGACACGACCGACGGCGAGACCACCCTCAGCCGCGCCCGCACCGCCGCCGCCGTCTGGGGCCAGGTGATGTGGACGCCCGGCAGCACCCAGGGCGCGGTCGTCGGCAAGCACCTCAAGACCGGCCAGACGGTGGCCACGATCGCCACCGGCGCCCCCTGCACCCCCACCGACCTCCAGGCCGTGAACACCTGGCTGTACTGGTCCTGCGGCTCCACCGCGGGCGTCTACGACCGGGCGACGGGCCGCCGGATCACGGTCCCGGCCGACAACGGCTTCCTGCTCCGCGAGAACCGCACCACCCACGAACTGCTGCTCACCGACTTCCACACCGGAGGCAGCAACGGCCGCTGGGCCGTCGACCGCTTCGGCGGCCACATCGCCTACCTCAACGGCACGTACAGCGAGGTCTCGACCGTCCCCAGCGGCGTCCCCGCCTCGGCGCTCGCGCAGACGGAGGCCCAGACGGAGGCCGTACCGGGTGGCCCGGCGAAGTCGAACCCCTGGCAGCCGGTCTGGCAGCTCAACAAGCCCGCCACCTGGACACTCACCCTGAGCAACAGCGGCGGCACGGTGGTCCGCGCCCTCACCGGCAGCACCAAGGGCGCCGCCATCCGCGCCGCCTGGGACGGCTACTGGGGTGACGGCCGGCGTGTCATCGGCACGTACACCTGGAAGCTGACCGCCGAGCCCCGCGACAACGAGGGCCCCGCCCTCACCACGACCGACACGACCACGGTCAACTGACGGACAGGCTCCCGCCGTCCGAGCTACCGTCGGATCATGAGCATTCGGGCCGTGGTCTGGGACGTGGACGACACCATCTTCGACTACACCACCGCGGACCGCGCGGGCATGCGCGCGCACCTGCTGGCCGAGGGCCTGCTCGACGCGTACGACAGCGTCGAGCAGGCCATCGTGCGCTGGCGGCAGATCACCGACGCCCAGTGGGCGCGGTTCTCGGCGGGGGAGGCCACCTTCCAGGGGCAGCGCCGCGACCGTGTGCGGGTGTTCCTCGGCGAGGAGCTGACCGACCCCGAGGCCGACGCCTGGTTCGAGCGGTACATCGGCCACTACGAGACCGCCTGGGCCCTCTTCCCGGACGTCCTGCCGGTCCTGGACGCCCTCGCGGCCAGCCACCGGCACGCCGTGCTGTCCAACTCCAGCATCCACGTCCAGGACCGCAAACTGCGCGTGCTCGGCGTGCACGACCGCTTCGAGGCCATCCTGTGCGCGGCCGAGCTCGGCGTCTCCAAGCCGGAGGCCGGCGCCTTCCACGCCGCCTGCGCCGTGCTGGAGCTCGCCGCGCACCAGGTGGCGTACGTCGGTGATCACCCGGAGATCGACGGGCGGGGTGCCGCGGACGCCGGGTTGCTGTCGGTGTGGATCGACCGTGACGGCGCGTACACCGGCGCTGACGCCCCCGGCGGACCGCACCGGATCGCCTCCCTTGCCGAACTCCCCGCGATCCTTGGCTCGGATACCCGTTTTGGAGCCCCGTCCACCTTCGGGTAATGTTCTTCCTGCGCCGCCGGGGAGCGGGCCGAAAGGCCGGAAACCCGGGGGAGCAAACTAGAACAAGATCCCCGCAGGGGCTTGCGTTCCAGTGGCCTATGGTGTAATTGGCAGCACGACTGATTCTGGTTCAGTTAGTCTTGGTTCGAGTCCAGGTAGGCCAGCTCGCAGATGCCTTGAATTGAACACAGCATCTGCAAAGCCCCCGTTGTGTAGCGGCCTAGCACGCTGCCCTCTCAAGGCAGTAGCGCCGGTTCGAATCCGGTCGGGGGTACTGATCTCGATCAACTCGGGATCGCTAGGGCCCCCGTTGTGTAGCGGCCTAGCACGCCGCCCTCTCAAGGCGGTAGCGCCGGTTCGAATCCGGTCGGGGGTACTGTCTGGTCTAAACCACATTGGTCTATGGTGTAATTGGCAGCACGACTGATTCTGGTTCAGTTAGTCTTGGTTCGAGTCCAGGTAGACCAGCTCGGACCTGCGGAAACGCAGGCTCCATGCCCCCGTTGTGTAGCGGCCTAGCACGCCGCCCTCTCAAGGCGGTAGCGCCGGTTCGAATCCGGTCGGGGGTACAACATGAAGGCCCTTCGCTTCGGCGGAGGGCCTTCGTCGTGCTCGCCGTCGGTTACTCGAAGCCGTACCGCCGCGTCGTCTCCTCCTCCTGGGCCAGCCGGTGCAGCGACTGCAGGACCGGCTCGTTGAGGATCGCCCCCAGGATCGCGAACTCGATCCGCTCCGCCTCCGACGGGTGCGTCTCCATGTTGTCCAGGTCGAGGACGGCGGTCCGGTGCATCAACTCGGCGTACGGCGCGAGCAGTTCGGCTCCCCAGCCGTAGCCGAGCCGGCGGAACGCGGCCACCGCCACCACCAGCGAGCGGTACGCGGGGGAGATGGTCGTGAGCCGCTTGGCGTTCTCCCAGCCGAGCTGGTCCAGGAGCGCGTTGACCTCCTGCTGGGCGGCCTGGACGTACTCGTCGTCCTCGTCCGGCTCCGGCACCTGCGGCAGCGCCCACATCGCCGCGCCGAGGCGGATCGCGCGGCCCAGGGAGTCGTCGTCCACGTGCCCGAGGACCTCCCGGACCGTCGCCACCGGCACCCGGCCGACCTGGATCATCGCGCGCACCAGGCGCAGCCGCCGCAGATGCTCCTCGTCGTACTCGGCGGTGCGGGCGTTGATCTGGCGGCCGGGCGCCAACAGGCCTTCGCGCAGGTAGTACTTGATCGTCGCGATGGGCACCCCGCTGCGCTCGCTCAGTTCCGCCAGTCGCATCTCTTGCGCCCTTCCTTGGGGAGTGCCACTGTCCAAGCATCACCAAGAAGGATAGTGCCGCTATCCGACAGGGGAGCCAGGGGGCGTGATGTTCGTGAAGCCGACGTCTGGTCGTACGACCGCAGCAGTGGAAGGCGATCTCGTGGTGCTGCTGATCGGCATGCGCATCAACCGCTTCTGGGCCGTGCATCACTGGTTCCCGGTCGCCCTGGCCATGCCGCGGATGCTGCGCGAGTTGCAGAAGGCCCCGGAGCGGGGACTGCTCGGGCATGTGCTGCTGACGGCCTCGCCGCGGACGTACTACGTGGTCCAGTACTGGGAGTCCAAGGAGAAGCTCTACGCGTACGCGACCTCGCCCGACATGCTCCACCACCGGGCGTGGGCGATCTTCAACCGCAAGGAGCGGGAGGGGAAGGCGCGCGGGCACGTGGGGCTGTGGCATGAGGCCTACGTGGTGCCCGAGGGGTCGTACGAGTCGGTCTACGTGGACATGCCGGCGTTCGGACTCGCGGCGGCGCACGGGCAGGTGCCGCTGGAGAAGCGGGGGCGCTACGCGAAGGACCGGTTCGCGTACCGGTCGGAGGCGAAGGCGGCCGAAGAAGCCAGGTGACCGGGGGGCTCGGGGGAGTGGGGAGGGTCTGCCGCGGCGTTGAGGCGGACCCTCCCCACTGACATACCCGACGTCAGCCGGTGCGGCGCAGGGCCTCGGAGAGGCGGGCGGCGGCGTCGATGACCGCCTGGGCGTGCATACGGCCCGGGTGGCGGGTCAGGCGCTCGATCGGGCCGGAGACGGACACGGCGGCCACCACGCGGTTCGACGGGCCGCGTACGGGTGCGGAGACGGACGCGACGCCCGGCTCGCGCTCGCCGATCGACTGGGCCCAGCCCCGGCGTCGTACGCCGGAGAGCGCCGTGGCCGTGAAGCGGGCGCCCTGCAGGCCGCGGTGGAGGCGCTCCGGCTCTTCCCAGGCCATGAGGATCTGCGCCGAGGAGCCCGCCTTCATCGTGAGCGTCGAGCCGACCGGGACCGTGTCCCGCAGGCCGGACAGACGCTCCGCCGCGGCGACGCAGATGCGCATGTCGCCCTGGCGGCGGTAGAGCTGTGCGCTCTCGCCGGTGACATCGCGGAGGTGGGTGAGTACCGGGCCCGCCGTGGCGAGGAGGCGGTCCTCGCCGGCTGCCGCGGCCAGCTCGGCGAGGCGAGGGCCCAGAATGAAACGGCCCTGCATGTCGCGCGCCACCATGCGGTGGTGTTCCAGAGCCACGGCCAGCCGGTGGGCCGTGGGTCGTGCCAATCCGGTGGCCGCCACCAGCCCTGCGAGGGTGGCCGGACCGGACTCCAGGGCGCTCAGGACAAGGGCTGCCTTGTCCAGAACGCCGACGCCGCTACTGTTGTCCATGAAACGATACTCGCGTCTCACTCTGTGAAACGCAAGTTCAATTTTCCGTGGAACCCGCCACTCTGGAAGACACGAAGGCAATGCGGCCCGCAGACAAACGGGCCCGGTGGCGGACGCCCGAACAGGGGCGGCGGGCGCTGCCTCCACAAGATCTCTAGTTGGGCCGGTGGACGCTTGCCGGCCGGAGGGAAAGCGATGGGTAGGACACTCGCGGAGAAGGTCTGGGACGACCACGTCGTCCGGCGCGCCGAGGGCGAGCCCGACCTCCTCTTCATCGATCTGCACCTGCTGCACGAGGTGACCAGCCCGCAGGCCTTCGACGGCCTCCGCAAGAGCGGGCGCCAGGTGCGCCGGCTCGACCTGACCATCGCCACCGAGGACCACAACACCCCCACCCTCGACATCGACAAGCCCATCGCCGACCCGGTCTCCCGCGTCCAGCTGGAGACGCTGCGCGCGAACGCCGCCGAGTTCGGCGTCCGCCTGCACCCGCTGGGCGACGTCGAGCAGGGCGTCGTGCACGTCGTCGGCCCGCAGCTGGGTCTGACCCAGCCCGGCATGACCGTCGTCTGCGGTGACTCCCACACCTCCACGCACGGCGCCTTCGGCGGCCTGGCGTTCGGCATCGGCACCTCCCAGGTGGAGCACGTGCTGGCCACCCAGACGCTGCCGCTGGTCCGCCCGAAGACCATGGCCATCACGGTCAACGGCGAGCTGCCCGACGGCGTCACCGCCAAGGACCTGATCCTGGCGATCATCGCCCGGATCGGTACGGGTGGCGGCCAGGGCTACGTCCTGGAGTACCGCGGCTCCGCCATCGAGAAGCTCTCGATGGAAGCCCGCATGACCATCTGCAACATGTCGATCGAGGCCGGCGCCCGCGCGGGCATGATCGCCCCCGACGAGACCACCTTCGAGTACCTCAAGGGCCGCCCGCACGCGCCCAAGGGCGAGGACTGGGACGCGGCCGTCGCGTACTGGAAGACGCTGAAGACGGACGAGGACGCCGAGTTCGACGCCGAGGTCGTCATCGAGGCCGCCGAACTGTCGCCGTTCGTCACCTGGGGCACCAACCCGGGCCAGGGTGCTCCGCTTTCGGCGTCGGTCCCCGACCCGGCTTCGTACGAAGACGCTTCGGAGCGCCTCGCCGCCGAAAAGGCCCTGGAATACATGGGGTTGGAGGCCGGCCAGTCGCTGCGCTCCATCAAGGTGGACACCGTCTTCGTAGGCTCCTGCACCAACGGCCGGATCGAGGACCTGCGCGCCGCCGCCGAGCTCCTCAAGGGCCGCAAAGTCGCCGACGGCCTGCGGATGCTGGTCGTTCCGGGCTCCGCGCGGGTCGGTCTGCAGGCCGTCTCCGAGGGCCTGGACGTCGTCTTCAAGGAGGCCGGCGCCGAGTGGCGGCACGCGGGCTGCTCGATGTGCCTGGGCATGAACCCCGACCAGCTGGCCCCCGGTGAGCGCTCCGCGTCCACCTCCAACCGCAACTTCGAGGGCAGGCAGGGCAAGGGCGGCCGCACCCACCTGGTGTCGCCGCAGGTCGCCGCCGCGACCGCCGTGCTGGGCCACCTGGCCTCCCCGGCCGACCTGTCCGACGCCGAGACCCGTACGCCCGCTGGAGTCTGAGAAGTCATGGAAGCATTCACCACGCACACCGGCCGGGCCGTTCCGCTGCGCCGATCCAACGTCGACACCGACCAGATCATCCCTGCTCACTGGCTCAAGAAGGTGACCCGGGACGGGTTCGAGGACGGGCTGTTCGAGGCCTGGCGCAAGGACGAGACGTTCATCCTCAACCAGCCCGAGCGCCAAGGCGCCACGGTTCTGGTCGCCGGTCCCGACTTCGGCACCGGTTCCTCCCGTGAGCATGCCGTGTGGGCGCTGCAGAACTACGGCTTCAAGGCCGTCATCTCCTCGCGCTTCGCCGACATCTTCCGCGGCAACTCGCTCAAGAACGGCCTGCTCACGGTGGTTCTGGAGCAGAAGATCGTGGACGCGCTGCAGGAGCTCACCGAGAAGGACGCGACTGCTGAGGTCACTGTGGACCTTGAGGCTCGTGAGGTGCGTGCCGAGGGCATCACCGCCTCCTTCGAGCTGGACGAGAACTCCCGCTGGCGGCTGCTGAACGGCCTCGACGACATCTCGATCACCCTGCAGAACGAGGCCGACATCGCCGCCTACGAGGCGAAGCGGCCGTCGTTCAAGCCGCGCACGCTCCAGGGCTGATCCGAGGCCCGCGCGCAAGGCGACTTTCGGACACCGCAACACCCCCTCAGTGCCCCCGATCAGCCCCGATCGGGGGTACTGCCATGTCTGCACCCGAACGGCCCTGCGCCTCGTAGGTGCGGCACTCAACTTCCCACGTTACGACGGGTGTTGCCGGGGTACGCGAGTCATGTAGCCGTGGCTTCCGCAAGTGCCCGGAAGGCCATTTGAGGCCGGAGTTGCACCCCTGGCAGGCGACAACTCGCCCCAGATGGCACAATCTGTGCATGGAACACGACGGCCAACTCGAGCTCTATGCGGCAGTCGCGGACCAACTGAAGGAAGCGCATGCAAGGGTGCGCGCACTGCAAGTCCCGGAGGGCGTACGGATGGCGCTGACCCGGAAGCTGCTGGTCATTACGGCCGCGGCCAAGCACGACGTTGCCGAAGCGACAAGGCGTCTGGAGCGGTTCATCGCGGATCTCGACGCGGGGCGATTCCCCGAAGAGGAACGCTGAACACCTTCGAGATCGTCGAGTCTGTTGCGGCACAAGGGTGATTAGCCCGTTTCGTGTTTGATTTGCGGTATATATCTGCCTAACGTGCGAAAAAGCTTGAACACTTTCGTTCTGGCGATGTCTCCGAAGGGGAAGACGTGAACAAGGCGCAGCTCGTAGAAGCGATTGCCGACAAGATGGGCGGCCGCCAGCAGGCCGCCGAGGCTGTCGACCATGTACTGGACGCCATCGTCCGCGCGGTCGTCGCGGGTGAGCGGGTCTCGGTCACCGGCTTCGGTTCGTTCGAGAAGGTCGACCGACCTGCTCGTTACGCCCGTAACCCCCAGACGGGCGAGCGGGTTCGGGTCAAGAAGACCTCCGTTCCGCGTTTCCGTGCCGGTCAGGGCTTCAAGGACCTGGTGAGCGGCTCGAAGAAGCTCCCGCGAGGCGGCGAGGTCGCGGTCAAGAAGGCGCCCAAGGGCAGCCTGACCGGTGGTGCCGCGGCGACGGTCAAGAAGGCCGCCGCGAAGAAGGCCACCAAGGCGGCCGCGAAGAAGGTCACGGCGAAGAAGGCGGCGCCGGCGAAGAAGGCCGCTGCTGCCAAGAAGGTCACGGCGAAGAAGGCGCCCGCCAAGAAGACCACGGCGGCTGCCAAGACCACCGCGGCGAAGAAGACCACGGCGAAGAAGGCGACGGCCAAGAAGGCCCCGGCGAAGAAGGCGACCGCCAAGAAGGCGCCCGCCAAGAAGTCGACGGCCCGCAAGACCACCGCCAAGAAGGCCACCGCCCGCAAGAGGTAGAAACCGCAGGGGCACTCACGCGCCGGGCCGGACTCCGTCGGGAGTCCGGCCCGCGGCGTGTCCGGGGACCTGTGGAGCCTCAGAGCGTCTGCAACGTCACCAGCGTGATCCGCAGGGACTCGCCCTCGCCCTCCGTCTCGATGCGTACCCGCTGCCCGGGGCGCAGCAGCCTCAGTCCGCCCGCGTCGAAGGCCGGGGCGTCGAAGGGGACGGGGGTGCCGTCGTCCAGGAGGACGCTGCCGGAGCGGGATTCGGTGTCGTAGGTGTATGCGGTGGCCTGCATGGCTGCCACCCTACGATGGGTTGTGATGGGGCGCGCCCGTCACTGTTCCTTGATCAGTAGGCGTGCCGCTGCCGTCGCCGTTCGTGGGCCTACGCCCAAGGCCAGCGCGGCGCGCAGGTCGGCGCCGGTGTCCACGTCCTGGCGTACCGAATCCACCTGGTCGAGGTCGAGTTCCACCGCCCCGGACTCACGATGGCGGGTTCTGGAATTCGTGCCGAATGACGGAAGTAAATCTCTGCCCGGAGCGGCGGTCAGCAGCGTCGTGCCGATTGCGGCGGCATCCGGGAGAAATGCGCGAGGGAATTGCGCGGCCGAGTCCAGGACGCGGGCCAATTCCAGCGGGCGCAGGGCGGGAAGATCGGCGTTCAGGGCCGCGAGGGCACTTTCGGGGCGGGAGGAGCGTACGACCGCCGCCGCGTGCGCCAGCGCCGCGTTCAGGCCGCCGCCCGGCTCGTCCGGGACGATGTGCGCGCCAAGTGCGCCCAGCTCGCGGCCGGCCAGGGCGTCGTCCGTGACGACTGCCACATCCTTCACCGCCGGGCAGGCCAGCGCCGCCGCGACGGTGTCCTGGGCGAAAGCGAGGGCGAGGCCTGGGCGCAATCCGTCGGATGCGGTGTCCGAGAGCCTGCTCTTCGCCCGCGCCAAGGGCTTCAGGGGTATGACCAAGGTCCACTGCACGAGCGCTTCGTCCCTTTCTTGTCGCGGCCATTGTCACTCAGCCGTCACCAGGGGCACCTGGCGGTTGTGGCGGCGAGGCGTACGGTGTTCTCGACAGACCGGCGGCCTGGGGCGACACTTGTGCGGCCCCCCGGCCCGATGTCCTTGATCCCTAGAGGAAGGTGTCCGCGTGCCCCGCCGCAGAATCGGCTTCTGGTATCGCTTCGCCGCGGTGCTCTGCAAACCGCCGCTGGTGGTTCTGATCAAGCGGGACTGGCGTGGAATGGAGCACATTCCGGCCGACGGTGGATTTATCACCGCGGTGAACCACAATTCGCACATCGATCCCTTCGCGTACGCGCACTTTCAGTACAACACCGGCCGGGTTCCGCGATTCCTGGCGAAGAGCGGGCTTTTCAGGAAGGGATTCGTCGGCGCCGCGATGCGCGGCACCGGGCAGATCCCCGTCTACCGGGAGACCACGGACGCGCTGAGCGCCTTCAGGGCCGCGATCGACGCCGTGGAGCGCGGCGAGTGCGTCGCGTTCTACCCGGAGGGCACCATCACCCGGGACCCGGACCAGTGGCCCATGACCGCCAAGACCGGCGCCGCACGCGTCGCGCTGCAGACCAAGTGCCCGGTGATCCCGGTTGCCCAGTGGGGTGCCAACGAACTGCTGCCGCCCTACGCGAAGAAGCTCAACGTCCTTCCGCGCAAGACCCACCGGGTGCTCGCCGGCCCGCCCGTGGATCTCGCGCGCTTCTACGACAAGGAAATGACCCCGGAGCTGCTGAAGGAGGCGACCGAGGTCATCATGGCCGCCATCACCCGCCAGCTGGAGGAGATCCGCGGCGAGAAGGCGCCCGAGACGCCGTACGATCCGCGCCAGGAGCGCATCGAGCAGCGGCGCAGGACCGCCGCGCAGAACCGGCGGACGCAGGCGAGGGCCGAACAGGAAAAGGCCGTACAGGAAAACGCCGAGCAGGAAGAGGGGCAGGGCACGTGAGCAAGCCCGTCAAGGCGGCAGTTCTGAGTGCTGGTTCGTGGGGCACCGCCTTCGGCATCGTCCTCGCCGACGCGGGATGCGAGGTCACCCTGTGGGCCCGTCGCGCCGAGGTCGCCGAGGCCATCAACTCGACCCGCACGAACCCCGACTACTTCCCCGGCGTCGAGCTCCCGCAAGGCATGCGGGCCACCACGGACCCCGCCGAGGCCATGGCCGGCGCCGACTTCACGGTGCTGTCCGTCCCCTCCCAGACACTGCGTGCCAACCTCGCCGAGTGGACCCCGATGCTGGCGCCGGGCACCGTCCTCGTGTCGCTGATGAAGGGCGTCGAACTCGGCACCACCATGCGGATGAGCGAGGTCATCGAGGACGTGGCCAAGGTCGGCCACGACCGCATCGCCGTGGTCACCGGACCCAACCTCGCCCGCGAGATCGCCGCGCGGATGCCGGCCGCCGCCGTGGTTGCCTGCACCGACGAGGCCGTCGCCCAGCGACTGCAGGCCGCCAGCCACACGCCGTACTTCCGCCCCTACACCAATACGGACGTGGTGGGTTGCGAACTGGGCGGTGCCGTGAAGAACGTCATCGGCCTCGCCGTCGGCATCGCGGACGGCATGGGCCTCGGCGACAACGCCAAGGGCTCGCTCATCACGCGCGGCCTCGCCGAGACCACGCGGCTCGGCGTCGCGCTGGGCGCCGACCCGCTGACGTTCTCCGGACTCGCGGGCCTGGGCGACCTGGTGGCGACCTGCTCCTCGCCGCTGTCCCGCAACCACACCTTCGGCACCAACCTCGGCAAGGGCATGACCCTGCAGGAGACCATCGCGGTCACCAAGCAGACCGCCGAGGGCGTCAAGTCCTGTGAGTCGGTGCTGGATCTGGCCCGCCGGCACGGCGTCGACATGCCCATCACGGAGACGGTCGTGGAAATCGTCCATGAGGGCAAGCCGCCCGTAGTCGCTCTCAAGGAGCTGATGTCGCGCAGCGCGAAGCCCGAGCGACGCTGAGCGAAGGGCACCCTCCGGACGCTGACTCGGACCCTACGGGCGGGTACGCTCAACGCGATATGAGCACCGAGAACCTCCCCCAGAGCCCTGACCAGCCGCCTCGCAAGCCGCGCGTGGCCGTCGTGTTCGGCGGTCGCAGCTCCGAGCACGGGATCTCCATGGTCACCGCCGGAGCCGTACTGCGCGCCATCGACCGGGCGAAGTACGACGTCCTGCCGATCGGCATCACGCGGGAAGGCCGCTGGGTGCTCACCGCGGACGAACCCGAGCGGATGGCGATCACCGACCGCCGTACGCCCGAAGTCGAGGACCTCACCGACTCCGGCGAGGGCGGCGTGGTGCTCCCCGTCGACCCGGCCAACCGCGAAGTCGTCTACACCGAGCCCGGATCGGTGCCCAAGGCGCTGGGCGAGATCGACGTCGTCTTCCCGGTGCTCCACGGTCCCTACGGCGAGGACGGCACCCTGCAGGGCCTGCTGGAGCTCTCCGGGGTGCCGTACGTCGGCTCCGGTGTGCTCGCCTCGGCCGTCGGTCAGGACAAGGAGTACATGAAGCGGGTGTTCACCTCGTTCGGGCTCAAGGTGGGCCCGTACGTGGTGATCCGGCCGCGCGAGTGGGAGCAGGACGAGTCCGCCGCCCGCAAGAAGATCATCGACCTCGCCGGCGACCACGGCTGGCCGCTCTTCGTGAAGCCCGCGCGCGCGGGTTCGTCGATCGGCATCACCAAGGTCGACGACCTGTCCGGCCTGGACGAGGCGATCGCCGAAGCCCAGCGGCACGACCCGAAGATCCTCGTCGAGGCTGCGCTGCGCGGCCGGGAGATCGAGTGCGGGGTGCTGGAGTTCGAGGACGGCCCGCGCGCCTCCGTACCGGCCGAGATCCCGCCGCCGGATACGCACGCGTACTACGACTTCGAGGCCAAGTACATCGACTCGACGCCGGGAATCGTGCCCGCGCCTCTCACGCCGGAGGAGACCGCGGAGGTCCAGCGTCTGGCGGTGGACGCCTTCGAGGCGGCTTCGTGCGAGGGGCTGGTGCGCGCGGACTTCTTCCTCACCGAGGACGGGGAGTTCGTGATCAACGAGATCAACACGATGCCCGGTTTCACGCCGATCTCGATGTACCCGCAGATGTGGCAGGCCGGCGGGATCAGCTACCCGGACCTCGTGGACAGGCTGATCCAGGCGGCGTTGCGGCGGTCCACCGGACTCAGGTAGGACCCGTACCGGTCAAGTCGGCGATCCCCGTGGGGATCGCCTTCTTGATGGCCGGCGCCAGGTCGATCAGCGCTCCCGAACTGTCACGCCCGTCCGGCACGGTGACCTCGACGTAGGCGCGTCGGCTCGCGGACGTGAACCGGTACCCGCCGCCGTCCTGCTTCTCCATCAGCCACTTCACGCCTTCGACGCCACCGGCCACCGCGTCCGGGTCCCGGCCCTCGGCCACCTTGGGATCGATCATCTTCGGCGGCCGTACGACACCGCAGCGCAGTATGATCGCCGGGTCGTCCCCCCAGCCCGCGGTCAGCGCGGACGCGGGCGAGGGGTCCTCACGGCGCTCACCGTCCACCTTGGCCGGCAGTACCTTGTCGAGGTTCTGACACAGCTTCGCGGCGTTCGCGCCGGGGCTGGGAACCGCCGCCGACGCGCTGTCGTCTGCTGATGAGCAGCCCGCTGCGGTGATCAGCAGGACCAGCGCGGGCAGCCCGAGGACAGAAATGTGCCGGTGACGGAAAGAGTTCACCGGCCAAGGGTAGACGGGGGCTACAGATGTACGACCGGGCAGGTCAGGGTGCGGGTGATGCCGTCCACTTGCTGGACCTTCGCGACCACCATGCGACCCAGGTCGTCGACTGTGTCGGCCTGGGCGCGCACGATGACGTCGTACGGTCCTGTCACGTCCTCGGCCTGGATGACTCCAGGGATCTTGCTGATCGTCTCGGCGACGGTCGACGCCTTGCCGACCTCCGTCTGGATCAGGATGTACGCCTGTACCACGGAACCTCCAGGGCGGCCACGAGGATCATGTGGGGAAAAGGAACGCCACGGTATCGCGTCGCCGCTCGCCGCGGGGAGACCTGCGGAGACCGGGGCTTGCGCGCCGGGGTGCACTCACGACAGAAGTTGACGTACATCTCGACCGTAGCGAGGACAGTAGTGACGCGCGACCGGGTGCGGACAGGGACAGAAGGGGCGTAAGGGCAATGAAGGGCACTGTTGGTGAGCTCGGTGAGTTCGGGCTCATCAGGGAGCTCACCTCCCGTCTCACCACCACCCCGGCGGTCCGGGTCGGCCCCGGCGACGATGCCGCGGTGGTGGCCGCGCCCGACCGCAGGGTGGTCGCCAGCACCGACATCCTGCTGGAGGGGCGGCACTTCCGCCGCGACTGGTCCACGGCCTACGACGTCGGCCGCAAGGCCGCCGCGCAGAACCTCGCGGACATCGCCGCCATGGGCGCCGTGCCGACCGCCCTGCTGCTCGGCCTCGTCGTGCCTGCCGAACTCCCGGTGACCTGGCCGAGCGAGCTGATGGACGGCCTGCGCGACGAGTGCCAGGTCGCGGGCGCCTCGGTGGTCGGCGGAGACGTCGTACGGGGCGACACGATCATGGTGTCGATCACCGCGCTCGGCGATCTGCGCAACCAGGAGCCCGTGACGCGGGCGGGCGCGCAGCCCGGCGACCTCGTCGCGGTCACCGGCTGGCTGGGCTGGTCCGCCGCCGGATACGCCGTGCTCGCCCGCGGTTTCCGCTCGCCGCGGGCCTTCGTGGAGGCGCACCGGCGCCCCGAGCCGCCGTATCACGCGGGTCCGGCTGCCGCGGGGCTCGGCGCGACCGCGATGTGCGACGTCAGCGACGGGCTGATCGCGGACCTCGGGCACATCGCCGAGGCCAGCAAGGTCCGTATCGACATCCGCTCGGGGGCGATCGACATCCCGTCCCAGATGAACGACATCGGGCAGGCCGTCGGCGTCGACCCCATGCAGTGGGTGCTGACCGGGGGAGAGGACCACGCGATCGTGGCGACCTTCCCGCCGGACGTGAAGCTGCCGGCCCGCTGGAAGGTCATCGGCGAGGTCCTCAACCCCTCGGCGCTGCCGCAGGTGACGGTGGACGGGGCGCCCTGGACCAGCAAGGGCGGCTGGGACCACTTCGGCGGGGACATCGAGTCATGAGCGCCCCACCCCGGGTACTGACGGTCGCGGGCTCCGACTCCGGTGGCGGCGCGGGCATTCAGGCCGACCTGAAGACGATGCTCGCGCTCGGCGTGCACGGCATGAGTGTGCTCACGGCCGTCACCGCTCAGAACTCCCTTGGTGTGCAGGGGGCCTGGGAGCTTCCGGTGGAGGCGGTGCGGGCGCAGTACCGCAGTGTCGTCGACGACATCGGCGTGCAGGCGGTCAAGACGGGGATGCTCGCGTCGGCCGAACTCGTCGAGGCGGTGGCCGAGTTGATCGGGGGGACGGACGCGCCCGCCGTGGTCGACCCGGTCGGCGTCTCCAAGCACGGGGACTCGCTGCTGGCGGCCTCCGCGCTCGACTCGGTACGCACCGCGTTGTTGCCGGTGGCGACCGTCGCGACGCCGAACCTCGACGAGGTGGCCCAACTCACCGGCGTACACGTGGAGTCGGAGGGCGACCTGCGGCGAGCCGCGGCGGCCGTGCTGGAGTACGGGCCCCGTTGGGTCGTGGTCAAGGGCGGCCACCTCGCGGGTGACGCAGGGCGGGTGGGCGGGAACCAGGCTGTGGACCTGCTCACCGACGGCTCCGAGGAGCACTGGCTGCGCGCCCCGCGCCACGACAACCGCCACACGCACGGCACGGGCTGCACCCTCGCGTCCGCGATCGCGTCGCAGCTGGCGAAGGGGCAGTCCGTGCCGGAGGCGGTCGCGGCGGCCAAGGAGTATGTCACCGGGGCGATCGCGGCCGGGTTCGCGCTCGGCGGCGGGATCGGGCCGGTGGATCACGGCTGGGCCCTCACCCGGCGGGATACTCCGGCAGCTTGATGTCGGTCGCCGACTGCTCGGTGAGCCGCTTGAAGAAGGCGGCCAGTGGGCGAGAGGCGAGCAGCCGGTACATCCATGGCAGCCCTTGGCGAAGTCCCGGATCCGGTATCTCGTACGCAGCGAACGCCGTACGGTGATCTCCGCCCGCCAGGGCGAGTTCCCCGGCCAGGACGTACGCGCCGACGATCGCCACCCCGGCGCCCATGCCGCCCATCGTGGCGCCGTACCCGGCGTCCCCGAGCAGCGCCACCCGCCCCTCCCAGCCCATCCCCGCGAACCGCTCGGCGAGGATCCGCTTCTGCGCACCGATGTCCCGACGGTCGTTGGGGCGTGTCGGTGCGCGTCCGGGAGGTCGGGCAGGGCGGGGCCGCGCCACAGGGCGAGCGCCTCCAGAAGCGCGGCCGCGGCTCGGTGGTGGTCCCCGGCGGCGAGGGCGGCGCGTCCCTCGGCGGCCAGCTGCGCGAACCGGTGGGCGTCCACCGTGTCGGGGGCTGTGGCGATGCGGTAGCCGGTCGCAGCGGCCTCGATCTTCATGTGTGCGGTCAGGGACGGCAAAAAGCCGGCCCACCCTCAGGTGGACCGGCTCAGTGCAGCAACCAGCAGTGGCCGCGCGCTTAGCTGTGCGTCAGCGCGAGACCTTGCCGGCCTTGATGCACGAGGTGCAAGCGTTCACGCGCTTCGGCGTCCCGCCGACCACGGTACGGACGCGCTGGATGTTGGGGTTCCAGCGACGGGACGTACGGCGGTGCGAGTGCGAGATGTTGTTGCCGAAGCCCGGCCCCTTGCCGCAGACGTCGCAGTTGGCAGCCACGGGTCACTCCAAAGACTTCAGATGCACTTACGGTTAATCCCGGCAGGCCGGGATCGAGATCTAGGATCAGAGATCTGAGTGGCGTTGCCAGGGGAATCGGCCCGATCGGATCGGGCAACCGGAGCAGCATACAACGACTGCGCCAGTGCAACGAAACTACCATGGCTGCTCAGGGCCCCGCTCCCGGCCCTCTTCCGCCGCACACCGGCCCGGGGTCTACGCTGCGTGCCACGTCCAGCAGCTCAGGGAGGCGCAGGTGGCGCACGTGCCGCAGACATTCTTCGATGCTCTCGCGGTGCGCACTTGGAGCGGCCTCGCGTTGGAGTCGCTGGGTCGCGCGCGTGAGGAGATCGACGCGATCAACGTCTATCCCGTGGCCGACGGTGACACCGGGACGAACCTGTATCTGACCGTGGAGTCGGCCGTGGCCGCGGTCGAGGCGGTGTTCGCCGGGCACGAGGTGGCTTCCGCGCGGACGGGGAATCCCTCGCTGGCCGACGCCGTACGCGCGATGGCGCACGGGGCCCTGATCGGCGCCCGGGGGAACTCCGGGACGATTCTCGCCCAGCTGTTGCGTGGCATGGCGCAGGTGCTCGCCGCCGACGGTGAGACGGCTCACACCGACGGACCGGGCCTGCGGCTCGCCCTGCGGCGCGCCGCCGACTCCGCGCGCGAGGCCGTGGCCCATCCCGTCGAGGGCACGGTGCTCTCGGTCGCCTCGGCCGCCGCCGACGCGGCGGGCGGAGCGGAGGGCGACTGCGGGACGGTCGCCCGGGCGGCCTACGAGGGGGCGCGTGCCGCCCTCGCCGCGACGCCCGGCCAGCTCGCCGTCCTGGAGCGCGCCGGGGTCGTCGACGCGGGTGGGCGCGGGCTGGTCGCGGTGCTCGCGGCGCTGGTGGAGACGTTCACCGGGGAGGCGCCGCGGGCGGTCGGGTCCTCGGCTTCCGGGACGTACGCGCGCGGGGGGCGCGGCGGTGCCGGGGATCCGCAGGGGCTCGGGAGGGACGGCGGTGCCGGGGGCCCGCACGCACGCGTGGAGACGGCGGCGGGCGGGTTTCCGGGGACGGACCTGGAAGCGGGTGCCTTTGCGGGGACGGATCTGGAGCGGGGTGCCTTCCCGGAGGGCGACGACCATCTCGTGTCCGCTGTGCCGGGGGCGGCGTTCCCGGACCACGCGCGCGGTGGCTCCGCCGTGCCGGGTGACCCCGACGAGTGCGCCGACGGTCCGGCCGACCACGGCGGAGGCGGTCCCGCCTTCGAGGTGATCTACCTCCTGGAGGCCGACGACGCGTCCGTGGCGCGACTGCGGGCACGGCTCGACGCCCTGGGCGACTCCCTCGTCGTGGTCGGCGGCGACGGGCTGTGGAACGTCCATGTGCACGTCGACGACGCGGGTGCCGCCGTGGAGGCGGGCGTCGAGGCCGGGCGGCCGTACCGGATCCGGATCACCCACTTCGGACTCGGCGACGTCCACACCACCGGCGGCGAGCGGCCGCCGCGGGAGCGGGTTCAGCGCGCCGTGGTGGCCGTCGTGCCGGGCGAGGGCCTGGCCGGGCTGTACACCGAGGCCGGCGCGACCGCCGTGCTCGCGCGCCCCGGGGAGCCGCCCGCCAGCGGGGAGCTCGTCGACGCCGTACGGCGGGCCCACGCGCGCGAGGTCGTGCTGCTGCCCAACGACCCCGAGCTGCGCCACACCGCGGCCGCCGCGGCCGAGCAGGCCCGTGCGGAGGGCATCCGCGTGGCGCTGATCCCGACCCGCTCCGCGGTGCAGGGCATCGCGGCGCTCGCCGTGCACGAGCCCGAGCGCCGGTTCGACGAGGACGTCGTGTCCATGACCTCGGCGGCCGGCGCGACCCGGTACGGCGAGGTCGCCGTCGCGGAGCGCCAGTCCTGGACCATGGCCGGCATCTGCCAGGCCGGCGACGTCCTCGGCCTCATCGACGGCGACGTGGCCGTGATCGGCTCGGACGTCACGGCCACCGCGGAGACCGTCCTCGACCGCATGATCGCGGCCGGCGGCGAACTCGTCACGATTGTCCTCGGCGACGAGGCGCCGGAGGCGATCGCCGAGCACCTCGAAGCACGCGTGCGTGAGTCGTATCTCGCCGTCGACACGGTGGTGTACCGGGGCGGGCGGCAGGGGGCGCTGCTGCTCATCGGCGTGGAATAGGGCCCCGGGAGCCGGGAACGAGGGCCCCCGCGCCGCTACTCCGTGTCCTGCTCCTCCACCACCTCAAGCATCTGCTGGGCCTCCGCCCGCCGCTCCTGCGCCGCTTCGTCGGCGTCGTCCGAGCCCTCGTACGCCGTCAGCACCGCACGCGCGCGTGCGGCGGCCTGGGCCGGGCGGCTCAGGTCGGCCTCCAGCCAGCCCGCGGCGAGTTCGGCGCCGGTGCGGCTGTGCAGGGCGCCGTCGCCGAGGCATGCGAACACCGCGGCGGCCTGCGTCACCTGGGACAGGGCCTCCTCCAGTGCGGCCCGGATCGACTCGTCCTCGGCGTCCTCCGTGGCGGAACGGGCGAGCAGGTCGCTGAACTGCCGGTGGGTGTGGCCGAGCTCGGCGGTCAGCCGCTGCCGCGCCTCCTCGTCGTCCACGGCGTCCAGCGCCGCCACGCACTCGCTGACCGCGCTCGCCATCAACTCGGACGCCGTGTCGTCCCTGCCCGCCACGTCGCCCGCCTCGCCCGCCGCGTCCTCCGGGTTCTCCGCACGCAGCGCCAGCCACGCACGGGCACGCAGGGAGCGCACGAGACCGTGGACGTTGCCGAGAGAGCGCCACAGCGCGCCCGCGCGCGCGTACGCCTGGTCCGCCTCGGCGTGCAGGCCCGCGTGGCCGAGGGACTCGGCGGCGAGGTGGGCGAGCGTGGCGTGGTCGTGCTGCTCGGGCCAGTGCCGGGCGATCTCGGCGGCCTGCAACCGGCGTTCGGCCGCCGCGCGGTGCTCCCCGAGCTCGCTCAGGCAGTCGCCGAGCCACCACTGCGTCTGGACGACCGCCCCGTCGCCGTGTGTCTCGGCGGTCAGGTCGGGCAGCGCCGACTCCAGCACCTCGGCCGCCTCGGCCCACCGTCCCTGCCGCAGCAGGAACCCGCCGAGCTGGTGCCGCGCCCAGGCGCCCAGCGTGCGGCTCTCGCCCGCCTCGTCGGCCCAGTGCGCGGCCTGAAGGGCGTGTTCGGCGGCCTCCTCGGACAGCCCACGCCCGCCGAGCACCTCGGCCAGCTGGAGGTGCAGCTGGGCCCGCCCGGTCGCCTCGAGGTGCGGGCCGCCGTGCTCCAGGGCCGCGCGCAGCGCCCGCTCGGCCTCCGCGGTGTCGCCGAGATGGTGCGCGAGTCCGGCCAGCCGGGCCTCGTACTCCACGGCGAACCACGGCAGCCCCGCTCCGACGAATGCCTCCGAGGCCCGCGCGAACAGCTCCGCGGCCCCCTCCACGTCCCCGGTGAGCGCGGCCAGCTCCGCGAGCATCGCCTGCGCCTCCGCGGCCCGCGAGGCAAGCCGTACATCGTCCCCGGCCCGCCCGTCGACGAGCGCGAGCACCTCCCGCGCGGCGGTCTCGGCGTCGGCCAGGACGGCGCCCTGCACCGCGTCGTCCGCCTCGTGCACCCGCCGCATCAGGATCCGCGCCCGGCTCATCAGTACGGCCGCCGTCTGACGTACCTCGGTGCCGTCCTCGGCATACAGCGCGAGGATCCGGTCGTACAGGTCGGCGATCGCCGTGAGGGCCTGGCGCACCTCGCCCGTGAGAGCGCGTACGTACGCTCCACGCGCGCGTGCCGCCAGGGCCTCCCCGGGGTCGCCCGCCTCCGCGTACAGCTCGGCGGCCCGTTCGAACAGGTCGATGCCCTCGGGGCCCAGGTCCATCGCCTGGTGATCGGCGATCTCCGCGTGGTCGAGGGCGTCCAGCTCGACGCCCTCGGCGGCCCGCGAGACGGCCGCCCAGGCCTCGATGGCGTTCGGCTGCAGGGTGTCCGACAGTCGCCGTGCCTCAGCGAGCAGCGCGGCCAGGTCGGGCTG
Source organism: Streptomyces regalis (assembly GCF_001509475.1). GTDB lineage: Bacteria > Actinomycetota > Actinomycetes > Streptomycetales > Streptomycetaceae > Streptomyces > Streptomyces regalis. The sequence continues at coordinate 111,271 of NZ_LLZG01000364.1, forward strand.
CGTGTCCGGGTTCTCCGGCGCGCTCGCCGCAGTCGGCCCGGGCAACGCCACCGCCGTCGGCCGAGCCGGCGTACGCACACCCAACGGCAGCCGCTCCACCAGTGGCCGCTGTTCCATACGCGCGCGTGCCCGCTCGCTGATGTGTCCGGTGCCGTTGCGCTGATCGAAGCGCGCGGCCAGGGCGAGGGCCTCCTTGCGCGCGTGGACGGCGAGTTCGCGAGCGGTCCAGGTACGGCCCGCCGGACCGGGCACCTGCTGTTGCCCGAGCCCGAGTTCGGTCAGGCGGTCCATGAGCAGGGCCACCACCGACATGAACTCCAGCTTGCTGCGCGGATGCCCGTCGTCCGTGAAATACGCGGGCCGCTCGGCGAGCAGCTCCAGGCCGCGCGCCTCGTTGCCGGTCAGCGCACAGAACTCCACGTGGTCCGCGTAGGCCCCGCGCATGCTCTCCATGGCCCGGACGAGCCGGAAGCCCCGCAGATGGTTGGCGCGGGCCTCGTCGAGGCGTCCCAGGCGCAGCAGCGGCGCCAGGGAGGACGCGAGGACCGTGTGCGGCTCGTGGGCGCACGTGAACTCGCCCTCAAGGACCGGCTCCCACAGCTGAAGCCCCTCCGCGTCCCGGCCCCGTTCGGCCTGCCACCACCCCTGACCGTGCAGCTCGCACGCGTGGCAGTCGGCCATGCTGTCCCGGTCGGCGGCCAGCCAGGCGCCGTACGCCCGCTCGGCCCGTGCCACGTCACCGACGTGCGCGGCCACGCTGAACTCGGCACTGCGCACGGCCCGTTCGGAGTGCCCGGCGAGCCGGTAGCGGTGCTCCATCTCGCCGAGCCACTTCTCGATCGAGGCCAGCGGGATGTGCGGCTGGTCGAGCATGCCGGACGACATCCACTTGAAGACCCAGTGCAGGGAGTGCGTCTCGTACGCGTCGAAGTCCTCGGGCCGCTCGTCCCACATGCGCAGCAGACGCGCGAAGGGGACGAACATCTTGTCCTTCTCGGAGCTGTAGTTGTAGACCTTCAGCTGGTGTCCGAGCGCCTCGATCACGGCGAGCGGGATGTTCAGCTTCTCGGCCTCGGCGAGCAGCTGCTCCGCGCGCGCGTTGCGGGCGGGACCCTCCGGCTCCTCGCCGTTCTCCGCCATTGCCCGGCGCAGCGAGTCGAAGTCCGCGATTCCGTCGGTCCGGCTCATCGGTGGCCCTCCTCGCCGTTCGTGGCCCATTCCAGCAGGCCGATGAAGGCCCGGTTCAGCAGCGCCGAGTCCGTGGGCCTGAGCGGTCGCTGAGCCATCAGCAAGGCCTGCCCGTAGAGCGACTCGGTGGCGGTGCCGATCAGCTCGGGATCGCCCAGTGAACTGATCCTTCGGATCAGTGGGCTGAGGTGGTTGAGCACGAGACGCGCGCGTGGGGCGCTGCCGCGCAGCGAGCCGAGGATGCCCGCCCACAGGTCGTCGGCCTGCTCCTCGGCCTCCGCGCGCGCCTGCTCGTGCCGGGTCGCCCGGTCGTCGAGGTGCAGCGCGGGCACGGACAGCGGATGGAAGGCGCGCAGGACGACATCGCAGCCCAGCGGGTCCAGCTTCGCCCGCGCGGCCGCCAGGAAGCCCGCCAGGGCCAGCTCCTCGGCCGGGTCGACCGAGTCCAGATGAGCGGTCACGGTGTCCGCGTCCAGCTCGGCGACGACCGTCCCCGGCCGCACCGAGGGCAGCGCCTCGACCAGCTCGCTGTCGTACGTGTAACCGCCGTTGATCACCCCGACGCCCTGCGCGGACGCGATCGGCGCGACCTGCCGGTACTCCTCGACGGACCGCGTGAAGTGCACCACCGGGTGCCGCCCCGCGAACTCCTCCAGGGACAGCCGTCCGTCGGTCGTCTCGAAGGGGAGCCACGGCAGCATCGTGCGCAGCATCTCCTTGTCGTGCCGCGCGAGGGACTTCACACCCAGGTGGTGCACGGACAGGAAGGCCGCAAGCCGTTCCGGATCGCCGGCCGCCAGTCCCGTCAGCCAGGTCCGAATCCTTTCGCCGAGCGCCTCCCGTACGGCGGCCAGCGTCTCGTCCTCGTACAGCGACTCCCGCGAGGCCGTCGGCCGCAGGCTGTCGGTGTCCAGGACGCAGCGCACGAAGAACGCCCAGTCGGGCAGCAGCTGTTCGGCCCGCTCGGTCAGCAGCATGCCCTTGAGGTGGACGCGATGACCCGCCCGCTGGGCCGGGCTGACGGCCGAGGGGAGGACGTACGCCACGCCACGAATCCCCGCGAGCGGCACGTCCAGCGCGATCGAGTCCAGCGGCGTGAAGCCGAACAGGTCGTGACAGTGCCGTGCCAGGGCCACCCTGCGGTTGGCGGGGGAGGGGTACGGCCGGTCCCAGGGCGCGGGCAGGTCGGTGACCGCCGCGCTGCCGACCCGCACGTCGTACGGCAGCAGTGAGCCGAAGTCCCGCGCCAGCGCCAGGACCCGGTCCTCGGCCAGCCACTCGGCGGCCCCGGCCCGCGCCACCAGGTGCACGGTGGTGCCCGGTTCGGCGCGGGCGTCGTCCGGCAGTGTCCGCACGGTGTACGAACCGTCGTCCGTGGCCGTCCACTCCACGGGCGCCGCGTCCGGCGTACGGGCGCTGCGGCTGACGACCCGGATCCGCTCGGCGACCACGAAACAGGCCAGCAGACCGATGCCGAACTGCCCCAGGAAGTCGGACCGGGCCTCCTGCAGCCCCTCGGCACGCTTGGAGCTGCGTCCGATCGTCGCGAGGAGGTTGTGCACATCCGCCTCGGTGAGCCCGACACCGGAGTCCTCGACCCGCAGGGCGCCCGACTCGGCGTACAGCCGCACCACGGCGGGCGCGCCCGGTTCCTCGGCGCGTCTGGCGGTGATGGCGTCGACCGCGTTCTGCAGCAGCTCGCGCAGGTAGACCTTGGGACTGGAGTAGAGGTGATGGGAGAGCAGGTCCACCAGACCACGCAGGTCGACCTGGAACGTATGAGGTGTCTGGGGCGGTTGAGGGGCCTGGGATGACTGTGAGGTCTGGGAGTCCATCGTCACGGCGCCGTTGGGGGGACTTGGCGACGGCGCGGGGTCGGGCGGTCCCGGTGAGGCGGTGACCGCGAAAGGATGGCCGGAGCGCGTCATCCTAGGGCCGGAACGAGCCGCCTGACCAGGGGTTTCCGGGACGTTTACCTTCGCGGCCGCCGTGACCTCTACGGCATTGTCAGTGCCGTGGTGTGGAATGGATCTCGTGCCCGCACTGGAAGAACCCCTGAAGAAAGTGCTCGGCCCTCCCACCGCGAAGGTGATGGCCGAGCACCTCGGCCTGCACACCGTCGGTGACCTCCTGCACCACTACCCGCGCAGATACGAGGAGCGCGGCCAGCTCACCCACCTCGCCGACCTCCCCATGGACGAGCACGTCACGGTGGTCGCCCAGGTCGCCGACGCCCGCCTGCACACCTTCGCCTCCGCCAAGGCCCCGCGCGGCAAGGGCCAGCGCCTCGAAGTCACCATCACGGACGGCAGCGGCCGACTCCAACTGGTCTTCTTCGGCGCCGGCGTTCACAAGCCCCACAAGGAGCTCCTGCCGGGCACACGCGCCATGTTCGCGGGCAAGGTCTCCGTCTTCAACCGCCGCCTGCAACTCGCCCACCCGGCATACGAGTTGCTGCGCGGCGACTCGGACGAGACCGTCGAGACCTGGGCCGGCGCCCTCATCCCCCTGTACCCGGCCACCGCCAAGCTGGAGTCCTGGAAGATCGGCAAAGCGATCCAGACGGTCCTTCCCCGTGCCCAGGAGGCCATCGACCCCCTGCCCGACTCCCTGCGCGAGGGCCGTGGCCTGGTCTCCCTCCCGGAAGCCCTCCTGAAGATCCACCGCCCGCACACCAAGGCGGACATCGAGGACGCCCGCTCCCGCCTCAAGTGGGACGAGGCCTTCGTCCTCCAGGTGGCCCTCGCCCGCCGCCGCCACGCCGACGCCCAACTCCCCGCGGTGGCCCGCAAACCCAAGCCGGACGGCCTCCTGACGGCCTTCGACGACCGTCTGCCCTTCACCCTCACCGAGGGCCAGGAGAAGGTCTCCAAGGAGATCTTCGACGACATCGCCACCGAACACCCGATGCACCGGCTGCTCCAGGGAGAGGTCGGATCGGGCAAGGCGCAACCCCTCGACTCACTCGTGCTCACACCCTCCGGTTTCCGTCGGATGGGCGACATGAGTGTGGGGGACGAAGTCGTCGTGCCGAATGGGGAGCTCGCGCTGATCGACGGCGTCTTCCCGCAAGGAGAACGCGATGTGTGGCGCTTGGTCCTCTCCGACGGAAGTTCCGTGGAATGCGACGACGAGCACCTCTGGATCGTCGGCACGAGTGGTGGGTGGGACCGGGGCCAGGCTCCAAAGATCATGACGACGCGGGAGATCCGTCTCGACACGTTGAAGGCAGACGGGTCCTCGAAGTGGCACATCCCATCGGCAGCACCGGTCGATCTCGGAGGCGACTCGGCGCTGCCACTGGACCCGTACCTGTTCGGCCTTCTCCTCGGGGACGGCTCATTCCCGCACGACCTCCGTCTGTCCACGATCGACGACGAGACTCGCGATGCCGTGGCGGCCGCCGTGGCGCCGGAATGCCGTCTGGTGCCTGTTGAGGGTTCCCGCTGCGACTACACGATCCAGCTTTCCCAGCGTTCCGACGGCGTCCGCACCCCAGTGATCCAGACCCTGCGGGATCTGAACCTCTGGGGCGAGACGTCGCATGGCACCTTCGTTCCCGACGCTTTCAAGAACACGTCGGTCAAGAACCGTCTCGCTCTGCTGCAAGGGCTCCTGGACACCGACGGCACGGTCCATGCGGACGGTATGGGCCTTTCGCTCCGCACGGCCTCGCGCAGGCTTGCGGACGATGTCGCCTGGCTCGTGCGCTCACTGGGCGGCCGTGCGCGCGTCCTGCCGAAACGAGCTGAATTCGACGTCTCGGTTGCCCTGCCCGACGACTACGCGCCGTTCCGACTGACCCGCAAGACCGAACGTGTCCGGCGCCGGCCGAAGAACCACACCTTCCTGCGGGGAATCCGCGCGGTCGAGTACGTGGGGCGAAAGCCGGCCCAGTGCATCAGCGTGGCTCACCCGAGCCACGCATACATCACCGACAACTTCACGGTCACCCACAACACGATGGTGGCCCTCCGCGCCATGCTCGCCGTCGTCGACGCGGGCGGCCAGGCCGCGATGCTCGCGCCCACCGAAGTGCTGGCCCAGCAGCACCACCGCTCGATCGTCGAGATGATGGGCGAGCTGGCCGAGGGCGGAATGCTGGGCGGCGCCGAGCAGGCCACCAAAGTGGTCCTGCTCACCGGCTCCATGGGCGCGGCCGCCCGCCGCCAGGCGCTGCTCGACCTGGTCACGGCAGAGGCCGGGATCGTGATCGGCACGCACGCGCTGATCGAGGACAAGGTGCAGTTCCATGACCTCGGCCTGGTCGTGGTCGACGAGCAGCACCGCTTCGGCGTCGAGCAGCGCGACGCCCTGCGCGGCAAGGGAAAGCAGCCACCGCACCTGCTCGTGATGACCGCCACACCCATCCCGCGCACGGTCGCGATGACGGTGTTCGGCGACCTGGAGACCTCGGTCCTCGACCAGCTCCCGGCCGGCCGCTCACCGATCGCCACCCATGTCGTCCCGGCCGCCGACAAGCCCCACTTCCTGGCCCGCGCCTGGGAGCGGGTGCGCGAAGAAGTGGCGAACGGCCATCAGGCGTATGTCGTCTGCCCGCGCATCGGCGACGAGGAGGACGACCCGAAGAAGAGCGGCAAGAAGAAGTCCCCGGAGGACGAGGCGGAGAAGCGCCCGCCCCTCGCCGTCCTGGAGGTGGCCGACCAACTCGCCAAGGGCCCCCTGCAGGGCCTCTCGGTCGAGATCCTGCACGGTCGGATGCACCCCGACGACAAGGACGCCGTGATGCGCCGCTTCGCCGCCGGCGACACGGACGTCCTGGTCGCCACGACGGTCATCGAGGTCGGCGTGAACGTCCCCAACGCCACGGCGATGGTGATCATGGACGCCGACCGATTCGGCGTCTCCCAGCTCCACCAGCTGCGCGGCCGTGTGGGCCGAGGCTCCGCCCCCGGCCTCTGCCTCCTGGTCACCGAGATGCCGGAGGCGAGCGCGGCTCGCCAGCGCCTCAACGCCGTCGCGTCCACCCTCGACGGCTTCGAACTCTCCCGCATCGACCTGGAACAGCGCCGCGAGGGCGACGTCCTGGGCCAGGCCCAGTCCGGAGCCCGTACCTCCCTGCGGGTCCTCGCCGTCATCGAGGACGAGGAGATCATCGCCGAGGCGCGGGACGAGGCGGCGGCGCTGGTGGCGGCGGACCCTGAGCTGACGCAGCTCCCCGGCCTACGGACGGCCCTGGACGCCCTCTTGGACGAGGAAAGGGAGCAGTACTTGGAAAAGGGGTGAGGGAGACTCCTCAGGGGCGCGGGGCTGTAATCCATATGCGGCTACCGCCGCGCGGGCGCGACCAGCCACACTGAGACCTAAAGCCGCCCACAACCAAGGACCAAAGATGACCCGCGTGATCGCCGGCGCAGCCGGCGGACGTCGCCTCGCCGTCCCCCCAGGCACCGGCACCCGCCCCACCTCCGACCGCGCACGCGAAGGTCTCTTCTCGACCTGGCAGTCCCTGCTCGGCGGCCCCCTGGAGGGGGAGAGGGTCCTCGACCTGTACGCCGGTTCAGGCGCAGTCGGCCTGGAAGCACTGTCGCGCGGCGCCGGCCACACCCTCCTCGTCGAGGCCGATGCCCGAGCCGCCCGCGTGATCCGCGAGAACGTAAAGAATCTCGGCCTCCCCGGCGCCGAGGTGAGGGCGGGCAAAGCCGAGCAGATCATCCAGACCCCGGCGCCGGCCGAGCCGTACGACATCGTCTTCCTGGACCCGCCGTACAGAGTCACAGATCACGATCTTCGCGAGATTCTCCTCACACTCCGCTCGGGGGGCTGGCTCGCGCCGGAGGCACTCGTCACCGTGGAGCGCAGCACCAGAGGCGGCGAATTCAGGTGGCCGGACGGCTTCGAAGCGCTCCGGGCCCGTCGCTACGGCGAGGGAACGTTTTGGTACGGTCGCGCCGCCTCTACGTGCGAAGACGCACGATGACCGGACCGGAGAGCGAGGGATCACAAGTGCGCCGCGCCGTCTGTCCCGGGTCGTTCGACCCGATCACCAACGGACATCTCGACATCATTTCCCGCGCCTCCAGGCTGTACGACGAGGTCTACGTCGCAGTCATGATCAACAAGTCCAAGAAGGGCCTGTTCGAGGTCGAGGAACGGCTCGACCTGATCCGCCAGGTCACGGCCGAGTACGGGAACGTGCGGGTCGAGGCCTTCCACGGCCTCCTCGTCGACTTCTGCAAGCAGCGCGACATTCCCGCCATCGTCAAGGGCCTGCGCGCGGTCAGCGACTTCGACTACGAGCTGCAGATGGCCCAGATGAACAACGGCCTGTCCGGCGTCGAGACGCTGTTCGTGCCGACCAACCCGACCTACAGCTTCCTCTCCTCCTCGCTCGTCAAGGAAGTCGCCACCTGGGGCGGAGACGTCTCCCACCTGGTGCCCCCGGTGGTCCTCGAAGCCCTGAACAAGCGCCTCCGCAGGGACTGATGGGGCTACAGTCGTCCCGTCCGTCTCCTTCACAGCTGTAGAGAGTGGCGAGCACACGGTGGACGTACAGAAGAAGCTCGACGAGATCGTCGCGGCCGTCTCGGGTGCCCGGTCGATGCCCATGTCGGCCTCGTGCGTGGTCAACCGAGCCGACCTGCTCTCGATGCTCGAAGAGGTCCGCGAGGCCCTGCCCGGCTCCCTCGCCCAGGCCCAGGAGCTGATCGGCGACCGCGAGCAGATGGTCGAGCAGGCCCGTCAGGAGGCCGAGCGGATCATCCACTCCGCGCACGCCGAGCGCGGCTCCCTGATCTCCGACACGGAGGTCGCCCGCCGCTCCCAGGCCGAGGCCGACCGCATCCTCGCCGAGGCCCGCAAGGAGGCCGAGGAGATCGTCGCGGAGGCCGACGACTACGTCGACTCCAAGCTCGCCAACTTCGAGGTCGTCCTCACCAAGACCCTCGGTTCCGTCGGCCGCGGCCGCGAGAAGCTCCTCGGCACCGGCCCCGGCACCGACGAGCAGGGCTACGAGGACGAGGACGCCCCCGAGCGCAGCCACGACCCCGAGACCCTGCGCCGCACCGCCGACGAGTACGTCGACGTCAAGCTCGGCGCCTTCGAGGCGGTCCTGGCCAAGACCCTGGAGGCCGTCGGCCGCGGCCGCCAGAAGCTGCACGGCCGTATCGCCACGGACGACCTCGGCGCCCTCGCCGACGACATGAGCACGGTCCAGCACTCCAGCGACGCCGACTACCTGGCCGACCTCGCCGCCCTCGCCGAGCGGGACGCCCCGTCAGCCCCCGCCGAGCAGCCCGCCCAGCAACAGCAGCAGTACGACCAGCAGGCGGCCGTGCAGCCGGCGTACGGCTACCAGCAGCAGAACGCGGATCCGTACGGCGGCTACCAGCAGGGCTACGGCGGTCAGCAGGACCCGTACGGCTACCAGCAGGCCGACCCCTACGCCTACCAGGGCTACGCCCCCCAGCAGGCCGCCTACGACCCGAACCAGGCCCAGCAGCAGGCCGCGCAGCAGACCTCGCAGGGCGACCAGGGCTACGCCCTCGACGAGACCAGCCTCTTCGACACCAGCATGATCAGCGCGGAGCAGTTGCGGGCCTACGAGCAGGGGCGAGGCCAGTAAGGGGCCACCGGATTGGGCCGTGAGCGAAAGGTCCAGTATCCTGGCTCTTCGGTCGCGTGTACGTCCGCGATCAACGCTGCCCGGGAACACCGCAGGGCAGCAACCCTCTGAGCTCAGTAGATCGAAAGCAGGAATGGCGTGACAGCCCGCCTCGACCACCGCAACCCTCTCGTGTTCGACACACACGAGCTGGGCCGGCGGCCCGGTGCGCTGCAGCGCCTGACCCGCACGGTCGACGCTCCCAAGGACTTCGGTATCCAGGGAGTCATCGGAGTGCCGGAAGGCGCCCCGGTGGAGCTCGAGCTCCGACTCGAGTCGGTCATGGAAGGTGTGCTTGTCACAGGCACCGGCCGTGCACAGGCCGAGGGGGAGTGCGTAAGGTGTCTGGAGCCGCTTCAGCTCGACGTCGAAGCGGACTTCCAGGAGATGTTCTCGTACCCTGACGCCGATGATCGGGGCCGTCACCACCACGGTGCGGAACCCGGCGACGACGCCGAGGACGACGAGGACAGGCTCTTTCTCGAGGACGGCCTGTTCGACCTCGAATCCGTGCTGCGCGATGCGGTGGTGCTCGCACTGCCGATGCAGCCGGTGTGCCAGGAAGACTGCCCGGGACTGTGCGCCGAGTGCGGCGCACGCCTCGCGGACGACCCGGACCACCACCATGACGCCGTCGACATCCGTTGGGCGGCACTGCAGGGACTCGCCGGTTCACTCGAAGACGGCGAGAAGGACGAGATGAGCGGCGCCGAACCGGGCGTCGACGAGAAGCAGGAGAAGTAGCCGTGGCTGTTCCGAAGCGGAAGATGTCGCGCAGCAACACGCGCCACCGCCGGTCGCAGTGGAAGGCTGCGGTCCCCACTCTGGTTGCGTGCGAGCGCTGCCACGAGCCCAAGCAGCAGCACATCGCGTGCCCGTCGTGCGGCACCTACAACAAGCGCCAGGTCCTCGAGGTCTGAGCGGCTGGTGAGAGGCACTGTGTCCACGCCGAAGAAGAACGCAGCGGACAACACAGCCTCGTCCCACACGCTGTTGGAAGGGCGGCTCGGGTACAAGCTCGAGTCCGCCCTTCTGGTGCGTGCGCTGACCCACCGTTCCTACGCATACGAGAACGGCGGTCTGCCCACCAACGAGCGCCTGGAGTTCCTCGGGGACTCCGTCCTCGGCCTCGTGGTCACGGACACGCTGTACCGCACCCACCCCGACCTGCCCGAAGGCCAGCTGGCCAAGCTGCGGGCCGCGGTGGTCAACTCGCGTGCGCTGGCGGAGGTCGGTCGCGGCCTTGACCTTGGCTCCTTCATCCGGCTCGGCCGCGGTGAAGAGGGCACGGGCGGCCGGGACAAGGCGTCCATCCTCGCCGACACCCTGGAAGCGGTGATCGGCGCGGTCTATCTCGACCAGGGCCTGGACTCGGCGGCGGAGCTGGTACACCGCCTGTTCGACCCCCTGATCGAGAAGTCCTCGAACCTCGGAGCCGGCCTGGACTGGAAGACCAGTCTCCAGGAGCTCACCGCGACCGAAGGCCTCGGAGTCCCCGAGTACCTGGTCACGGAGACCGGCCCCGACCACGAGAAGACCTTCACTGCTGCCGCCCGCGTCGGAGGCGTCTCGTACGGCACCGGCACCGGCCGCAGCAAGAAGGAGGCGGAGCAGCAGGCCGCGGAATCCGCGTGGCGGTCCATCAAGGCCGCAGCGGAGGAGCGCGCCAAGAAGGCGAAGGCGGCAGCCGAAGCCGCCGAGCCCGACGCTGACGCTGACGCCGACGCGTCATCGGCCTCCGCCTGACCGGAACAGCGCGATCCGAGCGCCCGTGCCTGCCCTGGGCCGGGCGCTCGGCTCATATCCTGAGTCGTAGGAACACGGGGAGTACGGGGGAGCCATGCCCGAGTTGCCCGAGGTCGAGGTCGTCCGACGCGGTCTGGAGCGGTGGGTCGCCCATCGCACTGTCGCCGACGCCGAGGTGCTGCACCCGCGTGCCGTACGCCGCCATGTCGCGGGCGCGGACGACTTCGCGCACCGCCTCAAGGGCCACCGCATCGGCACGCCGAGCCGTCGCGGCAAGTACCTGTGGCTGCCCCTGGAGGACACGGAGCAGTCGATCCTGGCCCACCTCGGGATGAGCGGCCAGCTGCTGATGCAGCCGCAGAGCGTGCCCGACGAGAAGCACCTCAGGATCCGCGTGCGCTTCGCGGACGTGCTCGGCACCGAACTGCGCTTCGTGGACCAACGCACCTTCGGCGGCCTGTCGTTGCACGACAACACCCACGGCGGCCTGCCCGACGTCATCGCGCACATCGCCCGCGATCCCCTCGACCCGCTCTTCGACGACGAGGCCTTCCACCAGGCTCTGCGCCGCAAGCGCACGACGATCAAACGGGCCTTGCTCGACCAGTCGTTGATCAGCGGTGTCGGCAACATCTACGCGGACGAGGCCCTGTGGCGCACCCGCCTCCACTACGACCGCCCGACGGCGACCTTCACCCGCCCGCGCACCCTCGAACTCCTGGGCCACGTAAGGGACGTGATGAACGCCGCCCTCGCGGTGGGCGGCACCAGCTTCGACAGCCTGTACGTCAACGTCAACGGCGAGTCGGGCTACTTCGACCGATCGCTGGACGCGTACGGCCGTGAAGGGCTGCCGTGCAAGCGGTGCGGTACGCCGATGCGCCGGCGGCCCTGGATGAACCGGTCCAGCTACTTCTGCCCGAAGTGTCAGCGGGCGCCGCGCGTCTCGTCGTAGTGCTGACGTGCCGCGAGCACGTCGTCCATCCGGCCCTCCACGAAGTGGATGAGGCTCAGCAGCCGCTCGGCGACGTCACGGCCCAGCGGCGTCAGCTCGTAGTCCACGCGGGGCGGATTGGTCGGCTGGGCCTCGCGGTGCACCAGGCCGTCGCGCTCCAGGGCGTGCAGTGTCTGGGACAGCATCTTCTCGCTGACGCCGTCGACACGGCGGCGCAGCTCGTTGAAGCGCAGCGAGCCCTCGTACAGGGCGCCCAGCGTGAGTCCGCCCCAGCGGCCCGTGACGTGCTCCAGTGTGCCGCGCGAGGGACAGGCCTTGGCGAACACGTCGTACGGGAGGTTCTGCGCCTCCGTGCGCTCCTGCGTGGTGTCCATATCTCAAGCGTACGCGAATGCAGCGCTAACCGGCAGATTGCACTACCTAAAAGTTAGTGCTTTCCTTTCGTTATCACCAGTGAGCTGCCTATCTCAGGAGTACGTACGTGACCACCCCTGTTGTCTCCATCGCCTACCACTCCGGCTACGGCCACACCGCCGTCATCGCCGAGGCCGTCCGATCGGGTGCCGTCGAGGCCGGTGCCGAGGTGCACCTGATCAAGGTGGACGAGATCACCGAGGAGCAGTGGGCGACCCTCGACGGCTCGGATGCCATCGTGTTCGGTTCGCCGACCTACATGGGCACCGCGTCCGGCGCCTTCCACGTCTTCGCGGAGGCCACCTCGAAGCGCTGGGCCGAGCAGGCCTGGACCGACAAGCTGGCCGCCGGCTTCACCAACTCCGCCTCCAAGAGCGGCGACAAGCTGCACACCCTGCAGTTCTTCCAGATCCTGGCCGCCCAGCTCGGCATGCACTGGATCAACCTCGGCCTGCTCCCCGGCTGGAACAACAGCGCTGGCTCCGAGAACGACCTCAACCGCCTCGGCGTCTTCGCCGGCGCCGCCGCCCAGACCAACGCCGACCAGGGCCCGGAGGCCGTCCACAAGGCCGACGTCGCGACGGCCGAGCACCTCGGGCGCCGGGTGGCCGAGACGGCGAAGGTGTTCGCGCGGGGGCGCGTCGCGGCCGCCTGAGTCGCGCCGTAATGAACTGGGTGCGCAGGGACGGGTACGAGATCTGCTTCGTCGCGGGCGCGGGGGAGGACCTCGACGAGGTCGGCGATGTCGACATGTGGGTGACGTTCGCCGACGGACAGCGCTGGTCCGGGACCGTCTTCACCCTCGACGAGGCGCGCCGCCTGATGGACCGCTGGAAGGACGCCGGGGAATGTCTCGGCGGCCGGTACTTCTACGGCTGGGACAACCTGATGGTCCGGGACCCGGGCATCCCCGCCATGGTCCAGGTCATCGACGACCTCGTCGCCACCGGCGACTACCGGTCGGCCCTGCGCCCTGTGGGCCTCGCCGAGGACTGACAGCCGGTCAGTAGCCGAAGTCCTGCGTCCACCAGGGCCCGCCGGAGCCGAAGTGCACACCGACCCCCAGCGTCTTGAAGTCGCAGTTCAGGATGTTGGCCTTGTGGCCCGGGCTGTTCATCCAGGCGTCCATCACCGCGGCCGCGTCGGCCTGGCCGCGGGCTATGTTCTCGCCGCCGAGGTCGGTTATGCCCGCCTTCGCGGCCCGGTCCCACGGGGAGGCCCCGGTGGGGTCGGTGTGGTCGAAGAAGCCGCGCTCGGCCATGTCCTCGCTGAAGTCCTGGGCCAGATCGGCCAGTGAGCTGTTGGCGGCGACCGCGCTGCAGCCCACCTGGGCGCGCTCGTCGTTGACGAGGCTCAGCACCTCGGCCGCGGCGGCGGTCTCCGCGGACACCGTCACGGGGGCGCGGGTCTTCTCCTTCTCGGGCGCCTTCGTCGCCGTACGCGAAGGGGTTTCCTTCGGCTTCTGGCTGGGCGTGGCCGACGGCTTCTTCGACGGGGTCTTCGTCGGCGCGGCCGACGAGGTCGACGGGGACGGCGAGGCGGGCCGCTGGACGTCGCGGCTCGTCGAGCCGCCGTCGGCGTGGCTGTCGGCGCTGCCGGACGTGCCGCCCTGCTCGCTCGGGGCGTTGGTCGGGGTGTCGGCGGCCTGCACCTTGTCCGCGGCGCCCGAACCGCCGAGCTGGTAGTTTTCGATGCCGGGTATCGCGCCGGTGGTGACCGCGACCGTGCCCAGGGCGACCGCCGCGGAGACGCCGAGCAGCCCGGTCTTCACCGGAGCCACGGCCTTCTTCTTGCGGCGGCGGTGCGAGCCGCCCGCGGGCTGCCGGGAGCCGCCGGAGGGCGTGAAGCCGTCACTGCGGAGGACTGCGGTGGCCGCACCCGCGGCGGAGCCACTGCCGGATGCGGCGTCGCTCGGGAAGGTCGTGGGGCCGGTGATCCGGTCGTAGCCGTCGTCCGAGGCGAAGAGGTAGGCGTCGCTCTTCGCGTAGGCCTCGGCGTACGCCTCCGGATTCAGATACGGCGCGATGCCCATCTGTGTGGGGTGGTCGCCCGTGTGCGAGTCCCGCGGGGCGTGGCCCTCTGTATAGGAGCCGTCCGTATGTGTGACCCCCGTGGCGCGGCCCGTGGCGGCGCGGCCGGCGGCGGAGCGTCGGTGGCGTCCCATGTTCTGGCCTTCCTCGTCCGTGCGGTCTCAACGTCCTCACAGAACTCACTCGATCGTGTGAGTTTCATATGGGATTCATTGGGTGGGGACGGTACCGCATGGCGCCGGAGGAGGAAGTGCCCGAAGAGACATTGGCCCGTTAGGTTGCACTCATGAGCGAGGATGTACGGCTGGTCGCCTGGGTGCGTGGACGCGTACAAGGCGTGGGTTTTCGCTGGTTCACGCGGGCCAAGGCGCTCGAGATCGGCGGCCTGAGTGGTTTTGCTCTCAATTTGGACGACGGACGGGTCCAGGTCGTCGCGGAGGGGGCCCGGGACGGCTGCGAGGGGCTGCTGGACTGGCTCCAGGGTGACGACACGCCCGGGCATGTGGACGGTGTCACCGAGATCTGGGACACACCTCGCGGGGGTTACGACGGCTTCGCCATCCGCTGAGCCGGATCTGTAAAGCGGCCCCGGCACAAGCGGAGGGACCTGCCACCGGCAACTGCCCCGAGCAGAAAGGAGCAGGTGGTTGCCAAGAACCCGGTTGCAGTGGCAGGCTCCGGCGGTAAGGATGATCGCCACGCCCTGAGGCCCCGCAGGAGTCGCCGCGCCGCCGCTTTCCGGCCGCGCGCCCCCGGGTTGCCCGCCAATACGGGGCGTGATCGTGTTGACCGTCAAACTTTTTGGTGAGACGCTGAAAGCCCCGCGCACCTTAGCTGTTTGGCATGGCTGAACGGCAGCACAACTCCAGGCCTGCCAAGCAACCGCGGGTGCGAATCCCTCACGACCCACACCGCATCGGTCGGTCACTCAGTGTGGAGGACCATCCATCATGGCAAAGGCGCTTCTCGGTTACGTCGGCGGCTCCGACCCTCGACTCCTCGCCGAGATGCGACGGCTCCAGCAGCGTGTCCAGGACCTGGAATCCGAGCTCGGACGGATCCAGGCGGAGAACGACGCTCTGCAGGCTGCCGCTTCTCACGACAGGATCATGGAGAGCATCGACGCACACCAGGCGGAGCCTGCGCTCACCTGATCACTGCATCGCTCCACAACAGCACAAGCAGTGGTTGGGCGGCCCGTATCCAACCGCTAAGTAGTTGTCAGGCGACTGGTCCGCCAGCCGTCAGAAGTTGCAAGGGACGCTTCGGCGTCCCTTCTTTCTTGCTCCCGGCTTACTGCCCCGCGCATCCTTTCACCCTCTTTAACGTCTGGTGTGCCCTGCACGTTCATCGGTGAAACCGCGGGTTCATGGAGTGGGATACCAGCGGAAGGTAGAGTCCAGCGGCGTGCACCTCAAGGCCCTGACCCTCCGCGGGTTCAAGTCGTTCGCCTCGGCGACCACGCTCCGGTTCGAGCCGGGGATCACGTGCGTCGTCGGTCCGAACGGCTCGGGCAAGTCCAACGTCGTGGACGCGCTCAGCTGGGTCATGGGCGAGCAGGGTGCCAAGTCGCTGCGCGGCGGCAAGATGGAGGACGTCATCTTCGCCGGCACGACCGGCCGTCCGCCACTTGGCCGTGCCGAGGTTTCGCTGACCATCGACAACTCCGATGGCGCACTGCCCATCGAGTACTCCGAGGTCACCATCACTCGGATCATGTTCCGCAACGGCGGCAGCGAGTACCAGATCAACGGCGACACCTGCCGCCTCCTCGACATCCAGGAGCTCCTCTCCGACTCCGGCATCGGCCGCGAGATGCACGTCATCGTCGGCCAGGGCCAGCTCGACTCCGTCCTGCACGCCGACCCCATGGGCCGCCGCGCCTTCATCGAGGAGGCCGCAGGCGTCCTCAAGCACCGCAAGCGCAAGGAGAAGGCCCTTCGGAAACTGGACGCGATGCAGGCCAACCTCGCGCGCGTGCAGGACCTGACGGACGAGCTGCGCCGGCAGTTGAAGCCGTTGGGCCGCCAGGCGGCGGTGGCGAGAAGGGCCGCCGTCATCCAGGCGGATCTGCGCGACGCCCGGCTCCGCCTCCTCGCCGACGATCTCGTACGGCTCCAGGAGGCGCTCCAGGCCGAGGTCGCCGACGAGGCCGCCCTGAAGGAGCGCAAGGAGTCCGCCGAGCAGGAGCTGAAGAAGGCGCTCCAGCGCGAGGCCCTCCTGGAGGACGAGGTACGGCAGCTCACGCCGCGGCTGCAGCGGGCCCAGCAGACCTGGTACGAGCTGTCCCAGCTCGCGGAGCGGGTGCGCGGCACGATCTCGCTGGCCGACGCGCGCGTGAAGAGCGCCACGTCCGCACCGCTGGAGGAACGCCGGGGCCGCGACCCCGAGGACATGGAGCGCGAGGCCGCCCGGATCCGCGAGCAGGAGGCCGAGCTCGAAGCGGCCCTGGAGGCGGCCGAGCGGGCCCTTGAGGACACGGTCGCCCACCGTGCCGAACTGGAACGTGAGCTCACGCAGGAAGAACGGCGCCTGAAGGACGTCGCCCGCGCCATCGCGGACCGCCGCGAGGGCCTCGCCCGGCTGAACGGCCAGGTCAACGCGGCCCGTTCGCGTGCCGCCTCCGCCCAGGCCGAGATCGACCGCCTGGCCGCTGCCCGCGACGAGGCCCAGGAGCGGGCCTTCGCCGCGCAGGAGGAGTACGAGGCCCTGAAAGCCGAGGTCGACGGCCTGGACGCCGGCGACGCGGAACTCGCCGAGCAGCACGAGGCGGCGAAGCAGCAGCTCACGGAGGCGGAGGCCGCCCTGTCCGCGGCCCGCGAGGCGGCCACCGCGGCGGAACGGGGGCGCGCCGCGACCCAGGCCCGCCACGAGGCGCTGGCGCTGGGGCTGCGGCGCAAGGACGGCACGGGCGCGCTGCTGGGTGCGAAGGACCGTCTCACGGGGCTGCTGGGCCCGGCCGCGGAACTGCTGACGGTGACGCCCGGGTACGAGGTGCCACTGGCGGCCGCCTTCGGCGCAGCGGCGGATGCCCTGGCGGTCACCTCACCGTCGGCCGCGGCAGACGCGATCAGACTCCTGCGCAAGCAGGACGGTGGACGGGCGTCGCTGCTGCTGGCGGGAGCACCGCAGGACACCGGTGCGGCAGCCGACCCCAGGGGCGCGGGGCTGTATCAATATGCGGCTCCGCCGCGGGGCGCGACAAGCCACGATGAACCCGCAGACGCCCGGCATCCTCACGCGGCACATTTCGTCCGCGGCCCCTCCGAGCTCATGCCGTCCGTACGCCGTCTCCTGCGCGGCATCGTCGTCGTCGGCACCCTCGAAGACGCCGAAGACCTCGTCTATACCCACCCCGACCTCATCGCCGTCACCGCCGAAGGCGACCTGCTGGGCGCGCACTTCGCGCACGGGGGGTCCGCCGGGGCGCCCAGTCTGCTCGAAGTGCAGGCCTCCGTGGACGAGGCCGCTGCCGAGCTGGAAGAGCTGGCCGTCCGGTGTGAGGAGCTGGCCGGGGCACAGCATGCGGCGGGTGAGCGGCGCAAGGAGTGTGCCGGGCTCGTGGAGGCACTGGGGGAGCGGCGCCGGGCGGCCGACCGGGAGAAGTCGGCGGTCGCCCAGCAGCTCGGCCGGCTCGCAGGCCAGGCAAGGGGCGCCGCGGGCGAAGCGGAGCGCTCCGTCGCCGCCGCAGCGCGGGCCCAGGACGCCCTCGACAAGGCCCTCCAGGAGGTCGAGGAGCTGGCCGAACGGCTGGCCGTCGCCGAGGAGATGCCGGTCGAGGAGGAACCCGACACGTCGGTACGGGACCGTCTCGCCGCCGACGGCGCCAACGCGCGCCAGACCGAGATGGAGGCGCGCCTCCAGGTCCGTACGCACGAAGAACGTGTCAAGGGACTCGCCGGCCGCGCCGACTCCCTCGACCGCGCCGCCCGAGCGGAGCGAGAGGCACGCGCGCGTGCCGAGCAGCGGCGGGCGAGGCTGCGCCACGAGGCGGCCGTCGCCGAAGCCGTCGCCTCCGGCGCGCGCCAACTCCTCGCGCACGTCGAGGTCTCCCTCGCCCGCGCCGACGAGGAGCGCACCGCCGCCGAAGCCGCGAAGGCGCGGCGTGAGCAGGAGCTGGCCGCCGCCCGCACCGCAGGCCGCGACCTCAAGGGCGAACTCGACAAGCTGACCGACTCCGTCCACCGTGGCGAAGTCCTCGGCGCCGAGAAGCGGATGCGGATCGAGCAGCTGGAGACCAAGGCGCTGGAGGAACTGGGCGTCGAGCCGGCCGGGCTCGTCTCCGAGTATGGCCCCCACCAGCTCGTACCGCCCTCCCTGGCCGCCGAGGGCGAGCAGCTCCCCGAGGACCCCGAGCACCCCCGCAACCAGCCCAAGCCCTTCGTCCGGGGCGAACAGGAGAAGCGGCTCAAGTCCGCCGAGCGCGCCTACCAGCAGCTCGGCAAGGTCAACCCGCTCGCGCTGGAGGAGTTCGCGGCGCTGGAGGAACGGCACAAGTTCCTCAGCGAGCAGCTCGAGGACCTGAAGAAGACCCGAGCCGACCTGCTCCAGGTCGTCAAGGAGGTCGACGAGCGCGTCGAGCAGGTCTTCACCGAGGCCTACCGGGACACGGCCCGGGAGTTCGAGGGCGTCTTCAGCCGGCTCTTCCCCGGTGGCGAGGGGCGGCTGATCCTGACCGATCCCGACAACATGCTCACCACGGGTGTCGACGTCGAGGCACGTCCCCCCGGCAAGAAGGTCAAGCGGCTGTCGCTGCTCTCGGGTGGTGAGCGCTCACTCACCGCCGTTGCCCTGCTGGTGTCGATCTTCAAGGCCCGGCCGAGCCCGTTCTACGTCATGGACGAGGTCGAGGCCGCCCTCGACGACACCAACCTGCAGCGGCTGATCCGCATCATGCAGGAGCTGCAGGAAGCCTCGCAGCTGATCGTGATCACCCACCAGAAGCGCACGATGGAGGTCGCCGACGCGCTGTACGGCGTCTCCATGCAGGGCGACGGGGTGTCCAAGGTCATCAGCCAGCGACTGCGCTGACGCACACTCCCTGTTTCATTCAAGAATTGAACACATTCCCATCACCTCTGGTCTCCAAGGTCACACATACCTCCTCTTGACTTCGAAACTTGAAGACATAGGTTGGGCGACGTTGCTTTTGCCTTCACCCGGCAGCGTTGCCGGTGCCCGAGGAGTACACGTGACCAGCACAGCGCAGGCACCCACGTCAGGAGCCAGGACGGCGCACCCCGAGCATCTCGGGCACGTCGTCTTCATCACCGCGGCGGCCGCCATGGGCGGCTTCCTCTTCGGCTACGACAGCTCCGTCATCAACGGAGCCAACGGCGGCATCCAGGCCCGGTTCGACCTCAGCTCCGGCGTCACCGGGACCGTCGCCGCCAGCGCCCTGCTCGGTAGTGCCGTGGGCGCCGCGATCGCCGGCCGCATAGCCGACCGCATCGGCCGCATCCGCGTCATGCAGATCGCGGCGGTGCTGTTCGCCGTGAGTGCCGTCGGTTCCGGCCTCCCGTTCGCCGCGTGGGACCTCGCCGCCTGGCGTGTCCTCGGCGGCATCGCCATCGGCATGGCCTCGGTCATCGGCCCGGCCTACATCGCCGAGGTCGCCCCGCCCGCCTACCGCGGCCGGCTCGCCTCGTTCCAGCAGGCCGCCATCGTCATCGGCATCGCCGTCTCCCAGCTCGTCAACTGGGCCATCCTCAACATGGCCGACGGCGAGGAGCGCGGGACGGTCGCGGGCCTGGAGGCCTGGCAGTGGATGCTCGGCGTGATGCTCGTACCCGCCGTGATCTACGGCCTGCTGTCCTTCGCCATCCCCGAGTCCCCGCGCTATCTGATCAGCGTCGGCCGCATCGACGACGCCAAGAAGGTGCTCGCCGACGTCGAGGGCGGCACCGACCTGGACGGCCGGGTCGCCGAGATCGACCAGGCCATGCGCAGCGACCACAAGTCCACGTTCCGGGACCTGCTGGGCGGCCGGTTCGGTCTGCTGCCGATCGTGTGGATCGGTATCGGCCTGTCCGTCTTCCAGCAGCTGGTCGGCATCAACGTCATCTTCTACTACTCGAACCTGCTGTGGCAGTCCGTGGGCGTCGACCCGTCGAGCTCGTTCTTCTACTCGTTCGAGACCTCGATCATCAACATCATCGGCACCGTGATCGCGATGATCTTCGTCGACCGCATCGGCCGCAAGCCGCTCGCCCTCATCGGCTCCGTCGGCATGGGCATCGCGCTCGCGGCGGCCGCCTGGGCCTTCTCCTTCCAGAACGGCAACGACCCGCTGCCGACCGCGCAGGGCTACGTGGCGCTGATCGCCGCCAACGCGTTCGTTCTCTTCTTCGCCCTGTCCTGGGGCGTGGTCGTCTGGGTCATGCTCGGTGAGGTCTTCCCGAACAAGATCCGCGCCGCCGCCCTGGGTGTGGCCGCCTCGGCCCAGTGGATCGCCAACTGGGTGATCACGATCACCTTCCCGGACCTGTCGGACTGGAACCTGTCGCTCACCTACGTCATGTACGCGGTGTTCGCCTTCCTCTCCATCCCCTTCATCCTCAAGTTCGTGCCCGAGACCAAGGGCAAGAAGCTGGAGGACATGGGCTGACCGGCCCCCGAACTCGGGGAGAAGGGCCAAGTCCCCGCTGCCCCTCTCCCCGTAACCCGCCGCCGCCCCGGCTCGGCCACTGCCCGAGCCGGGGCGGCGGTTCTCGTACGTCACCAGATATCGACCGTCCGCGGGTGCTTGGCGCCCTGCGCGATCGCGTCGAGATGGGCGCGCAGCAGGGCGACCTCGCGCAGGAACTCCGGCACCTCCCCGGCCTCCACCGCCAGGTCCCGCTCGGCCAGTACGGGCAGGAAGCGCGCACCCAGCGCGCGCACGAACTGCGATCCCCACACGGTCCTACGCCAGGACTCGAAGCCGCCGGACTGATAGACGTCGTCCGGCACGTTCCCAGTGGATAAGCCGCCGCCCGGCCAGGGCCATCGAATATCCGCGCGCGTCAGTCGCCCAGCGCCGGAAGCACCTCCTCCGCGAACAGCCGCAGGCCCCGCCACCCCTCCTCCACCGGCATCCCGCCCGACAGCGGATGCAAGACGTAGTTGTCGAAGCCCAGGCTTACGCACTCCTGCGGCGTCACGATCCGGTACACGCCCTCGGCACGCAGCTCCTCCACCGTCGTGGCCGCCGACTTCACCGCCGACCGCACGTCCCCGGACTGCCAGGAGGCGTACGTCCGCGCCTCGTGCAGGAAATGCCCGCCGTAGCGCGCCCACGCCCGGTCGGGGTCCTCGGCCACGTGCAGCAGCGGCGTCTCGGCGGCCGGCATCATGGTCCAGCCCTCGGTGCCGTACTCGACGAGCCGCTCCTTGTAGTACGCCTCCAGCTCCGGCAGATGCGCGCTGGGGAAGAACGGCAGACCGAGCCGGGCGGCCCGGCGGGCGGCGGCCTTCGAGGAGCCGCCGACCAGCAGCAGCGGGTGCGGATCGGTGTACGGGCGCGGAGTGACCCGGACCGTACGGCCCCGGTACTCGAACGGCTCGCCGGTCCACGCCTTGAGCAGGGTGTCGAGGAGCTCGTCCTGGATCTTGCCGCGCCGCTTCCAGTCCACGTCGAACAGGGCGTACTCCTCGGGCCGGTACCCGATCCCGGCGACCGTCACCAGCCGCCCGCCGCTCAGCAGATCCAGTACGGCGATCTCCTCGGCCAGCCGCAGCGGGTCGTGCAGCGGGCCGATGATCGCCGAAACGGTGACCGCGATGCGCCGGGTCGCGCCGAAGACCGCGGCCGCGAAGGCGAAGGGCGACGGCAGCCAGTTGTTGTCGGCGCCGTGGTGCTCCTCCGTCTGCACGGTGGTGATGCCGTGCTCGTCGGCGTACGCGGCCATCTCCAGGGCCGCCCGATAGCGGGCGGTGAGCGAGGCGGGGGTCGCGTCGGGCTCGACGAGGTTGAAGCGTACGACCGTGACGGGCATGGGGGTCCCCCTTCACCGGGCGGGTGTGCGGGGACCATAGCTGACGGGTCGTCAGACTGCCAGAGGCCCGCCTTCCGAGCTTGTGGCCCCTGCGCGTACGACGAACGGCCGAGCGGGAGGTCACGCATACTGGCTGTGTTATGGACATCCTCATCCTTGCTGTAGTCATCGCCGTGGTCGTGCTCGGCGCGCTCGGTGGGCTCATCGTCGGCAGCCGTCGCAAGAAGCAGCTGCCTCCGCCGCCCCCCGCCGCCCCCGACATCACCGCCCCTCCGGCCGAGCCGCACGTCGGCGACGAGGCCGAAACGCCGCGCGACGAACCGCGCCGGACCATAGAGGAGGTGGACCTTCCGGGCGGCGGAGCACCGACCGCCGTCGAGGAACCTCCCGTCGTCGAAGAGCTCCCGCCCGTCGAGATCGAGGTCCCGGAGCCCACCGCCGGCCGCCTGATCCGCCTGCGCGCCCGGCTCTCCCGCTCCCAGAACGCCCTCGGCAAGGGGCTGCTCACGCTCCTGTCGCGCGAGCACCTCGATGAGGACACCTGGGAGGAGATCGAGGACACGCTGCTCACCGCCGATGTCGGCGTACTGCCCACCCAGGAACTGGTCGACGGGCTGCGCGCGCGCGTGAAGGTCCTCGGCACCCGCACGCCCGAGGAGCTGCGCGGCCTGCTGCGCGAGGAGCTGCTCAAGCTGGTCGGCACCGACTTCGACCGCACGGTGAAGACCGAGCCGGAGACCAGCAAGCCCGGCATCGTGATGGTCGTCGGTGTCAACGGCACCGGCAAGACCACCACCACCGGCAAGCTCGCCCGCGTCCTCGTGGCTGACGGCCGCAGCGTCGTCCTGGGCGCCGCCGACACCTTCCGTGCCGCCGCCGCCGACCAGCTCCAGACCTGGGGCGAGCGCGTCGGCGCCTACACCGTGCGCGGTCCGGAGGGCGGCGACCCCGCCTCCGTGGCCTTCGACGCGGTGAAGGAGGGCAAGGAGATGGGCTCCGACGTCGTCCTCATCGACACCGCCGGCCGCCTGCACACCAAGACCGGCCTCATGGACGAGCTCGGCAAGGTCAAGCGGGTCGTCGAGAAGCACGCGCCGCTGGACGAGATCCTCCTCGTGCTGGACGCGACGACCGGGCAGAACGGTCTGGTCCAGGCCCGCGTCTTCGCCGAGGTCGTCGACATCACCGGCATCGTGCTCACCAAGCTGGACGGCACGGCCAAGGGCGGCATCGTCGTCGCGGTCCAGCGCGAGCTGGGCGTGCCGGTGAAGCTGGTCGGGCTGGGCGAGGGGGCCGACGATCTGGCGCCGTTCGAGCCGGAGGCGTTCGTTGACGCCCTTATCGGGGAGTGAGCGGCGACCCCTCTTACGAACTTTCGTATGTAGGCGCTCGGAGAAGCGCCCGCCTCCCAAGGTGCAGTTGGGGGACGGGCGCTTCGCTGTGTACGACTGTGACGGTCGCGACCTCTGTTACGCCCGCGACCGATGCGCCACGTAAGCCAACGTCCCCAGCAGCAGCCGCGCCGTCGGCGGCCTCGTCGCCGAGTCCAGCTCGGGTGGCCGTAGCCATCGCACCGGCCCCAGCCCGCCCCGGTCGGACGGCGGTGCCGTGATGTGCGTGCCGGGGCCGAGGCCGCGCAGGTCGAGGTGGGTCGGGTCGTCCCAGCCCAGGCGGTAGAGGAGCTCGGGGAGTTCCGCGGCGGCGCCGGGGGCGACGAAGAAGTGGGCGCGGCCCTCGGGGGTGGCGGTGACCGGGCCGAGGGGGAGTCCCATGCGTTCGAGCCGGGTCAGCGCCCGGCGTCCGGCGGGCTCGGCCACCTCGATCACGTCGAACGCGCGCCCGACCGGCAGCATCACCGCGGCGCCCGGCACCTCCGCCCATGCCTTGCCGACCTCGTCGAGCGTGGCCCCGGCCGGGACCTCGGGTGCGAAGTCGAGGGGGTGTGCGCCTGGGGCGTGGCAGTCGGAGTGGCCGCACGAGCAGGCGCCCGCCGCTGCTCGCGCGCCGGGCACCACGTCCCAGCCCCACAGTCCGGTGAACTCGGCGACGGCGGTGCACTCCGAGGAGCGGCCGCGTCGTCGCGAGCCGGACCGGATCTCCCGGATGCCGCCGATCGTGAAGCCCATGCCCCCTCCAACGGGTCCAGCGCGCCGGTGGTTACGACACGGAATCGAGACGTGACCCTCTGTGTTCCTGGATCGCCGGTTACCCATTGACTCCGCTCGATCCACGCGGCGCCTGGAAGTACTCCGGGTTGTGGACTTGGCGACACGCGCCCCTGAGTGCTTCGCTCCGCCCACTTCGGGCCGTCCTATGTCAAGTGAATCGCGTGGAGGCCACCGTTAGTTCATTCGAAGGGGTGGCGAATGGTGGCGTTTCCGGGATCGCCATGGCTGAGGGCGTGATCGTAGGATTACCGTGAGTGCACAAGCCCTCGGGGCACATGCACTCGTGGGTATGCCGGGGGCAAGTCGGCTTTCCGTTCGAAGGGTGGCAAGTGCCGGACGGGCGACCCGATTTACCGGCATTCTGATAAGGCTTGGCGCACTCGGTGAAAAGTGGTCCAAGGGATGGGGGCGTTCCAGTGAGCGGCAACAGCGGAAGCGGTACGAGTGCTGGTGGCGCATCGCACGCTGACAAGCGCCCGAACGAGCTGCTCACGTCCTGGTTCGTGCGCAGCGGCTGGTCGAAGGGCGAGCTCGCCCGCCAAGTGAACCGCCGCGCACGCCAGTTGGGTGCCAACCACATCTCCACGGACACCTCGCGCGTCCGCCGCTGGCTGGACGGCGAGAACCCCCGCGAGCCGATCCCGCGGATCCTGTCCGAGCTGTTCTCCGAGCGGTTCGGCTGTGTCGTCTCCGTCGAGGACCTCGGCCTGCGCGCGGCCCGCCAGTCACCCTCCGTGTCCGGCGTCGACCTGCCCTGGACGGGCCCGCAGACGGTGGCCCTGCTCAGCGAGTTCTCGCGCAGCGACCTGATGCTGGCGCGGCGCGGCTTCCTCGGGAGCTCGCTGGCCCTGTCCGCGGGCCCCGCCCTCATCGAACCCATGCAGCGCTGGCTGGTCCCCGCGCCGCCGGCCCCGTACCAGGAATCCCGGCCCATCCCGTCCTCACGCGCGCGTGGCCGTCTGTCCAGGCCCGAGCTGGACCTGCTGGAGTCCACCACCGTGATGTTCCGGCAGTGGGACGCCCAGTGCGGCGGCGGCCTGCGCCGCAAGGCGGTCGTGGGCCAGCTGCACGAGGTGACCGACCTGCTCCAGGAGCCCCAGCCGGAGGCCACCACCAGGAAGCTGTTCAAGGTCGCCGCCGAGCTGGCGGAGCTGGCCGGCTGGATGTCGTACGACGTGGGGCTCCAGCCCACCGCGCAGAAGTACTTCGTCCTCGCGCTGCACGCCGCCAAGGAGGCGGGCGACCGGCCGCTCGGCTCGTACGTCCTCTCCAGCATGAGCCGCCAGATGATCCACCTCGGCCGGCCCGACGACGCGCTGGAGTTGATCCACCTCGCGCAGTACGGCAGCCGGGACTGCGCGAGCCCGCGCACCCAGTCCATGCTGTATGCGATGGAGGCCCGCGCGTACGCCAACATGGGCCAGCCCGGCAAGTGCAAGCGGGCGGTCCGGATGGCCGAGGACACGTTCTCCGAGGCCGACGACTGGGACGAGCCGGACCCCGACTGGATCCGTTTCTTCTCCGAGGCCGAGCTGTACGGCGAGAACTCCCACTCCTACCGCGACCTGGCCTATGTCGCCGGCCGCAGCCCGACGTACGCCTCGCTGGCCGAGCCCGTGATGCAGCAGGCCGTGAACCTGTTCGCGAAGGACGGCGAGCACCAGCGGTCGTACGCACTGAACCTCATCGGCATGGCCACAGTGCATCTGCTGCGGCGCGAGCCCGAGCAGAGCGCGGTCTATGCGGAGCAGGCCATGCAGGTCGCCAAGAAGGTGCGCTCCGAGCGCGTCAACACTCGTATTCGAAAGACGGTCGACACGGCTGTACGCGATTTCGGGGATCTCGCCGAGGTCGTGGACCTCACCGACAAGCTCGCCGTGGAGCTGCCGGAGACCGCGGAGGCGGTCTGAGCTTCGCGTGCAATCCCAGGGCAACCCCTGAACCCCGGCCGCGGCCGGCCCTCCCGAACTGCCCGACTCGGCTCCCCCATGCCAGGTCATCGGAAGGCCGACCGCGGCCGGTTTTTCTTCCCTCAGTGAAGGTTGCGCCACGATAACGATCGTGCAGCCGAACATCTCGGAGTTCATCAACGCGTAACACGCAGGGCGCCTTCGTCACGGCGGCGAAACAACGAGGGGCTTCCATCGAAACGGCGCTGCGTCAATCTCTTGGCGCATAACCGGCCCACCCCTCAATCCGCTCAGGCTTCGCCCGCACGGGGCCGTACCAACACGAGGAGACGCCGATGGCACCAGCCATCATGATGGCGGCAGACAAGGTAGAGCTGTCGCCCGCCAACACAGGTTTCATGCTCATCTGTTCCGCCCTGGTGATGCTCATGACCCCGGGCCTGGCCTTCTTCTACGGAGGCATGGTCCGCGTCAAGAGCACCTTGAACATGCTGATGATGAGTTTCATCAGCCTGGGGATCGTCACCATCCTGTGGGTGTTGTACGGCTTCTCCATGGCGTTCGGCACCGACTCCGGCAGCCTCATCGGCTGGAACTCGGACTGGGTGGGCCTCAGCGGGGTCGACAAGAACGAGCTCTGGGGCACGTACAACATCCCGCTCCTGGCCTTCATGGTCTTCCAGCTGATGTTCGCGATCATCACGCCCGCGCTGATCAGCGGTGCTCTCGCGGACCGCGTGAAGTTCTCCGCCTGGGCGCTGTTCATCGCGCTGTGGGCCACGATCGTCTACTTCCCCGTCGCCCACTGGGTCTGGGGTGAGGGCGGCTGGGCCTTCGACTTGGGCGTGATCGACTTCGCCGGTGGTACGGCGGTCCACATCAACGCCGGTGCCGCGGCGCTCGGCGTGATCCTGGTCATCGGCAAGCGGGTCGGCTTCAAGAAGGACCCGATGCGCCCGCACAGCCTCCCGCTGGTCATGCTCGGCGCCGGTCTGCTGTGGTTCGGCTGGTTCGGTTTCAACGCCGGCTCGTGGCTCGGCAACGACGACGGCGTCGGCACGCTGATGTTCGTCAACACCCAGGTCGCCACCGCCGCCGCCATGCTGGCCTGGCTGATCTACGAGAAGATCCGCCACGGTGCGTTCACCACGCTGGGCGCCGCCTCCGGTGCGGTCGCCGGTCTGGTCGCCATCACCCCGTCCGGTGGTGCGGTCACCCCGATCGGCGCGATCGCCGTCGGTGCCATCGCCGGTGTCCTGTGCGCCATGGCTGTGGGCCTGAAGTACAAGTTCGGCTACGACGACTCGCTCGACGTCGTCGGTGTCCACCTCGTCGGCGGTGTCGTCGGCTCGGTCCTGATCGGCTTCTTCGCCAGCGGTAAGGGCCAGTCCGATGCGGCGGGCGTCTTCTACGGCGACCACAAGTTCGACCAGCTGTGGAAGCAGCTCGCCGGTGTCGGCGGTGTCCTCGCCTACTCCCTGATCGTCTCCGCGCTCCTCGCCTTCATCCTCCACAAGACCATCGGTATGCGGGTCTCCGAGGACGAAGAGGTCGCCGGTATCGACCAGGCCGAGCACGCCGAGACCGCATACGACTTCAGTGGCGCCGGTGGCGGTGCGGCCAAGGCCGCGGTCACGGCCCCGGTCGCCGCAGCTTCGAGCAAGAAGGTGGACGCATGAAGCTCATCACCGCCGTCGTCAAGCCCCACCGGCTCGACGAGATCAAGGAGGCCCTCCAGGCCTTCGGAGTGCACGGCCTGACGGTCACCGAGGCGAGCGGCTACGGTCGTCAGCGGGGCCACACCGAGGTCTACCGCGGTGCCGAGTACACCGTCGACCTGGTCCCTAAGATCCGTATCGAGGTGCTGGCCGAGGACGACGACGCCGAGCAGCTGATCGACGTCATCGTCAAGGCCGCCCGCACCGGCAAGATCGGTGACGGCAAGGTCTGGTCCCTGCCGGTCGAGACGGCCGTACGGGTTCGGACCGGCGAGCGCGGACCGGACGCGCTCTGAGGAACGCGCTCTGGAGAAGCACTCCAAGAGAACGCGCTCTGAGAGAAGAAGAAGGACAGGAGTTGCTGGGTGTCGAGTACGGACGTTCGTAAGGATGCAGAGGACTCGGGACCCAGCGGCTACGCGGCGGCCCGGCTGCGTCTCCTCACCGAGGGGGCGCAGTCCGGGCCGCCGCGCCGTGCGGCCCTCGCGAACCTGACCGACGACTGGCTGACCGGCCTGTTCGCCGCCGGGGCCGAGAGACTGCGCGGCGTCTCCCTGGTCGCCGTCGGCGGCTACGGCCGCGGCGAGCTGTCCCCGCGCAGCGACCTGGACCTGCTCCTGCTGCACGACGGTAACGACTCCGACGCGGTGGCCGCCCTGGCCGACCGCATCTGGTACCCCGTCTGGGACCTCGGTCTGGCCCTGGACCACTCCGTGCGCACGCCGGCCGAGGCCCGCAAGACGGCCGGGGAGGATCTGAAGGTCCAGCTCGGCCTGCTGGACGCCCGCCACATCGCGGGCGACCTCGGCCTCACGGCCGGCCTGCGGACGGCGGTCCTGGCCGACTGGCGCAACCAGGCGCCCAAGCGCCTGCCCGAACTCCAGGAGCTGTCCGCCGAGCGCGCCGAGCGCCAGGGCGAGCTGCAGTACCTGCTGGAACCCGACCTGAAGGAAGCGCGCGGCGGTCTGCGGGACGCCACCATCCTGCGCGCCGTCGCCGCCTCCTGGCTGGCCGACGCCCCGCGCGAGGGCCTCGCCGACGCCCGGCGCCGACTGCTCGACGTGCGCGACGCCCTGCACCTGACGACGGGGCGCGCGACGGACCGGCTCGCGCTCCAGGAGCAGGACCAGGTCGCGGCCGAGCTGGGCCTGCTCGACGCGGACACGCTGCTGCGGCAGGTGTACGAGGCGGCGCGGGTCATCTCGTACGCGAGCGATGTCACCTGGCGCGAAGTGGGGCGCGTGCTGCGCTCGCGCGCTGTGCGGCCGCGTCTGCGCGCCATGCTGGGCGGCGGGAAGCCGACCGCCGAGCGCTCACCGCTGGCCGAGGGTGTGGTGGAGCAGGACGGCGAGGTGGTGCTCGCCCGCGCCGCACGCCCCGAACGCGACCCTGTCCTTCCCCTGCGCGCCGCGGCCGCCGCCGCACAGGCCGGACTCCCGCTCTCCCTGCACGCCGTACGGCGCATGGCGGCCGCCATGCGCCCCTTGCCCACGCCCTGGCCCGCCGAGGCACGCGAACAGCTCGTGACCCTGCTGGGCTCCGGGCGGCCGACGGTCGAGGTGTGGGAGGCCCTGGAGGCCGAAGGGCTGATCACTCGCTTCCTTCCCGACTGGGAGCGGGTGCGCTGCCGCCCGCAGCGCAACGCCGTGCACATCTGGACCGTCGACCGGCACCTCATCGAGACGGCCGTCCGGGCCTCCGAGTTCACCCGCCGCGTCCACCGCCCCGACCTCCTCCTGGTCGCCGCGCTGCTGCACGACATCGGCAAGGGCTGGCCCGGCGACCACTCGGTGGCCGGCGAGATCATCGCCAAGGACGTGGCCGCGCGCATCGGCTTCGACCGCGACGACGTGGCCGTGCTCTCCACCCTCGTACGTCATCACCTGCTGCTCGTCGACACGGCCACCCGGCGTGACCTGGAGGACCCGGCCACCGTGCGCTCGGTCGCCGAGGCGATCGGCTCGCAGGGCACCCTGGAGCTGCTGCACGCCCTGACCGAGGCGGACGCGCTGGCCACCGGCCCGGCGGCCTGGTCGTCGTGGCGGGGCTCGCTCGTCGCCGACCTGGTGAAACGGGTCGCGGCCGTACTCGCCGGGGACGACCTGGACGAACCCGAGGCCGCCGCGCCCACCGCCGAGCAGGAGCGGCTGTCCATCGAGGCGATCGCGACCGGCAGCCCCGTGCTGGCGCTGCGCGCGCAGACCGAGCCGCCGGCCGAG
Source organism: Streptomyces regalis (assembly GCF_001509475.1). Lineage (GTDB taxonomy): Bacteria > Actinomycetota > Actinomycetes > Streptomycetales > Streptomycetaceae > Streptomyces > Streptomyces regalis. Next base: position 141,219 of record NZ_LLZG01000364.1, read on the forward strand.
GACCAGCCCCCGGGCGACCCGGAGCCGCTCGGCGTGGAGCTCCTCATCGCCGTACCGGACCAGCCGGGCGTGCTGCCCGCGGTGGCCGGCGTCCTGGCGATGCACCGCCTGACCGTCCGCACCGCCGAGCTGCGCGCCCTGGACCTGCCGGACGGCGTCGAGGGCTCCGTCCTGCTGCTGGACTGGCGGGTCGCCGCCGAGTACGGCTCCCTGCCGCAGGCCGCCCGGCTCCGCGCCGACCTGGTACGGGCCCTGGACGGCTCCCTGGACATCGCGGGCCGCCTCGCCGAGCGGGACGCGGCCTATCCGCGCCGCCGGGGCGTCGTGGCGCCGCCGGCGAGGGTGTCGGTCCACCCGGCCGCCTCCCGGCTGGCCACGGTGATCGAGGTGCGCGCTCAGGACGCGCCGGGGCTGCTGTTCCGGATCGGCCGGGCGCTGGAGGACGCGAGCGTGCGGGTGCGCAGTGCGCACGTGAGCACCCTGGGTGCCAACGCCGTGGACGCGTTCTATGTCACAGGCCCCGAGGGCGCGCCGCTGCCCAGCGAGGAAGCGGCCTCCGTGGCGCGCAAGCTGGAGGAGACGTTGCGGGGCTGAGAGCCTGTTCACAGCCTCTGAACCCAGGGATCCCGGCAACCTGCGTCGCCGGGATACCCTGGAGGGCGATTCCCAGCTGCCACCGACCCCGAGGACCGCGAGCGCCGTGTTCGATACTCTCTCCGATCGCCTCTCAGCGACTTTCAAGAACCTGCGCGGCAAGGGACGGCTCTCCGAGGCGGACATCGACGCCACCGCGCGCGAGATCCGCATCGCACTCCTCGAAGCGGACGTGGCGCTGCCTGTCGTCCGGACGTTCATCAAGAACGTCAAGGAGCGTTCCCTCGGTGCCGACGTCTCCAAGGCACTGAACCCGGCCCAGCAGGTCCTGAAGATCGTCAACGACGAGCTCGTGACGATCCTGGGCGGCGAGACCCGGCGCCTGCGGTTCGCCAAGCAGCCGCCGACCGTGATCATGCTGGCGGGTCTGCAGGGTGCCGGTAAGACCACCCTCGCGGGCAAGCTCGGCCGCTGGCTGAAGGAGCAGGGCCACTCGCCCCTCCTGGTCGCCGCCGACCTCCAGCGCCCCAACGCCGTCAACCAGCTCAGCGTCGTCGCCGACCGGGCCGGTGTCGCGGTCTTCGCGCCGGAGCCGGGCAACGGCGTCGGTGACCCGGTCAAGGTCGCCAAGGACTCCGTCGAGCACGCCAAGGCCAAGGTCCACGACATCGTGATCGTGGACACCGCCGGCCGGCTCGGCATCGACCAGGAGATGATGCAGCAGGCCGCGGACATCCGCGACGCGGTCTCCCCGGACGAGATCCTGTTCGTCGTCGACGCGATGATCGGTCAGGACGCGGTCAACACCGCGGAGGCCTTCCGCGACGGCGTCGGCTTCGACGGCGTGGTGCTCTCCAAGCTCGACGGTGACGCCCGCGGTGGTGCCGCCCTGTCGATCCGCCAGATCACCGGCAAGCCGATCATGTTCGCGTCGAACGGCGAGAAGCTCGACGACTTCGACGCCTTCCACCCGGACCGGATGGCCTCCCGCATCCTCGACATGGGTGACCTGCTCACCCTGATCGAGCAGGCGGAGAAGACCTTCGACCAGGCCGAAGCCCAGAAGATGGCCGAGAAGCTGGCCTCCAAGAAGGGCCAGGACTTCACCCTCGACGACTTCCTGGCCCAGATGGAGCAGGTCCGGAAGATGGGCAGCATCAGCAAGCTGCTCGGCATGCTCCCGGGCATGGGCCAGATCAAGGACCAGATCAACAACCTCGACGAGCGCGACATCGACCGCACGGCCGCGATCATCAAGTCGATGACCCCGGCCGAGCGCCAGGAGCCGACGATCATCAACGGCTCGCGGCGCGCCCGTATCGCCCGCGGTTCCGGTGTCGAGGTCAGCGCGGTCAAGAACCTGGTCGAGCGGTTCTTCGAGGCCCGCAAGATGATGTCCCGCATGGCCCAGGGCGGCGGCATGCCCGGCATGCCGGGGATCCCGGGCATGGGTGGCGGCCCCGGCCGGGCCAAGAAGCAGCCGAAGAAGGCCAAGGGCAAGCAGCGCTCCGGCAACCCGATGAAGCGCAAGCAGCAGGAGCAGGAGGAGGCCGCTCGCAGGGCCGCCGCCGCTCAGGGCGGCGCCTTCGGCGTGCCGGGCCAGCAGGCTCCGCAGGACTTCGAGCTGCCGGACGAGTTCAAGAAGTTCATGGGCTGACGGTTCATCTCGTACGGTCTTCTCGTCTCGTACGACCTTCCGTACGACCGTCTCGTCGCGTACGTCACTGGGGGCGCCCCTCTCCATGGGGGGGCGCCCCCAGCGCATGCCATGGACGGGTATCTGCCGTAACGTCCAGATATGAGCAATGCCGCGCCGCCACGCAAGGCCCCTGACCAGCCGTGGCGCACCGAGGGCACGCCGGACGAGCCGCCGGGGCGGCCCGGTGGGCGATGGATGCGCGGCCGCTGGTGGAGCCTGCTCCTCACCGCGGTGATCGTGTTCCTGCTCGCCTATGTGGGGCTGACGTACCTCGACCGGGGCAACGAGCCGACGATCTCCTACACGGAGTTCAGCAGGCAGGTCGATGCCGGCAATGTCGACAAGATCTACTCCAAGGGCGACGCGATCCAGGGAGAGCTCAAGAACGCCCGGGACAACCCCGAGGGCGACGGCGACTACACCAGGTTCAAGACCCAGCGCCCGGCCTTCGCGGACGACGACCTCTGGCGGGACCTGAGCAGCCACGAGGTGACGGTGACCGCCCAGCCGGTCGTGCGGGAGCGCGGCGTCGTGTCCAACCTGCTGATCTCGCTGGCGCCGATCGTGATCATCGTCGCGGTGTGGATCTTCGTCGCCCGGCGGCTCGGCGGGGGCCGGGGCGGCGCGGGCGGCATGTTCGGGCGCAAGGCGCCGCCCAAGCCGGTCGAGCTGCGGCCGGGGACCCAGCGCACGACATTCGCGGACGTGGCCGGCATCGACGAGGTCAAGGGCGAGCTGGACGACGTCGTCGACTTCCTGGAGCATCCCGACGCCTACCGCAGGATGGGCGCGAAGATGCCGCGCGGCGTGCTGCTCGCCGGCTCGCCCGGCACCGGCAAGACCCTGCTGGCGCGTGCGGTGGCGGGCGAGGCGGGCGTGCCGTTCTTCTCCGCCTCCGCGTCCGAGTTCATCGAGATGATCGTCGGCGTCGGCGCGTCCCGCGTCCGGGAGCTGTTCGCCGAGGCCCGCAAGGTCGCGCCGTCGATCATCTTCATCGACGAGATCGACACCATCGGACGGGTGCGGGGCGGCGGCGCGTCGGTGAGCGGGCACGACGAGCGCGAGCAGACGCTGAACCAGATCCTCACCGAGATGGACGGCTTCTCCGGCTCGGAGGGCGTGATCGTCATCGCCGCCACGAACCGCGCCGACATCCTCGACCCGGCGCTGACCCGCCCCGGCCGCTTCGACCGGGTGGTCAACGTCTCCCCGCCGGACCGCGGCGGACGCGAGGCGATCCTGCGGATCCACACCCGCGAGATCCCGCTCGCCGAGGACGTGGACCTGACCCAGCTCGCCCGCACCACCCCCGGCATGACCGGCGCGGATCTGGCCAATCTCGCCAACGAGGCGGCCCTGCTCGCGGTCAAGCGGCAGCAGCAGCAGGTGACCGCCGCGGACCTGTCCGAGGCCCTGGAGAAGGTGCAACTGGGCGCCGAGCGCACCCTCGTCATGCCCGAGGAGGATCGCCGCCGTACGGCCTACCACGAGAGCGGACACGCCCTCCTCGGCATGCTGCAGCCGGGCGCCGACCCCGTCCGCAAGATCACCATCGTGCCGCGCGGCCGGGCGCTCGGGGTGACGATGTCGACGCCCGAGGTGGAGCGGTACGCGCACTCGGAGCAGTACCTGCGCGGCCGCATCATCGGCGCACTGGGCGGCATGGCGGCCGAACAGGTGGTCTACGGGGTCGTCACCACGGGTGCGGAGAACGACCTGGAACAGGTCACCAACATCGCGCGCGCGATGGTGGCCCGCTGGGGCATGAGCGAGCGCGTCGGCCGGCTGTCCGCCCTGCCCAGCGACGCCCAGCAGGCGTACGGGCTCTCGGCCGCCCCGCAGACCCTCGACGTGATCGACGCGGAGATGCGCCGGATCGTCGACGAGTGTTACGAGGAGGCCTGCCGCAAACTCCGCGACCACTACAAGCAGTTGGAGGCGCTGGCGGAGGCCCTGCTGGAGAGCGAGACGCTGGAGGAGGCGGACGCCTACCGGATCGCGGGCGTCACCCGGCTGACCAAGGCCGCAGACGCGTAGCGAACCCGCTCAGGGCACGCGCGCGATCAGGTACCGGAAGACATTCGGCATCCACACCGTCCCGTCCGGACGCAGATGCGGATGCAGCGCCTCCGTCAACTCCTTGTCCACCTGCACCTGATCGGTCGCCGCGATCGCCGAGTCGAACAACCCTGTCGACAGCAGCCCCCGTACGGCACTGTCCACGTCCGCGTACCCGAACGGGCAGGCCACCCGCCCGGAACCGTCGGGCCTCAGGCCGGCCCGCTGGGCGACCTCCTCCAGGTCGTCGCGCAGGGCGGGGCGCCAACTGCCCGCGCTGCGCAAGGGATCGGCCAACTTGGTGGCGACGCGCAACACGGACGACGTGGCGCAGCGCTCCGGCGGGCCCCAGCCGGCGAGCACCACGGGCGCCCCCCGGTCGGCGAGCGGCGTCGCGGCCGCGAGCACCTCACCGAGCCCCTCGGAGTCGCCCGCGAGGCACCCGATGGGCTCGAAGGCGGTCACCAGCGTGTACGCGGGCGTCTGCGCGCGCGTCTCGGCGCCGGTCGCAGCAGCCAGGTCGCCGGGCGAGCCGTCAACGAGGCGGGCGTCCGCACGCGCGCGCGTGCCCCACGCCTCGGGCAGCAACCGCTGCCGCCCGAGAGCCAGTCGCTCGGGGGAGGAAGGCTCGACCCCGGTGACGGTCGCGCCTCTGGACGCCGCCATCACCAGGGCGAGCCCGCTGCCACAGCCGAGGCCCAGCAGCCGGGTCCCGGGGCCCACTTCCAGTCGCTCGTAGACGGCTTCGTAGAGCGGAACCAGCATCCGCTCCTGGATCTCGGACCAGTCACGCGCGCGTGCACACAGGTTCACGCGAGGTGCCGCCCCCACGTGAGGCAGGTGCTGCCGCACGAGCGTAGGTGTCATCTAAAGCGCCCCAATCCGCCGAGAGTTACCGCTGCGTCCGATTCCGTCGCCCCCGTGGCATGCGCTCACGCTTCCCCCGTATGCCAGGTAACTCCGCGCCCGACGCCGCGTCCAGGGGTCGCGGGGCCCTCCTTGTGGCTTCCCTGCCTCCGTGGCGAGAATTCACATTCCGGCAACGTGGGCCCGTACGATCTCGCCATGGCAAAGGCACCCGTTCTCACGCCTCAGACGGAGGACTTTCCGCGCTGGTACCAGGACCTGATCAACAAGGCCGAGCTGGCCGACAACGGTCCGGTGCGCGGCACGATGGTCATCCGGCCGTACGGGTACGGGCTGTGGGAGCGGATGCAGGCCGAGATGGACGCCCGCATCAAGCGCGCCGGAGCCTCCAACGCCTACTTCCCGCTGTTCATCCCGCAGTCGTACCTGACGAGGGAGGCCGAGCATGTCGAGGGCTTCGCACCCGAGCTGGCCGTCGTCACGCACGGCGGCGGCAAGGAGCTGGAGGAGCCCGTCGTCGTCCGGCCCACCTCCGAGACGATCATCAACGAGTACTTCGCCAAGTGGGTGCAGAGCTACCGCGACCTGCCGCTGCTGATCAACCAGTGGGCGAACGTGGTGCGTTGGGAGATGCGCCCGCGCGTGTTCCTCCGGACGACGGAATTCCTCTGGCAGGAGGGCCACACCGCACACGCCACCTACGAGGACGCCCGGGACTACGCCGCGCACATCCACCAGGACGTGTACGCCGACTTCATGGTCAACGTCCTCGGGATCGACGTCGTGCTGGGCCGCAAGACCGCGAGCGAGCGCTTCGCCGGTGCCGTCAACACCCTCACCCTCGAAGGGATGATGGGTGACGGCAAGGCCCTCCAGATGGGCACCAGCCATGAGCTCGGCCAGAACTTCGCCAAGGCCTTCCACACCCGGTACCTGTCCAAGGAGGGCCACCAGGAGTACGTCTGGCAGACCTCCTGGGGCTGCTCCACCCGCATGGTCGGTGGTCTGATCATGGCGCACGGCGACGACCGCGGTCTGCGGGTGCCGCCGCGGCTCGCTCCGGTCCAGGCAGTCGTGCTGGCGATCACAGGGGGACGAGCCGGTTCTGGCCAAGGTCCGCGAGATCGGCGATCGGCTGAGCGCGGCGGGCGTCCGCGTCCAGGTCGACGACCGCACCGACACCCCGTTCGGCCGCCGCGCCGTCGACTGGGAGCTCAAGGGCGTGCCGGTCCGCATCGAGGTCGGCCCCCGTGACCTGGAGAGCGGCACGGCGATGCTGGCCCGCCGCATCCCGGGCGGCAAGGAGCCGGTCTCCCTGGACGCTCTGGTGGCGCAGCTGCCCGCGATCCTCGAAGAGGACCAGGCCCTGCTGCTGCGGCAGTCCCGCGAACGCCGCGAGTCCCGTACCTCCGGCGTGTCGACGATCGAGCAGGCCGTCGAGGCCGCCACCGCCGGCGGCTGGGCACGCATCCCCTGGGCGACGCTCGGCGAAGAAGGCGAGGCCAGGCTGGCCGAGCACGCGGTGACCGTACGGTGTCTGGTCGCCGCGGACGGGTCGGTACCGGACGCCGACGACGCGCCGGGTAACGTCGCCGTCGTGGCGCGCGCTTACTGAGATGAAGGCCGTGTGGAACCAGGGCGGCCGAAACGCCTCTTGCGCATCCGCGGACCACAGCCGCACCGGCGTGTGGACAGGGCGTACGCGCCGGGGCGTACGTCAGGCTACGCACCGGTTGGGCATGAGCTGTGAGGCTTCTCCGCAGATCGGCGCACCCGCCCTCGTCAGGGCGCATCATTCGCAACTGACGGGTACGTGCAAATTATTTGGGATGGCCCGGAATCGGAACACAGCGGCACTCCGGCTCGTTGTCATTACGTGAGCACGACACAGACACCACCAGTTCTCGCCGCAGAGCTGGCACAGGCGTGGGCCGACATTCAGCGGTACCACCCCGAGTTGCCGGATCTCGCCGCGCCAGAGTCCCTGATCGGGGAGTCGTCGTCCGCGTGCGGTCACGAGCTCTCCTTCGAGCGACTGCTTCATGAGGCAGTCCATGGCATCGCCGCCGCGCGCGGCGTCCGCGACACCTCCCGGGCCGGCCGTTACCACAACCGCAGATTCCTCTCCATCGCCGAGGAGCTGGGCCTGGACCACCCCGAGGAACCGCACCCGAGCAGCGGCTTCTCCCTGGTCACGCTCAACCCCGAGGCCAAGCGCCGCTACCGCCCGACCATCGAACGCCTCCAGCGCGCCCTGAAGGCCCACACCGCGGCGACCTCCGCCGACACCAGCCGGACTTTCCGCGGCCCGGCGGCCCGTCACGGCTCCTCCGGAGGCGGCGTCCGCGTCAAGGCGGTCTGCGACTGCGGCCGCAACGTCCGGGTTGTTCCGTCGGTGCTGGCGCAGGCGCCGATCGTGTGCGGGGGGTGCGGAAAGCCGTTCCGGATCCCGGAGGTCGTCGGCGCGGCGTAACCCGCATGGCGCATGGCGTCCAGCACCGGCATCTCGTGGCTGCCGGTCGGGACGTAGGGCGCGTCGGTACGCCGTCACGCATCGGTATGCGTGGCGCCGGGGTGCCGCTGTGACCCGCGCAGCCTGCGGGCAGTCGTGCCGCTGGGGCGGCACGGGTGGGCGATGGGGGTCCCCCGCTCGAGCGAAGTCGAGAGTGGGGGAGGCACCCCGCAGCGCCGGGCTGCGTGCCCCCAGGGCACCCGAAACGCCGGGTGCCCCTCCGTCATGCCCAGACCCCGTCACCCGCCCCCTCGGCGCAAAGCGACCCGCAGGGTGTGGCACAATGGCTAGCTGTACTCGACAGTCGAACAGGACCCCTCTCTCCTCCGGCTGACGCGTCCATCGGGCACTCGGGTACCGCAACCCCACGCGGCCATCTCGCCGTGCCCAACCACGTCAAATCCAGGAGAACCCACTCCCGTGGCAGTCAAGATCAAGCTGAAGCGTCTGGGCAAGATCCGTTCGCCTCACTACCGCATCGTCGTCGCCGACTCCCGTACCCGTCGTGACGGTCGTGCGATCGAGGAGATCGGCAAGTACCACCCGACGTACAACCCGTCGGTCATCGAGGTCGACGCGGACCGTGTCGCGTACTGGCTGGGTGTCGGCGCGCAGCCGACCGAGCCCGTGCTCGCCATCCTGAAGAAGACCGGCGACTGGCAGAAGTTCAAGGGCGAGCCCGCCCCGGCTCCGCTGCTCGTTGCCGAGCCGAAGAAGGCGCGCCCGTCGTTCGAGGCCCTGGGCGGCGACGACGAGGGCAAGGGTGAGGCGATCACCCAGAAGAAGAAGGCTGACAAGAAGGACGAGGCCGCGGCCGAGTCCGAGTCGACCGAGGCCTGAGCATGCTCGAGGAGGCTCTCGAGCACCTCGTGAAGGGCATCGTCGACAACCCTGACGATGTGCAGGTGGCCTCGCGCAACCTGCGCCGCGGACGCGTGCTCGAGGTTCGGGTCCACCCCGACGACCTCGGCAAGGTGATCGGCCGCAACGGTCGCACCGCACGCGCTCTGCGCACCGTCGTGGGCGCCATCGGCGGCCGTGGTGTCCGCGTCGACCTCGTCGACGTCGACCACGTTCGCTGACGCCGAACGCAGCACCGGCTCGGGCCGGGGAGGGCCACTGGGCCGTCCCCGGCCCGTCGTCGTTACGACAGGAGATCTTCGAAAAGTGCAGCTCGTAGTCGCACGGATCGGCCGCGCTCACGGCATCAAGGGCGAGGTCACCGTGGAGGTCCGCACCGACGAGCCGGAACTGCGGCTCGCGCCCGGCGCGGTCCTCCTCACCGATCCCGCCTCGGTAGGCCCGCTCACCATCGAGACCGGCAGGGTGCACAGCAGCCGACTGCTGCTGCGCTTCGAAGGGGTCAAGGACCGCACCGCCGCCGAGGCGCTGCGCAACACCCTTCTGATCGCCGAGGTGGATCCGGAGGAGCTGCCCGAGGAGGAGGACGAGTTCTACGACCACCAGCTGATGGACCTGGACGTGGTCACCGCTGAGGGCGTGGAAGTCGGCCGTATCACCGAGATCTCGCACCTGCCCTCCCAGGACCTCTTCATCGTGGAGCGTCCCGACGGCACGGAGGTGATGATCCCCTTCGTCGAGGAGATCGTCGCCGAGATCGACCTGGAGGAGCAGAAGGCCGTCATCACGCCACCGCCGGGCCTGATCGACGACAAGGCGGAGATCGACTCCACCAGGGACGACAGCGCATGAGGCTCGACGTCGTCACGATCTTCCCCGAGTACCTGGAGCCGCTGAACGTCTCCCTCGTCGGCAAGGCACGCGCGCGTGGACAGCTGAACGTCCATGTGCACGACCTGCGTACCTGGACGTACGACCGCCACAACACGGTCGACGACACGCCGTACGGCGGCGGCCCCGGGATGGTCATGAAGACCGAGCCCTGGGGAGACGCGCTGGACTCCGTGCTGGCGGACGGCTACGAGACGGACTCCCGCGCGCCCACCCTGATCGTCCCCACCCCCAGCGGCCGCCCCTTCACGCAGGAACTCGCCGTCGAGCTCTCCGAGCGGCCCTGGCTGATCTTCACGCCGGCCCGCTATGAGGGCATCGACCGCCGCGTCATCGACGAGTACGCGACCCGTATGCCCGTCCACGAGGTGTCCATCGGCGACTACGTCCTCGCCGGCGGCGAGGCGGCCGTACTGGTCATCACGGAGGCCGTGGCCCGTCTGCTGCCCGGCGTCCTGGGGAACGCAGAGTCCCACCGGGACGACTCCTTCGCACCCGGCGCGATGGCCAACCTCCTCGAAGGCCCCGTCTACACCAAGCCGCCCGAGTGGCGCGGCCGGGACATCCCCGACGTGCTGCTCAGCGGCCACCACGGCAAGATCGCCCGCTGGCGCCGGGACGAGGCGCTCAGGCGTACGACGGTCAATCGGCCGGACCTCATAGAGCGCTGCGACCCCAAGGCCTTCGACAAGAAGGACCGCGAGATGCTCTCCATCCTGGGCTGGATGCCTGATCCGGAGGGGGAGCGGTTCGGCCGATTTTGGCGCAGGACAGAGGGCGTGGAAGAATAAACCGCTGTTGTGCGTCGTCCGGCGTGCGCCCCTGCCACAGGGGGACACGACGCCCGCCCCGACACGGACAGCCTCCTCGAAACACCTAGCTCCCGCCTATGACCTGTGGCATGGGCGAAGAAAGCAGACGAAATGTCTCACCTGCTCGACACCGTCGACTCCGCGTCGCTGCGCAGCGACATCCCGGCCTTCCGCCCGGGCGACACCGTCAACGTCCACGTCCGCGTCATCGAGGGCAACCGCTCCCGTGTGCAGCAGTTCAAGGGCGTTGTGATCCGTCGCCAGGGTGCCGGCGTGCGCGAGACCTTCACGGTCCGCAAGGTCTCCTTCTCCGTCGGCGTCGAGCGCACCTTCCCGGTGCACACCCCGATCGTCGAGAAGATCGAGCTCGTCACTCGCGGTGACGTGCGTCGCGCCAAGCTGTACTACCTGCGCGACCTGCGCGGCAAGGCGGCGAAGATCAAGGAGAAGCGCGAGAACTGAGCGCTTCGGGGGGCTCGCCCCCACAGGGTCCAAAGCGGGGCCGGATAACATCTGGCCCCGATGGACACCGAAGCACAGCCGACGGAGCGCGACCGCTCCTCCCGCCCTTCCGATTCCGAGGAGATCTCGGACACAGAGGGTCAGGAGGGGCGGTCGCGCTTCGCGTTGGTGTCCCGGATCACCCAGTGGCTCCCGGGCGGGCGGATCAGCCTGGCCCTGCTGGTCTTCCTGGTGTCTCTGCTGCTGCTCAACACGTTCGTACTGCGGCCGTTCGAGATTCCCAGCGGATCCATGGAGTCCGGATTGAGGATCGGCGACCGCGTTCTCGTAAATAAGTTGGCGTACCGTTTCGGTGCCGAGCCGCGGCGCGGTGATGTTGTCGTGTTCGACGGAACTGGGTATTTCGGGGATGCCGACTACATCAAACGCGTTGTGGGTGTGGGGGGAGACCACGTGGTCTGCTGCGACAAGGAGGGGAGGATCAGGGTGAACGGCCGGTCGGTCGACGAGTCGACGTTCCTGTACCGCGGCGACAGCCCGTCCACGGTGCCGTTCGACGTCGTCGTGCCCGACGGCAGCCTGTTCGTCCTCGGCGACCACCGCAGCGAATCCAGCGACTCCCGCGACCATCTGGGCTCGCCCGGCGGCGGCATGATTCCCGTCGACGATGTGATCGGCCGTGCCGACTGGATCGTATGGCCGACCGCGCACTGGACCCGCCTGGACCGTCCCGACGCCTACGCGCGCGTGCCCGCAGCGGAGGGTGCTCATGGGTAACCGTGGCAAGCCCCGCGGCGCGCCCAGCAGTCCCGCCGACAATCTGCTGCCCACCGGCGCTCGGCGCGCCGCCAGCCCGGCCGGCGGTCGTACGCGCGCGGAGCGGCGCAAGCTCCAGCGCAAGGTCAAACGGCGCCGCAGGCGCTCCGCGATGAAGGAGATACCCCTCCTCGTCGGCGTCGCGGTCCTCATCGCGCTCGTCCTGAAGACCTTCCTCGTCCAGGCTTTCGTGATCCCGTCCGGCTCCATGGAACAGACGATCCAGATCGGCGACCGTGTCCTGGTCGACAAGCTCACGCCCTGGTTCGGCTCCAAGCCGCAGCGCGGTGACGTCGTCGTCTTCAAGGACCCCGGCGGCTGGCTCCGGGGCGAGCAGACGACGGTGAAGAAGGAGGATCCCGTCGTCATCAAGCAGGTCAAGCAGGCACTCACCTTCATCGGCCTGCTGCCGTCCGACGACGAGAAGGACCTCATCAAGCGGGTCGTCGGAGTCGGAGGTGACCGCGTCAAGTGCTGCGACACGCAGGGACGGGTCACGGTCAACGGCGTTCCCCTGAATGAGGACTATCTGTATCCCGGCAACGCCCCCTCCGACACGCAGTTCGACATCACCGTTCCGCAGGGACGGCTGTGGGTGATGGGCGACCACCGGGCCAACTCTGCCGACTCCCGCGCGCACCAGAGCCAGGGCTACGGCGGCACGGTCTCCGAGGACGAGGTCGTCGGACGTGCCATGTGGATCGCCTGGCCCTTCGGCCACTGGACCTCTCTGGACGAACCGAACACCTACGCCTCCATCTCCGACTCGGCGACGGGGTCGACCGCCTCCGCCGAGCTGTCGCATAGGGTGGCGTCACACGATTCGAACGGAACGATCCAGCTCCCGAGCCCTGCGGAACTCCCGCTCGTTATGGGAGTAGTGGGCCTGCGCCGCGCATGGGGCAGGCAGCGGCACAGAGTAAGGAGTTGGCGTGGGGGATGTGGCGGTTGGCGCACGGTCCGGGCACGACGGCGAGGAGCACCGCGGACACCCCGTGGAAGCAGCCGACCCGGCCGCGGACGGCGCCATGACCTCCGGGAGTGATTCCGGAGTGACCGAGGACGGTATGAGGACGGGCGAGCAGACCAGGTCCGACGGGCCCGACGACCAGGGTCCCGGCGACAGCACCCCCCAGGCGAAGAAGCCGCGCTCCTTCTGGAAGGAGCTGCCCATCCTGATCGGCATCGCGCTCGTCCTCGCGCTGCTGATCAAGACCTTCCTGGTACAGGCGTTCTCGATCCCCTCCGACTCGATGCAGAACACCCTCCAGCGAGGGGACCGTGTCCTGGTCGACAAGCTGACCCCGTGGTTCGGCTCCGAGCCCGAGCGCGGCGAGGTGGTTGTCTTCCACGACCCCGGCAAGTGGCTCTGGGGCGAGCCGGCGCCGGACCCGAACGCGTTGCAGACGTTCCTCAGCTGGATCGGCCTGATGCCGTCGGCCGAGGAGAAGGACCTCATCAAGCGCGTCATCGGCGTCGGCGGTGACACGGTCGAGTGCAAGGGCACCGGCCCCGTCACGGTCAACGGCAAGGTGCTGAACGAGCCGTACGTCTACCCGGGCAACACCCCGTGCAGTCAGGACGACACGGGTGGCCAGTTCAAGGTGAAGGTCCCCGAGGGTTTCATCTGGGTCATGGGAGACCACCGGCAGAACTCGCGCGACTCGCGCTACAACCAGTCCGACAAGTACCACGGCATGGTCCCGGTCAAGAAGGTCGTCGGGCGCGCCATCGTGAAGGCCTGGCCGATCAACCGCTGGGGCACACTGCCGGTTCCCGACACCTTCGACCAGCCCGGGCTCGACGAGCAGGCCTCCGCCGCAGCAGCACTGCCCTACGCGCCGCAGACGGTCGCCTTCGCGGGCGTCGTACCGGTGGTGGTCTGGCGCCGCAGGCTGGCCCGGGCTTCGGCCCGCACTGCTGAGTAGCCGGCCAAACGCGGCCCGGTACCACAACGCCGACTCCCGGGGCCCCAGAGGAGACCGCAAGGTCTCGCCTCTGGGGCCCCGTTGTCTTCCCCCGAGCAAGCCGTCACAACTTGATCACATTCGGATCTTTGTTCGTTCATCGAGGCCGCCGCTGTTAATCTTCGATCTTGTTCGAGCGGTAAAGATCAGTTGAAGTTTGGGGGGTTTTGTGAAGAAATTTCAGCTCGCGGGCGCACTGGTCGGTGCGGTCGCGTTGGTCGGGCTCGCCAGCTCGCCGGCCCTGGCGGGGACGGACGTAACCGTGTACGGACCGAGCCTCAAGCAGGGGTGTTCGTACGCTTCCGCAGCGCACTTCGCGTCCTACGGTGAGGTGTTCACCGTGTACGACAAGTGCGCGGATGGCTGGGCCGCGGTCGTGAAGGTGGATGTCGCGCCCTACCAGTCGGGCGGCGGCTATGACTTCTACATCTGGAACCCGAACAGTGCCGACGGCTCTCCGGTGACGGTCAACAAGAGCTATGCCGAAGGCACCGGGGTCTGCATGCAGGCCGGCTCGGGTGAGTACTCCAGCGGTGAGTGGGGCGCATGGGGCTACTGGAGCTGCGGTACGGCCTGATCTTCCCAGCGGGAATATGGCCCCAGGGGGGCGGGCGGCGGTGAGGTCTCGCCCCTCCTGGGGCCTGCTGTATTCGGGTGTTGAAATCAGTTGGACTTTGGGGGTTGCGTGAGAAAGTTTCAGCTCGCGGGCGCACTGGTCGGTGCGGTCGCGTTGGTCGGGCTCGCCAACTCGCCGGCCCTGGCGGGGACGGACGTGACCGTGTACGGAGCAAGCCTCAAGACGGGGTGCTCGTACTCTTCCGCAGCGCACTTCTCGTCCTACGGTGAGGTGTTCACCGTGTACGACAAGTGCGCGGAAGGCATGTCCGCGGTCGTGAAGGTGGATGTCGCGCCCTACCAGTCGGGCGGCGGCTATGACTTCGCCATCTGGAACCCGAATGGTGCCGACGGCTCTCCGGTGACGGTCAACAAGAGCTATGCCGAAGGCACCGGGGTCTGCATGCAGGCCGGCTCGGGTGAGTACCGCAGCGGTGAGTGGGGCGGCTGGGGCTACTGGAGCTGCGGAGCGGCCTGATCTTCTTCTTTGACGCGTACCGTGACCGCGGTGGTCTCTCCCGGATTGGAAGATCTCGGGGAGACCACCGCGGTTTTTCGTCGCGCGATAGGGTGCCCGGCGCGGACTGCGGAATGGGAGTGGACGTGGGAGCTGCTGGATACGACAAGGGGAAGTCGAAGGCCGATCCGGGCGGAATACTGTCCGGACTGGCCGTGGCCCTCGGCTGTGTGCTGTTCCTCGGCGGGTTCGCCTGGGGAGCGGTCCTCTACCGGCCGTACACCGTGCCCACCAGTTCGATGGCGCCGACGATCGCCGCGGGCGACCGGGTGCTGGCCCAGCGGGTCGACGGCGGTGAGGTGCGCCGGGGTGACGTCGTCGTCTTCACCGACAAGACGTGGGTGTCGAATGCCGCCGTCGTCAAGCGTGTGGTCGCCGTCGGCGGGGACACCGTCGCCTGCTGCACCGAGGGCAAGCTGACCGTCAACGGCAAGCAGATCGACGAACCGTATCTGGCCAAGGGCAGCCTGGCCGAGATCCAGGACTTCGCGACCGTGACGGTGCCGAAGGGCAGGCTCTTCCTGCTCGGTGACGAGCGAAGCGGCTCCCTGGACTCCACCGCCCACCTCACGGACGCTGCCAGCGGCACCGTCGCGCGCAGTGCCGTGTCGGCCCGGGTGGACGCCGTCGTATGGCCCATGAACGGCATGCTGCAGCGCCCCACGGGCTTCGAACAACTCGGCGCGCTGTCGTCGCCGGGGCCGCTGCGGACGGTCGTCGCGCTGATCGCCGTGGGCGGTGTGCTGGTGCTGGGCGGCGGGGCTTGGGGGCCGATCGCGAACAGGTTGGGCAGGCGCGCCAAGCCCAGGACGGAGCCCGCGGGTGCCCGCTGAGGCGCCGGGCGTGGGAAACGGGCCGTACGGCGACTCGTACGACGGCGGGTTGCGCAAGGTGGCCAGGGTCGTCCTGCTCGACCCGCAGGACCGCATCCTGCTCCTGCACGGCCATGAGCCGGAGGACCCGGCCGACGACTGGTGGTTCACCCCGGGCGGCGGCGTCGAGGCGGACGAGAGCCGGGCGCAAGCCGCGCTGCGGGAACTCGCCGAGGAGACCGGCATCACGGAGGTCGAACTCGGCCCTGTGCTGTGGCGGCGGATGTGCTCCTTCCCGTTCGCGGGACGCCGCTGGGACCAGGACGAGTGGTACTACCTGGCCCGTACGACACAGACGGCGACCCGGCCCGTGGCGCTCACCGAGCTGGAGCGGCGCAGCGTCGCCGGAGCGCGCTGGTGGACGTGTCGGGAACTTGCCCGGGCACATGAGACGGTGTATCCGACCAGACTCGCCGAGCTGCTGTGCACACTGCTCGACGAAGGTCCCCCCGCCGGGCCCGTGACCCTTGACCCCGAAATTGTCTAGGTGCTGACGGGACTGGCGCACAATGGTGGGATCGCACGGCTGAAGGGGAACATGCCATGAGCGCCGAGGACCTCGAGAAGTACGAGACCGAGATGGAGCTCAAGCTCTATCGGGAGTACCGCGATGTCGTCGGTCTGTTCAAGTATGTGATCGAGACCGAGCGGCGCTTCTACCTGACCAACGATTACGAGATGCAGGTGCACTCGGTTCAGGGTGAGGTGTTCTTCGAGGTGTCCATGGCGGATGCCTGGGTGTGGGACATGTATCGGCCGGCGCGGTTCGTGAAGCAGGTTCGCGTACTCACGTTCAAGGACGTGAACATCGAGGAGCTGAACAAGAGCGATCTGGAGCTTCCGGGCGGGTGATGCGCGGTGACGTTCGGTGACTTTCACCCGCAGGGGTGAGGAAGTTATCCACAGTCGCGGACTTGTCCACCAAGATCCAATAGCTCGCTGAAGCGGTCTCATTGTTGGCGCCGGAGGTGGTGCCGACATGAACGCACGCAGTGCACTCGGCAGGTACGGCGAGGAACTGGCCGCCCGGCGGCTGGTCGAGGCCGGGATGACGGTTCTGGAGCGCAACTGGCGCTGTGGCAGGACCGGAGAGATCGACATTGTCGCCAGGGACGGCGACATGGTGGTCGTCTGTGAGGTAAAGACCCGCAGGACCGGTGGCTACGAGCATCCGATGGCCGCAGTCACGCCCGAGAAGGCACAGCGTCTGCGAGGCCTCGCGGAACGCTGGATCCACGCGCACGGAGGGGCTCCACCCGGAGGCGTCCGTATCGACCTGGTCGGCATCGTCCTGCCCGACCGTGGCGCGCCCGTGGTCGAGCACGCGCGGGGGGTGGCCTGACATGGGGTTCGCGCGTACATGCTCGGTGGCCCTGGTGGGCGTCGAGGGGGTCGTGGTCGAGGTCCAGGCGGACCTGGAGCCGGGGGTGGCGGCGTTCACCCTGGTGGGGCTGCCGGACAAGAGCCTGTCGGAGAGCCGGGACCGGGTTCGGGCGGCCGTCGTGAACTCCGGAGGGGAGTGGCCGCAGAAGAAGCTCACCGTCGGGCTCAGCCCGGCATCGGTGCCCAAGGCGGGCAGCGGTTTCGATCTGGCCGTCGCCTGCGCCGTCCTCGGTGCCGCCGAGCGGATCGACCCGCAGGTTCTCGCGGACATCGTGATGATCGGAGAACTCGGCCTGGACGGACGGGTGCGCCCCGTCCGGGGCATCCTGCCCGCCGTGCTGGCCGCGGCCGACGCCGGGTACGAGCAGGTGGTCGTCCCGGAATGCGCCGTGGCCGAGGCCTCGCTGGTGCCGGGTGTGTCCGTCCTGGGAGTGCGCAGCCTGCGCCAGCTGATCGCCGTCCTCACGGACGAACCCGTGCCCGACGAGGAACCCGATGACCTGAGCCGGCCGGATCCGCTGCTCGCGGGTCTGCGGGTGCCCGGGACGGGTGCGGCCACGGGCATCCACAGCATGGGAGCCGCCCAGCCCGACCATGGACACGACCTGGCCGATGTGGTGGGCCAGATGTCGGCGCGTACGGCCGTGGAGGTCGCCGCGGCAGGCGGGCATCACCTGTTCCTGGAGGGACCGCCCGGCGCCGGCAAGACGATGCTCGCGGAGCGGCTGCCGGCCATCCTGCCCCGGCTCGGCAGGGAGGAGTCGCTGGAGGTCACGGCGGTGCACTCGGTGGCGGGGCTGCTGCCGCCGGGCAAGCCCATGATCGACGTGGCCCCCTACTGCGCCCCGCACCACTCGGCGACGATGCAGGCACTTGTCGGCGGGGGACCCGGCATCGCGCGACCCGGCGCGGTGTCGCTCTCCCACCGGGGTGTCCTCTTCCTGGACGAGACGCCGGAGTTCAGCAGCCAGGCCCTCGACGCCCTGCGGCAGCCCCTGGAAGCCGGGCACGTCGTCATCGCGCGCAGCGCGGGCGTGGTGCGCTTCCCGGCGAAGTTCCTGATGGTGCTGGCGGCCAATCCCTGCCCCTGCGGCCGCTTCTCCCAGACGGACGACATGTGCGAGTGCCCGCCCTCCGTGATCCGCCGCTATCAGGCCCGACTGTCCGGGCCGCTGCTGGACCGGGTCGACCTCCGGGTGGAGGTGGACCGTGTCACGCGCGCCCAGCTGACCGAGCGTGGGGCACGGGGCGAGTCCACCGCGACGGTCGCAGATCGGGTGCGGGCAGCCCGGGAGCGGGCGTCGGCCCGGCTCTCCGGTACCCCGTGGCGGACCAACAGCGAGATCCCCGGACGTGAGCTGCGCAGCCGTTGGTACGCCTCGATCGGAGCCATGGACGAGGCGGAACGGAATCTGGAGCGCGGCGTACTGACCGCCCGCGGGCTCGACCGCGTCCTGCGCGTCGCCTGGACCGTCGCCGACCTCGTCGGCCACGACCGGCCCGACGCGACGGACGTCGCCCTGGCACTGCAACTGCGCACCGGTGTGCCGCGGGGCGTGCCCATGGCCATCGGGGCGCTGATGTGAACGGCAGCGAGGCGGCGGACGACGAGCTGCTCGGCCGGGTCTTTCTCGGTCGGGTCGTCGAGCCCGGTGACGAGGTGGCCGGGCGGTGGGTGCGGGAGTACGGGGTGGGGGAAGTGGTGCGGCGGTTGCGGGAGGGGGTGGAGCCCTTGCCGGGCGTGAGTTACAAGCGGTGGGACGGGTTACGGGCTCGGGCGGTGAGGACCGAGCCCGGACATGACCTTGCCCTCGCCCGGGAGGCCGGGGTGCGGTTTCTGCGTCCGGGGGACGCCGAGTGGCCGGGGCAGCTCGACGATCTGGGGGACGCCCGGCCCCTCGGGCTGTGGGTGCGGGGGCGGGCCAGCCTGCGGATGTGGGCGTTGCGGTCCGTGGCCGTCGTCGGTGCGCGGGCCTGTACCGAGTACGGGGCGTACATGGCGGCCACACTCGCCGGCGGGCTTGCCGAGCGGGGCTGGGTGGTCGTGTCCGGCGGCGCCTATGGGGTCGACGGTGCCGCTCATCGGGGTGCCCTGGGGGCCGGCGGGGCCACCGTCGCCGTGCTTGCCTGCGGAGTCGACCGTCCCTATCCGCGCGGGCACACCCAGCTGATCAACAGGATCGGGGAACAAGGGCTTGTGATCGGGGAGCTGCCGCCGGGGGACCATCCGACGCCCAGCAGGTTCATCGTGCGGAACCGGGTGATCGCGGCGCTGACCCGGGGCACGGTGGTCGTGGAGGCCGCCCACCGCAGCGGGTCGCTGGTCACCGCTCGGGCGGCACAGCGGTTGGGACGTCACACGATGGGGGTCCCCGGCCCGGCCACCAGTGGGCTCTCCGCAGGCGTGCACGAGCTCCTGCGCGGGGACGCCGTGCTGGTCACCGATGCCACCGAGGTCGTCGAGCTCGTGGGCGACATGGGGGAGCTGGCGCCCGAGCGGCGTGGGCCCGTCCTGCCGCGCGATCTGCTGGAGCCGGGGGCGCGCAGAGTCCTGGCCGCGCTGCCCGGCCGTCGCGCCGCGCCGGTGGACGAGGTCGCACGCGGCGCGCAGACCAGCGAGGACGACGCGATCGCGAGACTGTACGAACTCCGCTCACTTGGTTACGTCGAACGACACGGCGACGGCTGGAAGTTGACACGCCAGGCGATGATCTCTGTTCGCGCCGGTCGGAGCCGATGTTGACCGAGCGTGTTCGGCCGTACGGGGGAACACGGACGCCCTTGTGAATTCCCCCAGTTGGGGTGTTCGGGTGATCACGTAGAGCGATCGATATGACCTGGCGGGGCGTCCAGCGGAACGTATCTGCGTACGGCTTGCGCTCCGCCCTTCGCGCACCGCGACACTTCAGTCACGCTACGCTCACGAGGATTCCGGCGCAGACCGGCACCTCGACACCGGAAGGTCCCCAGAACGGCACCAGCGCGACAACAGACCGACAGCTCCCCCAAAAAGCACCCCCATTTCACGGCAGAACGGCACAAGGCAACGAATGCCCCAGCACACCTCCGGGTCCGACCGGGCGGCGATCCCCCCAGCCGCCCGTGACGGTGGCAGCGTGCGACCGCCCGCTCCCTCGACGCTCGACGAGCTGTGGCGGTCGTACAAGGCGACGGGGGACGAGCGGTTGCGCGAGCAGCTGATCCTGCACTATTCGCCGCTCGTCAAGTACGTGGCGGGCCGGGTGAGCGTCGGCCTGCCGCCCAATGTGGAGCAGGCGGACTTCGTGTCGTCGGGGGTGTTCGGGCTGATCGACGCGATCGAGAAGTTCGACATCGACCGGGAGATCAAGTTCGAGACGTACGCGATCACCCGGATCCGCGGCGCGATGATCGACGAGCTCAGGGCGCTGGACTGGATTCCGCGGTCGGTGCGGCAGAAGGCGCGGAACGTGGAGCGGGCGTACGCCACGCTGGAGGCGCGGCTGCGGCGGACGCCGACGGAGGCGGAGGTGGCCGCCGAGATGGGGATCGCGGTGGACGAACTCCACGCGGTCTTCAGCCAGTTGTCGCTGGCCAACGTGGTGGCACTGGAGGAGTTGCTGCACGGCGGCGGTGAGGGCGGCGACGGGCTGAGCGTCATGGACACGCTGGAGGACACGGCCGCGGACAATCCGGTGGAGGTGGCCGAGGACCGGGAACTGCGGCGGTTTCTGGCGCGGGCGATCAACACGTTGCCCGAGCGGGAGAAGACCGTGGTGACGCTGTACTACTACGAGGGGCTGACGCTGGCCGAGATCGGGAACGTGCTGGGGGTGACCGAGAGCCGGGTGAGTCAGATCCACACCAAGTCCGTGCTGCAGCTGCGGGCGAAACTGGCCGGCTTCGGGCGTTGACCTGGCGTGACGCGGGTGGGGTTCTGCGGAGACACTCCCGTCGGGGGTGGCGCGTCCGTAAAGTGGTTGACGTGCCAAGGATTCGAGCGGCCTCCGTGGCCGAGCACCGGTCGATGCAGCGAGCCGCCCTGCTGGACGCGGCTCGTTCCCTGTTGTCCGAGGGCGGGACGGAGGCGCTGACCTTCCCGGCTCTCGCCGAGCGGACAGGGCTCGCGCGCTCGTCCGTGTACGAGTACTTCCGGTCACGGGCTGCCGTGGTGGAGGAGCTGTGCGAGGTCGACTTTCCCGTGTGGGCCGCGGAGGTTTCGGCGGCCATGGAGCGGGAGTCGACGGCCGAGGGCAAGGTCGAGGCGTATGTGCGGCAGCAGCTCGCGCTGGTCGGGGACCGGCGGCATCGGGCCGTGGTGGCGATCTCCGCGAGTGAGCTGGACGCGGGGGCTCGGGAGAAGATCCGGGCGGCTCACGGCGGGCTGGTCGCGATGATCGTCGAGGCGCTGCGGGAGATGGGGCACGGGGAGCCTCGGCTGGCGGCGATGCTGTTGCAGGGCGTCGTGGATGCGGCTGTGCGGCGGATTGAGCTGGGGGCGGCGGAGGAGCCTGCGGCGATTACGGATGCGGCTGTAGCCATGGCGTTGAGGGGCGTTCAGGGCTGAGCCCGGTGAGGGCCGGGCGCAGGTGGGTTGCGCTGCCCGGTGCCGGTGGGCGCCCGGCGTTGGGGCTGGCGCTGGGGCCGGGGCGTGGCGCAGCCCGGCACTGACGGGGTGCCGCCCTTCTTTGGGTCGGGAGCCGCCCTAGGGCCTCTGGCAATTCCCGCCTGCCCCGTGGCGTCCGGCACGCACTCCCCCAGAGGGGGACCCCAGCCGCGTTGCCGAACCGCCCACGTGGCTCCCTCCATCAAGGGCGCTCCGGCGCCTTGCGATCGCAAGCTCCCCACGCTCGAACAACCTTGCGTGGGGGACCTCAATGACGCCGCGGGGCCCGCCCTGCGGGCGGACGACGGCAATTGTCAGGCAGGCCCTGGGCGGCACGACTGCCCGCGGACTGCGCGCCCGCAACTCGGGCGGCTACGACGGCAACGGCACCCCCAGTACCGGCAGCAGCCTCGACGGCCCCCTGTGCAGCAGCCACGGCGGCAGGAGTGACAGCGGATCCAGGTACGCCTCGCCTCTCCGTAGACCCCAGTGCACGCACGTCCCCGTGCAGTGCGAGCCACTCGCCTCCACCGTCCCCACGACCTCCCCCGCCTCCACCTCGTCACCCTTCTTCGCCGACGCCCGCACCGGCTCATACGTCGCCCGCAGCGGCGGATCCCCCGTCCCCGTCAGCTCCACCGACACGACCCCCTTGCCCGCCACCCGGCCCGCGAAGGACACCCGCCCCGCGGCCACAGCCCGTACCGGTGCTCCGGCCGGGGCGGCGAGGTCCACGCCCCGGTGGCCGCGGCCGTACGGTGTCGCCGGGGGTTCCCAGCCGCGGAGGATCGGGGGACGTACCCCCACGGGCCACGCTCGGCCGACCGTGGGCAACGCAGGGTCCGGGGCCGGTGGGGCGGGCGCGCTCGTGGCGGTCTTGGTCAGTCGTGGGGCCGGTGTCAGCAGGACGGTCGCCGTCAGGAGCAGCAGCAACACCAGCCGCCCGCATGTCCTTGCCGTCCTCGCGCATCGCATCTCTCGCATGCCGGAACCGTCGCGCATCCGCGAGGATCATGGCCGGGATCTGTGGATAACTCCCGGGTTGTGGACAGCGGCGTCACCCGGGGCCCCGCGGGTCCCGTACACTTCTTCTGGCGATCCGGGTCACCGGGTCGACTTCGCACGCCCCGATACGACAACCGGAAACGGTCCGTATCAGCGCCCCTCGGTCCTTCGTGGCACGGCGCATGTGGGCGTCAGGCGCGAGTGCCCACCGGCACCCGCGGTACAACCGAGAAACTCAAGGAGAACGGCCATGGCCGTCGTCACGATGCGGGAGCTGCTGGAAAGCGGCGTCCACTTCGGTCACCAGACCCGTCGCTGGAACCCGAAGATGAAGCGCTTCATCTTCACCGAGCGCAACGGCATCTACATCATCGACCTGCTCCAGTCGCTGTCGTACATCGACCGCGCCTACGAGTTCGTCAAGGAGACCGTCGCCCACGGCGGCACGGTCATGTTCGTCGGCACGAAGAAGCAGGCGCAGGAGGCCATCGCCGAGCAGGCCACCCGCGTCGGCATGCCTTACGTCAACCAGCGCTGGCTGGGCGGCATGCTCACCAACTTCTCGACCGTCTACAAGCGTCTGCAGCGCCTCAAGGAGCTCGAGCAGATCGACTTCGAGGACGTCGCCGCTTCGGGTCTGACCAAGAAGGAGCTTCTCGTGCTCTCGCGCGAGAAGGCCAAGCTGGAGAAGACCCTCGGTGGTATCCGCGAGATGCAGAAGGTGCCCAGCGCCGTCTGGATCGTGGACACCAAGAAGGAGCACATCGCGGTCGGTGAGGCCCGGAAGCTCAACATCCCGGTCGTCGCCATCCTCGACACCAACTGCGACCCCGACGAGGTCGACTACAAGATCCCGGGCAACGACGACGCGATCCGCTCCGTCACCCTGCTCACCCGTGTGATCGCCGACGCCGTCGCCGAGGGCCTCATCTCCCGCTCTCGCGTCGCCACCGGTGACAAGGGTGAGAAGGCTGCGGGCGAGCCGCTCGCCGAGTGGGAGCGCGACCTGCTCGAGGGTGAGAAGAAGGCCGACGAGGCCCCGGCCGCCGCCGAGGCCCCGGCTGCTGAGGCTCCGGCCGCCGAGGCCCCCGCCGCCGAGGCTCCCGCTGCTGAGGCTCCGGCCGCTGAGGCTCCGGCCGCCGAGGGCGAGCAGGCCTGACACCGTCAGCGTTGACGGCGGGAGCGGTACTGCAGCCAGCAGCGCCTCCGGCGCGGTGAAGTCCGCTCCCGTCGTTCACCCGTAGGTCGACGAAAGGTCAGCGGCTTCCGTCTTCATGGGGGCCGCAGACCCCGTAGATCTTCGATCTTCCAGACTTCGAGAAAGATTCACAGACTCATGGCGAACTACACCGCCGCTGACGTCAAGAAGCTCCGCGAGCTCACCGGCGCCGGCATGATGGACTGCAAGAAGGCGCTGGACGAGGCCGAGGGCAACGTGGAGAAGGCCGTCGAGGCGCTCCGCATCAAGGGCCAGAAGGGCGTCGCCAAGCGCGAGGGCCGCTCCGCCGAGAACGGCGCCGTGGTCTCGATCATCGCCGACGACAACTCCTCCGGTGTCCTCGTCGAGCTGAAGTGCGAGACGGACTTCGTCGCCAAGGGCGAGAAGTTCCAGGCCGTCGCGAACGCGATCGCCGAGCACGTCGCCAAGACCTCCCCGGCCGACATCGAGGCCCTGCTCGCCTCCGAGATCGAGGCCGGCAAGACCGTCCAGGCGTTCGTGGACGAGGCCAACGCCAACCTCGGCGAGAAGATCGTGCTGGACCGCTTCGCGCAGTTCGCCGACGGCTTCGTGATCGCGTACATGCACCGCACGATGCCCGACCTGCCCCCGCAGATCGGTGTCCTCGTCGAGCTGGACAAGCCGAACGCCGAGGTCGCCAAGGGCGTCGCCCAGCACATCGCCGCCTTCGCGCCGAAGTACCTCTCCAAGGACGACGTGCCGGCCGAGGTCGTCGAGTCCGAGCGCCGCGTCGCCGAGGAGACCACCCGCGCCGAGGGCAAGCCCGAGGCCGCCCTGCCGAAGATCGTCGAGGGTCGCCTCAACGGCTTCTTCAAGGACGCCACGCTGCTCGGTCAGCCGTACGCGCTCGACAACAAGAAGTCCGTCCAGAAGGTTCTGGACGAGGCCGGTGTCACCCTGAAGCGCTTCTCGCGCATCAAGGTCGGCATCTGAGTCCGTACCGCGATCGACGCCCGACCCCGATAGGGTCGGAGGCAGCCGTCCGCGGACGCCGTCACCACACACGCGCGCGTGACGGACGACAGCAGATCTGACGAGGAGGCCATTGCCGCGCATGGGATGCGAAACACGCCCCCATCGGCAATGGCCTTCTTCGTATGTGCACCACGTAACAAAGGCGGGATCTCGATGACCACCAAGGCCCAGAAGAGCGACGACGGCAAAGTACCCGGCCGGTTTCTGCTGAAGCTTTCCGGAGAGGCCTTCTCCGGCGGCGGGGGCCTCGGCGTCGACCCGGACGTGGTGCACAAGATCGCCCGCGAGATCGCCGCCGTCGTCCGCGACGGGGCGCAGATCGCGGTCGTCATCGGCGGCGGCAACTTCTTCCGCGGCGCCGAACTGCAGCAGCGCGGCATGGACCGGGCCCGCTCCGACTACATGGGCATGCTCGGCACCGTGATGAACTGCCTCGCCCTCCAGGACTTCCTGGAGAAGGAGGGCATCGACAGCCGGGTCCAGACCGCCATCACCATGGGCCAGGTCGCCGAGCCGTACATCCCGCTGCGCGCCGTACGGCACCTGGAGAAGGGCCGCGTGGTCATCTTCGGCGCCGGTATGGGCATGCCGTACTTCTCCACCGACACCACCGCCGCCCAGCGCGCCCTGGAGATCGACGCCGAGGCGCTGCTGATGGGCAAGAACGGGGTGGACGGGGTCTACGACTCCGACCCGAAGGCCAACCCGGACGCCGTCAAGTTCGACTCCCTCGGCTACGGCGAGGTCATCACCCGCGACCTCAAGGTCGCCGACGCCACGGCGATCACCCTGTGCCGCGACAACAAGCTCCCGATCCTCGTCTTCGAGCTTCTGGCGGAGGGCAATATCGCCCGCGCCGTCAAGGGTGAGAAGATCGGCACGCTTGTGGGTGAGCAGGGCAGCCAGGGCTGACGCCCGAGCAAGCCCGTCCGGGCGACGGACGGGACGGACCCTGGCCGGGGGATGGACAATGTCCTGCCGGTCGGGAACCGTGCAGGAAGAAGACGCGACGCAGCCGGCCGCCGCCCCCACGCAGGAACCGCAGCCGGGCCTTTACTCAAGACACGCAGGAGCAAGTGGTGATCGAAGAGACCCTCCTCGAGGCCGAGGAGAAGATGGAGAAGGCCGTCGTGGTCGCCAAGGAGGACTTCGCCGCGATTCGCACCGGTCGTGCGCACCCGGCGATGTTCAACAAGATCGTGGCCGACTACTACGGTGCGCCGACGCCGATCAACCAGCTGGCTTCGTTCTCCGTGCCGGAGCCGCGCATGGCGGTCGTGACCCCGTTCGACAAGACCGCGCTGCGCAACATCGAGCAGGCGATCCGGGACTCCGACCTGGGCGTCAACCCGAGCAACGACGGCAACATCATTCGAGTGGTGTTCCCCGAGCTCACCGAGGAGCGCCGCCGCGACTACATCAAGGTCGCCAAGGGCAAGGCCGAGGACGCGCGCGTGTCCATCCGCTCCGTGCGCCGCAAGGCGAAGGACGCCATCGACAAGCTGATCAAGGACGGCGAGATCGGCGAGGACGAGGGCCGCCGTGCGGAGAAGGAGCTCGACGACACCACGCACAAGTACGTCGCTCAGGTGGACGAGCTCCTCAAGCACAAGGAAGCGGAGCTGCTCGAGGTCTGATGAACGACTCTTCCTGGGGGGCACCGCCACAAGCCGGGCAAGCCGGGTACTGGGGGGCCGCCGAGCGTGGACCTGTCCAGGGGGCTGCCCCGGCGGGTCCCGCGTACGATGCGCCTCAGGCGCAGCAGACTCGCCCCATGCCCATCGTGCCCGACGGACCCGCGTATGGCGGAGACCAGGATGACGATCGGGGGGCCGCTCGGCTGAGTGGCCCCTTGTTCCGCGACCGGCCGCCGCAGACGCGGCCTTACGACACGCCGCAAGCGCGGCCCTCCGAGGCGGCGCAGCAGAATCCGGAGCCCATGCCCGACGCCCCGCAGCCGGCGCCCCAGCCGCAGAAGAAGAGCGCGGGGCGCGACCTGAGTGCGGCCATAGGGGTCGGTATCGGGCTCGGTGCGGTGATCATCGCGTCGCTGTTCGTCGTCAAGGCCGTGTTCGTCGGCGTCGTCGCGGTCGCTGTCGTCGTCGGCCTGTGGGAGCTGACCAAGCGGCTCGACGAGCGCAAGGGCATCAAGGCGCCGCTCGTGCCGCTCGCGCTCGGCGGTGCGGCCATGGTCGTCGCCGGGTACGTCCGGGGCGCCGAAGGTGCCTGGGTGTCGATGGCGCTGACCGCGCTGGCCGTGCTGGTCTGGCGGATGACGGAGCCACCGGAGGGCTATCTCAAGGACGTCACCGCGGGTGTCTTCGCGGCGCTCTACGTGCCGTTCCTGGCGACGTTCGTCGCGATGATGCTCACCGCCGAGGACGGGGCGTTCCGCGTTCTGACGTTCCTGCTCCTGACCGTCGTCAGCGACACCGGTGCGTACGCCGTCGGCTGGCGCTTCGGCAAGCACAAGCTCGCCCCGCGCATCAGTCCCGGCAAGACCCGCGAGGGCCTGCTCGGCGCGGTGAGCTTCGCGATGGTGGCGGGCGCGCTGTGCATGGAGTTCCTGATCGACGACGGCACCTGGTGGCAGGGCCTGCTGCTGGGCCTCGCGGTCGCGGCCAGCGCCACGCTCGGTGACCTCGGCGAGTCGATGATCAAGCGGGACCTGGGCATCAAGGACATGGGCACGCTACTGCCGGGGCACGGCGGGATCATGGACCGGCTGGACTCGTTGTTGCCTACGGCGCCCGTGGTGTGGCTGCTGATGGTGCTCTTCGTGGGGTCCGGCTGACCGATGGGCAGACCTGGGAGCCCCCGCTCTTGCCGAGCGGGGGCTCTTCGGCTTGTTGTGGGCTTGTTGTGCGATGCGCGCGATGGCGTCCCGGGTCCCCCGGTGGGACGATTCCCCTGTACGCCCGCAATGGCACCTCAAAGGGGGTCAGCATGACCGCCATCCGAGAAGTCATCGACATCGACCGGTCACCGGACGAGGTCTACGCGTATGTCACGGACCCCTCCCACCTGCCGGAATGGCAGTTGAGCGCCGTCTCCGCGGACCTGCTCGACGAGGGCCCCACGCACACCGGATCCCGGGTCCGGGTCACCCGGCGCATCGGCAACCGTGAGATGCCGATGACCGTGGAGTTCACCGAGCTCGACCCACCGCACAGCTGGGATCTGCACGGGATCGAGGGCCCTGTCAGGCCACGGGCCCACGGCGAGATCGAGCCCCTCGACGACGGGCGGCGCTCCCGCGTGACGATCGAGCTCGACTTCGAAGGGCACGGCCTCGGCAAGGTCCTGGTGCCCCTCGTCGTCCGCCCACAGATGCGCAAGGAACTGCCGCGCGACGAGCAACTCCTCAAGCACAGGCTGGAGCGCACGACCGACTAGTCCATCCCGGCCCCTTCGCACGCGGCCTCATGACGTACAGACGTCCCTCAGCTCCTCGGCGGCGGCGTCGATCCTGCGCGGGTCCGGGTCGGTGTCGCCGTTCAGGACGGCCTTGTTGTAGTCCTCGATCGCCTGGTTCAGGTCGTCGACCGCCTTGCCGACCTTGTCGTCGTCCGTCGTGAGGTCGATCTCGTCCACCCGCTCGCCTCTGAGGCTGCCGGCGATCACATCCGCCTGCTCAAGACAGTCCAGCGAGTTCTCGTTCCTTCCCGGAGGGCTGCGGTTGCCGCCAACGATCCCGTCGTACGACCGCCCGTCACGAGGGAGCGCTCCCCCGGGGTACTGGTGGAGCGGGCTACACCAGTGGATCTGACATACACGAGTGCTCGTCGACCCGTACGGTCACGGATCCGGTGGTCGTCGACCACAGAACCGTGGCCTGGCGCAGGGGCGGCAGCTTCCCGTAGCCGCGCTGGTCGCGCTGGTCGCGCCGGTCGCGCACCAGGCGACGTGAGCGCGACGTACGCCCCGGTACGACATCCGCATGGCACCGCGGTACCGCGGTCGGCGAGGCCACCCACGGCGCCGAAGCGGTCCGTATGACCGCCGAACTCCGCCCCGACGCCGTGCTGATGGACGTACGGATGCCTGGCATGGACGGCATCGGGGCCACCCGCCGCATCGTGGAGTCCGGCGGCCGCTTCCGCGCCCTGGTCCTGACCACCTTCGACCTCGACCGGTACGCCTACGCCGCCCTGCGCGCCGGAGCCGGCGGCTTCCTGCTCAAGGACGCGCTGCCCGACGAACTCGTCGTTGGTATCCGCGCGGTGGCCGCCGGGGACGCGGTCATCGCTCCCGGCCTGACCCGCAAGCCGCCCAGCTCTGAGGTCCGTCATCGGCGCGTCGCCCGCTGCTCGTCCCGGTACCCGCTCATGCCCTGATCGCGGGGGAACTCGGCCTGAAGGGCGAGCCGCTACGCCGTGAAGGCTCATCCAGCCGGTCGCAGTGATCACGACTCCCGAGCGCCTTGGGCCGTCCCTGGGCCGTGTGAGGCGACCAAAGGTGACAGAGGTCGCCCACGGGTGACCGCCCCCACCCCGCTGCGGCCTGGGGCGCACGAGTTGATCTGCGACACTGGAGGGGTTATGCCTGCACCCGGAGAACTCACTTTCGTCGCCCCGCGCGGAGCCAAGAAGCCGCCGCGGCATCTTGCCGACCTCACGCCCGGTGAGCGCAAGGACGCCGTCGCTGCGATCGGCGAGAAGCCGTTTCGTGCCAAGCAGCTCTCGCAGCACTACTTCGCGCGGTACGCGCACGACCCGGAGCAGTGGACCGACATCCCCGCCGGGTCGCGCGCCAAGCTGCGGGAGGAGCTGTTCCCCGAACTGATGACCGTCGTACGGCATCTGTCGACCGACCAGGGCGACACGCGCAAGACGCTGTGGCGGCTGTTCGACGGGACGCTCGTCGAGTCGGTGCTGATGCGGTACCCGGACCGGGTGACCATGTGCATCAGCTCGCAGGCCGGGTGTGGGATGAACTGTCCCTTCTGTGCCACCGGACAGGCGGGGTTGGACCGGAATCTGTCCACCGCCGAGATCGTCCATCAGATCGTGGACGGAATGCGGGCGCTGCGCGATGGGGAGGTGCCTGGGGGGCCGGCCCGGCTGTCCAACATCGTCTTCATGGGCATGGGCGAGCCGCTCGCCAACTACAACCGGGTCGTGGGGGCCATCCGGCGGCTCACCGATCCCGAGCCCGACGGGCTGGGGCTGTCCCAGCGGGGGATCACCGTGTCGACGGTCGGGCTCGTCCCGGCCATCCACCGGTTCGCCGACGAGGGCTTCAAGTGCCGGCTCGCGATCTCGCTGCACGCGCCCGACGACGAGCTGCGCGACACCCTCGTCCCCGTGAACACGCGGTGGAAGGTGCGCGAGGTGCTCGACGCCGGGTTCGAGTACGTCGAGAAGTCGGGCCGTCGGCTGTCCATCGAGTACGCCCTCATCCGGGACATCAACGACCAGGCCTGGCGTGGTGACCGGCTCGGGCGGCTGCTCAGGGGCAAGCCGGTGCATGTGAACCTGATTCCGCTGAACCCGACGCCCGGCTCGAAGTGGACCGCTTCCCGGCCCGAGGACGAGAAGGCGTTCGTCGAAGCCATCGCCGCCCATGGTGTGCCGGTGACGATCCGGGACACCCGTGGTCAGGAGATCGACGGGGCGTGTGGGCAGCTCGCGGCGACCGAGCGGTAGTCTGACCGCCGTACGTACATCTTCATATTCCGACAGGGGAGCGCCACAGCGCTGAGAGTGCGGCACCGGCCGCAGACCCTCCGAACCTGGCCCAGGTCATTCTGGGTAGGGAGATCGGTCACCACTCGAGCTGTTGCGCCCTGCCCGGAGCCTTTCGGAGGTTCCGGGCAGGGCCGCGTCTCTTCCTGGTCAACCCAGGAGGAATTCAGTGAGCATCACCAAGAAGGCCACGGTTGTCGCCGTCGGGTTCGGTCTCGTCGCGCTGCCTGCGTTGGCCGCGTGCGGGTCGTCCGACAGTGACGGCGGCAGCGGCAGCGGCGCCGGTTCCAAGACCGTCACGCTCGTCAGCCACGACTCGTGGGCCGTCTCCAAGAGCGTCCTCGCCGCCTTCGAGAAGCAGTCCGGCTACCAGGTCAAGGTCCTCGAGGACGGCGACGCCGGGCAGGCCGTCAACAAGGCGATCCTGACCAAGGACAACCCGCAGGGCGACGTCTTCTTCGGCGTCGACAACACCCTGCTGTCGCGGGCGCTCGACAACGAGCTGTTCCAGTCGTACGAGGCCAAGGGCTCTGACCTGATCCTGCCCGAGTACCGGGCCGACGAGGACAAGCACCGGGTCACGCCCATCGACACCGGCGACATCTGCGTCAACTACGACAAGGCGTACTTCAGCGAGCACAAGCTGACCCCGCCCGCCTCCTTCGACGACCTGATCAAGCCCCAGTACAAGAACCTCCTCGTCACCGAGAACGCATCGACGTCCTCGCCCGGCCTCGGCTTCCTGCTCGGCACCGCCGCCAAGTACGGCGACGACGGCTGGCAGGACTACTGGAAGAAGCTGAAGGCCAACGGCGTCAAGGTCGTCGACGGCTGGGAGCAGGCCTACAACGAGGAGTTCTCCGGCTCCGCCGGCGGCAAGAAGGCCAAGGCCGACCGGCCGCTCGTCGTGTCGTACGCCTCCTCGCCGCCCGCCGAGGTGATCTACGCCGACCCGAAGCCGACGACCGCGCCGACGGGCGTCGCGACCGGCACCTGCTTCCGGCAGGTCGAGTACGCGGGCCTGCTGAGCAACGCCGCGAACGCCGAGGGCGGCAAGGCGCTCCTCGACTTCATGCTCACGAAGACGTTCCAGGACGACATGCCGCTGAACATGTTCGTCTACCCGGTGCGGGAGGCCGCCCAGGTGCCGCCGGAGTTCATGAAGTACGGCCCTCTGGCCAAGAACCCCGAGATCATGGACCCGGCGAAGATCGCCGACAACCGTGACGACTGGGTCAAGTCGTGGACCTCGCTCGTACTGAAGTAGCGGCTCCTCGGAAGCGGGCCACGCGGAGCGCGGCGGTGCGGCTCGGCCTCGTCGCCGTGCCCGTCGCGTTCTTCGGGCTCTTCTTCGCCTACCCCGTCGCCGCGATCGTCGTGCGCGGCCTGAAGGTCGACGGGGTATGGCAGTTCGGGCGGCTGTGGGAGGTGCTCGGAGAGTCCGACATCCGGCACGTCCTGTGGTTCACGACCTGGCAGGCGCTCGCCTCCACCGTGCTGACCCTGCTGATCGCACTGCCGGGCGCCTACGTCTTCGCCCGCTTCGACTTCCCCGGCAAGCAGGTCCTGCGGGCCGTGGTGACCGTCCCCTTCGTGCTGCCGACGGTCGTCGTCGGTACGGCGTTCCTCGCGCTCGTAGGCCGTGGCGGCCTTCTCGACGAGCTGTGGGGCATACGGCTCGACACGACCGTGTGGGCCATTCTGCTCGCGCACGTCTTCTTCAACTACGCCGTCGTCGTACGGACCGTGGGCGGGCTGTGGTCTCAGCTCGACCCGCGGCAGGAGGAGGCCGCGCGGATGCTGGGGGCGTCGCCGCTGAAAGCCTGGCGTCGGGTCACCCTCCCGGCCCTCGCGCCGGCCGTGGCCGCCGCCGCGCTCATGGTCTTCCTGTTCACCTTCACCTCCTTCGGTGTGGTGCAGATCCTCGGCGGCCCGACCTTCTCCACCCTGGAAGTGGAGATCTACCGGCAGACGTCCGAGATCTTCGACCTGTCCACGGCCGCCGTCCTGACGATCATCCAGTTCCTGGCGGTGGGCGCCATCCTCGCCGTGCACGCCTGGACGGTACGGCGGCGGGAGAGCGCCCTGCGCCTGGTGGACGCGTCCGTGACCGCGCGGCGGCCGCGCGGGGCGGGGCAGTGGGCGCTGCTGGCCGGTGTCCTGGCCGTCGTCGTCGTACTCCTGCTGCTGCCGCTGGCCGTGCTGGTGCAGCGTTCGCTGGACGCGCCCGACTTCGGCTACTACCGGGCGCTGACCAGCGCCGACGGCGGCGTCTTCCTCGTGGCGCCGATCGAGGCGATCGGCAATTCGCTCCAGTACGCCGTCGTCGCCACCCTCATCGCCGTACTGATCGGCGGACTGGCCGCGGCCGCGCTGACCCGACGGGACGCGGGCCGGTTCGTGCGGGGCTTCGACGCGCTGTTGATGCTGCCGCTCGGGGTGTCCGCGGTGACGGTCGGGTTCGGGTTCCTGATCGCCCTGGACGAGCCGCCGCTGGACCTGCGCAGTACGTGGATCCTCGTTCCGCTGGCCCAGGCGCTGGTCGGGGTGCCCTTCGTCGTACGGACCATGCTGCCCGTGCTGCGTGCCGTGGACCAGCGGCTGCGCGAGGCGGCGTCGGTGCTGGGGGCTTCGCCGTGGCGGGTCTGGCGTGAGGTGGATCTGCCGATGGTGCGGCGGGCGCTGCTGATCGCGGCCGGGTTCGCCTTCGCGGTGTCGCTCGGGGAGTTCGGGGCGACCGTGTTCATCGCGCGGCCCGACAATCCGACGCTGCCGGTTGCCGTGGCGCGACTGCTGGGGCGGGCCGGTGAGCTCAACTACGGTCAGGCGATGGCCCTTTCGACGGTACTGATGGTGGTGTGCGCGGTGGCGCTGCTGGTGCTGGAGCGGCTCCGTACAGATCGGACGGGGGAGTTCTAGATGGCAAAGAGCCCGCATGGCCCGCAGAGTCCGCAGAGTCCGCAGAGTCTGCTGAGTCTTGAAGGCGCGACCGTACGGTTCGACGGGCGGGCCGCGCTGGACGCCGTCGACCTCGATGTCGCCGAGCACGAGATCGTGTGCGTGCTCGGGCCGAGCGGCAGCGGCAAGTCGACGCTGCTGCGGGCGGTGGCGGGACTGCAGCCACTCGACGCCGGGCGGGTCTCGCTGGACGGGCGGGATCAGGCGGGGGTGCCCGCCCACAAGCGGGGTGTCGGGCTCATGTTCCAGGACCATCAGCTGTTCCCGCAGCGGGATGTCGGGGGCAACGTGGCCTTCGGGACTCGGATGCACGGTGCCTCGAAGAGCGAACAGGTCGACCGGGTGCGGGAGTTGCTCGACCTGGTCGGGCTGCCGGGCGCCGCCCGCCGTGCCGTCGCCTCCCTGTCCGGCGGGGAGCAGCAGCGGGTGGCGCTGGCGCGGGCGCTCGCTCCCCGGCCGCGGCTGCTGATGCTGGACGAGCCGCTCGGGCAGCTCGACCGCTCGCTGCGGGAGCGGCTCGTGGTCGAACTCCGGGAATTGTTCGGGCGGTTGGGCACCACCGTGCTGGCCGTGACGCACGACCAGGGCGAGGCCTTCGCGCTGGCCGACCGGGTCGTGGTGATGCGGGACGGGCGGATCGCCCAGACCGGGACGCCGCTTCAGGTGTGGCAGCGTCCGGTGGACGAGTTCGTGGCGCGCTTCCTCGGGTTCGACAACGTGGTCCGGGGCACGGTCGTCGGCGAGGCAGCGGACACGCCCTGGGGGAAGCTGCCCGTGGGCGAGGGTGCCGCGCAGGGGACGCGCACGCTGCTCGTGCGGCCGGCCGGAGTGCGGCTCGTGGCCGCCGACGCGGGGCTGCGCTGCACAGTCGCCGCGCGGACGTTCAAGGGCACACATGTCGCGGTGCACCTCCAGCCGGAGGACGCGCCGCGCCTCGAAGCGGCGTGTGCGCTGCGGGACGCGCCGGAGGTCGGGGACGCGGTCGGGGTGGAGTTCGACGCGACCGAAATTGTCGTGCTCGACTGAGGGGCCGTCCCTGGAACAGCTCGTACGGCACATCGGCGGCGCCCTGCGCTGGGTGGAGCTGATGGTGCGCACACATGCCGTGGACGAGATCCCGGAGGAGCAGGTGCCCGGGGCCGACGGACCCGAGAACGAGGGGGAGCCCGCCGCGCTGGACGCCTGGCTCGCGGAGACCGGCGAGATGATCGTCGGGACGCTGCGGGAGGCCGGGCCGGACGCGAAGGTGTGGGGGTGGGCAGGGATCTTCAACGCGGGGTTCTGGGCCCGCCGTATGACGCACGAGATCACCATCCACCGGGCGGACGCGACGCTTGCTGCGGGACTGCCCCATGAGGTCGCGCCGGACGTGGCCGCCGACGCGATCGACGAGTGGTTGCAGATCGTCGAGTGGGCCCAGCGGACACTGCCGGACGACCCGGCCAGGGAGTTGTGCCGGCCGGGGAGCAGTATCCATCTGCACGCCACCGACAACACCCCCGAGGTGAACGCGGAGCGAAGTGAGATGGGGGTCCCCCCGCCCGAAGGGTGGGGGAGGGTCATAGACCTCTCCGAGGAGGTGCTCGTCCGGCGGCGCGGCCATGAGAAGGCGACGGTCGCGGTGCGCGGGCCTCTCACTGCCGTACTGCTCGCCTTCTATCGCCGACTGCCTTTGGAGAGCCCCGAGTTGGAGGTCCTCGGGGAGCGGGAGCTGCTGGAGTTCTGGCTGGAACGGGCGACGTTCGGCTGACACACGCCCGCCCCTGACAACGCGAAGGGCCCGCCCTCGGTGAAGGGGACGGGCCCACAACGGGTGTTGCTGTGGTGCGTCAGCGGTCGCTGCTCGCCCCACGACGACGCAGGCCGAAGAAGACCGCGCCGCCGCCGATCGCGACCAGGGCCACCGCGACGCCGGCGATCAGGCCGGTGTTGGAGTTGGCACCGGTCTCGGCGAGGTTGGAGTCATCGGACGCCGGGGACGGGGCGCTGCTCGCGGTGTCCGCGGGGGCGGTGCTCTCGCTCTCCGAGGGCGTCGGGGTCGGCGTGTCGGTCTCCTCGGCGGGGGTCGAGGCGGAGTCCGACGGGGTCGGGGTGTCCGACGGAGCCGGCGGCTCCTCTTCCTTCTTGCAGGCCGTGGACGAGGTCGTCAGGTTCGGCTTGATGTCCTCGTCGACATAGCCCTCGGCCTTGACGTGGACGCGGTACTCCGCGTCCGGCTTCCAGTTCTCGGCGAAGGTGATGGTGACACCCTCGCGCGAGCCCTTGACCACCTGCTCGCCGACCTTCTTCAGGTCGGCGCCGTTGTTCTGGAGGAACACGCTGACGGTCGCCGGGACACCGCTGGGGTCGACGTCGGTGACCGTGATGACGCCCTTGTCGCCGTCGCACTTGGCTTCGGCGGAGAATTCACTGATGTCGCACGCGAGTGCGTTGCCCGCGAGGCCGAGCGCGAGCGCGGCCGACGCGGAGGCAACACCAAGAGCGCGCACGGAGCGCGCAACAGTACGGCGGTTTATGGACACGTTTGTCCTTACGAGTTGCACAACTGAGGGGGGTTGAACGAGGCGGTGATGTGACATCACCGTCCCCAGGAGTCTCACAGGTTTATAAGCGTGGCATAAGCAGTGTCAACGCCTATGCAGTCCACGGGCGTTGGCTTTGCCGTCTTATTAATCGCTGAGACGTTTCAAGGCCTCCGGAGCCTCCTCGATCCGGTCAACCAGGGCGATACGGGACTCCATCGAGCGCTCCCGGGCGAGGGACTTCAGCAGGGGCCAGGCCGGCAGCTTCTCGGTCCAGTGGGTGCGGTCGACCAGGACCATGGGGGTGGGCTCCCCGCGCGACTCGTAGTAGTTCGGCGTCGCGTTGTCGAAGATCTCCTGTACGGTGCCGGCGGCGCCCGGCAGGAAGACGACCCCCGCGTTCGAGCGGGCCAGGAGGCCGTCCTCGCGGGTGGCGTTGGCGAAGTACTTGGCGAGGTGGGAGGCGAACGGGTTCGGCGGCTCGTGGCCGTAGAACCAGGTCGGGATGCCGACGGAGCGGCCGCCCTTCGGCCAACGGGAGCGCACCTCGAAGGCCGCGGCGGCCCACTCGGTGATCGAGGGCGTGAACGTGGGCGCCTTGGCGAGGAGTCGAAGCGCGTCGGCGAGCATCTCGTCGTCGTGCGGGGCCGCGTACGCGCCGAGGTTCGCCGCCTCCATCGCGCCCGGTCCGCCGCCGGTGGCGACGGTGAATCCGGCGCGGGCCAGCTCCCGGCCGAGCCGCGCGGCACCCTCGTACGCCTGCGTCCCGCGGCCCATCGCGTGGCCGCCCATGACGCCCACCACCCGGGCGCCGGACAGGAGTTCGTCGAGCGCGTCCGAGAGGGAGTCGTCGTGGACCGCGCGGAGCATGGAGGCGTAGATGTCGCCGTCCGCCTTGGTCTGCTGGAACCAGGCGTAGGCGCGGGCGTCGGGCGTGGCCTCGTAGCCGTCCGACAGGGACGCGAAGAGCTCGTCGGGGGAGTAGACCAGGCCCCGGTACGGGTCGAAGGGCAGGCCGGGGACCGGCGGGAAGACCACGGCGCCGTCCGTGCGGATCTTCGCGGCCGCGTCCTCGCGCATCGGGCAGCCGAGGAAGACGGCGCCTGCCGTGTCCGTGGTCAGCAGTTCGCGCGTACGGTCCGTCAGATCGACGGCCTGGACCCGGAATCCGGCGAGGGTGCGGCGCGCCGCGACGGTGGCGTCGAACTCCTCCAGCGTCTCTATCTCACGGTCGTTGTGGTGGGCCGCATGGGCGGGCATCGTCTGCACCCGCCCATGCTAGGCACCCTGTTGGGGACGGCGGGCCTCAGCCCTCGATGGCCGACGGGTCCATCCACACGACCTCCCAGGTGTGGCCGTCGAGGTCGTCGAAGGCGCGGCCGTACATGAAGCCCGGGTCCTGGACCTGGTCCGACGCCGTGCCGCCCGCGGCGACGGCCTTCTCGACCAGCTCGTCGACCTGCTCGCGGCTCTCGGCGCTCAGACAGATCAGCACCTCGCTGGTCGTCGTGGCGTCCGCGATCTCCTTCTTGGTGAAGGTCGAGTAGAACGGCTTGGTGAGCAGCATCGCGACGATGGTGTCGCTGATCACGACGGACGCCGCGTTCGCGTCGCTGAACTGCGGGTTGATCGAGTAACCGAGCTCCGTGAAGAACTTCTTCGAGGCGTCGAGGTCGTTCACAGGCAGGTTCAGGAAGATCATCTGCTGGTACGCGGGGGCGGTCATGGTGGTCTCTCCCATCAGGGTGGCTGCTGTTCGGTGGGGTAGACCGGGGGGCCGGGCGGAACTCATCGCCGGGCGGAGACTTTTTTCCTACGAGTTTTTCGCCGTGCCTGCGCGGCGGGCCTGGGCCCGCTCGACGGCTTCACCGTGCCAGGGGCAGTGCGGCCAGCTGGGCGACGATCAGGGTGAGCGGGCCGAAGAAGGCCAGCAGGACGCCGGCGCGCAGGGCGGCCGCGCTGCGGAGCATCGCGGTGGGGGTGCCGAGGCGGAGCAGCGCGGCCGTGGTGTCGGCGCGGGCGTGTTTGGCCTCCACGGCGGCCGTCAGGAGGGTGGCCACGGTGCAGCCGGTGACCAGGGCGACGCCGAGGGTGGTGAGGGGACCGAAGGGCGGGGTGGCCGCGTGGTCGGAGAGGGGCGCCATGGCATACGCGGCGGAGATGACGGCGCAGACGATGCCGAGAGGCCGGCCGATGCGGACGGCTTCCTCCATCAGGACACGGCCTGCCAGGAGGCGCAGGGCGCCCGGTCGCGCGGTCTGCAGGAGGCGGCCGCAGAAGTGGGTGAGGCCGGGGGCGGCCAGAGCCAGCCCGAGGGCGGTGAGCAGCCAGCCGACCACGACTCCGGCGGTGCCGGTGGGGAGGGCGGCGGGCATGGTGACGGCGGCGCCGGTCGCGGCACGGCCGGCGTAGGCCTCCACAGCGAGGCCGGCGGCGAGGACCGCGATGCCCCAGGGGAGGCCGGCGGGGGGTTTGCGG
>NZ_LLZG01000365.1 GCF_001509475.1 Streptomyces regalis
CCCCAACACCACGACCGGCACCCCACACCCGCCCACACCCGACACCCACCCCGGCCCACCGGCCCCCCGGCGAACCGGCGCCCCCTCGGGGCGGTTTCTTGCCAGGGCGACGTTGCTCTCGGCCGCACTGTCCATGGCCGGGGCGTTGCTCGGGCTGGGGCGGGACCAGGCGCTTGCGCATCTGTTCGGTGCCGGTGCGGACACCGACGCCTTTCTGGTGGCCTGGACGCTGCCCGAGATCGCGTCGACGCTGCTGATCGAGGACGGTATGGCGTTCGTGCTGGTGCCCGCGTTCAGCGTGGCGCTGGCGCGGCGGGCGAGTGGGGTCGGGGCCCCGGACCCGGTGCACGCCCTGGTCGCCGCCACGCTGCCGCGGCTGTGCCTGGCGCTCGCCGGGACGGCTGCCGTGCTCGCGGCCGGGGCGCCGCTGCTGGTCTCCGTCCTCGCGCCCGGCCTGCCCGACCCGTCCCTGGCCGTGTCCTGCACCCGGCTGACCGCGACCTGCGTGCTGAGCTTCGGGCTGGCCGGGTACTGCAGCGCGGCGCTGCGCGCCCACCGCAGCTATTTCGCGCCGGGCTCGATCTACATCGCGTACAACGCCGCGATCATCGCCGCGATGTTCTTTCTCGCCGAAGGCTGGGGCGTGCGGTCCGCCGCCCTCGGCGTGGCGCTCGGCGGGTGCCTCATGGCCGCCGTACAGGCGCCGTCCCTGTGGCGGCGGATCGCCGGGCGGCCCGGCCGGTCCGCGTCCGCGGCCCCGTACGACGGGGACGGTGGCCGGCCGCCAGGGACTGTGCCGGAAGCGGCGCCTGCCGGGGTGCACCTGGCACAAACGCCGCCCGGCCCGCCCTTCGGCGGGACGACGCCGCTTGCGGCACAGGCCCTCGCGGTCGGACTGGTCTGCGCGGTCCTGCTCTTCGCGCTGTGCCGGCAGTCGCAGGTCCTCATCGAGCGCTACTTCGCGTCCGGACTGCCCGCCGGTGCCATCTCGCACCTCAACTACGCCCAGAAGGTCGCCCAGTTGCCGATGTCGCTGTCGCTGATGGTGTGCGTGGTCACCTTCCCGGTGGTGGCGCGGGCCATCGCCGAGGGCGACACACGGCGGGCCAGGGACCGGGTCGAGCGGGACCTGGTGCTGACGGCCTGTCTGGTGCTGCTCGGCGCCGCCGTGGTCGTGGCCTGCGCGCCGCAGATCGTCCAGCTCCTGTTCCAGCGCGGCGCGTTCACGGCCGAGGACACCGCCGCGACCGCCGCCGTGATGCGGGTGTACGCGGTCGGACTGCTCGGGCACACGCTGGTGGGGGCGCTCGTGCAGTCGTACTTCTCGGCCGGCCGTACCACCTGGTACCCGCTGGGCGCGATGGGCGTGGGCACGCTCGCCACCGTCATCATCAGTGTCTGGGCCGTGGGTCCCTGGGGGGCGCGCGGCATCGCCGGGGCCAACGCGGCCGGCATCACCCTCACCGCGCTGCTCCTGCTGCACGGTCTGGGCCCGCGCACCGTGCCCGTACGCGTCCGCCGGGTCGTAGCCGCACTGGCGGGACCGGTGTACGCGGCCGTGTGCGCCACCGCAGCGGGGCTGCTCTGCTCGGGGCTGTTCGCCTCGCCCACGGCGGCCGTCGCCGCCTGCTGCATCTGCGTGACCGCCGTCTTCCTGGTGCTGACCTGGCTCCTCGACGCGGCGGACGCCCGGTCCCTCCTCCTTTCCGTCGCACGTTCTGTCGCACATACATTCCGTCGCTCCGTCACACGAAAGCCTCGCCATGGTCGCTGACATCTTGGCCGCGCCACGCGCGGACGGGCCCGATCCCGAACCACCCGTGGGGGGACGCCCGAGACGGCGTCCCGCCGCCTGGGTGGCCATGTACCACTCCGTCTCCAACTGCCGCGACGACCCGTACAACGTCACCGTCACGCCCGCGCGCCTCGATCGGCAGCTCGCCTGGATGGCCGGCCGTGGTCTGCGCGGGGTGAGCGTCCATGAGCTGCTCGCCGCGCGCGCCCGTGGCGCCGCGGGCGGACTGGTGGGGCTCACCTTCGACGACGGGTACACCGACTTCGTCACCACCGCGCTGCCCGTGCTGCGCCGCCGGGGTTTCACGGCGACCGTGTTCGTGCTGCCCGGACGGCTCGGCGGCGAGAACGCGTGGGAGCCGACCGGCCCGCGCAAGCCGCTGCTCGACGTGGACGGCATCCGCCGTGCCGTGGCCGCGGGCATGGAGGTCGCCTCGCACGGCCTGACCCACCTCGATCTGACCAGGGCCACGGACCAGGTCCTGCACACCGAGGTCGACGACAGCCGCCACCGACTCGCCGAGATCACCGGCGGCGACGTCGAGGGTTTCTGCTACCCGTACGGCCGTCTCGACCAGCGTGCCGCCGACGCCGTGCGCCGGGCCGGTTACCACTACGCCTGCGCGATCGACCCCGGCCCGGCCGGCTCCGGCGACTTCGCGCTGCCCCGCATCCACCTCGGGGAGGCGGACACCTCGGTGCGGCTGGAGCTGAAGCGGCGCCTGGCCCGGTTCTACGGCCGTGCCCTGGAGGCGGT
This sequence comes from Streptomyces regalis, assembly GCF_001509475.1. Lineage (GTDB taxonomy): Bacteria > Actinomycetota > Actinomycetes > Streptomycetales > Streptomycetaceae > Streptomyces > Streptomyces regalis. The sequence continues at coordinate 2,552 of NZ_LLZG01000365.1, forward strand.
GTGAAGGCCCTGCACATCATCACCGGCCTCGGCGTGGGCGGGGCGGAACAGCAGCTGCGGCTGCTGCTGCGTCACCTCCCCGCCCAGTGCGACGTGGTGGCGCTGACCAACCCCGGCCCGGTCGCCGCGGGCCTGACCGCCGACGGTGTCCAGGTCACCCACCTCGGGATGACCGGCAACCGCGACTTCCGCGCGCTGCCGCGCCTGGCCCGGCTGATCCGCGACGGCGGCTACGACCTCGTCCACACCCACCTGTACCGGGCCTGCCTCTACGGCCGGATCGCGGCGCGGCTCGCGGGAGTCCGCACCGTCGTGGCCACCGAGCACTCGATCGGCGCCACCCGGTTGGAGGGCCGGCTGCTGACCGGGGGCGTCCGCGCGCTGTACCTGGCCGGCGAACGCCTCGGCCACACCACGGTCGCCGTCTCGCCGACGGTGGCCGAACGGCTGCGGCACTGGGGCGTGCCCGGGCCGCGCATCCGGGTCATCCCGAACGGCATCGAGGCGCCCCGGTTCCGCTACGACGAGGGGCGCCGCAAGGAGGCACGGGCGTACCACGGGCTGCCCGACAACGCGTACGTCGTCGGGGGCGTGGGACGCCTCGCCCCGGGCAAGCGCTTCGTCCTGCTCCTGCAGGCACTGGCCCTGCTGCCCGGCAACGTATGGCTGCTGCTGGTCGGCGGCGGGCCCGAGGCGGAGGTGCTGCGGCGCACCGCCCGGGATCTGGGCGTCGCGAACCGGGTGGTGCTGACGGGCGAGCGGCCGTATCTGCCCGACCCCGGCGACCATGCACCCGACCTGGTCGCCCTGCTGTCCGCGATGGACGTGCTCGCCTCCCCCTCGCCGGAGGAGTCCTTCGGCCTGGCCGTGGTGGAGGCGCTGGCGGCCGGGCTCCCCGTGCTGTACACGAGCTGCCCCGCCGTCGAGGACCTGCCGCCGGACGCGGCACCCGGTGCCCGGCGCGTCATGGGCAGCGCCGGGGCGTACGCGCGGGAGCTGCTGCGGCTGCGGGCGGCAGGACCGGGCGAGCGGACCGCCCCGGACGTCGTACACCGCTACGACATCGCCTGCACCGCCCGGCAGCTGATGGATGTGTACACGGCCGCACTGGCCGGATCGACCCCGGAAGTGAGTTCCTGATGACCGACAACCCCGATCGGCGTGCCCCGCTGTCCGACCGTGCGCACCCGCGTGGGAAGCGGCTGCCCTCGTGGTGGCTGCTGCCCGCCGGCGCGCTGCTCGGTGCCGTGGCCGGCGGCGCGTACGGGCAGCTGAGGCCGCCGCAGTACACGGCGACGAGTTCCGTCGTCGCCGTGGCGACCGGCGAGACCGAGGCCGACTGCACCGATGCGCTCGGTTTCGCGCAGGCGTACGGCCGGGTGGCCCCCCAGCTCGCGGTGCTCGGCGACGCCCAGATGTGGGCGGGCGTGCCGGTCGCGACGTTGCGCGAGAGCGTGCAGGTGGCGACGTCGCCGGACGCGCCGATGGTCGCGGTCTCGGCGACCTCGTCGAAGCCCGCCCAGGCCGTCGACATGGCGAACGCGGTCTCCCGCGCGCTGGTGACGCAGGCGGACTACACCAAGGGCAACACCGGAATCAAGCTGGAGCGCCTCGCCCGCGCCCTGAAACCCACCGAGCCGTCGTCCGCGTCACCGGCACTGACCTCGCTCGTCGGCGCGAGCGCGGGAGGTCTGCTGGGCGGGCTCGCGCTGCTGGCCCGGCCGCGGCGGCCCGGCGAGGACGACGACCGGAGCGTGGCGTCGGTACCCGGGCCGGCAGGCGCCGCCGACGCCCGCGGGACGCTTGGATGACGGCGTCCGGCCGCGCACTGTCGGTGGAGGTGTGCACCGAGGAGCACGCCTTCGCGGAGCTGGCCGGGGAGTGGCAACGCCTGTACCGGGCGTGCCCGTCGGCGACGCCGTTCCAGAGTCATCCCTGGCTGCACTCGTGGTGGCTGTCGTACGGCAGCCCCGGCAGGCTGCGGCTCGTCCTGGTGCGCAGGAGCGGTGAACTGGTGGCGGCGGCACCGCTGATGCGGGTGCACCACCCGCTGCCGGCGCTGGTGCCGATCGGAGGTGCCATCACCGACTTCTGCGATGTGCTCCTCGACCCGGCGGCGGGCCCACAGGGCGCCGGGGCGCTGGCGGACGCCCTGACCGACCTGGCCCGCACCGCCCTGATCGACTTCCGTGAGGTGCGGCCGGGCGGCGCGATGGAGCGGGTCTACCTCTGCTGGCGCGGCCCGCGTCACCGGGTGCGCGACTCGGTGTGTCTGGAGTTGCCGGCCGTACCCATGGGCGAGTTGGTCGAGCGGCTGTCGTCCAGGCACGCCCAGCGGGTCCGCAACAAGGTCAACCGGCTCGCCCGGCTCGGCATCGAGTGGCGCGACGTGAGCCCCGAGGAGGCCGGGGCCGCGCTGCGCCGGCTCCTCGAACTGCACCGGCTGCAATGGCAGGGCAGGGGGATGTCGCCGGAGCACGCACGGCCGCGGTTCCTGGAGCACCTGGTCCGCGCGGTGGTCCCCATGGCCCGATCCGGCGAGGCTGCGGTGACGCAGTTCGTGCTCGACGGGGAGGTGGTGGCGGTCAATCTGAACGTGCTGTCACGAAGGTTGGCGGGCACGTACCTGTACGGCTTTCACCCGCGGTTGCGGGAGGAGCGGAAGGTGGACGTGACGGCGATGCTGCTGCACGCGTCCACCGAGCACGTCGTGTCCGGCGGCGAACCCCGGGTGCTGAGCCTGCTGCGCGGCGCCGAACCGTACAAGTACCGCTGGCACCCCGAGACGGTCCCCAACCAGCGTTTCCTGCTGGCCCGGCGCCGCACCGTCCCGCTGCTGGCGGCCGCAGCCGGGGAGGCGGCCGCCCGACGCCGCGCCAAGCAGGTCCTGCGCCGGACCCCAGGCCCACCGCCGGATCACCACTAGGGCTCCGCCCACTGCAGGCAGACGGTGAGCTTGCCGCCGACCTGCTGCTCGAACCACTTCGCGAGGTCCAGCGGCACGCAGTACGGCAGCTGGGAGGGCATGGGCGTGGGCGTCGCGGGCCCGTCCGGCGCCGGTTTCGCGTCCGGCTCGGCGGGGGTTGTGGGCGCGGTCGGGACGGAGACCGTCGGCCTCGGTTCTGGCCCCGGTTCCGGCCGGGGGTGCGGCTGCGGGACGAAGGGGCTGGACAGCAGCAGGCGGTACAGGGCGGAGGCGCGGGGATTGTCGGTGCACGTCCACACGCCGTGCGGGCAGTAGTCGGTGATCGTGTTGTACAGCGGCTTGTGCTCGTCCATCCACGCGAGCATGCGCAGCATCCACGTGATGTTGTCGCCGTTGCGGAACAGGCCCCATTCGGGATACGAGATCGGCTTGTCGTGAGCCCGCGCGAAGTCCACGTGGTGCTGCAGTCCGTAGGGCTCGGACACCTGCTGGTCGAAGGTGAGTCCGCGCGGCTGGTCGTAGGCGTCCATGCCGACGATGTCGACGTAGTCGTCGCCGGGATAGCACTGGGTCCAGGGAATCGCGTCCCGGCCCCGGCTCGGCGCGAAGTCGAACCTGAAGTCCTGTCCGGGAACCGAGCGCATGACGGTGACGATGCGCCTCCAGTACTCCTTCCAGCGCTCCGGGTCGGGGGCGCAGCGATGGGTGTAGGTGACGCCGTTCATCTCCCAGCCGAGCACGATGACCGTGTCTTCGGCACCCAGGTCGACCAGGCGCTCCGCCAGCACCTCGAAGTGGTCGTCGAACTCACCGTCCGCGGCGCGCCGCAGCAACTGCCGGACGTCCGCGTCGGAGACGTTCTCCTCGTTGCGTTCCATCATCGGGACGTTGAGCACGAGCATCCGGTCGGCCTTGTCCTGCCGCCACTCGGCCCAGCTGTCGAGGAAGCCGTTCCCGCCCTCGATGTTGCGCCACAGATCCCCCGGCAGATACGTGTGCCCCACGCGCGGTTCATGGCCGCCCAGCCAGCGGCCCAGCTCCTTGATGCGCTCCAGCCCGGCGGGCCCGTAGTCGAGGTAGGCGCCGAACGCCGGCTGACGCGCGATCCTTCCCCCAGGGGAGTGCGCGGCGTCGGCGGGCGAGGGGGACGGGGCGGGATCGGCCGGGAAAGCCGGGCCCGGAGCGAGAGCCGCTGACACGGCCACTCCGGCGGCGACGAACGCCAGCCGCCTGACGGCGGACCGGCGGTGTTCAGGGGCCATGCATCCTCCCTCGGGGCGGCTCCTCCCTCACAGTGGCGCATGGGCATATATACGCCTATTGCACCGATTGAGTGCAGCCTCGCGGCAGGGATCGCCCGCAAGGGTGAGCGACCCGGCGACCGCGAGCAGGTCGCCGAGGGGCCCTCAGTTGCCGTACAGCGCCTCGATCTCCCGCGCATACGCCGCCGCCACCGCATGCCGCTTGACCTTCAGCGACGGCGTAAGCAGGCCGTTCTCCTCGCTGAACTCGCCCTCAACCAGGGCGAACGCACGAATCGACTCGGACCGGGAGACGGCCTCGTTGGCGTAATCGACGGCCTTTTGGACGGCGGCGCGCATCCGGGGGTCCTGGGTCACCTCCGTCATCGGGGTGTCGGCGGGGAGTTTGCGTACGGCGAGCCAGTGGGCCACCGCGTCCGGGTCGAGGGTGATCAGGGCGGCGATGAAGGGGCGGTTGTCGCCGACGACGAAGCACTGGCCGACGGGCGGGCGGCTGCGCAGGCGGTCCTCCAGGACGGCCGGGGAGACGTTCTTGCCGCCGGAGGTGACGAGGATGTCCTTCTTGCGGCCGGTGATGGTGAGGTAGCCGTCCTCGTCGAGGGAGCCGAGGTCGCCGGTGGCGAACCAGTCGTCCGTCAGGACGGCGTCGGTGGCGGCCTGGTTGTTCCAGTACGAGCCGAAGACGATGCCGCCCTTGATGAGCACCTCACCGTCGTCGGCGATGCGGACGGCGGTGCCGGGGACGGGTTGACCGACCGTGCCCGGGCGGGGTTTCAGGGGCGGGACGATGGTGGCGGCGGCGGTGGTCTCCGTCAGGCCGTAGCCCTCGTAGACGATGATTCCGGCGGCGTAGAAGAACAGGTTGAGGTTGCGGTCGAGGGGTGAGCCGCCGCTGATGGCGTAGCGCATGCGGCCGCCGAGTTCCTTGCGGACGCGGCGGTAGACCAGCAGGTCGTACAGGGCCCACGCGGCGTAGAGGCCTGCGCCAGGGCCCTTGCCCGTGCCCAGGAACTTGTTCAGGTACGCCTCTCCGAAGCGGACGGCGATGCGGTCGGCGCGGTCGAAGGAGGAGCCGCGGCCCATCTTCTCGGCCGTCGCACGCCCGGTGTCGTGGATCTTCTCGAAGAGGTACGGGACGCCGACGAGGAACGTGGGGCGGAACTCGCTGAGGGCCGGGCGGAGTTCGTCGGGCTTGATGCTCGGGCAGTGGCCGATCTCTATGCGGGCCATCAGGCAGGCGATCTGGAGGGTGCGGCCGAGGATGTGGGCGAGGGGGAGGAAGAGGAGGGTCGAGGCGGTCTGGTGGGTGACCTCCTTGAAGATGGGGTGCAGGAGTTCGACGGTGTTGGCGGCCTCGGCGTGCAGGTTGGCGTGGGTGAGGACGCAGCCCTTCGGCCGGCCGGTCGTGCCGGAGGTGTAGCAGACGGTGGCGATGGTGTCGGGGGTGAGGGCCGCGCGGCGCTTGGTGACCTCGTCGTCGGGGAGGTCCCTGCCGAGGGTGGTGAGCTCGGCGAGGGCGTCTGCGTCCAACTGCCATACATGCGGCTGCTGTTGGTGCCGGGCCGTGCCCGTCACCACCGTTTCGGTGTTCTCTTCCGTCTCGGTGATGACGTAGCGGGCCCCCGAGTCCCGGACGATCCACTCCACCTGGTCGGCGGAGGAGGTGGCGTAGATCGGGACCGTCTGGCCGCCGGCGGCCCAGATCGCGAAGTCGAGGACCGTCCACTCGTACCGGGTGCGGGACATCACGGCGACGCGGCCGCCCGGTTCGAGGCCGGCCGCGAGCAACCCCTTGGCGACAGCGGTGACTTCGTGCGCGAAGGCGGTGGTGGTGACGGGGTGCCAGGTCGTGCCCTGCTTGCGCCGGAGGGCCACCGCGTCGGGGGCCTCGGCCGCGTTGGTGAAGGGCAGTTCGGCGGTGCTGCCGGTGGCGGCGTGCGGTGCGAGGGGTGGGGTGCGGGCCTCGCGGACCACGCCCTCGGCGTCCCTGATGACCTCGACCCTGGTGCGGTCCATCAGGTCGGTGCGCTGCTTCGCCCGCTTCAGATCTTTGCGTACGCCCATGACGGCTCCCGGTGCCAGTCGGACTTACTCGGGAGTCAACTTACTCACGCGTAACGGAAGGTCAATGGTTCACGCGTAGTGAAGGCGTGTGCGTCGGTAGGTTGCTGTACGACCGCCCCCACGGAAGGAACCCCTGTGCACCCCCGACTGCACTCCCGAACTCTCCGGTCCGCTCTGCTCACCGTCTGCGCCACCGCGGCCCTGTCCCTCGCCGGCGCCGCACCGGCCGCCGCACACACCCCGGCTCCGGTTCGCGCGGCCGCCGTCGCCCCCGGACTCACCCCGCTGACCGACCTGTTCGCCGAGCGGCTGCTGGTCGCCGACAAAGTGGCCGCCGCCAAGTACGGCACCGACAAGCCGATCGACGACCCGGTGCGCGAGCAGCAGATCCTGGACGACGTCGCCGCGCGGGCGACCGGGCTCGGGCTGGACCCGGCGGCCGTGCAGGCTGTCTTCCGGGACCAGATCGAGGCGAACAAGCTGGTGCAGCGCGGGCTGTACGCGCGCTGGGACGCACACCCCGAGGAGCGGCCCACCGAGCGCCCGGACCTGGTCAAGGAGGTGCGCCCGGTGCTGGACCGCATCACCACCCAGCTGCTGGAGGCTCTGCAGGACACCCAGCGGCTGAGGACGTCGCCCTCGTGCGAGCCGCGGCTGGGGGTCGCCGCCGTCCGGTCCGCGTACGGCCATGAGCTGGACGCGCTGCATGTGCGGGGGCTGGTGCGGGCGCTGCCCTCGGTCTGCGCGGACTGAGCCGCCGCACCCACCCCTGCCCCGCCCCCGCCTCAGTCCGTCATCCGGTCCGCCCGGCCGATGGCCTCGGCGAGCTGCCGCACCGCCCCGTCCTCCGTCTCCTTCGCCAGGCCCTCGGCGATCTCCCCGAGCTCGCGGAGGGACGGGGCACCGGGCAGTGAGCTCCAGCGCTCGTCCCCGCCCCCGTCGCGCAGAGCGTCGGCGAAGTAGGCGGCCGTCGCGGTCACCTGGAACCTCGGGGAGGCGTCGCCCAGGGAGTCGTGCAGGGAGCCGGTCTCCAAGCGGCCCGACTCCTCGTGCGGGGCGCGGGTCTTCGGGTCGAGCCAGCGGACGCTCGCCGTGGCGAGGTGGCCTGAAGTGCCGGGCCTGGTGCGGACGGCGTAGAGGGCGGTGACCGTGTGGCCGGGGCCGATCTCGCCGCCGTCGACGCGGTCGTCGCGGAAGTCCTCGTCGGCGACCTGGCGGTTGTCGTAGCCGATGAGGCGGAAGTCGGAGACGGTCGCCTGGTCGAAGGCGATCTGGGCCTTGGCGTCGCGGGCGGTCAGGTCGATGTTGCGGGGGAGGTCGTCGCAGAAGACCTTGCGGGCGTCGTCCTCGTCGGAGACGTAGACCGTGTGGCCGTCGCCCTTGTCGGCCAGGCGTTCCATCAGGGCGTCGCCGTAGTCACTGCCGACGCCCACGCCGAAGAGGGTGATGCCGTGTTCGCGGCGCTCGGAGGCGATGCGTTCGAGGATGGTGTCCGCGTCGGTGTCGCCGGTGTTGGCCAGGGCGTCGGAGACCAGGACGACGCGGTTCGTGGCGCCCTCCCTCAGGCCCTCCTCGGCCGTCTCGTAGCCGGTTTCCATGCCCGCGCCCAGGTTGGTGGAGTCGGTGGGCTCCAGGCTGTCGACGGCGTCGTGGATCTCGTCACGGTTGCCGTCCAGGCGGGTCATCGGCAGGACCGTCTCGGCCTCGTCGCTGAAGGTGACGATGGCGACCGAGTCGTCGTCGCGCAGTCGGTTCGTCATCACGCCGAGGGAGTCCTTGGCGAGGTCGAGGCGGCCCGGTTCGCCCATGGATCCGGAGATGTCGATGACGAAGGTGAGGGCGGCGGGCGGGCGTTCACCGGAGTCCTCGGCGGGCCGGGTGGCCAGGCCCACGCGGACCAGGGACCAGTCCTCGCGGTCGGTGCGGGCGCCGTCGACGGTGACCGTGAAGCCGTTGCCGTCGGGGCGGTCGTAGTCCTGGCGGAAGCTGTTGACGAACTCCTCGGGGCGGACCGTCGACGGGTCGGGCAGGCGGCCCTCGGCGAGGGTGCGGCGAGCGTAGCCGTAGGAGGCGGTGTCGACGTCGAGGGCGAAGGTGGACAGGTAGTCGGGGGCGGGCGCGAACTCGCGGGAGTCCGAGTCGCCGGAGTCGGAGTCGGTGCCCTTCTGCTCACCCGTTCCACCGCCGCTGCTGTTGTTGTAGCCGGGGGCGGGGAAGCCTTTGCCGTTGCTTCCGTCGTCCGCCTGGTAGCCCCCGCTGTTGCTGCTGTTGCTGCCGTCCCCGGCGCTGCAGCCGGTGAGCAGCAGGCCGCCTGCCGCGGTGAGTGCGAGCAGGGCGGCGCGCAGCCTTCGTATGCGGTACCGCTCCATCATCCGTGCCCCCTTGGTCCGTTGACGTCGACTTCTGTGACTGTGACGGGCCAGGGGGCCGGAACGTGCGCTACGGAGCGTTGCGGATGAGTCTCGAAGAGGGCACGGGAGCGGCCCGTCGAGACCGGTGGGTGATCTTCCGGTGACCTAGGACACGATGTCCTTACGGGCGAAACCGCGGAAGGCCAGGGCGAACAGCACGAGGGCGTACGTTACGGAAATCGCCGTGCCCTGGATCATGCCGGACCACTCGGGGCGGGCCTGTACGGCGTCCGCCCAGGCGAACTGCCAGTGCGCGGGCAGGAAATGGCGCCAGTCGCCGAGGGCGGTCACGGCGTCGAGGACGTTGCCGACGATGGTCAGGCCGACCGCGCCGCCGACCGCGCCGAGCGGGGCGTCCGTCTTGGTGGACAGCCAGAACGCCAGGCCCGCGGTGACCAGTTGGGACACGAAGATGTACGCCACGACCACCACCAGGCGCTGCGCCGCCGTGCCCGTGTCGAGCGAACCGCCGGTGGGGATCTGCAACGGACCCCAGCCGTACGCGGCCGTACCGACTGCCAACGCCACCACCGGCAGCAGCACCATCGCGGCCAGGCTGAGCCCCAGCCCGACCACGAGCTTGGACCACAGCAGGCGCATCCGGGGCACGGGCGCCGCGAGCAGGTAGCGCAGGGAGGACCAGCCGGCCTCCGACGCCACCGTGTCCCCGCAGAACAGCGCGACGGGGATGACCAGCAGGAAGCCCGCGGAGACGAAGAGGTTGACGGCGGCGAAGTTCGCGCCGGACGCGGTGGCCGTGTCCATCAGGTTGATGCGGTTGCCGGAGCCGTCGTCCGTGTCGCCGCCGATCGCGAAGGCGACGACCAGCACGAACGGCAGCGCGGCCAGGATCGCGCCCATGACCAGCGTCCGGCGGCGCTTGAGCTGGCGGACCAGTTCGACCCGGAGGGGCAGCGTACGGCCCGCCCGGTAACCGGAGGCGACCTCGGTGCGCTCGGTGAGCGTGCTCATGCGGAACCTCCGATCAGAGTGAGGAAGGCGTCTTCCAGGCGCCGGTGCGGGCCGACCGACTGGACGGGCACCTCAAGGCGTACGAGTTCGGCGACCAGGCGCGTCGCACTGCCGTCGGTGTCGAGCCGGACCAGGAGTCCATCGTCGGTGCGCACGGCCGAAGCCACGCCCGGCAGGGCGGCGATCTTGTCGACGACCGGTTCCTCCACGGCTGTGGGGGTGCCGACGAGCAGTGTGTCGCCGGAGCCGATGATCTCGGCGACCGGGCCCGCCTGCACGAGGCGGCCGCGGTCCATCACCACGAGGTGGGTGCAGGTCTGCTCGACCTCCGCCAGCAGGTGGCTGGAGACGATCACCGTACGGCCGGCGGCGGCGTAGCGGATCATCACCTCGCGCATCTCGCGGATCTGGGGCGGGTCGAGGCCGTTGGTCGGCTCGTCCAGGATGAGCAGGTCCGGCAGGCCGAGCATGGCCTGGGCGATGGCCAGCCGCTGGCGCATGCCCTGGGAGTACGTGCGGACCGCGCGGGCCAGTGCGTCGCCGAGACCGGCGATCTCCAGGGCCTCGTCGAGGTGGGAGTCCTCGGGCGGGCGGCCCGTGGCCTGCCAGTACAGTTCCAGGTTCTCCCGGCCGGACAGGTGCGGCAGGAAGCCCGCGCCCTCCACGAAGGCGCCGACCCTGGACAGGACGGGCGCGCCCGGGCGGATCGCGTGGCCGAAGACGCGGATCTCACCGGCGTCCGGCTTGATCAGGCCCATCAGCATGCGCAGAGTCGTCGTCTTGCCGGCGCCGTTCGGGCCGAGCAGGCCGAGGACCTGGCCCTTCTCGACGCGGAAGGACAGATCCCGTACCGCGTAACGGTCCTCGGAACCCGCGTACCGCTTGCTCAGGTCGGTGATCTGGAGCGGCACTTCGGCCAGCTCGGGGTCGGGCGCGGGGGTGGCGGTGCGGCGGCGGGCCGTCAGCAGCAGGGCCAGGGCGATGAGCGCGCCGGTGAGCGGCAGCCACCACACCCAGGACGGCAGCGGGGCGGCGGCGGTGCTCACGCCGGGGGCCGTCGGGACCGACAGGTCGCCCTTCAGGGAGACCGTGTACGTCGCCGGGGCGACCGGGGAGGCGTAGCCGAGGTCCGTGGAGGACAGGACCAGGCGCAGGCGGTGGCCGCTGTCGAGGTCGTGGTCGATGGCGGGGAGCGTGATCGTCACGTCCTTGCCCGCCTTGGCGCCCTCGACGCGCAGGGGCGTGACGAGTTGGGACGGCAGCACCTGCTGGGTGCCGCCGGGGCCGACGTCGTAGACCTTGGCGAAGAGCACGGCGTCCTCGCTGGTGGACTTCACATGGACGGTCGCCGTCGGGGAGCCGGTGATGCGCAGGTCGTCGCGGACCGGCGCCGACTCGAAGCGGGCGAACTGGCCCGGGAAGTCCAGTGACACCCCGACACCGAGCGAGGACAGCTGGGCGAGCCCGCCGGAGCCACCGAGGCCGGGCAGGGCCGAGACGGCGGGCGGGTTGGCGCCGGCCGGGTTGGCGAAGCTCTGCTCGCCGCCGGTGAGGGAGACGGACTTGCGGCCGCTCTCCAGGCCGGGGTAGGAGTCGGCGCTCGCGCCCCTCAGCGTGGCCTGGCCGTCGGTGGAGTCGACGCCTCCGGTGCGGGTGACGCGGAAGGCCGGGCCGGTGTCGGCGCTCTTGTCGTCCTTGAGGTAGCGGTCGAACCAGGACTGCAGGCGCGCCTGGATCCGGCCCGTCTCCGTGTCGCCGCCGTCGTGGCCGCCGGCGATCCAGTCGACGTCGACGGGGGCGCCGTTGGCACGGATCGCCTTCGCCGCCTGGTCGGCCTGACCGAGCGGGAAGAGGGAGTCGGACTGGCCCTGCACGAGCAGGGTGGGCACGTCGATGCGGTCGCCCACGGCGGACGGCGAGCGCTCCTCCAGCATGGTGCGGGCCTCGGCGTCCGGGATGCCGGACTCGGCGACCCGGTCGTACATCTCGCAGATCTGCGTCTCGAACTTGTCGCAGCCGCCGCCCGAGTTGACGAAGATGCCCGCCCAGAGCTTCTTGAAGACGCCGTTCGGGAACAGGGCGTCCGCCAGGTTCCAGTACGTGATCGCCGGGGCGATGGCGTCCACCCGGTCGTCGTGCCCGGCGGCCAGCAGCGCGATGGCGCCGCCGTAGGAGCCGCCCGCCATGCCGACCCGCGGGTCGCCGGTCTTGTCGAGCTCGACCTGGGGCTGCTTCGCCAGCCAGTCGAGCAGCTTGGAGACGTCGGCGACCTCGCCCTTCGGGTCGTTCAGCCCGATCTTGCCGGTCGACTTCCCGAAGCCACGGGCCGACCAGGTCAGCACCGCGTAGCCGTCCCGGGCGAGGTCCTCGGCCTGCTGCCGTACGTCGTCCTTGCTGCCGCCGAAACCGTGTCCCAGCAGGACGGCCGGTCGGCGGCCTGAGGGGCCGGACGTGAAGTACGAGGTGTCGATGCGTACCCCGTCGCCCATGTCCATGACCCGGTCGGTGCTGCGCACCGGCGGCGCGTCGTCGTCGGCGACGGCCGTCCATGTACCGGCACCGGCGAGGACGACGACGGAGGCCGCGGAGGCGAACCACCGTCGCGGCCTCCGTACGCGCCCTCGCAGTCCGGGCAGTCGAAGATCCATGTTTCAACGGTACGGGGTGAAGCTGTCGGTCAGTTATCGACCGAAGGCTGAATCGCGGGCCCTTCCGTGGGGGTACGGCGCGGGATTTGTCTACCGCGTTCGTGGTACGGGGCGGCTCAGAGCTCGGGCAGATCTGTTGTCGGCCAAGTGCGGGTTCATGGTGGTTGATCGCGCCCACGCGGCGGAGCCGCACATCGGTACAGCCCCGCGCCCCTAAAGGGCGCCTACTCGTCCGTCGGTATCGACACCAGCCATCGGGTGTCCCGGCGCGGGCGCAGGTACAGGGCCCAGTACAGAGTGGCCACCGCCGTTATGCCGCCCGTCCACAGCAGATAGCTCGTCTCCTGCTGGCTCAGGATGTACACCAGCACCGCGATCAGCAGGACCGGCATCGCCGGCCACAGCGGCATGCGCCATGCCGGCCCGTGCTTGTGGGTGCCTCGGCGGGACAGCAGCGCGGCTACCGCGACGAGCAGGTACATGCCCGTCACCGAGACCCCCGTCACGCCATACAGGGTGTCGAGGTTGACGAAGCACAGGGCGGCTCCGGGGACGCCGACCGTGAGGGTGGCGACCCAGGGGGAGCCGAAGCGGCCGAGTTTGGCGAGGACGTTGTTCACCGGGGCGGGCCAGGCCTTGTCGCGGGCCGAGGCGAACAGGACGCGGGAGTTCTGGATGACCATGACGATTCCCGCGTTGATGATCGCAAGGGCCACGCAGAGGCTGACGAAGGTGCCGACGGCGGAGTTGGACCAGGCGGTGACCATGGTGCTGATGTCGCCGCCGGCGAGTTCGTCGAGGTTCGATGCGCCCAGGGTGATCGCCACGACCGGGACCAGGATGATCACGGCGGAGAGGCCGAGGGTGGCGAGGACCGTGCGGGCGACGTTTCGGCGCGGGTTCTCCATTTCCTCGGAGAGGTAGACGGCGGTCGAGAAGCCCTGGGTGACGAAGAGGGCGATGGCGAGCCCGGAGACGATCAGCAGAGCCGTCACGGTGTCCGTGCCGCCGTCGGCGCCGGCCACCTGCATGGAGACCAGGCTGTCCGGGCCGCGCTCGGCGTGCGCGAAGCCCAGCACCGCCACCACGGCCGCCGCGATGACCTCCAGGACCAGGAAGACGCCGGTGATCCAGGCGTTGGCGCGCAGGTCGAGCAGGCCGGCGAGGGTGGCGAGCAGCATGACGCCGGCGCCGGCCAGGGACGGGTCGAGGTCGACGATCGGCGCGAGGTAGTCGGCCGTGCCCATCGCGATGACCGGCGGGACGACCATGACGACCAGCAGGGAGAGCACGAAGACCAGCCAGCCCGCGAGGCGTCCGGCCAGCGTGGACACCATCGCGTATTCGCCGCCCGCGCTGGGGACCAGCGTGCCCAGCTCCGAGTAGCAGAACGCCACGGCGACACAGAGGAGGGAGCCGATGGCGATCGTGAGGGCGGTGGCGGTGCCGAGCGAGCCGAACAGGTCGGGGACGACCACGAAGAGGGTGGAGGCGGGGGTCACGCAGGAGAGCGTGAGCAGGGTGCCACCGACGATGCCGATGGAGCGCTTGAGCTTCTGAGGGGTGTCGGACGCCTCGGGGACGGCGGTCTCGACAGGGCGGAGCGTGTCGGTCATACGGGGGTTCCGATCGACTCGTACAGCGGGACTGCGCTGCATGGAACCCCGACGAAAACCAACACGTCAATGGCCTTCCTCCTACGAAATCCGTAGACGGAAGGCCATTTGACTGCCTTATGCATCAGAAACTGCTGTTCCCTGACGAGCTTTCGCGCCCTACGGGAACCGCAGGGCGCGCGCGCAAAAAAACCTCAGTGGTTGCGCGGGAAGCCCAGGTCGACGCCGGTCGGGGCGTCCGCCGGGTCGGGCCAGCGGGTGGTGACGACCTTGCCGCGGGTGTAGAAGTGCGTGCCGTCGTTGCCGTAGATGTGGTGGTCGCCGAAGAGCGAGTCCTTCCAGCCGCCGAAGCTGTGGTAGCCGACGGGGACCGGGATCGGGACGTTCACGCCGACCATGCCGGCCTCGATCTCCAGCTGGAAGCGGCGGGCGGCGCCGCCGTCCCGGGTGAAGATCGCGGTGCCGTTGCCGAACGGCGAGGCGTTGATGAGGGCCACGCCGTCCTCGTACGTCTCGGCGCGCAGCACGCACAGCACCGGGCCGAAGATCTCGTCCTGGTACGCCTTCGCGCTGGTCGGCACCTTGTCGAGGAGCGAGATGCCGATCCAGTGGCCGTCCTCGAAGCCGTCGACGGTGTAGCCGGTGCCGTCGAGGACGACCTCGGCGCCCTCGGCCGCCGCGCCCGTGACATAGGAGGCCACCTTGTCACGGTGCGCGGCGGTGATCAGGGGACCCATCTCGGACGTCGGGTCGTTGCCCGGGCCGATCTTGATCTTCTCGGCGCGCTCGCGGATCTTCTCCACCAGCTCGTCGCCGATGGCGCCGACCGCGACGACCGCGGAGATGGCCATGCAGCGCTCGCCCGCGGAGCCGTAGGCGGCCGATACGGCGGCGTCGGCGGCCGCGTCGAGGTCGGCGTCGGGGAGGACCAGCATGTGGTTCTTGGCGCCGCCCAGGGCCTGGACGCGCTTGTGGTTGGCGGAGGCGGTGGTGTGGATGTAGCGGGCGATCGGGGTCGAGCCGACGAACGACACCGCCTTGACGTCGGGGTGCTCAAGGAGGCGGTCGACGGCCACCTTGTCGCCGTGGACGACGTTGAACACGCCGTCCGGGAGACCGGCTTCCGCCAGCAGCTCGGCGATCTTGATCGAGGCCGACGGGTCCTTCTCGCTCGGCTTCAGCACGAAGGTGTTGCCGCACGCGATGGCCATCGGGAACATCCACATCGGGACCATCGCCGGGAAGTTGAACGGCGTGATGCCCGCGACGACACCCAGCGGCTGCCGGATCGACGAGACGTCCACCCGGCTGGCGACCTGCGTCGACAGCTCACCCTTCAGCTGCACGCTGATACCGCAGGCGAGGTCGACGATCTCCAGGCCGCGGGCCACCTCACCGAGGGCGTCGGAGTGCACCTTGCCGTGCTCGGCGGTGATCAGCTCGGCGATCGCGTCGCGGTTGGCGTCCAGCAGCGCGCGGAACTTGAACAGGATCGAGGTGCGCTGGGCCAGCGACGACTGGCCCCAGGTCAGGTAGGCCTCCTTGGCGGCCGCGACCGCGGCGTCCACCTCATCGACCGAGGCGAACGCGACCTTCGTGGTGACCGCGCCGGTCGCCGGGTCGGTGACCGGCCCGAACGTTCCCGACGCGCCTTCGACGGTCTTGCCGCCGATCCAGTGGTTGACGATCTTCGTCATGACCGGTTACTCCTTCACAGATGGCGGCGTCGGGTCGAGACGTGCCGTTCGTACAGCTCACGTGCCTTGACCGCCGACGCTCGGGTCGCGGTCTCGGCCACAGGAACATCCCACCAGGCCTGCGCGGGCGGCGGGCCCGACACTGTGTCTGCCGTTTGGGTCTCGACGTAGACACATGTGGGAGTGTCGGCCGCGCGGGCCTCGGCGAGCGCCTCACGCAGATCGCTCACGGTCTTCGCGCGCAGCACGCGCATGCCGAGACTGGCCGCGTTGGCGGCCAGGTCGACGGGGAGCGGGGCGCCCGTGAATGTACCGTCGTGCGCACGGTGGCGGTACGCCGTGCCGAAGCGCTCGGCGCCCGTCTCCTCCGACAGGCCGCCGATGGACGCGTACCCGTGGTTCTGCACGAGCAACACCTTGATCGCGACGCCCTCCTGCACGGCCGTCACGATCTCCGTCGGCATCATCAGATAGGTGCCGTCGCCGACCAGCGCCCACACGGGCCGGTCCGGGGCGGCCATCTTCACGCCGATGGCGGCCGGGATCTCGTAGCCCATGCAGGAGTAGCCGTACTCCAGGTGGTACTGGTCGCGCGAGCGCGCCCGCCACAGTTTGTGCAGGTCGCCGGGGAGGGAGCCGGCCGCGTTGATGATCACGTCCGACTCGTCGACGATCGCGTCCAGCGCGCCCAGCACCTGCGGCTGCGTCGGCCGTACGTCCGGCTCGTCGGCCTCGTAGCAGGCGTCGACGCGCTGCTCCCAGCGCTCCTTGTCCTCGGTGTACTCGGTGACGTACGACGGCGCGACCCGGTGCTCGTGCATCTCCAGCCTCCCGGTCAGCTCCTCCAGTCCGGTGCGGGCGTCCGCGATCAGCGGCATTCCCGCGAGCTTGTGCCCGTCGAAGGGGGCGATGTTGAGGTTGAGGAACCTGACGTCCGGGTTGCTGAACAGGGTGCTGGAGGCGGTGGTGAAGTCGGTGTAGCGCGTGCCGACGCCGATCACCAGGTCGGCGGTGCGGGCGAGTTCGTCGGCGGTGGCGGTGCCGGTGTGGCCGACGCCGCCGACGTCCTGGGGGTGGTCGAAGCGCAGGGAGCCCTTGCCCGCCTGGGTGGAGGCGACCGGGATACGGGTGACCTCCGCGAACTCGGCGAGCGCCTCCTCGGCGCGGCTGTGGTGGACACCGCCGCCCGCGATGACCAGGGGCCGCCTCGCCGCGCGGATCGCCCGTACGGCCTCGGCGAGTTCGGTCGGGTCGGCGCCCGGCCGGCGGACCACCCAGGTGCGCTCGGCGAAGAGGTCGTCGGGCCAGTCGTACGCCTCGGCCTGCACGTCCTGCGGGAGCGCGAGGGTGACCGCTCCCGTCTCCACGGGGTCGGTGAGCACGCGCATGGCCTGGAGGGCCGAGGGAATCAGGGCCTCCGGCCGGGTGATCCGGTCGAAGTACTTCGACACCGGGCGCAGGCAGTCGTTGACCGACACATCGCCCGCGTACGGCACCTCGAGCTGCTGGAGGACCGGGTCTGCGGGGCGGGTGGCGAAGATGTCGCCGGGGAGGAGCAGGACCGGGAGGTGGTTGATGGTCGCGAGGGCGGCGCCGGTGACGAGGTTGGTCGCGCCGGGGCCGATGGAGGTGGTCACCGCGTGCGTGGACAGGCGGTTCGACTGGCGGGCGTAGCCGACCGCCGCGTGCACCATCGCCTGTTCGTTGCGGCCCTGGTGGTACGGCATGACATCGCTGTACTCGACGAGCGCCTGGCCGATCCCGGCCACGTTTCCATGGCCGAAGATGCCCCAGGTGGCGCCGATCAGACGCTGCCGTACGCCGTCGCGCTCCGTGTACTGGGCGGCCAGGAAGCGGACGAGCGCCTGCGCGACCGTGAGCCTCGTCGTTGAGGTCATCGGTAACCCTCCGTGTGGTTCGGATGGGGGTTATCGGGGACCTCCGGCGCGGGGCCGTAGCGGGCGGGGAGTCTTCGCTCGCACTTCGCTCCTGCCAAAGCAAAGCGGCTACCCGCGCCGGAGGCGTTCTGTGGGCGGAACGTACGGCTCGTGGTCATGGCGACCTCACAGGAGTCCTACGGCAGTGTCCACCGCGGCGGCAACGTCCCCGTCCGCCGGGTAGAGCAGCGAGCGGCCGACCACCAGGCCCCGCACGGTGGGCAGTTGGAGGGCGCCGCGCCACTTCTCGTATGCCCCGGCTTGTTCCTCTGCGGAGCCGCCGACCTCACCCCCCAGGAGTACGGCGGGCAGGGTGGAGGTCGCCATGACCTCGGCCATGTCGTCGGGGTTGTCGGTGACCGGCACCTTCAGCCAGGTGTAGGCCGAAGTGCCGCCCAGGCCGGAGGCGATGGCGATGGACTTGATGACGGCCTCGGCGGACAGGTCGTTGGTGACCTTGCCCTCGGGGGTGCGGTGGCTGATGAACGGCTCGACGAAGACCGGGAGTCGGCGTGCGGCCATCTCGTCGATGGCGCGGGCGGTGGACTCCAGGGTGGTGAGGGAGCCCGGGTCGTCGTAGTCGATGCGCAGGAGCAGCTTGCCGGCGTCGAACCCGAGGCGCTGGATGTCCTCGGGGCGGTGGCCGGTGAAGCGGTCGTCGAGCTCGAAGCTCGCGCCCTGAAGGCCGCCGCGGTTCATGGAGCCCATGACGACCTTGCCGTCGAGGGCGCCGAGCAGCAGCAGGTCGTCGAGGATGTCGGCGGTCGCGAGGACGCCGTCGACGCCGGGGCGGGACAGGGCCAGGCAGAGTCGTTCGAGCAGGTCGGCGCGGTTGGCCATGGCGAGCCCCCGGCCGCCGACGCCGAGGGCGCCGCGGGCCGGGTGGTCGGCGGCGACGATCATCAGCCGGCCGGAGTCGCCGAGGAGGGGCCGCCGGGTGCGGCGGGCGGCGGCCTCCGCGATCGCCTCGGGGCGCTGGGTGCGGATGCGGACGAGTTCCGCGATGTCGACGCTCACTTGACGGCCCCCGCGGCGATCGCGGCCTCGATCTCGTCCGGCGTCGGCATCGCGGAGGAGCACTCCAGGCGGGAGGCCACGATGGCGCCGGCGGCGTTGGCGTGCCGCATGATCTTCTCCAGGTCCCAGCCTTCCAGCAGCCCGTGGCAGAGGGAGCCGCCGAAGGCGTCACCGGCGCCGAGGCCGTTGAGGACGTTCACCGGGAGGGGCGGGACCTCGGCCTGGTCGCCCTTGCTGTTGACGGCGAGGACGCCCTTGGGGCCCTGCTTGACGACGGCGATCTCGACACCGGCGTCGAGGAGCGCGCGGGCGGCGGCATGGGGCTCACGGACGCCGGTGGCGACCTCCACCTCGTCGAGGTTGCCGACGGCGACGGTGGTGTGCTTCAGGGCCTCGGCGTAGAAGGGGCGGGCCGCGTCCGGGTCGCTCCAGAACATGGGGCGCCAGTCGAGGTCGAAGACCGTCGCAGCGGACTTGGCGCGGTGGGCGAGGGCCGCCAGCGTCGCCGTACGGCTGGGCTCCTCGCTCAGGCCGGTGCCGGTGATCCAGAAGATCCGGGCGTCGCGGATGGCGTCGAGGTCGAGCTCGTGGGCGTCGATCTCCAGGTCCGGGGCCTTGGGCCGGCGGTAGAAGTACAGCGGGAAGTCGTCCGGCGGGAAGACCTCGCAGAAGGTGACCGGGGTGGGCAGGCCCGGGACCGGGGTCACCCAGCGGTCGTCGACGCCGAAACCCTGCAGGGCCTCGTGGAGGTAGGTGCCGAAGGGGTCGTCGCCGGTGCGGGTGATCACCGCGGTACGCCGTCCCAGGCGGGCCGCGGCGACCGCGACGTTCGTCGCCGAGCCGCCGAGGAACTTGCCGAAGGACGTGACCTGCGGCAGCGGGACGCCGGTCTGCAGCGGGTAGAGGTCCACTCCGATCCGCCCCATGGTGATCAGGTCGTACGCCATCGCGTTCCCTTCGTATCGGCTCTCCCGGCTTTGTAGTCCGCCGCACGCAGCCCTGTCAATGTTTTGTCCAGACATTCGGACCAGACCTTGACAGCGCTTGCCGTGCGCGCTGAAGCTGACCGCCATGACGTCGTTGTCACCTCAGTCCTCACTGTCCCGCATCCGCATCGGGTCGGCTCCCGACTCGTGGGGCGTCTGGTTCCCGGACGACCCCGCCCAGGTCCCCTGGCAGCGCTTCCTCGACGAGGTCGCCGAGTCCGGCTACGAGTGGATCGAGCTGGGCCCGTACGGGTACCTGCCGACCGATCCCGCCGTCCTCACCGAGGAGACGGCCAGGCGTGGCCTGAAGGTGTCGGCCGGGACGGTGTTCACGGGGCTGCACCACGGTGCGGCCGTGTGGGAGAAGACCTGGGCGCACGTCGCGGACAACGCCGTGCTCGCGCAGGCGATGGGGGCGAAGCACCTGGTCGTCATCCCGTCCTTCTGGCGGGACGACAAGACCGGTGAAGTGCTGGAGCCGGACACCCTGACGCCCGAGCAGTGGCGGAACCTGACCTCGCTGACCGAGCGGCTGGGGCGTGAGGTGCGCGAGCGGTACGGGTTGCGGATCGTCGTCCATCCGCATGCCGACACGCACATCGACAGCGAGGAGAACGTCGTCCGGTTCCTCGACGGGACCGACTCCGACCTGGTGTCGCTGTGCCTGGACACGGGGCACTACGCGTACTGCGGCGGGGACAGCGTCAAGCTGATCGAGACGTACGGGTCGCGGATCGGGTATCTGCATCTGAAGCAGGTGGATCCGGAGATCCTGGCCGACGTACGGGCGAAGGGGACGCCGTTCGGGCCGGCCGTGGCTCAGGGCGTGATGTGTGAACCGCCGGGCGGGGTGCCCGCGTTGGGGCCGGTGCTGGAGGCCGCGGGGAAGCTGGACGTGGATCTGTTCGCGATTGTCGAGCAGGACATGTACCCGTGCGAGCCGGACACTCCGCTGCCGATCGCGCGGCGGACGCGGGCCTTTCTGAGGTCGTGCGGGGCGTAGCCCTCCGGGGGTGGGCCGGGCGTATACAGGGGTGCCGGGTGCTGTGGTTTTGCGGGTGAGGGTTCGCCCCTGAGGCGGTGGCAGCCCGGGCGACCTTGTCGCTCGGCCCCGCTGACCCCCGTTGTCAATGCGCCGCGCCCTTGCGCTCGCGTGCGCCTTTGCGTCACCTGTGTCACAAACGCACCTTTCCTGTCACGTGTGTCGCAAGTACGCGGGCCTTGCGTCACACCCGGTGCACAGGCCCTTTCCCCTTCTCACGCTGCGCCGTTCACGGGGCACAGGCTTTGTGATCGCCAGCGCAGCGCACGGTCCCCCCGACGACCGCACCTGGTCGCCGCCGCGGCGCGCGCAGGGAGGTGCAACTGATGACCGACCGAAGGCTCTGGTCGTACAAGGAGATCGCGGCGCACATCAAGGTGCAGCCGGACACCGTGCGGTCGTACCGCAAGCACGGGTTGCTGCCATCGCCGGACCATGTGGAGGGCGGCAAGCCCTTCTGGTACGCGGACACCGTGCGGGCCTGGGTGGAGTCCCGGCCGGGGAACCGGGGGCGCAGATCGGGCTGACCTCCCAAAAAAATCACCTGTGCCCCACCGGTGGGTGGGGCACAGTCGCTCCATGAGCGACTTCTCCGTAAAACCCGTACTCCGCGGCGAGCGGGCGCTGCTGCGTCCCTTCACGGAAGAGGACGTTCCCGTGATGGCGCGCATCCTGTCCGACCCCGAGGTGATTCGGCTCACCGGCAGCTCGGAGGAGGAGTTCGGACTGGACCGGCTGCGCGCCTGGTATGGGAGCCGGAACGACCAGACCGACCGGCTCGACCTCGGCATCGTGGACCGGGAGAGCGGCGAACTCGTCGGCGAGGCCGTCCTGAACGAGTGGGACGAGCCCAACCGCAACTGCAGCTTCCGCATCCTGATCGGTCCCGGCGGACGCGACCGAGGCCTGGGTACGGAAGCCGTCAGGCTGATGGTGGGCCACGGCTTCGAGCAACTCGGGCTGCATCGGATCCAGTTGGAGGCCTACGGCCACAATCACCGTGCCCTACGGGTCTACGAGAAGGCCGGTTTCGTGGTGGAAGGGGTTCGGCGGGAAGCCGACCTGCGGGACGGCCAGTGGGTCGACTGGGTGTTCATGGCCATCCTCGACCGCGAGTGGGCGGCCCTGTCCCGGCGGTGAGGGCGCGTCAGCTCCACGGCTCGATCACCGTCACCCCCGCCCCCGGTGCCGTCCCGAGCGCCGTCAGCGCCGACGGCACCGCGTCCAGCGGGATCGTCGATGTCACCAGCAGATCCGGCCGCAGCACTCCCGCGCGCACCAGCTCCAGCATCGGCGGGTAGGTGTGCGCCGCCATGCCGTGGCTGCCCAGCAGTTCCAGTTCGAGGGCGATCGCGCGGGCCATGGGGACGGGGGTCGTGCCGGACGTCGAGGGCAGCAGGCCCACCTGGACGTGCCGGCCCCGGCGGCGCAGGCCGTTGACGGAGGCGGCGCAGGTGGTGGGTGAGCCGAGGGCGTCCAGGGAGAGGTGGGCGCCGCCGTCGGTCAGGTCACGGACCGCCGCCGCCGTGTCCGGCGTGCCCGACGCGTCCAGGCACTGCACCGCCCCGAACTTCCGGGCCAGGTCCAGGGCCTGCGGTGAGACGTCCACCGCGACGACCCTCGCACCCGACGCCGCCGCGATCATCACCGCCGACAGGCCCACCCCGCCACAGCCGTGCACCGCGACCCACTCCCCCGCCGCCACCCGGCCCTGCTGCACGACCGCCCGGAACGCGGTGGCGAACCGGCAGCCGAGCGAGGCGGCGGTCGCGAAGGACATCTCCTCGGGGACGGCGACGAGGTTGACGTCGGCGTGGTCCAGCGCCACGTACTGGGCGAAGGAGCCCCAGTGGGTGAAGCCGGGCTGGGTCTGGCGCTCGCACACCTGCTGGTCGCCCGCCGCGCACGCCCCGCAGCTGCCGCAGGCGCACACGAAGGGCGCGGTGACCCGGTCGCCGGGGACCCAGCGCGTCACCCGGTCGCCCACCGCCTCGACGACACCGGCGAGTTCATGGCCCGGCACATGCGGCAGCGTGATGTCCGGGTCGTGGCCCTGCCAGCCGTGCCAGTCGCTGCGGCACAGCCCCGTCGCCTCGACGCGCACGGTCACTCCGTGGGCGGCGGGGTGCGGGTCGGGCACCTCACGTACCTCGGCCGCTTCCCCGTACCGCTCGAACACCACAGCCCGCATCCGCCCCACCTCACCTCTCGTCCGTGTCCGGTGATCACCGCACGGCCTCGCCGGAGATCATCCCTCCCGGCGAACGCTAACTGTGTACCGCCACCTTGTCCCTCTCCTCCACGGCGGCCGAGGCCGGTTCGCCGCCCGACTCGCTCAGCCCGAACCGCTGGTGGAAGCGCCTGAGCGGACCCGGGGCCCACCAGGTCGCCCGGCCTGTGAGGCGCATGACCGCCGGGACCAGGAGGCTGCGGACGATCATCGCGTCCATCAGGACCGCCAGGGCGATACCGAGGCCGAGCATCTTGGTGTTGGTCACCCGGGAGGTGCCTATCGCGACCATCACCACCGCGAGGATCACGGCGGCGGCGGTTATCAGCCCGCCGGTGCGCTGCAGGCCGTGCCGGACCGCCTGGTCGTGGTCACCGGTCGCGTCGTATTCCTCCTTGATGCGGGACAGCAGGAACACGCCGTAGTCCATCGACAGGCCGAAGGCGACACAGAACATCAGCACCGGGAGAGTCGTCTCGATCGAGCCGGGGCTGGTGAAGCCCAGCAGGCCGGACAGATGACCGTCCTGGAAGACCCAGACCACCGCGCCGAACATCGCCGTCAGGCTCAGCGCGTTGAGCACCACCGCCTGGATCGGGATCAGCACGCTGCCCGTCAGGAGGAACACCAGCAGCAGGGTGACGATCGCGATGAAGGCGGCCGCCATCGGCAGGCGTTCGGCTATCGCGTCCTTGGAGTCGACCAGAACCGCCGCGGCGCCGGTCACCTCGGTGTCGAACGGCGCCTGTGTGGCGCGCAGTTCACCCACCAGGGCCTGCGCCGGGCCGTCCACCGCCTCGCCCTTCGGCAGCACCGTGAAATACGCCGACTCGCGCTTCACCAGTGGCCCGTCGACCCGCAGTACATCCGGCAGCTCCGCGATCCGCTCCTTGTACGCGGCGTACTGCGCCGGCGTGGCCCGGCCCTCGGCGAGCACCTCCAGGCCGCCGCCGGGGCTGCCCGGGAAGCCGTCGCGGATGTGCTGCTGCACGACATGGGACTCGGCGCTCGACGGCAGCTGCCGGTCGTCGGCGGTGCCGAACTTCACGCCCAGGAAGGGCAGTCCGAGCAGAACCAGGACGGCAGTGGTGCCCAGCGCGAAGAAGGGGGCGCGGCGCATCACGAGGTTCGCGGTACGGGTCCAGGCCCTGCCCTCCGCCGTACCGGACGCGCCACCGGACGCCTCACCCGACGGCTTCGGCCGCCCGCGCCGGAGCAGGCGGCGCAGGTCCAGGGAGTTGACCCGGTGGCCGAGCAGGATCAGTGCCGCCGGGAGCAGGATCAGCGCGGCCGCCGCGGCCAGCAGCACCACCGCGATCCCGGCGTAGGCGAAGGACCGCAGGAAGTACTGCGGGAAGACCAGCATCGCCGCGAGGGACACCGCGACCGTGAGGGCCGAGAACAGGACCGTACGGCCGGCCGTGCGCAGGGTCGTGCCGACCGCCGTCAGCGGTTCGGCGCCGGCGGCGAGCTCCTCGCGGAAGCGGCGGACGATGAACAGGGCGTAGTCGACGGCGAGGCCGAGGCCCAGGGCCGTGGTGAGGTTCATCGCGAAGACGGACACGTCGGTGAACTCGGTCAGGCCGCGCAGCACCGCGTTCGTGCCGAGTATCGCGACGATGCCGATACCGAGCGGCAGCAGGGCAGCGACCGCGCTGCCGAAGACCATCACCAGCAGCACCAGGGTGACCGGGAGGGCGATCACCTCGGCGCGGACCAGGTCTTCCTGGATGGTCGTCTGCATCTCGTGCCGCACGGCGACCGGACCGCCGACGCCGACCTCGACCGGGCCGTGCGCGCCCCGGAACTCGGGCGCGATGCGGTCCAGTGTCTCCCCCATCTGCTTCTCGTCGCCGGTGATGCGGGCGGTGATCAGCGCCTCATGGCCGTCCTCGGCGCGCAGGGCGGGAGCCGCCGAGGAGTCCGCCTGCCAGTACGAGCCGACCCCGGTGACGCCCTTCTCCTCGGCCAGTCGCTCCGCGAGCCGCCGGGCCTCGGCGGCGACCGCGGGGTCGTCCACTGAGGCGCGGCCCGCGTCCACCAGGAGCAGGAGGTTGGGCTGGGAGGCGGGGAACTCGCGCTCCAGCGCCTTGGTCGCGTAGGTCGACTCGGCGTCCGGGTCCTCCCAGCCGCCGCTGCCGAGACGGTCGGCGACCCCGCTGCCGGCCAGCACGGCGAGTGCGGTGATCACCAGGGCCACGAGCAGCGACAACCGTGGTCGGGCCGTGACGAAACGGGTCCAGCCTCCGACTCGGGGCGGCCTGTTGACTTCGGTCATTGTGCGGTGTCCCCTTCACCCTGATCCATGCTGTGCGCAGCCGGGCATCATGAAGCTGTCACTGCCATAGACTGACAAACACGAGAGATCGCTCGCGTTTCTCCAGAATGCGAGCGAACACTCGCGTTTGTCAATCGCGTCCGGAGAACTGGGGATAACGCGTGCCCGCCAACCAGGAGAAGGAGCAGCCGCGCCGCCGCCAGGCCCGCGGCGAGCGCCGTATCGCCCAGCTGCTCGAGGCGGCGGCGGCCGTCTTCACCACCACCGGCTACACGGCCGCCAGCACCAACGCCATCGCCCGCGAGGCAGGCGTCTCGCCGGGCACGCTGTACCAGTTCTTCCCGAACAAGGAGGCGATCGCCATAGAGCTCGGCGACCGGCTCATTCACGAGATGCGCGAGACATACGGCGAGGCACTCGCCCCGGTCGACCCCACGACGCCCCTGGAGGAGGCCGTCGGCTCGGCCGTCGACCGGTTCATCGCCTTCAACTGCGAGCACCCGGTGTTCTTCGCGCTGATGCACGGCCCCGACATCCCCGGCCGCATCGCCGAGGAGCACGACGCCCTGCACGCGACCCTGCTGTCCCGGATCGAGGGCCTGCTCGCCGCACTCCTGCCCGACGTCACGCCGGCCGACCTCACCCGGACCGCCCACATGTGCCTGGGCCTGTACAAGGCGGGCCTGGAGCTGGTTCTCGCCCACGAGGGCGCCGAGCGCGAGGCCTACGTCCAAGAGCTGAAGAACGCCCTGATCCGTTACCTCGACCCCTTGGTGGGCACCCGACTCGGACGCCGCGACACGCTGCGAACCGCACCATGACGCACACCTGAGACAAGATGCGCATAAATCAGCTCCCGGGCTCGGGGAAACCCCGCCGTGATCCACTCTCCACCGCCCGGCGCGGCCCCGCATCCCGGGGCACCCCGGGGGCGACGAAGCCGGAGCGCACTGATGTTCACCCGACTCCGGCAGGCACCCGCCTCCTCTCGCACACCCTTCGGGCGCCTCTTGGATCCCTTGGATCCTCTTGGAAAAATACCCCATAGGGGTATACCTTGGAGGTAGAGGGACCCCGTGGGTCCCGTCAGCCCCACATGCCTCGACGAGGAGAACGACATGACCGCCCAGACCGACACCCCGGGTTCCGTCACCACCGTCTACCAGGTGAGCGGCATGAGCTGCGGGCACTGCGAGGGTGCCGTCTCCGGCGAGATCTCCGAACTCCCCGGCGTCAGCTCGGTGAAGGCCGTCGCGGCGACCGGCGAGGTCACCGTCGTCTCCGCGGCCCCGCTGGACGAGGAAGCCGTACGCGCCGCCGTCGACGAGGCGGGCTTCGAACTCATCACCAACGTCTGATCCTGACCATGACCCGCACCACCGACGAACCGCCGATAGCCGTGACGGCCGACACGACCAGTACAGCCGAGTCGACCGGCACCACCGGCACGACTGCCATCTCCGAAGCAGAGCTGCTCATCGGCGGGATGACCTGCGCCTCCTGCGCGGCCCGCGTCGAGAAGAAGCTGAACCGCATGGACGGCGTGACCGCCACGGTGAACTACGCGACGGAGAAGGCGAAGGTCAGCTACCCCGCGGGCATCCAGGTCGCCGACCTGATCGCCACCGTGGTGAAGACGGGCTACACGGCCACGGAGCCGGCCCCTGCGGAGCCCGCGCCCCAAGCCACTGCGGCCGCTCCGGAAGACCCCGAACTGACCGGCTACCGCCGGCGCGTCACCGTCTCCGCGCTGCTCGCCGTCCCCGTCGTCCTGCTGTCGATGATCCCGGCCCTGCAGTTCGACAACTGGCAGTGGCTCGCGCTCACCCTGGCCGCACCGGTCGTCGTCTGGGGCGGACTGCCCTTCCACCGGGCCGCGTTCACGAACGCCCGGCACGGTGCGGCGACCATGGACACGCTGATCTCGATGGGCACGCTGGCCGCGTTCGGGTGGTCGCTGTGGGCGCTGTTCCTCGGCGACGCGGGCATGAGCGGCATGCGCGACGACTTCGAGTTCACGGTCGCGCGCGTGGACGGCGCCTCGCAGATCTACCTCGAAGTGGCGGCCGGGGTCGTCACCTTCATCCTCCTCGGCCGCTATCTGGAGGCTCGCGCCAAGCGCCGCGCGGGGGCGGCGCTGCGGGCACTGATGGAACTGGGCGCGAAGGACGTGACCGTGCTGCGGGACGGCCGCGAGATGCGCGTTCCTGTGGACCGGCTGGCCGTCGGCGACCGGTTCGTCGTACGGCCGGGCGAGAAGATCGCCACCGACGGCACCGTCGTCGAGGGCACCAGCGCGGTGGACGCCTCCATGCTGACTGGCGAGTCGGTGCCGGTGGACGTCACGGTCGGGGACGCGGTCACCGGTGCGACGGTCAACGCGGGCGGACGGCTCGTCGTCGAGGTGACCCGGATCGGCGCCGACACCCGGCTCGCGCGGATGGCGAAGCTGGTGGAGGACGCGCAGAACGGCAAGGCCGAGGTGCAGCGGCTCGCCGACCGGATCTCCGCGGTGTTCGTACCGACGGTCATCGTCCTCGCGGTCGCCACCTTCGGGGCGTGGCTCGGCGTCACCGGTGACACGGTCGCCGCGTTCACCGCGGCCGTCGCGGTCCTGATCATCGCCTGTCCCTGCGCGCTGGGCCTGGCCACTCCCACGGCCCTCATGGTCGGCACGGGGCGCGGCGCGCAGCTCGGCATCCTCATCAAGGGCCCCGAGGTACTGGAGTCCACGCGCCGGGTCGACACCGTCGTCCTGGACAAGACCGGAACGGTCACCACCGGTCGCATGACCCTCCAGAAGGTGTACGCCGCCGAGGGCGAGGACGAGGAACAGGTGCTGCGCCTCGCGGGCGCCGTCGAGCACGCGTCCGAGCATCCCGTTGCCCGGGCGGTGGCCCAGGGCGCTGAGGAGAGGTTCGGGCGGCTGCCGGAGGTCACGGGGTTCGAGAACGTACCCGGGCGGGGCGTGCACGGGCGCGTGGAGGGCCGTGACGTGGCCGTGGGGCGCCTTTTCGACGCGCTGCCCACCGGGCTCGCCCGCGCCAGGGAAGAGGCCGAGAGGGACGGTCGTACGGCCGTCGTGGTCGGGTGGGACGGAGTGGCACGCGGTGTCGTCGCCGTCGCGGACGCGGTGAAGGAGACCAGCGCCGAGGCGGTGCGCGAGCTGCGCGCGCTGGGGCTGGCTCCGGTGCTGCTGACCGGGGACAACCGGACGGTCGCCGAGGCCGTGGCGGACGCGGTCGGTATAGATCAGGTGATCGCGGAGGTCCTGCCCGAGGACAAGGTGGAAGCCGTACGGCGACTGCAGCGCGAGGGGCGGTGCGTCGCGATGGTCGGCGACGGCGTCAACGACGCGGCCGCGCTCGCCACCGCCGATCTGGGTCTCGCCCTGGGCACCGGGACTGACGCGGCGATCGAGGCGGGCGATCTGACGCTGGTGCGCGGGGATCTGCGGGTGGCGGCGGACGCGATCCGGCTGTCCCGGAAGACGCTGGCCACGATCAAGGGCAACCTGGTGTGGGCCTTCGGGTACAACGTCGCCGCGTTGCCGCTGGCCGCGGCGGGGCTGCTGAACCCGATGATCGCGGGGGCCGCGATGGCGTTCTCCTCGGTGTTCGTGGTGACGAACAGCCTGCGACTGCGGACGTTCCGGTGAATTCGTAGGAAGAACCCCACTGGGCCCCTCTGGAGTCCGACGCCCAGCTCACATAAGCTCTTCACAAGGCTCACGCATCATCCTTACGCTGGGATCCCGATCGCCATATCGGGGCTCTTGCGTATCTAACGGACATATGCAAGAGACGCAGATCACAGTGATGTGAACGTAACCATCGAAGGGGTTCGAAGGTCTAAGTTGACGATGTCAGGCAGCGTCTTGGGGGGCGCTTACTGGCATCTGGGGATGTCTTGGGGGACTTCCTCAGAGTTGCGTTGCCGGGGCACGCACGTCGGGAAGCTTTGAGCGGCCCTCCCGAGTGTGCGCTGTCCCGGCAGACCGCACACCCATGAGTACGACGAGTTTTGCTCGTTCTGCTCAACGGCAGTACCGAAAGACAGCGATTTCAGGCGCTGCTCTCTCAGACGCCCGGCCGGATCCCGTGGGGGGAATCCGCACCGGGACATGGGAAGGCGCCCTGGACGTCGGCCCGTGGGGGGACCGCCGCCAGGGCGCCTTCTTTTATCCGCCTTTTATCCGCGCATACCTGTAGCTGCGGGCCGGCCGCACATAGCCAAGAGCCCCGCACCCGGCCGAAGCCGTGCGCAGGGCTCTGTACGCGAGACCCGAGTGTGACGGGACACCGGCAACCCGGCACCCGTCCCCGGCCGGTGTCAGCGCGCCTCAACAGCAACGACGTCGCGCCCGACCGCACCCGTGCCCGTGCCCATGGTGCCCAGAAGCCCGCAGCATTCGATGACGGCTCCACCGCGGGCCACACCCGGCAGCACGCACAACCCATCGCACGCCACACCGGGAAGCCGGACGGGTTCCCGAAACCGAGGGCACGACCCCACCCACGGGACACCGGCAACCCGGCGCCCCCACCGGCAGGTGTCAGCGCTCCTCGACCGGAACGAAGTCGCGCTCGACGACACCCGTGTAGATCTGGCGCGGGCGGCCGATGCGGGAGCCCGGCTCCTTGATCATCTCGTGCCACTGGGCGATCCAGCCCGGGAGGCGGCCGAGGGCGAACAGGACCGTGAACATCTCGGTCGGGAAGCCCATGGCGCGGTAGATCAGGCCGGTGTAGAAGTCGACGTTCGGGTAGAGGTTGCGCGAGACGAAGTAGTCGTCGGAGAGCGCGTGCTCCTCCAGCTTGAGCGCGATGTCCAGCAGCTCGTCGGACTTGCCGAGGGCCGACAGGACGTCGTGCGCCGCAGCCTTGATGATCTTGGCGCGCGGGTCGAAGGACTTGTACACCCGGTGGCCGAAGCCCATCAGGCGGACGCCGTCCTCCTTGTTCTTCACCTTGTTGATGAAGGAGTCGACGTCGCCGCCGTTCGCCTGGATACCCTCCAGCATCTCCAGCACGGACTGGTTGGCGCCGCCGTGCAGCGGGCCCCAGAGGGCGGAGATGCCGGCCGAGATCGACGCGAACATGTTCGCCTGCGACGAGCCGACCAGACGGACCGTCGACGTCGAACAGTTCTGCTCGTGGTCCGCGTGCAGGATCAGCAGCTTGTCGAGGGCGGAGACGACGACCGGGTCCAGGTCGTACTCCTGCGCCGGCACCGAGAAGGTCATCCGCAGGAAGTTCTCGACGTAGCCGAGGTCGTTGCGCGGGTAGACGAACGGGTGGCCGATCGACTTCTTGTAGGCGTACGCCGCGATCGTCGGAAGCTTGGCGAGCAGACGGATCGTCGAGAGGTTGCGCTGCGTCTCGTCGAACGGATTGTGGCTGTCCTGGTAGAACGTGGACAGCGCGGAGACGACCGACGACAGCATGGCCATCGGGTGGGCGTCGCGCGGGAAGCCCTTGTAGAAGTTCTTGACGTCCTCGTGCAGCAGGGTGTGCTGCGTGATCTCGTTCTTGAAGGTCGAGAGCTCGTCGACGGTCGGCAGCTCACCGTTGATCAGCAGGTAGGCCACCTCCAGGAAGGTGGAGCGCTCGGCCAGCTGCTCGATCGGGTAGCCGCGGTAGCGGAGGATGCCCGCCTCGCCGTCGAGGTAGGTGACGGCGGATTTATAGGCGGCGGTGTTGCCGTAGCCGCTGTCCAGCGTCACCAGACCGGTCTGGGCGCGGAGCTTGCCGATGTCGAAGCCCTTGTCGCCGACGGTGCTGTCAATCACCGGGTAGGTGTACTCGCCGTCGCCGTACCGCAGTACTACAGAGTTGTCGCTCACGTCTTCCCTCACCGACGTTGTGCCTCATCTTCGAGGTTGCCCTGACTGTCTCTACCCTCCCCCATTCGGCTCAGGAGAGTGCACTCGGGGTCGACCATTGGGCCTATTGGCGGCACTGAGTGCCGCCAACTTGTCATCCTGCCCCCTGTTTTCCCCATCCGGAAGTGCTCTGTGACCTTCACGACTCGTTTGATCGATCATTTTTTTCCATGCCTCACGAATCGCCAGGTCAGAAGGGGGCCCCGGCGGCAAACCAGGAGCAGGGTTCAGGAGGAGCCCGCGAGACGGAAGTCGAGCGCCGTGCAGCGCCGCCCCGCCGACACCGTGCGCACCGCCTGACCGATCGCCTTGCGTGAACCCACTAGGACGACCAGCTGCTTGGCGCGGGTCACCGCCGTGTACAGCAGGTTCCGCTGAAGCATCATCCATGCTCCGGTGGTGACGGGGATCACCACAGCGGGATATTCACTTCCCTGTGAACGGTGGATCGTCACCGCGTACGCATGCGCCAGTTCGTCCAGTTCATCGAATTCGTACGGAACCTCCTCGTCCTCGTCCGTCAGCACCGTGAGCCGCTGGTCGACCGGGTCGAGCGAGGTGACCACGCCCACGGTGCCGTTGAAGACACCGTTCTTCCCCTTCTCGTAATTGTTGCGAATCTGGGTGACCTTGTCGCCGACGCGGAAGACCCGCCCGCCGAACCGCTTCTCCGCCAGATCGGGGCGCCCGGGGGTGACGGCCTGCTGGAGCAGACCGTTCAGGGTGCCCGCGCCGGCGGGCCCGCGGTGCATGGGGGCCAGGACCTGGACGTCCCGGCGCGGGTCGAGGCCGAACTTGGCCGGAATGCGACGGGCCGCCACATCCACCGTGAGCCGTCCGGCCGCCTCCGTGTCGTCCTCGACGAAGAGGAAGAAGTCCTTCATGCCGTCCGTGACCGGGTGCTGCCCGGCGTTGATCCGGTGCGCGTTGGTCACCACGCCGGACTGCTGGGCCTGGCGGAAGACCCGGGTCAGGCGTACGGCCGGGATGGGGCTGCCGTCCGCCAGGAGGTCCCTGAGCACCTCCCCCGCGCCGACGCTGGGCAACTGGTCCACGTCCCCGACGAAGAGCAGATGGGCGCCCGGCGGTACGGCTTTGACCAGCTTGTTGGCGAGCAGCAGGTCCAGCATCGACGCCTCGTCGACCACCACCAGGTCGGCCTGGAGCGGACGGTCCCTGTCGTACGCCGCGTCGCCGCCCGGCTTGAGCTCCAGGAGGCGGTGGACGGTGGAGGCCTCGGCGCCGGTGAGCTCGGCGAGGCGCTTGGCGGCGCGGCCGGTGGGGGCGGCCAGCACGACCCTGGCCTTCTTCGCGCGGGCCAGCTCCACGATCGAGCGGACCGTGAAGGACTTTCCGCAGCCGGGGCCCCCGGTGAGCACGGCGACCTTCTGCGTCAGCGCCAGCTTGACGGCGGCCTCCTGCTCGGGGGCGAGGTCCACACCCGTACGGCCCTTGAGCCAGCCCAGCGCCTTGTCCCAGGCCACGTCATGGAAGCCCGGCATCCGGTCCTCGTCGGTGCGCAGCAGGCGCAACAGCTGGGCGGAGAGGGAGAGTTCGGCCCGGTGGAAGGGGACGAGGTAGACGGCGGTCACGGGCTCGGAGTCGCCGTCGGGGCCGGGCACCTTCTCCCGTACGACACCCGGGTCGCCGCCGTCCTGCGGAACCTCGGCCAGCTCCGTGAGGCATTCGATGACGAGCCCGGTGTCGACCTGGAGCAGCTTCACCGCGTCCGCGATCAGCCGCTCCTCGGGGAGGTAGCAGTTGCCCTGGTCGGTGGCCTGCGAGAGGGCGTACTGCAGGCCAGCCTTGACCCGCTCCGGGCTGTCGTGCGGGATGCCGACGGACTGGGCGATCTTGTCGGCGGTGAGGAAGCCGATGCCCCAGACGTCGGCGGCCAGCCGGTACGGCTGGTTCTTCACGACGGAGATCGAGGCGTCGCCGTACTTCTTGTAGATGCGGACCGCGATCGACGTCGAGACCTCGACCGTCTGGAGGAAGAGCATGACCTCCTTGATCGCCTTCTGCTCCTCCCAGGCGTCGGCGATCTTCTTGGTGCGCTTGGGGCCGAGGCCGGGGACCTCGATGAGCCGCTTGGGCTCCTCCTCGATGATCTTCAGGGTGTCCAGGCCGAAGTGCTGGGTGATGCGGTCGGCGAAGACCGGGCCGATGCCCTTGACCAGGCCGGAGCCGAGGTAGCGGCGGATGCCCTGGACGGTGGCCGGCAGGAGGGTCGTGTAGTTCTCGACGGTGAACTGCTTGCCGTACTGGGGGTGGGAGCCCCAACGGCCCTCCATCCGCAGGGACTCGCCGACCTGGGCTCCCAGCAGTGCGCCGACGACCGTGAGGAGGTCACCCGCTCCTCTGCCGGTGTCTACCCGGGCGACCGTGTAGCCGTTCTCCTCGTTGGCGTACGTGATTCTCTCCAGCACGCCTTCAAGTACGGCCAGCTTCCGCTCGCCCGTGGAGTTCCCCGCCTGGTTGGACATGATCCGACGCTACCGCCCGGGTGTGACAGCGGCGGGGCGTGCGGGTCAGCGGTGGGGGTTCTCCTTGAGGGCTTCGATGAAGGCGGCGAAGGTTTCGGTGGGGAAGGAGAGGGTGCCGTAGGCCGGGGCCTTCGAGTCACGTACGGCCAAGCGGGCGGGGCGATGGGCGATCTCCACGCAGGCGTTGCCGTCGCCGCTGCCGGAGTAGGAAGACTTCCGCCAGTTGTCGGAGGTGGTCACCGCGCGCCTCACAGTTCCTTGGCCAGCCTGAGGATCAAGTCACGCGACCCTGCGGGGTCGAGTGACGCCGCCTCCACTCTACGGAAGAGTGTTCGGAAGACACCAAGCTGGGCTTCGGAGTCAATGAAGACGCTGCCATGGGGACCGTCACGCAGTACGGTATCCAGCTTCGGAACGGCGCCGCCGGCGTACACCATGGCAGCTGTGATGTCGGCGAAATCCTCCAGCTCGAAGGGGATGACACGAACCGTGACGTGGTCCGCCTCGGAGAGTTCCAGGATTCGGTTGAGCTGAGCACGTGAGACAGCGCGCCCGCCGACGCGGATCCGCAGCGCCGCCTCGTGGACCAGCGCTTCGTAGGGAACAGCCCGCTCCGCCCCAATGATGACGCGCCGCTGCATGCGATGGCGGACGCGCAACTCAAGCTCGTTTTTGGGGAGTTGTGGAACACGGCAGGAAAAGAGCGCTCGCGCATAGCCTTCGGTCTGAAGGAGGCCTGGGATGTGCAGGAAGTCCACATCCCAGCGATACGCGGCGTGGTGCTCCAGTTCGGACAGGTCCAGGAACGCTGCGGGCAGGAGGCCCCGGTACTCCTCCCACCAGCCGCGAGTCCGATCGGTGGCCATGGCGATCAGTGCGTCGATGAACTCGGCGTCCGTGCAGGTGTAGTGGGACGCCAGGCGCCGCAGCCGATCCTCACTCACACCGGAGAGTCCGGACTCGATATGGCTGATCTGGACGTGACTCACGCCAAGCTGCGCCGCCGATTCCTTGGCGCTGAAGCCCGCCGCGTCGCGAAGTCTCCGCAACTCGGCCGCCAGGCGCATCTGGCGTGCCGTCGGTTCGCGCCTCGTCGTCATTCACCGCTCCTTGGTGCAACACGCTTGTGAGCACGACTCGTTCGGAGGTCAGATTACGCGATCGGCTTGCGCCACCGAAAATGTAACCCCTACCGTCAGTGATGCGACGCACACGCTGCGGATTGCCGGGGCTCCGGAATCGCACCACTCCGCCCTGCCTCCGCAGCTCTCCGAAATCCCCACCACCGAAACGGAGTTGCCGCATGCCCGAAAACGAGCCCGAGCCCTGGGAGTACTGGCTCTACCTTCCGAACGACCTACGCGCCGTCACCATCAGCCGCCGAACCCTCCGGCTGATCCTCACCATGCACGGCCTCATCGGCCTCGTGGACGTGGCCGAACTCCTCGCAACGGAGCTGGTCAGCAACGCCGTACGGCACACGAAGGGACCCGCCGCCCTGCGCGTGCGCTGGTCGGCGGGCGTGTTGCGGATCGGCGCGTGGGACACGGACCCGGAACCGCCCGAGCCGCCAGGGCCCCTGGAAGGACTCCCTGACGCGGAGGACGGCCGCGGCCTCGCCCTGGTCCGCGCCTGTGCCGACCTCTGGGGCTGGCAACCGCTGACCAGGCACGGGGACCGAGGGAAGTATGTGTGGTGTGAGCTCGCCGCAGCCTGAAACGTTTAGGCAGGTGCGCCCAGGAAGCAAGATGGACACCGACATGCGCACACCCTCATGACCGCTCCTGCGGCGATTCCGGCTTCTTCTTGACGATGGCCGGGCTATGGGAGCCCCGGGAGCGCCGTGACGCAGGGAAAGGCACGGGCCAGGCCCCCGGCTCTCAGCGAGGACGCTGTTGGCGAATTCGTCGTAGGACGCGATTGGCGCGAACTTCCCGGTGACACGCCGCATGTACGCGGTGACGCCGGGACGGACGTGCCAATCGTCGCCGCAGGGCATGCGCCTGGCAGCCGTCGGCCGGATCAGCTGCTGGAAGAGGCTCGCTCAAGTCATCATTCGGGGACACGGTCCTGTTGACTCATCGCGGTGACGAGGGTGGAGGAGATGTGGGCCAGGGCGGGGTCTGCAGCGATGAAGAACGTTTCGACTCCGGCCAGTTCGTGGTTCATGCAGGCCATCGGCATTTCGTAGTCCAGGTCGGGAACGCCGCGGACTCCGCGGATGACGACGTCGATTCCGACTCGGCGGCAGTAGTCGACCAGCAGGCCGCCGGTGTGGGAGTCGACCGTGACGTTGCTCAAGTCAGTTGCTGCCGCGCGGAGCCGGTCCAGCCGTTCCGTGATGGGGAAGCGGCCGGTCTTGTTCGAATTGAACATCACGCACACGACGACCTCGTCGAACAGGAGGGCAGCGCGCCGGAGTACGTCCTGGTGCCCTTGAGTGACCGGGTCGAAGGATCCGGGGAAGAGGGCTCGCATGATCGGAAAGAGTAACAAGCGGCCGCCCCCGGTGGTGAGGTGCCAGGGCAGCCAAACCACCAAGATCAAGCGTGACAGGGAGAACGTCTAGCGGGACGGGACAACCGCAACGTCACACATAGATCACGGCCACGTGGGACACGCTCTTAGCGAGAGCCGGGGGGCGGTCAACGGCTTCGCGTCCGTCGGGCACGCCATCATCGACACGAGTCAGGTGAACGACGATCGGCCGAATGCGGCCCACGCCCTTGCTCTGAATGCTGCGCTCGCATCACGGTCCAAGCCGGGAAACTCCGTGATCACCTTGCGATACGCGCCGCGCTGTCCCACATCGATCAGAAGAGCGGCCCCGGCCCATCATCGGTGGACCCCGGAACTGTGGTCGCGGATCTCGGTGGCGTGGCGCGCAGCCTGCGTAATGTCCCCGGCGTCCTTGGCCGCGTTCAGTTGCTTCCAGTTCGACGCGCAGACCTTGCAGCCGGGGACGGGCACACAGTCCAACAGCCAAGCGTTGAGCCCTACAGGGAGTTCAACGGGCGGTTCCTGGGTGGCCTTGTGTCGCGTAGCTGCCATGGGATGCTCCCGACTGTCCGTGAATCCGGTGACGACGGTAGGAAGCCGCGAACGGGCCGGTCCACGAGGTTGCACGTGGTTGCACATGATCCGTGGTGCCCTTGACGTCCATTGCAGCTCAGCGTGAGGCTCTGCAACCGACAGCAACCGGCTCGACATGGGGAGAGGAAATGAGCCTACGGTTCGTCGGGAAGGATCCTGAGTCCGGGGATCACGGCTGCCCGGCGGTATGGGTGGACGAGGAGTCCCACGATCTTGTCATCCAGGGCACCAGGGCCGACGCCGGCACTGTGGCCCGGACTGTCCAGGACAGCCCGCTGCCGGACCATGAGAGTGTGATCCGGCTACCGCAGCGCATAATCCCGCTGCTGAGGGAGGCACTTGATGGCGCAAAGCCTCAGTAGCTTTGCCGACCTGATCCGGTCCGTGGAACGCTCCGCCGTCCACCTGGAGACAAGAGACGTGTACGCGATCTCCAACGAAGACGAGGGGTTCGCGGCCTGGAAGCGGGGTCACCGGCTCGACCCGGAGGACCAGGAATCGTGGTGGCGTCCCTGGCTCGACCTGGTCCAAGAGGTCACCGCCAAGGGCGTTGTCATCCGCCGCGCCCGGATCGTAGGCGAGCCGCCGAGCGAGTACATCCGCTACGAGCACTCGTTCACGTTCACCAACGTCGCCGCGGGCGAGGAGATCCGTTGGTTGCCGAGGCGGCAGGCTTCCGATCTCGCGCTTCCCGGGAACGACTTCTGGCTCTTCGATGACCGTATCGTTCAGTTCAACGTCTTTGACGGTGACGGGCGCTGGGTCAACACCGACCAGACCGACGCGCCGGCTGTCGTCCAGTTGTGCTCGACAGCCTTCAACGCCGTCTGGGAGAAGGCCATCCCGCACGACAAGTACGTCATCTGAGAAGACCGGTACGCCAGTTCATGTCCACATCCCCGCTGTCCACCGCCCAGGCTGCCCGTGTGGCCATCGCGACGCGCCTGGACGAGATCAGAAAGGACGCCGGGATCACAGGGCATGAGCTGGCGCAACGGTGTGGCTGGCACAAGTCGAAAGCGTCTCGCATCGCACGCGCCAGGACCACCCCGTCCGACGACGACATACGGGCATGGTGCCGGGCCTGTGACGCCGAAGAGCTGGCAGCGGATCTGATCGCCGCCTCCCGAACCGCCGAGTCCATGTACCTGCAGTGGCGGCAGATCCACCGCGACGGCATGCGGCGCGTCCACGAAAGGACCGTCCCGCTGTATGAACGCACGACCCACTTCCGCGTCTACGCCTCGAACGTGGTCCCCGGCATGGTCCAGACCGGCGACTACGCGACGGGGCTCCTGCGGTCCATCACGGACTTCCAGGGCACCCCCGACGACGTGGCCGCCGCCGTCCAGGCACGCCTGAACCGCTCCCGCGTGGTCCATGAGGGCAACCACCGGTTCGCCCTGCTGCTGGAAGAGACAGTGCTCTACTACCGGGTCTGCGACAACGCAGCGATGGCCGGGCAGCTCCGGTACCTTCTGCAAGTCATGTCGCGGCCGAACGTGTCCCTCGGGATCATCCCCTTCACGGCCCGTCGCACCGTGTGGCCCCTGGAAGCCTTCTACGCCTTCGATGGCGCTCAAGTAGCGGTCGAGACCCTGACAGCAGAGGTCAATATCACAGCTCCCGGCGAGATCCAGACGTACTTCAAGGCGTTCGCCGAGCTGTCCCGGATCGCAGTGCACGGCACGGACGCGAGAGCCTGCATCACCAAGGCCATCGACGCCTTCTGCTAAGCCCGACGTCATCGGCCCAGGCAGCCGAGACCGGGGACCTCGATGAGCCGCTTGGGCTCCTCCTCGATGACCGTCAGGGTGTCCAGGCCGAAGTGCTGGGTGATGCGGTCGGCGAAGACCGGGCCGATGCCCTTGACCAGGCCGGAGCCGAGGTAGCGGCGGATGTCCTGGAGGGTGGCCGGGACGACGGTGGTGTAGTTCTCCACCGTGAACTGCTTGCCGTACTGAGGGTGGGAGCCAGCGGCCCTCCAGCCACAGAGCCTCACCTACCTGGGCGCCGAGCGCGCCGAGCAGCGCGCCGACGACCGTGAGCAGGTCGCCGACGCCGCGTCCGGTGTCGACCCCGGGCGACCGTGTAGCCGTTCTCCTCGTTGGCGTACGTGATCCGCTCCAGGACGCCTTCGAGTACCGCCAGTCGCCGTTCGCCCGTGGAGTTCCCCGCCTGGTTGGACATGATCCGACGGTACCGCCCGGCACCGACAGGCCCCGCGACCTCTGCCGCCGGGGGCAGTCACCGTGAGGTGACCCGGTGTTCGATCGGCTTGAGATCAGGGTGCTGCCCCCGGGCCCCCAGAACCGAAGCCGGGCTCCCCACCGGTGCTGGGGAACCCGAGTGCACCGGCGGCTGCTGTGGCTTCCTGTCCGTGGTCGTACAGCGCGCCGGGGATACCGTGCGGTGGACGGACTGGCAGGTTCCGCACCTGGAGACCGCGCCACCGGAGTTCTCCTTCGAAGGCCGCCGGTACGACGTCGAACTGTCGCGCGTGGAGGGGGCTCGGGGCGGACGGAGCCACCCGCCGGCCGTCAGCACCCGTAGCCGGCCCTTCAACAGCAGGCCCCACTGCGGGCACTGGCAGGCGTCGCCGTCGAGGCCCTTGAGGGCGGGGCCCATGTCCGTGCCCTCGGGCAGGCGGATGCAGCCGACCGCGAGCGCCGCGACATCACGATCCGGTTTCGGGATGTGGTTGAGGGCTTGATTAACCCTCGTGTAATCGATTCCAATCCTCCGTACACGTCGATGTAATCGATTCCACGAGCATCGATTGCACCGAACGATCCACGAACGATCCACAAGGAGGTGGAGCGGCGATGGCGAGCATCAAGGACGTCGCTGCCGAGGCGGGCGTCTCCGTCGCCACGGTCTCGCGCGTCCTGAACGACCATCCGTCGGTCAGCGCCGAGGCACGCACGCGTGTGCTGGCCGCCGTCGAGACCCTGGGCTACCGCCCGAACGCCGTCGCCCGCTCCCTGCGCACCGACCAGACCCACACCCTCGGCCTGGTCATCAGCGACGTGCTGAACCCCTACTTCACCGAGCTGGCCCGCTCCGTCGAGGAGGAGGCCCGTGCGCTCGGCTACAGCGTCATCATCGGAAACGCCGACGAGCGGCCCGACCTCCAGGACCACCACGTACGGAACCTGCTGGACCGTCGTATCGACGGCCTGCTCGTCTCCCCCACCGACGGCGGCTCGCCGCTGATGCTGGACGCCGCGCGCGCGGGGACGCCGATGGTCTTCGTGGACCGGTGGATCCCGGGCGTGGACGTGCCGGTCGTGCGATCGGACGGGCGGGCCGCCGTACGGGATCTCGTCGCGCACCTGCACGGGCTGGGGCATCGCAGGCTCGCGATCATCGCGGGGCCGGCGGCGACCACCACCGGGCGGGAGCGTGTGGAGGCCTTCCGGGAGGCGCTCGGCGCGTACGGGCTCGAACTCCCCGACGCCTACATAGGGCAGGGCGACTTCCAGGCCGAGAGCGGGCGGCGCGTCACCGAGGGCTTCCTCGACCTGCCCGAGCCGCCCGAGGTCGTCTTCGCGGCCGACAACCTGATGGCGCTCGGCGCGCTGGACGCGGTACGCGCGCGTGGGCTGCGCGTACCGGACGACATCGCGCTCGCGGCCTTCGACGACATCCGGTGGTTCGTGCACACCGATCCGCCGATCACCGCGATCGCCCAGCCGACGGGCGAGCTGGGCCGGGCCGCCGTACGCGCCCTGGTCGACCGCATCGAGGGCCGGCCCGGCGAGTCCGTCACCCTCCCCGCCCGTCTCGTCGTACGCCGCTCGTGCGGCGAACCACCGGCTTCCTCAGAGCCGTCCCCCGTAACGAACAGGAGCCAGTCGTGAGCAACGCGGACGAGTTGCTGCGCATCGAGGGCATACGGAAGGCCTTCCCGGGCGTGGTCGCGCTGGACAGCGTCGACTTCGATCTGCGCCGCGGCGAGGTGCATGTGCTGCTCGGCGAGAACGGCGCGGGCAAGAGCACCCTCATCAAGATGCTCTCCGGTGCCTACACGCCCGACGCCGGGCGGATCCTGGTCGGCGGCAAGGAGACGCGCATCCATGGTGCGCAGGACTCCGAGCGCCTCGGGATCGCCACCATCTACCAGGAGTTCAACCTCGTTCCCGATCTGACGGTCGCCGAGAACATCTTCCTGGGGCGGCAGCCGCGTCGCTTCGGAATGATCGACCGGAAGAGGATGGAGGCCGACGCCGAAGTCCTGCTGAAGCGCGTCGGAGTCCACGTGTCCCCACGCGCGCGTGTCCGTGAACTCGGCATCGCGCGCCTGCAGATGGTCGAGATCGCCAAGGCGCTCAGCCTCGACGCGCGCGTGCTGATCATGGACGAGCCGACGGCCGTGCTCACCTCCGAGGAGGTGGAGAAGCTCTTCGCGATCGTGCGCAAGCTGCGCGAGGACGGCGTCGGGATCGTCTTCATCACGCATCACCTGGAGGAGATCGCCGCCCTGGGAGACCGGGTGACGGTCATCCGGGACGGCAGGAGCGTCGGGCAGGTCCCGGCCACCACGCCCGCGGACGAGCTCGTACGGCTCATGGTGGGGCGCTCCATCGAGCAGCAGTACCCGCGCGAACGGGCCGACCGCGGTGCCGCGTTGCTGTCGGTCGAGGGGCTGACCCGAAACGGCGTCTTCCACGACGTCAGCTTCGAGGTGCACGCCGGTGAGGTCGTCGGCATCGCCGGGCTGGTCGGTGCCGGCCGTACCGAGGTGGTGCGGGCCGTGTTCGGGGCGGATCCGTACGACAAGGGGGCCGTGAAGGTCGGCGGTTCCTTCCTCCCCAAGTACGACGTCAACGCGGCGATGACCGCGGGCATCGGGCTGATCCCCGAGGACCGCAAGGGCCAGGGCCTGGTGCTGGACGCGTCGGTCGAGGAGAACCTCGGTCTGGTGACGCTGCGTTCGGCCACGCGCGCGGGGCTCGTCGATCTCAAGGGCCAACGGGAGGCCGCCGCGCAGATCGCCGGGCAGCTCGGCGTGCGGATGGCGGGCCTAGGGCAGCACGTGCGCACGCTCTCCGGCGGCAACCAGCAGAAGGTCGTCATCGGCAAGTGGCTGCTCGCCGACACCAAGGTGCTGATCCTCGACGAGCCG
The DNA here is from genome assembly GCF_001509475.1 of Streptomyces regalis. Lineage (GTDB taxonomy): Bacteria > Actinomycetota > Actinomycetes > Streptomycetales > Streptomycetaceae > Streptomyces > Streptomyces regalis. Next base: position 44,229 of record NZ_LLZG01000365.1, read on the forward strand.
ACGCGCGGCATCGACGTCGGCGCCAAGGTCGAGATCTACCAGCTCATCAACGAACTGACGGCCGCGGGTGCCGCCGTCCTCATGATCTCCAGCGATCTGCCCGAGGTCCTCGGCATGAGCGACCGGGTCCTGGTCATGGCCCAGGGCCGGATCGCGGGCGAACTCCCCGCCGACGAGGCCACCCAGGACGCCGTCATGGCGCTCGCCGTCAGCAACCCCACGAACCAGAAGACCGGAACGGAGGCCTCCCGTGGCCACTGACACGCTCAAGAGCACGCCGGGCGCGAGTGGCGCCTCGGGGCTTCGCCGCCTCCTGCTCGACAACGGCGCGCTCACCGCGCTGATCGTCCTCGTCATCGCCATGTCGGCCCTGTCCGGCGACTTCCTGACGACGGACAACCTCCTCAACGTCGGCATCCAGGCGGCCGTGACCGCCATCCTCGCCTTCGGCGTCACCTTCGTGATCGTCTCCGCGGGCATCGACCTGTCGGTCGGCTCGGTGGCCGCCCTGTCGGCCACCGTCCTTGCCTGGAGCGCCACTTCGGAGGGCATGCCGGTCGTCCTCGCCGTACTCCTCGCCATCGCGACCGGCATAGCGTGCGGCCTGGTCAACGGCATCCTGATCTCGTACGGGAAGCTGCCGCCGTTCATCGCGACGCTCGCCATGCTGTCCGTGGCGCGCGGCCTGTCCCTGGTGATCTCGCAGGGCTCCCCCATCGCCTTCCCCGACTCGGTCTCGCACCTCGGCGACACCCTCGGCGGCTGGCTGCCGGTGCCGGTGCTCGTGATGGTCGGCATGGGGCTGATCACGGCGTTCGTGCTGGGGCGGACGTACATCGGCCGCTCGATGTACGCGATCGGCGGCAACGAGGAGGCGGCCCGCCTCTCCGGTCTGCGGGTGAAGAAGCAGAAGCTCGCGATCTACGCGTTCTCCGGCCTGTTCGCCGCCGCCGCGGGCATCGTGCTCGCCGCCCGGCTGTCCTCCGCGCAGCCGCAGGCCGCGCAGGGCTACGAGCTCGACGCCATCGCGGCGGTCGTGATCGGCGGCGCCTCGCTCGCGGGCGGCACCGGCAAGGCGTCCGGCACGCTGATCGGCGCGCTGATCCTGGCGGTGCTCAGGAACGGCCTCAACCTGCTGTCCGTGTCCGCGTTCTGGCAGCAGGTCGTCATCGGTGTGGTGATCGCGCTGGCGGTGCTGCTGGACACGGTTCGCCGCAAGGCCGGGGCGACTCCCGTGGCGGCCGGTACCGGCGGCAACAAGGGCAAGCAGGCGGCTACTTACCTGCTTGCGGCCGTGGTCGCGGCGGCGGTCGTCGGCGCGTCGTCCTTCCTGCACAGCGGCTCGTCGGAGGCGAAGAGCCAGAAGATCGGGCTGTCGCTGTCGACGCTCAACAACCCGTTCTTCGTGCAGATCCGGGCGGGTGCGCAGGCCGAGGCGGAGAAGCTGGGCGTGGACCTGACCGTCACCGACGCGCAGAACGACGCCTCGCAGCAGGCCAACCAGCTGCAGAACTTCACCAGCGAGGGCCTCGGCACGATCATCGTCAACCCGGTGGACTCCGACGCGGTGACCCCGGCGGCGAAGGCCGTCAACCAGTCGGACATCCCGCTCGTCGCCGTCGACCGGTCGGTGAACAACGCCGCCACCGCCGCGCTCGTCGCCTCCGACAACGTCACCGGCGGCAAGCTCGCCGCCAAGTCGCTCGCCGAGAAGCTGGGCGGCAAGGGCACGATCGTGATCCTGCAGGGCCAGGCGGGCACCTCCGCCAGCCGTGAGCGCGGCTCGGGCTTCGCCGAGGGCCTGAAGGCCTACCCGGGCATCGAGGTCGTCGCCAAGCAGCCCGCCGACTGGGACCGCACCAAGGGCCTGGACGTCATGACCAACCTGCTCCAGGCCAACCCGGACATCGACGGCGTCTTCGCGGAGAACGACGAGATGGCGCTCGGCGCGATCAAGGCGCTGGGCGCCAAGGCCGGCAAGTCCGTCCAGGTCATCGGCTTCGACGGAACCGCGGACGGTCTCCAGGCCGTCGAGGCGGGCACGCTGTACGCGTCGGTCGCGCAGCAGCCGACGGAGCTCGGCAGGATAGCCGTGCAGAACGCGGTGAAGGCCGCCGAGGGCGACAAGGTCGAGAAGTCGGTGATGGTGCCGGTGAAGGTGGTCACGAAGGAGAACGTGGCCGGCTTCACGGGCTGAGAACGACGGGTGGGCGGATCCTTGGCGGAGTCCTCCGCGGGATCCGCCCGCCTCACGTCACTACGGGGACCTGACAGGGGAGCAACTCATGTACGACTACGACCTCCTGGTCGTAGGGTCGGCCAACGCCGACCTGGTGATCGGCGTCGAGCGTCGGCCGGGTGCCGGCGAGACCGTGCTCGGCTCCGATCTGGCCGTCCACCCGGGCGGCAAGGGCGCGAACCAGGCGGTCGCCGCCGCCCGGCTCGGTGCCCGTACGGCCCTGCTGGCCAGGGTCGGCGACGACGCGCACGGCCGGCTGCTGCTCGACTCGCAGCGGGCGGCCGGCGTCGACACGGTGGGCGTCCTGGTCGGCGGCGCGCCGACCGGGGTCGCGCTGATCACGGTGGACCCGACCGGGGACAACAGCATCGTGGTCTCGCCCGGCGCCAATGGACGGCTCACGCCCGAGGACGTACGGGCCGCCGCGAGCCTCTTCCAGGCATCCCGGGTGGTGTCGGCGCAGCTGGAGATCCCGCTGGAGACGGTCGTCGAGGTCGTCCGCAGCCTGGCGGACGGCAGCCGCTTCGTCCTCAACCCGTCCCCGCCGCGCCCGCTGCCCGCCGAGGTGCTGGCGGCCTGCGACCCGCTGATCGTGAACGAGCACGAGGCAAAGGTCGTCCTCGGCGACTCCGCGGTCGGCGAGAGCCCCGAGGACTGGGCGCGGATCCTGCTCGCCAAGGGCCCCCGCTCGGTGGTCGTGACCCTCGGCGCACAGGGTGCGCTGGTGGCCTCGGCGGAGGGTGTGACGCGAGTTGCGTCCGTGAAGGTGGACGCGGTGGACACGACGGGGGCGGGCGACGCGTTCACGGCCGCGCTGGCCTGGAAGCTCGGGACGGGCTCGTCCCTGGCCGAAGCGGCGGCGTACGCGGCCGGGGTCGGGGCGGCGGCCGTCACGAAGGAGGGCGCGCAGGAGTCCTTCCCCACGGCGGCGGAGGTCGACGCGCTGTGCTGTGCCAATCCGGGGGACGCAGCATCCGATAGCGGCTCCGCCGCGGGCCGGACCCCCGGCCGAGGGTCGGACAGCGCACCCGGCACTGGTCGGCGCGGGGGGTCCGAGTGAAGCGAACCGGAATCCTGAACCGCCACCTCTCCGGCGCCCTCGCCGAGCTGGGCCACGGCCACGGCGTGCTGGTGTGCGACGCCGGCATGCCGATACCCGACGGCCCCCGGGTCGTCGACCTGGCCTTCCGGGCCGGGGTGCCGTCCTTCGCCGAGGTGCTGGACGGTCTGCTGGCCGAGCTGGCGGTGGAGGGCGCGACGGCGGCGCAGGAGGTACGCGAGGCCAATCCGGCGGCGGCCGCGCTGCTGGAGGGCGAGTTTCCCGGGCTGGAGCTGGTCCCGCACGAGCGGCTCAAGGAGCTGTCGGCCGGGGCGCGGCTGGTCGTACGGACCGGGGAGGCGCGGCCGTACGCGAATGTGCTGCTGCGCTGCGGGGTCTTCTTCTGACCTGCCGACCGCAACGTTTCGAGGGGCTCGGTCGTCGACCGAGCCCCTCGGGTTTCCCTCCCCATCAGAACCCCCGCGATCCCCCCAGATCCCCCTCCAGAAGTCCTGATGCCAAGTACGACCCGCAAGGTGGGGGAAGGGTTGTACGGTCTCCGGGAATTTCTTTTCCGAGGCGTCCTCGCGCACCCCTGCGCCCACCCCTGCGCCCCTTCGACATGCCGAGGAATCGGGGCAGACGTAGCGTTTAGTCATGTCAGAGGTAGACGAAAACCCCCTCACAGCCCTCCAGGACGACGTGCTCGACGAACTCGGCGACGACCGGATCGGCGCCATCGCGGAACTGCTGGGCACCGACGAGCCAGGCGCCCGGCAGATGGTGTGTACGACGGTGTCGGCCCTGTCCGGCGAGGCGGAGACCGTGGCGACCCCGCACGAGGCCCCGCTCACCGGCGTGGCCACACTGGGCGGCTTCGCGACGGGCGGTCTCATGGCCGGTGTCCTGGCCGAAGAGGCGAGGCCTGTCGCGAAGGCGGTCGCCGCGCGGACGGGGCTGCGGCACACCGCCGTGTCCGAGGTCGTCGAGATGGTGGTGCCGGCGGTCATGGCCGTCCTCACGAAGCGTGCGGCCAAGCCGTAGTCACGGGGTCGCACCCACTTCGCACCACCTGCGCACTCCCCACGCACGGCTCCGGTGCCCGCCCCCGGATCGCACGACGTCGGCCGCCGCCTCGGCCCCGCCAGGTCCGGCGTCCTTCACTCTGCGGGACCTTCTTTGATGCAGCCGATGAGGAGGTCCAGCTTGCCCTCTCCCGTCTCTGCCCGGGCGGGGAAGCTCATCGTTCCGGGGCCGATGGTCGTCCAAGGCGTGGGCAGTACGGCAGCCGCCAGGACCCACGCGCCGGCCCCGGACACGGGCGACGCCACGCCCGTGTCCGGATGCCTTCAGAAGCCCCCGCTCAGCCCGCGTGCTCCACGAACCGTGCCGCGGTCTCGGCGAGTACTTCCCGCCCGTCCCGCGCCCACAGCCCGTCGTTGAACAGCTCGACCTCGATGGCCCCGCGGTAACCTGCCGCCTCGACGTACCCCTTCCACTCCCGCATGTCGATCGCGCCGGCCCCGATCTGACCGCGCCCGGTGAGCACGCCCTCCGGCAACGGGGTCGTCCAGTCGGCGAGCTGGAAGGTGTGGATACGGCCGCCCGCCCCCGCCCGAGCGATCTGCTGCGGCGCTGTGTCGTCCCACCAGATGTGGTACGTGTCCACGGTGACGCCGACCTGGTGGGCCGGGAAGCGTTCCGCGAGGTCCAGGGCCTGGGCCAGGGTCGACACCACGCAGCGGTCGGAGGCGTACATCGGGTGCAGCGGCTCGATGGCCAGCTTCACGCCGCGCTCCTCGGCGTACGGGCCCAACTCGCCGAGTGCGTCGGCGATCCGCTCCCGCGCCCCGTGCAGGTCCTTGGAGCCGGCGGGCAGGCCGCCGGACACCAGCACCAGGACGTCCGTGCCCAGCGTCGCCGCCTCGTCGACGGCCCGGCGGTTGTCGTCCAGCGCCGTCGCCCGCTCCTGCGGGTCGATCGCCGTGAAGAAGCCGCCGCGGCACAGGGTGGTGACCGTCAGGCCGGCGTCACGGACCAGCTTGGCCGTAGCCTCCAGGCCGTACGTCTGGACGGGCTCGCGCCACAAGCCGACGTTTGCCACACCCAACTCGCCGCAGGCCTCGACCAGTTCGGGCATGCTCAGCTGCTTCACCGTCATCTGGTTGATGGAGAAGCGTTCAAGTCCGGTGCTCACTGGGCCACTCCGTACAGGGCGAGCAGGTTCTTCATCCGCTCCTCGGCCAGCTTCGGGTCCGGGAACAGGCCCAGTCCGTCGGCGAGTTCGTAGGCGCGGGCGAAGTGCGGGAGGGAGCGGGCCGACTGCAGGCCGCCGACCATCGTGAAGTGCGACTGGTGGCCGGCCAGCCAGGCGAGGAAGACCACGCCCGTCTTGTAGAAGCGGGTCGGCGCCTGGAAGAGGTGGCGGGACAACTCCACCGTGGGGTCGAGCAGTTCACGGAAGCCGCCGACGTTCCCCGTGTCCAGGACCCGGACCGCCTCGGCCGCCAGCGGGCCCAGCGGGTCGAAGATGCCGAGCAGGGCGTGGCTGAAGCCCTTCTCGTCGCCCGCGATCAGCTCGGGGTAGTTGAAGTCGTCGCCGGTGTAGCAGCGCACGCCCTGCGGGAGGCGGCGGCGGATGTCGATCTCCCGCTGGGCCTCCAGCAGCGACACCTTGATGCCGTCCACCTTGTCGGGGTGCGCGGCGATGACCTCCAGGAAGGTGTCCGTGGCCGCGTCGAGGTCGCTCGACCCCCAGTAGCCCTCCAGCGCCGGGTCGAACATCGGACCCAGCCAGTGCAGGATCACCGGCTCGGCGGACTGCCGCAGCAGGTGGCCGTAGACCTCCAGGTAGTCCTCGGGACCCTTCGCCACGGCCGCGAGCGCCCGGGAGGCCATCAGGATGGCCTGCGCACCGGACTCCTCGACGAGCGCGAGCTGCTCCTCGTAGGCCGCCCGGACCTCGTCCAGGGACGCCGGCCCGGTGAGCTGGTCGGTGCCGACACCGCAGGCGATCAGCCCACCGACCGACTTGGCCTCGCGGGCGCTGCGGGCGATCAGCTCGGCCGCGCCCGCCCAGTCCAGGCCCATCCCCCGCTGGGCGGTGTCCATGGCCTCGGCGACGCCGAGCCCGTGGGACCACAGGTGCCGGCGGAAGGCGAGGGTGGCGTCCCAGTCGACGGCGGCGGCCGAGTCGGGCGAGACGTCGGCGTACGGGTCGGCGACGACGTGCGCCGCCGAGAAGACCGTACGGGAGGTGAGGGGCGCGCCGGAGGTGACGGCGAGCGGCTCCGGGCGGGGCTCGTACGTCCTGAACCCGCCCTTGAAATCAGGCAGTTGGATGGTCACAGCGCGATCTCCGGTACGTCGAGACGGCGACCCTCGGCCGAGGACTTCAGGCCCAGCTCGGCGAGCTGGACGCCGCGGGCACCGGCGAGGAGGTCCCAGTGGTAGGGGGCGTCGGCGTAGACGTGCTTGAGGAAGAGCTCCCACTGGGCCTTGAAGCCGTTGTCGAAGTCGGCGTTGTCCGGGACCTCCTGCCACTGGTCACGGAAGGAGTAGGTGGCCGGGATGTCCGGGTTCCAGACCGGCTTGGGGGTGAGGGAGCGGTGCTGGACACGGCAGTTGCGCAGGCCCGCGACCGCCGAGCCCTCGGTGCCGTCGACCTGGAACTCGACGAGCTCGTCGCGGTTGACGCGCACGGCCCAGGAGGAGTTGATCTGGGCGATGGCGCCGCCGTCGAGCTCGAAGATGCCGTAGGCGGCGTCGTCGGCCGTGGCGTCGTACGGCTTGCCGTTCTCGTCCCAGCGCTGCGGGATGTGGGTGGTGGCGATGGCCTGCACGGACTTGACCCGCCCGAAGAGCTCGTGCAGCACGTACTCCCAGTGCGGGAACATGTCGACAACGATGCCGCCGCCGTCCTCGGCCCGGTAGTTCCACGACGGGCGCTGCGCGTCCTGCCAGTCACCCTCGAAGACCCAGTACCCGAACTCGCCGCGGATGGAGAGGATCCGGCCGAAGAAGCCCCCGTCAATGAGCCGCTTCAGCTTCAGCAGGCCCGGCAGGAAGAGCTTGTCCTGGACGACGCCGTGCTTGATGCCGGCGCCGGCGGCCAGCCGCGCGAGCTCCAGAGCGCCTTCCAGCCCCGTGGCCGTCGGCTTCTCGGTGTAGATGTGCTTGCCCGCGGCGATCGCCTTCCTGATCGCCTCCTCGCGTGCGGAGGTGACCTGGGCGTCGAAGTAGATGTCGACGGTCGGGTCGGCGAGGACTGTGTCGACGTCGGTCGAGACGTTCTCCAGGCCCAGGCCGTGCTGCTCGGCGAGCGCCTTCAGGGCGTGCTCGCGGCGGCCGACCAGGATCGGCTCCGGCCACAGCACGGTGCCGTCGCCGAGGTCGAGGCCGCCCTGCTCACGGATGGCCAGGATGGAGCGGACCAGGTGCTGGCGGTAGCCCATGCGCCCGGTCACACCATTCATAGCGATACGCACCGTCTTGCGTGTCACGTCGTTCCCTTCGTAGGTGTCGTACGCAGCGTTCGTGCGCGTTTCGTACGCGGTTGTGCGCGCCGAGTACGCCCCTACCCTGTTGAGCGTCACAGCAAGCGCTTTCTATCTGATGAGAAGCTAGCCTCTGAGCAGCGGTGTAGACAAGACCGTGACGGGGTTGAGTTGTTCGAGGGGACGAACAACCGGGGTTGTTGGCCGTAAGGTCTGCTCGACATACACGGAACCGTGGCCACTGGCGGCCTGTCTACGAGGACGCAGGCCCTGTCCTGTGAGCACGTGACCACATGGTGAGCACGTGGTGAGACGTACGAGGTGGTACGACGAGATGCGCGACCGGAGGACGACGAGATGACGGTGACCCTGGCGGACGTGGCGGCCCGCGCCCAGGTCTCCCCCGCGACGGTGTCGCGCGTGCTGAACGGGAACTACCCCGTCGCCGCATCCACCCGTGAGCGGGTGCTGCGGGCGGTGGACGAGCTGGACTACGTACTGAACGGTCCCGCGAGCTCGCTGGCCGCGGCCACGTCCGACCTGGTCGGCATCCTGGTCAACGACATCGCCGACCCCTTCTTCGGGATCATGGCGAGCGCGATCCAGCTGGAGATCGGGGGCCCGGGCGGCCGGGCGGGCGGCGAGCGGCTGGCCGTGGTCTGCAACACGGGGGGTTCGCCCGAGCGCGAGCTGACGTATCTGACCCTGCTTCAGCGGCAGCGGGCGGCCGCGGTCGTCCTGACCGGCGGCGCCGTGGAGGACGCCCCGCACGCGGCGGCGGTCGCGGCGAAGCTGCGGAAGCTGGCGGACGCCGGGACGCGTGTGGTGCTGTGCGGCCGGCCGCCGACGCCGGACACCGGCGCGATCGCCCTGACCTTCGACAACCGCGGGGGCGGACGTGAGCTGACCGAGCACCTGATCGGGCTGGGGCATCGACGCCTCGGCTACATCGCGGGCCCGGAGGAGCGCACGACGACCCGGCACCGGCTGGAGGGCCACCGGGCCGCACTCCAGGCGCACGGCATCGAGGAGGACCCGCGCTGGACGGTCTACGGCCGCTACGACCGGCAGTCGGGCTACGAGGCGACGCTGGAGCTGTTGCGGCGTGATCCGTCGCTGACGGCCGTGGTCGCGGCGAACGACTCCGTCGCGCTGGGAGCGTGTGCGGCACTGCGGGATTCGGGACTGCGGATTCCGGACGACGTGTCGGTGGCGGGGTTCGACGACCTTCCGTTCAGCATCGATGCGGTGCCTTCTCTTACGACGGTGAGGTTGCCGTTGTCGGACGCGGGGGCGCGGGCCGGACGGATCGCGATGGGGCGGGAGGAGCCGCCGCCCGGGGGGATCGCGACGATTCGGGGGGAGCTGATGGTTCGGGGGTCTTCCGGGGGGCCTCGGGAGTAGAGCCCCTGGGGGTGGGGGCCGGCCTGTGCTGCTGTCCTGTCAGCGGACGATGGACACGATCTGGCAGGCGGCTTCCGCGAGTCGGGCGTCGCCGTCGATACGGGCACGGGTGAGCGCGTCGGCCGGTTCGATACCGCGGACGCAGAGGCGCCAGGCTGTCTCCGCGTCCAGGTGGACGAGGGCGGAGGGGCGGGCGACGGGTGGCTCGGCCAGGGACCAGTTGCCCTCGGCGGTGGGGGCTGTGGCTGTCCAGGTTCCGCCGGCCGGGCCCGCCACGCACACCTGGACCTGGATGCCGACGGGGGCGGGGGTGTCGCGCAGAGTGTGCGGCAGGGCGCGCAGGAAGGTGTCCAGGACCACGGAGAGAAGCCTCGGGTCGGGGTCGGTGTCCTGGCCGGTGGCGTGGCGGATCTGCTGGCGGTGGGTCCAGTACTCGGTCAGCTCCCGCGCGCTGTCCAGCCACATCGGCGCCGGATCGACCCCGGCCCAGGAGACCCCGATCGAAAGCGCCGCCGGGTCGGTGCCCTCGAAGAGGCGGGCGACCTGACCGCCGACCAGCTCCAGGGTGTCGGTGAGCGCGGCAGGGCTCACACGGCGGTGGGCGTCGACCCACTCTTGATTGACGCGGTGGATGTACGCCTCCAGGGTCTCGCCGGGCGCGAAGGCGGGCCCCTCCTGATGGCCGTCGCGGTGCCGGGCAAGGCGCCCGTAGCAGTCGCCCAGCAGGTGCGCGGCGACATCCCGGACGCTCCAGCCGGGCACGGCCTCCCGGGCCCAGTCGGCCGGGGCCAGGGCGCGCAGGGTGGTGATCAGGGCGGTGTGCTCGGGTGCGAAGAAGGGGCGGGCGTCTATTGGGGGGCCGAGCCAGGAGTCGTCGGGTGGGGCGGCAGCGGGATGCGGGGCCATGAAGTCAAGGCTGCCGTCACGGTGTTGGGAGCGCCATCGCTTATGCCTCTCGACGGCGGCGCAGGCGCGCGACCGCCACGAACTCGACGCGGTGTTGCGCACCGGATGCCGATGATTTCCGGGCCCCACCCCGGTCTGCACTGCTGTAATCACCCGAGCAGTACCCACGCGCAACAACCAGGAGTGTCTCCCATGCGCATCGTGATCACCGAGTTCATCAGCCTCGACGGGGTCGTGCAGGCCCCCGGCGGCCCCGAGGAGGACACCGACGGCGGCTTCGCGCACGGTGGCTGGTCGCACCCGTACTTCGACCCGGAGGTGCTCGGCCCCGCGTTCAGCGAGGGGCTGGAGAAGGCCGAGGCGCTGCTGTACGGGCGCCGTACGTATCTGACGATGGCGGGGGCCTGGCCCGAGCGGGCCGGTGACCCGTTCGCCGACCGGCTGAACTCCCTGAAGAAGTACGTCGTGACCGACACCCTCGGCGACGACGAGCTGACCTGGAACAACACCTCCCGCATCCCGGGCGGCGAGGCCGTCGCGCGGATCCGTGAGCTGCGTGAGCGCGAGGGCGGCGACCTGGCGATGATGGGCAGCCCCACCCTCGTGCGCACCCTCATCCAGGAGGGACTGGTCGACGAGCTCCAGCTCGTCGTGATGCCGGTGCTGCTGGGCGGCGGCAAGTCGATCTTCCCCGAGGACGGCGGGAAGCGGCCGTTCGAGCTCGTGTCCACGGTCACCGGGAAGACGGGCGTACAGGTGTGCGTCTACCGGCCGGCCGCCGAGGACTAGCAGCGAAGGCGCGGGCGTCCTACGCTTGACCCGACGGTATCTCTGACTGAGTCAACCATCCGAGGCAACCATCCAGGGGTCGACGCTCATGACCGTCCAGGACATCCGCGCCTTCAACCGCTTCTACACCAACGTCATCGGCGCCCTCGACTACAGCCGCCACCTCTACGCCCCGTACACCCTCACCGAGTCCCGCGTCCTGTACGAGCTCGCGCACTCCCCGCGTACCGACGCGGCCGATCTGCGGGCCGAACTCTCCCTGGACGCCGGGTATTTGAGCCGGATTCTGAACAAGTTCGAGCAGGACGGGCTCATCGAGCGCACGACCTCCCGGGAGGACCCCCGGCGCCGTCGCGTCACGCTCACCGCGCGCGGCCGTGAGACCGGCAAACTGCTGGAGAAGCGGGCGACCGAGTCGGTCGGCTCGCTGCTGTCGACCGTGCCCGCCGCCGAGCGCCCGCGCCTCGGCGAGGCGATGACGACGGTCCGCACGATCCTGTCCCACGGCCGCCCTCCCCGCCGCGAGGACGTCCTGCTGCGCGAGCCCGGCCCCGGCGACCTCGGCTGGATCGTGCAGCGCAACGCCGCGCTGTACGCCGCCGAGTACGGCTTCAACGCCGACTACGAGGGGCTGGTCGCGAGGATCGTCGCGGACTTCGCGGAGGATCACGATCCGCATCTGGAGCGGGTGTGGATCGCCGAGCTGGACGGGCGGCCGGTGGGCTGCGTGATGTGCGTACGGGACGAGGCGCCCGCCACGGCCCGGCTGCGACTGCTGCTGGTCGAGCCCGACGCCCGCGGCCTTGGCATCGGCGACCGGCTCGTCAGGGCCGTCATCGACTTCGCCCGCGGCGTCGGCTACCGCGACCTCGTCCTGTGGACCAACGACGTCCTGGCCGCCGCCGGCCGCCTCTACCAGCGCCACGGCTTCGTCCTCGTCGCCGAGAAAGCCCACCGCTCCTTCGGCAAGGACCTGACCGGCCAGGACTGGCGCCTGAATCTGCACGGCACGCCGGAGTGACGTCCCCGCCTCCCGATCGCACGGCCGGATGGGCGTCCCCCGGTTTCCCTGGCAAGGTGGGTTGCATGAAACTGGCGTTCTCCACCCTCGGCGTCCCCGGTCTCCCCCTCCCCGACGTGCTGCGCCTGGCGACGGCGCACGGGTATCACGGCGTCGAGCTGCGCACGCACCCGGAGGAGCCGGTGCACCTGGGCCTCGGCCCCGCCGAACGGGCCGACGTGGCGGCCGAGTTCAAGGCCGCCGGCGTCGAGGTGCTGGGCCTGGCCGGGTACGCGCGCGTGGCCGCACCCGGTGACGACGGGCCCGTGATCGAGGAGGTCCGCAGGCTCGTCGACCTCGCCCACGACCTCGGTGCCCCCTTCGTCCGCGTCTTCCCCGGCGCCGACCCCGAGCAGAGCCGGCAGCCGGCGGACGCGATCGCCGCGCGGCGGCTCGGTACGGCCGCGGAGTACGCCGCCGACATGGGCGTACGGATCCTGCTGGAGACCCACGACTCGCACCGCA
>NZ_LLZG01000366.1 GCF_001509475.1 Streptomyces regalis
CGTCTGCACGAGGTCGGCATCACGGTCAACCGCAACGCCGTCCCGAACGACCCGCGCCCGCCGATGGTGACGTCGGGCCTGCGCATCGGCACCCCGGCCCTGGCCACCCGTGGCTTCCAGGCCGAGGACTTCGCCGAGGTCGCGGACGTCATCGCCGAGGCGCTCAAGCCGTCGTACGACGCCGAGTCCCTCAAGGCCCGGGTCAAGGCACTGGCGGACAAGCACCCGCTGTACCCCGGTCTGAACAAGTAGTTCCTTTTCGTGGGGTGTCCCGCACACTCGTAGGTGAGCGGGACACCCCACCCCCTTGCACCACCCCCCGTATTGAGGAGTCCCCGTGGCCATCTCGGTCTTCGACCTGTTCTCGATCGGTATCGGCCCGTCCAGCTCCCACACCGTCGGCCCGATGCGCGCGGCACGCATGTTCGCCCGCCGCCTGCGCAACGAGGATCTGCTCGGCTCCGTCGCGTCGGTCCGCGCCGAGCTGTACGGCTCTCTCGGCGCCACCGGCCACGGCCACGGCACCCCCAAGGCGGTGCTGCTGGGCCTGGAGGGCGCCTCGCCGCGCACGGTGGACGTGGAGACGGCGGACGAGCGGGTCGAGAGGATCAAGTCGGAGGGCCGCCTGACGCTCCTCGGCGACCACGAGGTCGCCTTCGACTTCGACAAGGACCTCGTCCTGCACCGCCGCAAAGCGCTGCCGTACCACGCGAACGGCATGACGCTGTGGGCGTACGACGCGTCCGGGGCGGAGCTCCTGTCGAAGACCTACTACTCGGTGGGCGGCGGCTTCGTCGTCGACGAGGACGCGGTCGGCGCGGACCGCATCAAGCTGGACGACACGGTCCTGAAGTACCCCTTCCGCACGGGCGACGAGCTGCTGCGCCTGACGCAGGAGACGGGCCTGTCGATCGCGTCGCTGATGCTGGAGAACGAGCGGGCCTGGCGCACCGAGGCGGAGATCCGCGAGGGCCTGCTGGAGATATGGCGGGTGATGCGGGAGTGCGTGTCGCGGGGGATGTCGCGCGAGGGCATCCTGCCGGGCGGCCTCAAGGTCCGCCGCCGGGCGGCGAACACAGCCCGCAAGCTGCGCTCCGAGGGTGACGCCAAGGCGCTCGCCATGGAGTGGATCACGCTCTACGCGATGGCCGTGAACGAGGAGAACGCGGCGGGCGGCCGGGTCGTGACCGCACCGACCAACGGGGCCGCCGGCATCATCCCCGCCGTGCTCCACTACTACATCAACTTCGTGCCGGGCGCCGACGAGGACGGCGTGGTCCGCTTCCTGCTGGCCGCCGGCGCCATCGGCATGCTCTTCAAGGAGAACGCGTCCATCTCCGGCGCCGAGGTCGGCTGCCAGGGTGAGGTGGGCTCGGCCTGCTCGATGGCGGCGGGCGCTCTGGCGGAGGTGCTCGGCGGTTCCCCGGAACAGGTCGAGAACGCGGCCGAGATCGGCATGGAGCACAACCTCGGCCTGACCTGCGACCCGGTCGGCGGCCTCGTCCAGATCCCCTGCATCGAACGCAACGGCATGGCCGCGGTGAAGGCGGTCACGGCGGCGCGGATGGCGATGCGCGGGGACGGCTCGCACAAGGTGTCCCTGGACAAGGTCATCAAGACGATGAAGGACACCGGCGCCGACATGTCGGTGAAGTACAAGGAGACGGCTCGGGGCGGGTTGGCGGTCAACATCATCGAGTGCTGACGGGACAGGCCCTGACCAGCGCGTTCGTATCTCTCAGCACTGTCGGGGCCTTCCCTTCTTACGCGGCGGAAAGTCCCTGGAATCTCCCTGGGACTGACGTGAAAGTCCCTGAAAAGTCCCTGGGAAGTCCCACGAAAACAGGCGTCTGACCTGGTGGTTCGCGCTACCTACCAGTCCGCGGACCGCCTGGAGCGACGGCTGGCCAGCCTCTCCCCCACCTTCACGACGGCACAGGCGCGTCAGGCCCTGCTCTCCCCCGCGATCTGGCGTCCTTGGTCGCGGAAGGAGAGATAAAGGAGAGATAGACGAGCTGTTCCGTGGGGTGTACCGGCGGACAGACACTCCGGAAACCGCACACGCGCCTACTGGCCGTGTGCGGTGAGTCTGCCCTGACCCTGCATGAGCTGATCGACGACATCCCCGGAGCCGTACACATCGCCGTGTCGCGCGGTTCACGCCGCCCCACGATCTCCTACCCGCCGACCGTAGTGGCGCAGTACGCCTCGAAGACCTTCGCCCTCGGCGTCGAACGGTTCGACGCGATCGTCGTGTCGCCGGGGCCCGGCAGCCCTGACCGGGCCAGGGATTTCGGGATCAGCCGACAGGCGATCACGGACAGTGGTCTGCCGTCCTCGGTGTCTGCCTCGGCCACCAGGGCATCGCCCAGCTCTTCGGTGCAGCCGTCGGGCTCGCACCGGAGCCGATGCACGGCCGCGTCTCCGAGGTACGGCACACCGGCGCGGACGTCTTCAAAGGCCTGCCCTTCCCGTTCTCCGCTGTCCGCTACCACTCCCTGGCCGCCGACGACCTCCCCGACGAGCTGGAGCCCCTCGCCTGGAGCGACGACGGTGTCGTCATGGGGCTGCGGCACCGCGAGAAGCCCCCCTGGGGCGTCCAGTTCCATCCGGAGTCGATCGGCAGCCACTTCGGCCAGGAGATCCTGGCCAACTTCCGAGACCTGGCCCTCGCCCACCACCGCGCACGGCGGAGCGAACGGGCCGCCCCCTACGAGGTGCACGTGCGGCGCGTCCACATGCTGCCGGACGCCGAGGAGGTGCGCCGGACCTGCCTTCCCCCCACCGGCGCCACGTTCTGGTTGGACAGCAGTGCCGTCCTCCCGGGCTCCACACGCTTCTCGTTCCTCGGCGACGACCGCGGCCCGCTCGCCGAGTACGTCACCTACCGGGTCGCCGACGGTGTGGGGTCAGTCCGTCACCCCGACGGCAGGACGACGCGGACACAACAGTCCTTCTTCACCTACCTGGAGGAGCAGCTCGACCGCCGGCACATCCCCACACCGCCCGGTCTGGCGTTCGAGTTCAACCTTGGCTACGTCGGCTATCTCGGCTACGAGCTGGTGGACAACCTGCAGGGACTCGCCGCGATCATGCGGACCGGCAGCCGCTCACCCACCGTGGCCATCAGCAGGATCGCCGGCCAGTACGGCAAACCGAGGTCCTCGCCGTTCGAGACGGAGGACTCGGGCCGGCAGATGCCCAGTTACTGCGGCGACGCCGTGAACGACCCGGCGTTCGACCCGGTGGCACGCACTCCGCAACCGCGCCGGCTCCTCACCGCGTACGAATGCTCGCGGCTCGTCCTCGACGAGCTCCGTCGCTCCTGGTCGGGACGGCCGGTCCTGGAACGGGTGTACACCTCGCACGAGTTGCTGCTCCTGCCTTATGAACGGCCCCTGGTGAGGGAAGGCGCGCGCTGCGCGTACAGCGGATCCGCCCATTTCGGCTGGATCGGCGCCGGCCCGACGGCGCCAACGTGGCTCTCGCGCAGGCCGTGCACAACCCCGTCGGGTTGAAGCTGGGGCCGACAGTGTCGCCCGAGGACGCCGTCGCCCTGAGCCGGACGCTGAACCCGGAGCGCGTGCCCGGGCGGCTGACCTTCATCGTCCGCTTCGGTGCGAAGGACGTGGATCGGCTCCTGCCACCCGTAGTAGACGCGGTGGCCCGCCATGGCGCACCGATCGTCTGGCTCTGCGACCCCATGCACGGCAACGGTGTGCGGTTGTCCGGACAGAAGACCAGGCTGATCGAACCGATGCGGTCCGAGATCACCTCGTTCACCCGTGTGCTGCGGGAACGGGGGCAGTGGCCCGCCGGCCTCCACCTGCCGCTGACCCCGGACCCGGTCACCGAGTGCGTGTCGGAGCGCGAGGAGGAGCCGCGGTTCACGGACTACCGGTCCACCTGCGACCCGCGTCTGAACCCTGAGCAGTCGGCGGAGATGATCTCCCATTTCCTCGCGCTGCTCTAGCTGGGCCAGCGAAAGCCGCGAGCGCGTCCGGGCTCGCGAAGTCCGCGAGGTCGCTGCCGATCACGGCGAGGAACTCGGCGCCCAGCAGTGGACCGATGCCGGGCATGCCGGCCAGGACCTCGGCCAGCTCGTGGGCCCGGAATCTGGCCTCGATGAGCCGGTCGATTTCGGCGACCTTCTCGTTCAGGGCTTGGACCCCCTGGCCGAGCGTCCGAACGAGCTGGGCGATCACAGCCTCGCCAGGAACAGCGGTGTGCTGCCGCTCGGCGGCCTCCACTGCCTTCTTCGCCAACCCGTCCGGACCGCGGACTCCGCGAGTATGTAACCAACGGGTGAGTCGGGCGACCCCGAGACGCCGGAGGGCCGCGGGGGTCTGGTAGCCGACCAGCAGGACGAGTGGTCCGTCGTTGGTCAGCACCAACGCCCGTTCCAGAGCCCGGAACATGCCGGTCAGCGTGGAGCGAAGGCGGTTGACGGCCCGGGTGCGGTCGCGGACCAGGTCAGCGCGGCGGTTCGTCAGGAGCCGGAGCTCGATGATGGCCTCGTCGCTGGGCCGCAGCGACTGCAGGTCGCGACGGAGGCGGGCCTGGTCAGCGATGACCAGCGCGTCGCGGGCGTCGGTCTTGCCCTCACCGCGGTAGCCGTCACTGGCCCGGTTGGCCACACGGCCCGGAATGTAGAGGACTTCCTGACCGTGGTTGACCAGCAGGGCGAGTAACAGGGCGGGCTCACCGCCAGCCATGTCCACAGCCCAGGTCACCTGGTCGCCGAGGGCGAGTACGGCGTCAACGAGCTTGAGGAGATCCGGCTCGTCGTTGGCGACACGGCGGGAAAGCAGCCTTTCGCCACGTTCGTCGAGTACCAGGCAATGGTGGTGGGTCTTGCCGCTGTCGATGCCGGCCCAGATCCGGTTCATGGCGCTCCAGATGTCGTGCGGGCGGTTGATGCCGCGGACGACCTCGCCGACATGGCCTTACACAGCGATCTTCCTCGCATTTCCCAATCTGCGGCCGGGTCGTCGTGGGATGCCGGGCGGCCTAGCCACTCCAGCCACGAACGGCAGCCAACTAGAAGCCACACCCGGCACCCCTGGGCGGCCCAACCATACGAAGGGCTCGACCGTCCCGTCCCTGGAACGTAAGGCCAACTGAAGCACTCAGTCACATTTCTCAGGCGTGACCAAAATGATCAAGAGATGGTAAAGGAAATGCCCGATACAGGCAAAGCCTCCTTGGGTGACATCGCTCAAATCCGGACACTCCGAAGGCGAAGAATCCATCTATATGTTACCTAAATGGACAAACCCGCAAATATTTGATCTTGATCATTCCTGTGTGATCATGAAGGATCGCCGTGTTCATTTTTTGTTCATGCGGCGTTCAGTTCTGGTCAACTCTCAACGGGAGTGTCGAAACATGTCAGAGGTATCCAAATGCCTGCTCGAAGATTTCGCCGTGGAATTGATGGCATCCGTGTCCGCCGACACGCTCGAAATGCAGGATCTCGCTTTCGGCCTGCTGCGTGACGCGTATGATCGCGATTCCTCCGTTTTCGTCGTGGGCAACGGGGGCAGCGCCAGTAGCGCCTCACACTTCGTCTGCGACATCACCAAGAACGCAAAGCCTGAGCATGGGCGCGGTCTGCGTGCCACCTCCTTGACAGATATGTCGGTCCTGACTGCATATGCCAATGATGTTTCCTACGCAGAGGTTTTCAGCCGCCAGCTCGAATCACAGGCCAGGCCCGGTGACCTGCTCGTGGTGATCAGTGCGAGTGGTCGCTCGCCGAACATTGTTGAGGCCGTGAAGACGGCTCAGGCTCTCGGCATGCGCAGCATTGGACTGCTCGGTCACGACGGCGGCACGGTAGGACACCAGGTGGATGTGGCCGTGCTCGCCGACAGCGCGGACCCTGGCATCATCGAGACCGTTCATCTCGGCATGTGTCACGCGTTCACGCGCGCACTGAGGCAGCACACGGCGTCCGTTCCTGAGCTGGCCTCTGTTTGAAGCCGCTCAAGGCCGTTCTCCTTGACCGCGATGGGGTCCTCAACGTGAATCGGCAAGGCCATGTCCTCAGCCTGGCCGACTGGGAGTGGCTCCCGCAGGCGCTCCGCGCCTGCCGACGCCTGAGCGCTGCGGGACTGCGCCTCGCGGTCGTCACCAATCAAGCGGTCGTGGGGCGGGGCGTACTCGCCGAGGAGCAACTGCACGCCATCCATCGGCGCATGAAGGACGACCTCCTGACTGCCGGAGTTGCGGTCGACGAGGTCTGGTACTGCCCGCACGAAGCGACCGCCGGCTGTGCCTGTCGAAAGCCCGAGCCCGGACTACTGCTGCGCGCGCTGGCGTCCTTGGACGTCGGGCCGCACGAGGCCGTGATGGTGGGCGATCACAAGAGCGACCTGCTGGCCGCAGCCGCTGCCGGAGTCGCTTCGGTGCATGTGCGCACGGGGCGGGGAGCACCGCCGACGGGGGACATCCGCGGATATATCGGCTCGGTCCCTGACCTTGATGCAGCAGCCGTACTGCTGGCTGCCCTCGCGTAACGGCGTCGGCTATACGGCGCGGCATCCGGCCGACGGATCTCTTCTTACTGTTCGCAATGAAAAAAGACGGGGGTGGCATGTCTCAAGTGCCGATTCAAGTGGTGGTGTTGGCCGGTGGCAGGGCGACGCGATTGGGGAACCTGGCGCGCGCAACGCCCAAGGTATTGCAGTCCGTGGCCGGGCGGCCCTTCCTGGACCTCATGCTGACACCCCTCATCGAGCAAGGGTTTCGGCGTTTTCACTTCTGTCTGGGGCACCTCGCCGATCGCGTCCTCCAACACCTGGCGGACAGCCACGCGTCCATGGAAGCCACCACAACAGTCGAAACGTGTGCCCGCGGAACAGCCGGCGCCTTGGTGAATGCCCTGGACAGCCTCGACGACACGTTCTTGATCATCCTCGGCGACACCTACGCACCACTGGACTACACGGCGTTGGTCGATCAACTGCCACCCGATGCCGATGCGTTGGTGGCCGTCACGCAGTCCATCCCGGATGTCATGGCGAACATGGGGCTGCGTGACGGGCGAATCATCGAATACGACAAGTCGAACGGCGTGTCCAACGGTTACATCGACACCGGTATTGCGGTGGTACGGCGCAGCGCGATCGAGCGGTTCGCTCCCGCACAGGGCGAGAGCGATCTGGGGATCGTGTTCCGTTCACTCATCCAGCGCGGCCGCCTAGCTGGTGTGGATGTCGCCTCTCCCTGCTTCGACATAGGGACACCCAAGCGGCTTGGAACTCTTGAAGACTATGTGAGAGTGCACAGTTCATGCTGATAAGCAGCGCACCCCTGAGGATCTCCTTGGCGGGAGGAGGAACCGACCTCCCCAGCTACGCCCGCCTGCACGAGGGCGTCGTCCTGGGAGCGGCGATCGATCGGAGAGTAGCCGTCGTCGCCTCCACCTCGCGGACCACCGCGGCAACACGCGGTGCAGCCAGAGCGTGTCTGGACCAGTGCTGCCGGACCGCTGACCTGCCTGCCGTGGCAAATCCATACGCGCGGGCGGCCCTGGAACGGTACTGGGATCGGAATCCCCTGGAGATCGCCTCCATGGGCGACGTTCCACCGGGTACGGGCATGGGCAGTTCCGCAGCCTTCTGTGTCGCGATGGTGGGAGCGCTGTCTCCCCGGTCCGTCACCACACCGGTGCAGTTGGCCGAGGCTGCGGCGCAGATCGAAATGGGAGCTCTGGGGCGTCCCGTCGGCGGCCAGGACCACTACCTCTCGGCCTTGGGCGGGTTCCGCCTCATGCGGTTCCGCCGGGACGGCTCGACCGAGGTCGAGTCCGTCGAGGTGTCCGCCCGGACCCGGGCACGGCTCGACAAGGAACTGATGCTGTTCTACAGCGGTGTCACCAGGGACGCCGCAGTGATCCTCGCCGCCCAGGACAGCCACTCACGCGCCGAGAACGGCGACGTGCTGGAGCGGCTGCACGGCATCAAGGCCCTGACCACAGACATGCTGCAGGCGCTGACGAGCGGTGACTGCGATGCGGTGGGGTCCATCCTCCATACGCATTGGGAGCTCAAACAAGGGCTGAGCTCGAAGGTGTCGCTCAGCCGGATCGACACCTTCTACGCCGAGGCACGGGCCGCGGGGGCCACGGGCGGAAAGCTGCTCGGCGCCGGCGGAGGAGGTTACGTCCTGCTCCATGTGCCAGAAGCTGGACAGGCCGATGTACGCGCCCTGGCGCAGGCCCACTCCTTCATCGAGGAGCCCTTCCGCTTCGAACTGGCAGGACACCGGATCTCCCAGCCCTGAACGCCCCGCATCCCCGACATCAACGCGAACCGCCCCACACATGGAGAGCAACCCATGCCCCACACCCCTGCGCCCACTCTGGTCACCGGCGGTGCCGGCTTCATCGGCTCGTCGCTCGTCAGAGCGCTCCTCGACCAGGGCCACGTCGTCTCGGTAGTGGACCAGATTCCATGGAGCCGAGCAGAGCGCCTGCACGAACTCGCCACGCCTGGCCAACTCACTTATTACCAGGCGGACATACGCGATGCCGAGCAGCTGCGCACGTTCGCACCCGACCACAAAGTCATCTACCACCTGTCGTCCAACACCGAGAATCGTGCGGACCGCGCTGCTCGCACTGCGGACTTCGACATCACCACGGGCGGTACTGTCGCACTCTTGGAGGCCCTGGTCGGGCACACCGGCACCACTGTGGTCCTGACGTCAAGTCAGCTTGTGTACGGGCGGGCCCTCGACTCCACGCTTCTGGACGAAGAGACCACCGTGCCCCGCCCCACGAGCCGCTTCGCCGCCGGCAAGCTCGCCGCCGAGGCGTTCCTGCGCGCGTACGGCGACGAGCTCGGTCTGCGGACCGCCGTGTGCCGTCTGTCGAACATCATCGGCGGACAGATGCGACGCGGCATCGTCTACGACTTCGTCCAAAGGCTGGCCGACGACCCGCACACCATCACGGTGCTGGGGGACGGTCGGCAGGATCGCAGTTACCTCCACATCGACGACTGCGTGAGCGCGCTGATGACCGCCGCAGCCAGCGCCGACGCGAACTGCCCGGTGTTCAACGTCTCCAACCTCGACACCACGACCGCTGCCCAGGTCGCGCAGATCGTCGCGGAGGAGTTTCCCCACGGCCACCCCGCCATCTCATACACCGGCGGCGAGCGCGGCTGGAAGGGCGACATTCCCGTCCTGCGGGTCCGCCCGAACGCTCTCACCGACCGCGGTTGGAGCCCCATTCACTCGTCGAACGATGCTGTCCGCGTCACGGCCAAGTCCCTCTTCGCCTGATCGCCTGCCCACACCCTCGTAGCATCTGGAGCTCCTTTGCCGTCCGACCACGCCGTCCCTGCCAGCCCTTCTCACCTTCCCGTCGACCGCTGGCAGACCGGTACCAGCACGAACGTGTACTCCAGCAGATGGGTGTCGCTCGATCTCGTCGACGTCATGCCGCCCAACGGCCGGCAGTACCAGCACCACGTGATCGCCGTGCCGCCTGCCGTCGCCGTCGTACTGGTCCATCCGAAGCACGGTGTGCTGCTCTTGCACCGGCATCGCTTCATCACCGACACCGTCGGCTTCGAAGTGCCGGCCGGCGGGATCGATCCCGGCGAGACCGTCGAGGAGGCCGCGGCGCGCGAAGTCCTGGAGGAGACCGGCTGGAAGGTCACCACCACGCGCCACTTCTACACGGGCAACGCCTCCGACGGTGTGAGCACGCAGCAGTTCCACTTCGTCCTCGCCCGTGCCGCCGAGTACGTGGGGGAACCCGTCGACGCCCATGAGTCCAGCACGCGCCAGTGGTTCCCCCCCAGTGGTCTGGCTGAGCTCCTCAGGACAGGGCAGGTTCCCGGGTGCCTCAGCTCGGTGGCTCTCCTCTATGCCCTGCAGTTCGATCTGCTCGGAGGCACGGGGAGCGGGCAGCGATGAGCCCGGCGTTCCTGGCGACGCGGCCCGATCGGACGGACCTGATCGAGTCCGCCGGCACGGCCTTGAATCTGGGCATGCCGCAGATGCTCTTCGCCAAGCAGGACGGCGTCTCCTCCAGCTCGGCGGAACGACGGGCCGAAGCCCTCCGAGCGTTGCAGAGCGGAGGGGCGAAAGTGCTCCTCAACACTGCTGGCTACGACATCGAAGCCGTACGAGATGCCGAACTCGCCCTGGCCTGCAGGGACTTCGACGTCGTGTACGTCGGCCAGAACGTGCGCACGGCCCGTCTGTGCATGGACAAGGGCAGGACCCGAAACGTCCTCGCGGCAGCCGGAGTCCGCGTAGCGGCTGGTGAGTCCCACCGCACTGCGGAGAGCCTCACCGAAGCACTGAGCAGGGCGAAACGCCCGTCCTATCTCAAGCCCGACATTGGTGCCTCAGGTGAATTCAATCTGGTGGTGCACCCCGGCGAAATATTCGATGCCGCAGGGCTGCCCTTTCCGGTCCTGCGGGAAGACCTCCTGTCCGGGACCGAGATATCGGTGGACGTGATCTCTGACATGCGCGGAGACATCGCGTACCCGCCGATCCACAAGGGGCGTCTTGGCACTGTGCCCGAGCACCCCCGCAGCAAATTGAAGATCTGTCCATACCCCTGGAGCGCTGCCGATCACGATTCGATCCTGCGCACAGCGATCGCCGCTGCTCGGGCGGTGGGGAGCACCGCCGTCGCCAATGTGGATCTGGTGCTGCACGACGATGGAACGCTAACCGTGCTTGAGATCAACGCCAGATTCTCGGGATCCACTCGGATGCTGGCCACCGCCACATCGGTAAACCCCTACGAATTGCTGCTTGCGGGCGCTGTGACGGGCCACCGCCATTCTGGAAACATCGACACCGAGAGGACCGTACTGGAATTCCCGGGGTTCACCACTCCCGCACGAGTTCCCGACTTCGCGCGATTCACACCGTCATCGGCGCGGCACCCCTGGGCAGGCTCCGTCTCGTTGACCCTCGTCCCGTCCACTTCCGGACCTGAACTGAGCCGATTCATCGAGGACTGCGGCGCTCAGCGCTTCCTCGGAGACATCATGGCCGCTTCCGAGGAAAAAAACCAGCGTCGGCGGGTGCGCGCATGACGCAGCAAGAGACGCGGGCTTCTGACGCCCGCTTTATACGAATCCTTCTCGGCTCCACGGTCCTCACCAAGGTTGCCGACTGGCAGTTGGGCATCGTCATTCCACTGGCCGTTCTGGCCAAGACGGACTCTGTGGCCATGTCACTCGTCACCTTTGCCCTGCGGGGAGTCAGCTATTTCGCGTCCCCATTTCTCGGTTCCCTGATTGACAGGTTCGACAAGCGACGCGTCCTGGTCCTGGCGCAGTTGGAGCAGGCCTTCTGTCTGGTGCTCCTGTCCGCCTTCATCTCCAGCCCACTGATCGTCGGGCTGCTGGTGCTCTGCTCGGGCGTCGGCGGTGTCGCCAGCAGCATCAATGGGCAGTTCGTGCTCATCCCCAAGCTCATCAGTGAGCCCGCACGAGCCACGGCCGTGGCCAAGCTGAACTCGATGATCGAGTTCTCCAAGGTCATCGGACTGCTGGCCGGTGGAGCCGTCTTCTCCGCCGTGGGACCGACGTTGGCCTCCCTGTCCATCGCGGTTCTGTATCTCGCATCGGCGGCCGTAGCCATGTTCTTCCCTCCGGTGCCCGGGAGTGCCGAAAAAATTGAGCTGCGCCGCGACCTGACTCTCGGGTTCCGCTGGGTCGCACGGAAAGATGTTCTCTGGCTCGTCATCACCATGTCGATGACCAATATCGCTATTGGCCAGCTGGAGCCGGCCATGGTGACAGAATTCGGGCACCGCGGGGTGGAAGTAACTCGAATATCCATTCTCATGGCGCTCGGTCTTTTTGCCGGGGCCGTGGCCAGCAGGCTGGCGCCGAAACTGTTCGTCGGTTGGCAACTGGAGCGTCGAATCCTTGCCTGGCAGGTGATCGGCGTGGCATCCTTGGCGCTCATCGCGGTTCCCAGTACGCCCTTGAAAATCATTGGGTTCATGGTGGAGTGTTCCGCCGTTGCGGCCAGCAATGTTGCGTCCATCACCTATCGCCAGGAGATGATTCCGGTGGAGGTCGCGGGGCGCGCCAATGCGGCGATTCGAATGTTCATTACGGGTGCGGCACCCCTGTCCGGATTCCTCTTCGCCTGGGCCAGTCGCTTTGCGGGGTACACCTACTGGCTCCCCTCGCTGTCGATCTGGCTGACAGCGGTCGGGATCTGGGCGGTGTACGCGCGATCGGCAGGGCGGGCTGCCGGAAATATCGCCCCCGTAGCAGTCGGATAGCGCAAGGGCTGGAATGGAATGGAAATAAGGGAACGGGACGGCCTCGTCCTCGCGGTGGCAAGCAGCGAGGAGATCAAGGGGCAGGAATGGCTCGACCTTGATCGGTCCGTCGACATAGTGCGTCTGCGTGAGGGCGATCACCTCGGCGAAGACGAGCGGTCCCGGCACGGGTTCATCACTCGCCCACAGTGGGTCAACTGGTGGTGCCGCCTGGCAGACAGCGAGGCAGACTTTGTAGCAGATCTCACAGCAACCGAACGACGCAATATTCGCCTGGGCCGAAAGGCTATCCGCGACGATTCACTGCGAATCGAAGTTCGGGAATGTCTGACGGAGCGAACTCTGGATCAGTTCCTTACCGTCTACGACGAGCAAGTCTCCGGAATGCCGCGAGGAAAGAACTATGCGGCCAGGTTTCGCGATGAAATGCTCAGCAACAGCACGGAATATGTAACTGTCTGCACCTACTCGGGCACCTCTATGGAAGTCGGCTCCATCTGGTGGATGCGCCCGCATGAGTCAGTGCTGCAGATGCGGTTCTCGGCTGCACGTCCCGGTGCACGCTCGGGACGCGTCATGCGCACGGTCTATCTGGACGCACTGCAGTACGCCAGAGAGAACGGATACGCATACGGCTCCCTCGGCAACGACCCGTCGCTCTTCGGGCACATCGTGCAACCCGGTCTGTTCAATTTCAAGAGTCGGCTCGGATTCACCCCTGTGCCGGCCGGAACACTTGCGCCCCGGCTCGCCGGTGTGTTCACCGAGAAGGTTATGAGCCTCCGCTCACTCTCGGATCCCTCACTTGTCACGTCCCTCAGTGAAGAAGGAGCTGACCAAACTCCTTGGCCAAAGGCCATCGAGAACAAGAAGCTGGATCTGATCGTCCTCACAGGGGGTTCGAACGATGAATCCTCTTCCCGGAGTTTCCGTGCCGACGGATTCAACCGCAAGCACGTACTGACCGTTCGCTAGGTCGCCGCGTTCCATAGAAAGCCTGCAAATTACCATGAGCAAGACTTTGATTCGATCATTTCGGGAGATCACCGAAAGCGGTATCGACCTGCAACGCCCCATCGTGACGCTGTTCAGTGGCGGCCTGGACAGTTCCTACCTGCTGTACCGGTTGACGGAGGCAGGCGCCACGCAGGTGCACGCGGTCAGCGTGGGCCTCGGCGGCGATGAGAGCACGTCGCATGTGCAGCGCATCGCAGACGCGCTCGGAGTCAACCTGCGCATCGTGGACGCCCGTTCGGAGTTCGTCGACGAGTACGTGCGCCCGGCCATCGCGGCCGGCTCCGTGTATCTGGACACCCATCCCGTCAGCTCTTCGCTGAGTCGGCCGCTCATCGCCCGCATTGCCGTGAAGGCGGCGCGCGAGTTGGACTCGGCCGTGATCCTGCACACCGCGAACCGCTCGCAGAACACTCTGCGCCGCCTGAACGGTGCCTTGGAGTGCCTGGGTTTCGAAGGCCACTTCGGCAGCCCGTACGAGCTGGAACCCGTCGACCGCGAGATCAAGATCAAGGAGTTGCGGTCGATCGGACTCGACGAGATGGCCGAGCGCTCCGCGAGCGGGGACTCGAACCTGTGGTGCCGGGAATTCGAGTCGGGCGAACTCGATGATCCGGAATCGCATACGGTTCCGGAGCACTACTTCCGCTGGAGCGGCCATCGCGAGCCCGCAGTGTCTGTCGAAGAAGTCACGGTCGGCTTCCAAGCGGGTGTGCCGGTGTCCCTCGACGGATCTGAACTACCGCTCCAGGACATCATCGAGAAGCTCAATTGGAAGGTCGGCGTCCATGGGCTGGGCCGATACACCGGGTTGGAGCATCTCCCTGGCGACGTGAAGGTGCTGGAGATCCGCGAGATGCCCGCCGCGTGGCTCCTGCTGGCGTCGCGTCGCCACCTCGAGACGGCAACTCTTCAATCCGAGACCATCCGGGAGAAGCTGCACATGGAGCAGCTGTGGGTCCGAGAGGCCCTGGAAGGCCGGTGGTTCGGCGAACTCCGTACCGCCTGTCAAGCCTTCATCGACCGACTGGCCTCCACGGTCACGGGATCCGTTCGCTGGCGGCTGGCAGGCGGCCGCGCCGCCACGATTTCCATCGTCGCCGACGCACCCCGGTACGTGCGTAATCGTGAGGACTGGGAAGAGATGTCGATTCAGCGTGAAATCCGCCATTACGGAGACGGACAGTGGTGAGCCCACAGAGCCGCACCTCGGAGGAGACAGTAGTCATCATCGATGCGAGTGCAGAGACGGCCCACGAGGCACGAGAGCTGAGTTGCCGCACTTTTTTCGTCCAGCTGCCGGGATCCCCGGTGGACAGAATAGTCGGGGACTCTTCTGGGTACTACTCGGTCGACTTCTCTGCCCCTGCCTTCAGTGAATTCGTGAAGACAGTCCTGGTCCCCCTCGCCCCGAACTCTGTCATCTCCCGGACAGCAAAGGGGCGGGCAGCGGCCTCCGTTGCACACGCTGTCCTCGACGCCTGCAGGAACGGCGAACAGAGCAGAAAGGAGAGGAAGTGACCTCCGCACTCTTTCTCAACAAGCACCGCTACGAGCATTTTTACCGTCATGGGCGATCAATCCTGCCGTCATCGGAGGTCGATATCCACATGGTGACTCGCACCCGTGCACGCGGAGGTCTCAGCGGGTGGCATCAACACCCGCTCCCCCACGTGACCGTTTGTGACGACGATCTCGACAATTGGCGAGCAGTCTCCACTTGGATCATCCGCAACCACTCCGTCGGTCGGATCATCGCTGTCCATGAACGAGCGGTGCTGCTGGCAGCGGAACTGAGATCGGAATTCGACCTCCCAGGGATGAAGTTCGAGGTTGCCGAACTTTTCCGCGACAAATTTAAGATGAAGCGGGCGGTACGCGCCGCCGGCGCGGCAGATGTGCCGGAGTTCGCTGCGCTGAACACCGAGCGCGATCTGTACGCGCTCGACTGGTCAAGCAGCCGCAAGGTGATCAAGAGTCGACACGGCGTGGCCGCCAAAGACCTCTACATCGTCGATGGTCTCGCGGAGGCGCAGAGCGTTGTTCGTGGAATCGAACTCGCAGGTGGCGCGTACGAGATCGAAGAGTTCATCACCGGGCAGATCTACCACTGCGACTCAGTCGTCGTGGACGGCGAGATACGGTTCGCAAGCGTCGGCCGCTACCTTGCCGATCCTGCAAGCTACAGCCCGGGCGGCATGTTCGGCACCGTTCTGGTCCTGGAGGGAGAGTTGCAGAGAAGGATCAAGGAAGTCAGCGCCTCTGTCCTCAAGGCCCTCAAGATCCAAGACGGAACCACGCACCTCGAACTCTTTCACACCCCCGACGATCGTCTCGTGTTCTGCGAAGTCGCCGCCCGTCCTCCCGGCGGGATCATTCCGCCGGTAATTGAGCATCAGTACGGCTTCAACATTCTCGAGACACAGATCCGGATCGACGCGGGCCTCGATGCAGAACTCGAGACCTCGCAGATGTCCGAGGGTGCGTGTGGCTTCATCGCCTTCTACCCGGGGGGCCCGGATCGCGGAATTCCAGAAAGCTGTTTTGCGGACCTCGGTGTTGTGGAACACGAGAGCCATGCTGGAGCAGGAGACGGACATGGAGGGGTTCGATACTCGACGGACTTCCAGGACTCCTACGTTGTTCGAGCAGCGGACGAGGCGACGTTGGCGTCTCACATCGCCTCGATCGAATCCATGCGGCTGGCGGAATGAGGGGCACTGGCCCTGGCCGGGCTAAGAGGTCCTAAACTTGACTCTGTCGGGGATCGAGGACTTCGGCGGCTGGTACCCGCGCGACGGACGCCCCGGCATCTCGCCAGCCCAACTGGCCACCGTGTGTGTGCTGCAGTTCCTGCTCGGTCCGTCGGACCGGCAGGCTGCAGAAGCGGTCCGCTGCCGTATCGATTCAAGTACGCCCCGGCCATGGAGCTGGACGATCCCGGGTTCCACCACAGCGTGCTGGCCGACTTCCGCGAGCGCCTCACCCAGAACGACCTCGCCGTCCGTCTCCTTGACCTCGCGCTCGCGCGCCTCAAGGAGGCCGGACTCGTACGCGAGCGCACCACCCAGCGCACCGACTCCACCCACCGCCGGCAGGTCAACTGCCCCCAGGGCCAGGTCAGCGTGGGCTGGCACGGCCCCTACCCGACCTCCTCACCCACCGCTGCCCCGCTGATCGTGTCCCGATTCATCAAGAGCCAGTGCCGCCCCTGCTCGGTCCGCACCCAGTGCACCACCACCGCCGACAGCGCCCGGACCGTGGGCTTTCCCCCACGGGACCTCCGCGACCTGCAACTCCGCGTCCGCGCCAAGCAGCAGCCCCCCAACTGGAAGACCGCTACGCGCGGTCTGCTCCGGAAGCACCGTCAACGAGTTCGCCCACGGACACGGCGTGAGTAACTGCCGCTACCGAGGACAGCCGAAAACTCCCTGCAACAGATGTTCACAGCAATCGTCGCGAACATCGAACGCCTCAGCGGCCTCCCACCGACCGAGGAAACCCCCTCACCACGGCCACCAACCGCTTTCCAGACCTTCCTGGACCAGCACGACATCCCCCGGTCGAAGTCCTCGCGAAAACTGGGCGGTTGACCTCAACCGCTCCAAGATTCTCCGACAGATTCAAGCTGAGGCCGAGAAGATGGTTGGACCGGAAGCCAGCATGCTCCAGCAATGCCTCGCCAGGCACCACGGGGCCGCACTCGTATCCTCTGATCAGCACAGGACGCCATCCTTTCCAGTGCCCGGCAACCGCCCAAACGTAAGCAATTGACACGCGTGATTGTCAGGTGGGCACAACAATCGTTCCCCTCCATGCCTCCAGTTGCGCGGCTGAGTAGGAGGCGGTCTGCACTATGGCTGCACGCTTGGCCACCAAATGGCCACCATGTCATTCCGAACAGGCCGAGGGGGATCGACAGCGAGCCACAAAAGGCCAGTTCACAGCCGTGCAAAGCAGAATCACTACCGACCGCCAATCTCGAACCTACGCATTGCGATGCGTAGGCCTTGAACGTCCGATTGGCCCGAATCCCAAGGTCAGCGAAACGAAGAAACCCCAGGTCAGAGGCCCGACCTGGGGTTTACCATGGAGCCGCCTTCGGGATTCGAACCCGAGACCTACGCATTACGAGCACAGCGGGCCAGCGAAGCGATCGAACGCCTGCGTGGACGCAGAAAAACAGGCGTGTCACCTGTCGTCGGATACCTTGCAGGTAGCCGTCGACAAGAAGTCCCTGAAAAGTCCCTGGCCGTGACGCAAGTCGGGCTTGCCAAACTAAATCCGCAGGTCAAAGGCATGATCAAAAGCCGCCGACATGTCGGTGAAGTACAAGGAGACGGCGCGGGGCGGGCTGGCGGTCAACATCATCGAGTGCTGATGGAGTGGGCCCTGACCTGCGCGTTCGTGTTTTTCAGTCGCGTGGTGCCGTAGGGGCTGACGCCTCGTGATCCCTGCGGTATGCCGACCGCGTGAGGTATGCCCCGCGGGCCGAGAGCCCTGGTCTCGAAGAGCCCGGCGCGGCAGCCCAGGCACTCCGCCGCCCCGTCCCGCCCGAGGGGTCCCGGCAGTTCGTGCGTAAAGAGAGACGACGCTGCCGACGACACCTGAGGACAAGGAGCAGGGGACGACATGAGATTCCTGGAGCGCGAACGTGCGGCCCTCACCAAGCTGCTGCCCGGCCTCGACAACGGGCTCAGAGACGTGCCGCTGATGACACTGGAAGGGCCGAAGAGCCCGGGGATCCAGCTCTTCCGGGAATGCGGAGGGCCCGGGCTGCTGGCACCGACCGCCCTCCAGGGCAAGGGCGCCACGGCACTTGAGGCCCTCCGTGTCCAGCGCGCACTGGGCAGTCGTTCGCCCTCACTCGCGGTGGCGACGACCATGCACCACTTCTCCATGGCCACGCTCGTCGGGCTGAGCGACTCCGGTGAGGGACTGGAGTGGATGCTCGTGCAGGGCGTGGCGTCCGACAACCGCCTCCTGGCGTCCGGCTTCGCCGAAGGCCGCAGCGGTAGCGGCATCCTGTCACCGTCGATGTCCGCCACGGTGACCCCCGAGGGCGTACGGATCAGCGGGGTGAAGCGGCCGTGCAGCCTCGCCCGTTCCATGG
The DNA here is from genome assembly GCF_001509475.1 of Streptomyces regalis. GTDB lineage: Bacteria > Actinomycetota > Actinomycetes > Streptomycetales > Streptomycetaceae > Streptomyces > Streptomyces regalis. The sequence continues at coordinate 18,408 of NZ_LLZG01000366.1, forward strand.
ACCTGCTCACCGCCAGCGTGATGGTGCCCTGCGAGGACGAGGACGGCCATGAGTTGGCGGTGGCCCTGGTCCCCGCCGACAGCGAGGGGCTGAGCGTCAGCGGCTTCTGGTCGAGCAGCTTCCTGGCCGGCGCCGAGAGCGACCAGGTCACCCTGGACGACGTACTGGTGCCACCGGAACTCCTCGTACGGACCGCCTCCCCGCCCGGAGCCCGCCTCGACGAGGTGCAGACCGTCGGACTTGTCTGGTTCGAGCTGCTGATGACCGGCAGCTATCTCGGTGCCGCGAGTGCCCTGGTGGAACGGGTGCTGCTCAACGACCGGGTGCCCGAGGCCGAACGAGTCCGGCTCTTCGTGGAGATCGAGGGCGCGACGGCGGCCGTCGAGGGCCTTGCCCGGCGAGTGGACGAGGGCACGCCCGATGAGTCCACGCTCGCCGACTCGCTCTGCGCACGCTACGCCGTGCAGGACGCTCTCGCCCGGATCGTCCCGCGATCCGTCGAACTCCTCGGCGGCCTCAACTTCATGACGTCGGACGAGGTGGGCTATCTCGCCGCCAGCGCCAACGGGCTCTCTCTGCACCCACCGTCCAGGTCACGGATGACGGGGCCGCTGTCGGCCTACCTCGCGGACGAGCCGCTGACCATCGCGTAGGCCCAAGGTGCCGGCCGCCGTGGGCTGGTCGCTCCCCCACTCTCGGCTTCGCTCGAGCGGGGGGACCCCCATCGCGGCGGAGCCGCACATCGATACAACCCCACGCCCCTGGAGAGGCGCGGTCGTCCCACCGTGCCGAGGGGGGACGCGGCGGGATGCGCGTCCGCAGCGTACGCCGACTCCCACCCACGCCCCCATCCACACCACCCCTTACGTCAGCGGCGACGGGCGTACATCCCAGAGCGGCCCCGCACCGGACACACGACCCCGGCCCCCACTCACCCCGGGGGCGTGGGGAACCACGCGACCAGCCACACACGACCCGCACCCACTACAGAGGGGAACACCACCATGCCCACACTCCTCCTCACCGGCGGCTCCGGAGTCCTGGGCCGCGCCCTCATCGACGAGCTCTCGCGGGACTCGAGGATCATCTGCCTACGCCACCGCACCCCGGTCAACGACCCCCGCGTCCGCGAGATCCAGGCCGACCTGACGAAGCCAGAACTCGGCCTGACACAAACGGACTTCAACCACCTGGCGGCCGAAGTGGACGTGGTCGTGCACTCCGCCGCCGCCACCAACTGGAAGGCAGAGCCCGAGGAGATCCGCCGAGCCAACCTCCACGGCACCGCCGCGATGCTCGACCTGTGCGCCCGGATCAACGCGCCGATGTACCACATGAGCACCGCCTTCGTCGCCAACCCACTGGCCCCGGAGGAACAGGAGCGCTTCCCCGGCGCCGCCGCCTACCTCGACTCCAAAACTGCGGCGGAGCAGCTGGTGCGCGACGCCCCGGTGCCGGGAGTGATCCTGCGCCCGTCGGTGGTGATGGGCGACTCCGTCACCGGCCGCATCGCCGGGATGCAGGGGCTGACTCGGGCCCTGGGTGCCATCGTCAAGGGCCAGGTACCGGTCCTGCCGGGCTCACCCGACGCGCGCATCGACATGGTGCCCCAGGACGTCGTGGCCCGGGCCGTGGGCGACCTGGTGCGCGGTGGGATCACGGACGGCGAGTACTGGCTGACAGCCGGCGCACACTCCCTGCTGCAACGCGAAGTGGTCGACACCTGCCTGGAGTTCGCCGAGCTGTACGGGCCCAGGCCACACCCGCCGCGGCTGATTCCGGTGGAGTCGGTGCACCGCCTGCTGCTGCCGCTGATCGAGGGCCCCACCTTCCCGGAGTCGCTGCGCCGCCGCTTCCACACGTACGCGGAACTGCTGCTGGTATTCCAGCGGGCGCTCCCCTTCGAGTCCTCCCTCGGATACCCCCACTGCGGCTCGGCCCTCACCAAGGACGCGCTCAGCCAGGCACTCGTCCGCAACCTGACCGCCTGGTCCACCGGCCCCGGCGGCATGCGTACGCGCCGGCGCACGCAACCGTCCCGACAAGGAGCCATCTCGGTGCAGCCGGAAACGCGGGAGCTCGCCTCGTGACCGCCCCCACGACCACCACCACCCCAGTCACCACCCCGGCCACCACCCCGGCAGCACCCGACACCGATCGCGCACCCATCGCCCGCCTCTACCGCGAGCACCTCTCAGCCGGCCGTGCCGTGCTGGGCACGGTGCTCGGCGGCATGCTGGAGACGGCGTCCGACGGTGCGTGGATCTCCACGGACGACGGCCGCCGTTTTCTCGACTTCGGCGGGTACGGGGTCTTCATCCTGGGGCATCGGCATCCCGCCGTGACCGCCGCCGTGCACCGCCAGGTGGATGCCCATCCGCTGGCGAGCCGGGTCTTCCTGGAGCCGGTCGCCGCCCGTGCGGCACAGGCGCTGGCCGCGCGGACTCCGGACGGCCTCGACCACGTCCACTTCGTCAACTCCGGGGCCGAGGCGACCGAAGCCGGCCTCAAACTGGCCCGGGCGCACGGGCACACCGCGCTCGTCAGCACCACCGGCGGCTACCACGGCAAGACCCTGGGCGCGCTGAGCGCCACCGCCAACCCGAAGTACCAGCTGCCCTTCCAGCCGCTGCTGCCGGACAGCACAGCGGTGCCCTACGGGGACGCGGACGCGATGGGGGCCGCACTCGCCCGGCTCGGCGACCGGGCCTGCGTGATCGTCGAGCCGGTGCAGGGCGAGGGAGGCGTACGCATCCCTCCGCCCGGCTATCTGGCGGCGGTGAGCCGGCTGTGCCGGACGTACGGGGCCTTCCTGATCGTCGACGAGATCCAGACGGGACTCGGGCGTCTTGGCACCTGGTGGGGCATGGACACGGACGCCGGTCCCGGCCTCCGGGATATCGAACGCCCGGCCCCTGACGTGCTCCTCGTCGGCAAGGGCCTCAGCGGCGGTGTGGTCCCGGTCGCGGCCATGGTCGCCACCGCGGCGGCCTACCACCCCTTCTCGCGCGACCCCTACCTGCACACCTCCACCTTCGCCGCCTCCCCCATCGCCTGTGCCGCCGCGCTGGCCGCGGTCGAGACGCTGGACAGGGAGGACATCGTCGACCGCGCCGCCACGCTGGGAGATCACCTGCTCTCGGGAGTACGGGCCGCCTGCGCCCCGTATTCGGGGAGTCTGGTGCGCGACGTGCGGGGGCGCGGGCTGTTGATCGGCCTGGAGTTCACGGCGGACCAGGCCGTCGGTGAGCTGATCCTCGAACTCGTCGGACGTGGCGTCCTGGTGAACCACTCCCTCAACGCCACCAGGGTCCTGCGGCTGACACCGCCGGCGATCGTCTCAGAGGAGGAGGTACGGCTGTTCCTGGGCGCCCTGGCCGAGGCACTGCGCGTCGTGGCGACGCGCGTCGGCTGACCGTTCGAGCGACCACTGAAGGTACGACAGCGGAAAGGTAACCCCCCCACATGCGTCACGTGAACGTACGGCTGACCGCTCATGACGTCGACCCCGAGACCGCGTACCAGCGAATCCGTGACTTCCGCCGCTACCCGGAGGTCACCGAGACCGTCCGCGAGGTCGCGGTCCATCCGCCCCATGCCGACGGCACGGTGGTGTCGGACTGGACCGTCAATTTCCGCAACGGTCTGATGCGCTGGACCGAGCGCGACGCCTTCTTCCCGGAACTCCTGAGCATCGGCTTCACCCAGCTCAGCGGCGACTTCGAGCGCTTCGAGGGCACCTGGCGGTGCGAGCCGGGCGAGGACGGCACGAGCGTGACCTTCGAGGCCGTGTTCGACCTGGGCATTCCGACGCTGGCCGAACTCCTCGACCCGGTGGCCGACTCGACGCTGCGCACCAACATCGAGCGGATCCTGCGCGGGCTGCTCGGCAGGGTCACGCCCGCCCCTGCCGAACTCCCCGACACGGCCGCCGCGCATGGCTGACCTCGCTCTCGTACCCCGGCAGCCGTCCGCCGCGGGATGGGACACCCTGCGGGACGAACCCGGTCCCGACACGGTCCGGTGTCTCGGCCTCTACGCCAAGCTCTCGGCCGGTGTCACCGTCGTCACCGCCCTGGACGCCACCGGCTGTCCCACCGGGATGACGGTCTCGGCCCTGACGTCCCTCTCGGCCCGGCCACCGCTGGTTCTCGCCTGTCTGCGCGGCGGTTCACGCACCCTGACCGCCCTGTGCGACCAAGGCGCCTTCGCCGTCAGCCTCTTGACGGCTCGTCAGAAGACTGTGGCCGAGCGCTTCGCCGATGCTTCCGTACCGCCTGCGAGGCGGTTCGACGGCATCCCCGTACGGCATGTGCTCGGGCTGCCGGTGCTCGCGGACGCGCTCGCCTGGTCGGTGTGCCTCGTCGAGGACATACGCCTCTACGGGGACCATCACGCCGTCGTCGGACGCGTGATGGCGGTCGACGTGAACGGCGGACGGCCGCTGCTCTGGCACGACCGCGCGTTCCACACGCTCACCGGAGCGCGCGAGGTCTGACCCCGCGCGCAGCCCCCAACGACGCCCGGCCGGGACTTCCCGGCCGGGCGTCTGACGCAGCTGCACACCACACAGTCCCGTCAATCCAGTCAAGGAGGCGGTATGACCCTGCCACCCATCCCCGGCGTGAACTCCGACAGCGCCGCGACCGAGCTGGTCCGCACGCCCGAGCGACTGTCCGGCAACGCACAGGCCGGGACACACCGGATCGGCGCCGCCCTCGACCCGTCGGCCGCGGAGGACGACTGGGGCCGGCCCCCGGGCGAGGAGCGCCCGTACCCGGTCGTGCTCGTACACGGCACGCTGGGTGACCGGGAGTCCGTCTGGACGAAGGCGGTGCCCGCGCTCAGAGCCGCCGGGCACCGGATCTTCCGCCTGAACTACGGGGAGCTGCCGGCCCTGCCCCGCCTGTACGGACTGGCCGACATCGGGGAGTCCGCCCGGGAGCTCGCGGACTTCGTGGACCGGGTACTGGCGGACACCGGGGCGACGAAGGTCGACCTCGTCGGGCACTCGCAGGGCGGGATGCTGCCGCACTACTACCTCAAGTACCTGGGCGGGGCCTCGAAGGTGCGTCACGTCGTCGGGATCGCGCCCAGCAATCACGGGGTCACGGTGGAGGGGCTGACGGCGCTGGTCCGTCAGGCCCCGGGCGTGCGGGGGGTCGTGGAGGAGCAGATGCTCTTCCGGGTGAGCCCCGCGTTCACCCAGCTGCTGCACGACTCGGACTTCGTACGGGAGCTGGTGGCGCCGGGCGACACCGTGGACGGGGTCCGCTACACCGTCATCTGGTCGACCCGGGACGAGCTGGTCCAGCCTCCCCGGTCACAGGAGCTGGCGGCCACCCGGCCCGGTCACCTCGCCACCAACCTCCGACTGCAGAGCCTCGATCCGGGGAACCGGGCCACCCACCTGGCCATGCCCTACGACCCGGTCGTCCTGCGGGAGACACTGAAGGCGCTGGCCGGCTGAGGCACGTACGACAAGGGGGTGGTGCGGGCCCCGCAAGGCCCGCACCACCCCCTTCGTATCGTCGGCCGTCCGCTCAGTACGCCGTGCAGCGGCCCTTCTCGCCGTTCCAGAAGCACACCTGACCGAAGACGTCGAAGCCGGCGACGCCGTCCGGGTTGATCTTGTCGTAGCGGGGCTTGGGGATCTGCAGGCCGTTGATCCCGTCACCGGCGAGCGGTCCGCTCGTCACGGTGCGGTCCGGTACGGGGCTGCCCTCCTTGAGGTCGCCCTTGAAGTAGAGGCCGCCGACATCGCCGGTGTTCCACGTGCCGATGCCGTTGCCCTCCACGGAGAAGGTCGGCACGGGCAGCCCACCGAACCTGCCGGTGCCCGCTACGTCGAAGACGATGTCGGTCAGCTCCGGCGCCGCTCCGCTGGGCGAGTGGCAGTCCTTGTACCCGATGTGCCCGGTCACCTCCGCCTCCCGGACGAACACGCCGAGCGGCGGGCTGAAGTTCACCTCGGCGTCGAGACGGCACACGAGGTCGGGCACCGGTGCCGCCTGGGCGGCGGGGGCGGTCAGGACCGTCCCCGCCATGAGGACGGCGGCCGGCACGGCCCACCTCCCGTGGCGCGCCGGACGGGGGGACACCCTGGCTTTCGCGGAGTGCGTCATGGTGTGCGGCTTCCCTTCGGTTGAGTGTGTGTTCACGCCGTGGCCGTCCTGCCACGGAGGACTTCGCTCGCGGAGCCCAGATGGCGCGCGAGGTCGCGGTACGACTCCAGGACCCCGGTCTCGACGTACGGGATCTGCCGCTCGGCGCAGAACGCCTTGACGACGGGGTACGCGTGCCGCAGGGCCGAGCGCGGCATGCCGGGGAAGAGATGGTGCTCGATCTGGTAGTTGAGGCCGCCGTAGAAGAAGTCGCCGACCAGGGAGGTGGGCAGGGTGCGTGAGGTGAGCACCTGCCGCTCCAGCCAGCTCCACTCCTTACCGACCCGGGTGGGCAGGCCCTTGTGGTTGACGGCGAAGGCCAGCCCGAGCAGATAACCGAGGAGGACCTGGTGGACCGCCAGGAAGAGCAGCGCGCTCGACCAGGGCAGGAGCAGGAAGAGGGCGCCGAAGAACATCACCGCGTGCAGGGCCATCAGCCCGCCCTCCAGGAGGGGTTGGCGCACTGCACGCCTGCGCAGGGCGATGACCCCGGCGATGCGGAGCACCACGGCTTCCAGGCCGAGGAGGGGAAAGAACAGATAGCGCTGGTTGGCGGCGAGGAAGCGGGCGAATCCCTTGCGGTCCTGGGCCTGTTCGGGCGCGAAGATGGCCACGCGGCGCAGGATGTCCGGGTCGAGTTCCAGGTGGTTGGGGTGGTTGTGGTGCCGGTTGTGGTGCTGCTCCCACCAGCCGAAGCAGACCCCGAGCATCAGGTTCCCGTGGATCAGGCCGAGGGCCCTGATGTGTTTGCGGGACCGGGTGATCTGCCGGTGTCCGGCATCGTGCAGGAGGAAGGCGAGCTGCTCGTGCCAGACGGCGAGCCAGACCGCCGCCAGGACGACCTGCCACCAGGCGCCGTCACCGAGCGCGAGGGCCGCCCAGCCGACGGCGTTCATCAGCCAGACCACCACGATCGCGGTCACGTACTGGCCCTTGCGGGCCCGCATCAGCCCGGCGTCCGTGACGCGCCGGGTCAGTTCACGGAAGTCGTCCTCCACTGCACCGGGTTCGTAAGGTGAGGAGTTGACTGCCGGGCTGTCGGTCATCGGTGTGCCACCGAACCTTTCGTACGTATGCGTGGTGTGCGTCCGCTGGATTGCCTCGTACGTCCGCGGGATCGCTGGGCGTCACGGGGTCAGGCCCATGTCGGCGAGCCGCGCCGCCTGGGTGGCGTGCGCCCATTCGGCGGCGGTCAGCATCCGTTCCTCGGCGGTGGTGTCGACGAGGCGGCGGCCCGGCCACAGCTCGTAGTCGCCCGCGAGGTCGCGATGCTGGTCCAGGCCCTGCTGGTAGAGCTGCTCCCGGCGGAAGGTCAGCTCCTGGACCGGCAGCCGCGCCCACAGCTCCATGCCACGTCCGATCAGTTCACCGATACGGCCCGACTCCTCGGGGTGGCGCTGCAGATGGCGCCGGACGATGGCGCTGCCCACCGACAGATGCCGGATCTCGTCGATGCCCGCCGCCCGCTCGATCTCGGCGGCCGGCGGATCGAAGGGCCGCCACTTGCGCTCGCTCAGCTCGGCGGTGGGCGCGAGGACGCCTTCGACGAGGACGGTCAGGGTGATCACGCCTCCGATGTAGTCCCGGCCTTTCTCCAGGACGGACAGCCCGAACTCCTCCAGCGGTGCCAGGACCGCGTCCCGGTCGGCGCCGGCGAGCGACTCCATCGTGGCTTCCAACTGGTCTTCCGGCACGCCGAGTTCGAGCAGGTGGCCGCGGAAGGCGTACGCGTGGCGGGCCTCGTCCATCAGCTGGGTGGTGAAGAAGTCCATCCCGGCGAGGTCGGGGGCGTACGCGACGAGGAAGGAGATGGCGCGGGCCGCCTTCTCCTCCGCCATCGAGCGGAAGGCGAGCTCCTGCATGACGGCCTGCCGCAGCGGGCCGTCGGCCATCATGTGGTCCGGTACCGGTACGTCCGGCGAACGGCCCATCGGATCACCGCCGAGGGTGCCTTCGGGCACGGCGCGGAACCAGTAGCCGAGGTCGCAGCACTCCGGTGTCAACTCGGTGTGCAGCGCGCCCTCCAGGAGGTTCGGGGCGCGATGGCGGTCGGCTTCCGCCGGGACCTTCGAGGCGAACGTGGTCATCTCTGCCTTTCTGGCTCGCGGGCTCGCGCCCTCGGGGTGTGGCATCGCAGACCGGCGTGGACTGCGGATCGGTTGGGTTTGAGACCGACTTGGTTGCGGACTGCCCAGGCTTCAGACCGATTTGGTGAGGCGCATCAGCCGCCAAACGGCGCCGGGGCTCACCCCGCCCTGGAACGCCAGGTACTCCGGCTCGATGAGCTGCGGGCGCCACTTGAGCTTGAAGGACTCCTGTGCGGCCGCCGGGTAGACGGCCTGGCCCTTGGCCGCCAGCAGCTCCACGCAGCGGCGCAGTATGCGGCTGGCCGGGCCGGGCTCGGACGCGTCGGCCCCGAGTTGGACGAAGGGGGTGAACCCGAGGTGGAGCCAGCCGCAGCCCTCCTCCTGGAACTGTCGCAGGGCGGTGGCGAACATCAGCTCCACCGTGCCGGGCGGGGCGTCGGGCAGCCGCCGGGTCAGGTCGTACAGCCGACCGGAACGCTCGCCGAAGACGGGCGAGTAGGACACGTACCCGACGGTCCGCCCTTCGTGGACGGCGGTGAACAGGCGCCGGTGAGGTGCGCCCGGTCCGCCGCGTTCACCGATGAGGAAGTCGAGTTCCTTGACATGGCGGCCCTTGGCCCGCAGCCAGGCGGCGTCCACGGCGTCCAGAGCCGCGCCGACCCGCTCGCCGTCCCGCTCACCGGCGGGCACCTCGGTGACGGTCACGCCTTCCCTGCGGGCCCGGTTGACCATGTTGCGCACCTTCACCATGCGCTGGCCACCGAGGCTGTAGCCGTCCAGTGCGATGCTGAAGGAGGCGCCGAACTGGTTGACGACGAAGCCGTGTCGGGCATGCAACTCGGCTCCGGCACGGGAGAGTTGGACGGCAGCGACCCGGCGTCCTTCGCCTTCGGCCCGCGCGAGCAGCGCACCCAGCAGGCGCTTTTGATCCTCAACAGCGCATACGGGACCGCCCAGTTGGAACAGATGCCGCCGCCCCGCCTCCCGGTAGGGGACGAACCCGTCGACGCCGTCGGTGTGGAAGCGCCGGTTGCCGCGGTTCATCGCGAGAAAAGCACTGCTGTGACTGCCGTGCCGGCGGAGCATCTCGTACGCCTCACCGTCGGCGAGTGCCTGCGGTGCGCTCACCGGGCCGCCGCCTCGTGCCAGGGCACGGTCGCGAAGTCCCGTAGCGCGGACTGGACGGAGGGGTGGGGAACGGGTTCGAAGGACACGGTGAACGACTTGGCGAAGTTGCCGAACAGCGCGCGGTCCCCGAAGAGGTGGATGGGCAGGACCAGCAGAGCCCACTCCCACCCGTACAGCAGGACCCAGAGGCCGAGGACCGCGCCCTGCACGCTCAGGCTGTGCATGGTGTTGTACAGCACGTAGTAGACGCGGCAGACGCGCCGGTCGGGACTGCGGTGGTAGGCGATCGCCCCGGGGAGATAGCCGATGACGTCGACGTACGCGAAGAGGACGACGGCGACCCACCAGCGCACCTCGCCCAGGTGCGCGAGGAAGAACCCGGCGGCGACCAGCAGACCGAACAGGTACTCGAGGCGGAGGAGAAGGTAGGTGGTGGGGGTCTGGCAGAGATTGTGTCCGTCCACGGTCACCGCCCGTGGGGCGGAGTCGAGCCGACGCCCTGCCCGCTGTCCGCCGGGCGGGTCGCGGTCACCAGGATCATGCTCTCCTTGTCGAGAGTGGGGAACGCCTCCAGGTACGGGGCGAACCGCTCGACCGCATACGGCAGTTCGATCAGATCGGCGACGCGGGCCTGCCAGCCGTGCCCGCCCCACCAGTGCTCGGCGTCCGCGAGGTGCCAGACCCATGGGGTCCCGGAGCCGGACAGGGCCTCCAGCCAGGGCTTGACGAAGGGCGAGTCGGCGGCGTCGGCGTTCAGGCACTCGGCGCCGAGGCTGCTGCCCGGCGCGGACAGCTCGCTCACCGTGTCGACCAGGCGCTCCACGGCCTCCGGCGCGAGGTAGAAGAGAAGCCCTTCGCACAGCCAGGCGGTGGGGCGGCCCGGGTCGAACCCCGCGGCGAGCAGCGCCTCCTGCCAATCGCCGGCCAGGTCGGCGGCGACGGCGGTGCGGCGGGCGACGTCCGGGGTGCGGCCGGCGAGGACCTGCTCCTTGAAGGCGTGCACGGCCGGCAGATCGACCTCGAAGACATGGGTTCCCGCGGGCCAGTCGAGCCGGTACGCCCGGGTGTCCAACCCGGCCCCCAGCACCACCACTTGACGGCATCCCGAGCGGGCCGCAGCAATGAGGTGGTCGTCGAAGAAACGGGTACGGACGGCCAGCCAGTCGGGCAGCACCTTCTGCAGGACACCGGATCCCGGAGGAGCACCGGCCGGCCCCGCGGAGGCCAGGAACTCGGCCGCCAAAGGGTCCTGGAAGAGCGCGTCCGCCCGGCCGGACTCGTGGGCCCGCATGCGTACGGTCCACACGGCGGTCTCCGAGACGCCGTCCAGAGGTGTGCCTGCGCCGGCCGAGGCGGCGCGCGGTCCCGCGTCCTGCGAGGGGGTGTGGTCCGGCAGAGGCATGGGCATCGGCATGAGCGTGTCCTTCGTACGTACGGTGAATGAGAACGGGAGGCAGTCGGACAGGAGTGGAGGGCGCGGCCGCGTCAGCGGGGTGCGCGCCGGCGGTCGAGCAGCAGGGCCGCGGCGCCCAGTGCCATCAGGCCGCGCGACGGTGACCAGGGCCGTTGACCGCCCATCGAGGCGGGGGTGTGCGGCTCGTGGAGCTGGAGCGCGAACTGGCGGTTGGCGGCGTCGGAGAGGAGCCCACGCCACTGTTCGGGAGCGGACGCGGCGGCGGACAGCAGGTCCATCGTGTTGCGGGCCACCTGGTCCAGGGAGAAGTACTCGCGGATCAGCGACATGATGATGCCGCGTACCTCCGCCTTGAAGACCTCCGCGAGGGCGATGTCCGGCGCGAGGCAGCGCACGGAACCCTCCAGGTTCGCGAAGGACTTGCCGAGCAGGGAGATCGCCGGCGCCGAGCCGATGCCCCGCCTGGTCGCCTTCTCCAGCACGGTGGTCAGGGACACTCCGAAGTTGATGTCCTCCAGGGAGGCGGTGGCGACCTTGGGGACCAGCGCCGCCATGTCGGCGGCGAACGCGGGCAGGTTCGACCAGGCGGTGACCCGACCCATGTCCGCCCAGGCGCGGGCCAGCCCGTGGCCGTCGTTCTGGGCGATGGCCATGAGGAGGGGCAGCAGCTGCAGACTCGTACGGCGATCCAGCCGGCCGACCATGCCCCAGTCGATGAGCGTGGCCGGACCGCCGGGCTGTGCGAAGACGTTGCCGGCGTGCGGGTCGGCGTGGAACATCCGGTCGACGAAGTAGCCCCGGTACATGAAGCGCAGGAGGTCCTTGCCGATCTCCGTGCGCTCCCGGTCGCTGAACATGGCACGGTCGAGCCGGCGTACGGACGCGCCGGGTGCCAGCGACTGGACGAGCACCTTGGGGGTGGCGTGGATGACGCGGGGCACTTCCAGCGTGGGGTAGCGGCGGATGTTCTCGCGGGCGTCGTCCATGTTGCGGGCCTCGCCGGTGAAGTCCAGTTCGGGTTCCATCGCGTCGAAGATGGAACCGAGCATCGCCTCCACGTCGATGACCTCGTTGAAGCGTGGTGCCGTACGGGCCACGATCCTGGACGCCTTGCGCATCAGGGCCATGTCCGCGTGGACCGTGTCCCGGATGCCGGGCCGTTGGATCTTCACCACGGCGGGCCGTCCGCCGGGCAGGGTGACTTGGTAGACCTGGGCCAGGGACGCGGCTCCCAGGGGACGGGTCGTGTTGATGTCGTCGAAGCGGAGTTTCCAGTCCGCGCCCAGTTCGTCCCGGAGTACGGGTTCGAAGACGGAGAACGGCTGGACGTCGACCTGGTCGTGGAGGTTCTGCAGCTCGGCGATCATGGACGCGGGCACCATGTCGGGCCGGGTCGACAGGATCTGACCGAGCTTCACATAGAACGGGCCGAGGCCTTCCAAAGCGTGCCGCACCGCCTTGGCGCGGCGCGAGCCGTCCCCGGCGGAGGCCTCGGCTTCCGCCGGGGACAGCCCGTCCCGCCTGGACCGCCTGCGCTCCCGCGTCACCTGGCCGACCTCGTCGGCGACGAGGCTTCCCAGCACCTTCACCACCAGCCGAAGCCGATTGCCGAGCATGGCGCCCATGTGTCACAACCTCCTTGTGCCTGACGAGTTCCGTCGGTCCTGTACGCGGTCACGCACGCAAGCCGGTCAGATCACACGATCACCGGTGCGAGGCGGGCCTGGCTGAGCCGGTGCTCAGGTCCCCTTCCTGGCCGCCGGAGCACGGCCGGCGCCGGTCAAGGTGCCGGTGAGGCCCTGGACGTTCTCCAGCACGCCCACCAAGTTGGAGACGAGTTCGGAGAGTTGGGCGATCTGCTGCGGCAGCGCGGCCAGGCCCTGCGCCATGTCCGCCGCTCCCGAGACGGCGGATGTCGCTCCGCCCGCCACCTGTCCGAGCGCGGCCAGCGGATTGGCGCCGCCGGCACCGCCACCAAGGGCAGCCAGCGGATTGGCCCCCGCGGCTCCGCCGAGGGCGGCGAGGGGATTCGCGCCGCCGCCCGCGATGGCCGCGAGCTGGTGGGGGGCCGCGCCGGCGAGTGCGGCGAGCGGGTTCGCCGCGCCGGCCCCGGCCGCCGCGTTGGCGGCGTTCGCGAGCGCGGCCACGGGATTGGCCACGCCGCCCAGCGCCGACAAGGCGCTGACCGTCCTCAGGACGTCGCCCGGCAGTCCGGTAAGCGCCTGATACGAGTTCCCCGGCGTGAGCCAGTCCGCTGAATTGGAGGCGTCTCCTTTCCGGTCGAGGATGTCATCGAATGCCTTCTTCGTACTGTCGGCAATATCGCCGATGAAATCCTTGATTGTATCCTGGGTATTGTTCTTGCCCACGGTCACTTCCCTTCCCCTCTCACCTGCACCCCCGAAGTCCGGGAGCCGTTCTGATGCCCGTGCACAAAAATAGATCGCACACGGGAAGAAGGCGGAAATCCGCTATGCCGCGACACCGTCCAGGGATTTGGCGCAGACGAGCCGCAACCGCGCCCGACCGCGCGTGAATGCACCCTCGGCCGCCTTGACGGAGATCTGATGCATGCGGGCGAATTCCAGAGTGGAGATGCCATGGGCGCGAGCGAGTACGACCTGTCGCTCCCTGCCCCGCAAGAGGTGCACCTGGCGCAGCAGCCAGCGCCCGAAGTCCTTGTCGCACACGCCCTCGTCCGGCATCTCGGGTGCGCGCACGTCCGCCGCGCGGCGCAGCAGTCGCCGACTGCGCTCCAGCTCGCGGTAGTGGTCGACGCACAGACGCAGCGCGACCGAGGTCAGAAAGGGACCGACCCTCTCCCGGTCCAGATCGTCGTACGCCGCTGCCCGCAGCATCGCTTCCTGTACACAGTCCTCGGCGTCCTGCACATTCGGAAGCCGTCGGCGGACCAGCCTCATCAGCCTTTCCCGATGGCTGGCGATCACATCCCACGATAACTCGCGTCGCACTTCTTCCTGGGATTCGCAAATTTGAGGTTCGCCAATTTCTCGATCGCCGTCACCGAACACACCCGACCCGTCTAAAGAATTCCTTTGACCCATGACTCCGAGACGATTTCCTGGCGCGAAGTTGAATACTTGCACGGCCTATCCCCACCCGACGCGAGGTTCTTTTCCTCGCCGGGATAGCGGCAAACCAGGGCCATCGCCGTCCACTCATCCGCATGGAAAACGGACGATGACGCTCCGCCATACTCCGAGTCGTGTTAAAAATTTTGCGCACGCGCCTGCGGCAGCGAACGCGTGCTGAAACGACACTGCGTTGACGAAATCGGCCCCTGAGACCCAGATAAACCACCCGCAATCAGCCATGCGTGCAGTGAACAAGCCAAAGCCCCTCAGTGGGCGAAGCAGCACCGGGCCTCGTTCGGGCTGGCCGTGCTGCTCGCTGTCAACGGGACCGACGGCTGTGTACGGCCGCTGAACATCGTGCACTCCGGCTGCGAGATCGCCGCCGACGGCGACTGGCAGGTGCTCACCTTCTTCCTGCCGGAACTCCTCGCGGTCGCGGGGATGGCCACAGTGGCGGTGGCACTGCCGGTCGCAGTCGCCGTCAGACTTTCCCTGCGCGTCCGACACGTTCTCGATCGCCCGCGCTCTCCCCGGCGGCGCGATGTCCGCCTCATCGGCACCGTCGCGGCCTGCGGGGTGCCGGCGAGCCTCTGCGCGGCGACCTACGCGGACGTGCGGGCTTCGGGCGGGCGCTCGTACCGGGCCGGCTCGGCATGCAGATCTGGGCCTGGGGGTACTTCGGCGGGGCGGATCTCATGGGCGACTACGAACAGGCCGTGGCGGACATCGACCGCAGCGTCAATCCGGACGGCAGCGTCGAGGTTACGGCGATGAGACGCGGCTGCACGGACCTGCTCCGCACGATCGACCGGGCCGAGGCCTACTTCCCGATCCCCGCCTCCGCCGAGCAGTCCGTATGGTCCGGCGTCCTGGCCGGCAGCCGTGTCTCCGCGCAGGACTGTCTCGGCGCCTTCCCGGTGACGGACTGGAAGGAACTCCGCCCCGTGCTCACGGCGTTGAATCCGCCCGTGGACCCGGTGGCCGCCCTGTTCGACAACCTGGTCGAGCTGGCGAAGCCGGCCGGGATGAGACTCAGGACCGGGTGACCTCCTCGGGCACGCCTACGTCCGCGAAGATGGCCCGAGCCTGTTGGCTCAGCAGTTCGGCGGCGGTGCTGTCGGTGGTCCGGTGGGTGCGGGCGAGCACCATGAGGGTGCGGGCCTCGCTGAGGCGGTGGCCGGTTTCGCGGTGGATGGTCAGGGCCTGCTCGGCGAGTTCGACGGCGCTTCATCGAGGGCCACCGAGTGAGCGCGTACCGGCCTTGAGCACCCGGACAAGGATCAACTCTCGTTGTCGCGCGGGGTGATGCGGAAAGCGAAGGGAACAGTCCCGGGGTCCACCGCAGTCACGCCCCCGTCCACGGTCAGTGCAGCGCCGTTGACGAAGGACGCGGCCGGCGACAGCAGCCAGGCGATGGCTTCGGCGACCTCACGAGGCTCGCCGGGGCGGCGTGCCGGCAGCAGCCGGGTGGCCTCCTCATATGCCGCGTCGACCTCGGCGGAGGCCAATCCGGCTTCCTCGGCGAACCGGGCCATGCGGCGGTCGGCCATCTCCGTGCGCACCCAGCTGGGGCAAACGGTGTTGGCCCGCAGGCCCTGAGGCCCGTAGTCCACAGACAGCGACCGGCACAACTGCAGCAGTGCCGCCTTGGACGTGGCGTAGGCGGCATTGCCCACCCCGTTGCGCAGGGCAGCGACCGAAGCGACCGCGACGACAGATCCTCGGGCCTGGAGCAAGTGCGGCAATGCCGCCCGCATCAGAAGGAAGGGGCCGGTGAGATTGGTACGAAGCACCGAATCCCAGTCCTCATCGGACAGTTCCCCGACACCCCCGCTGCGTGCCACTCCCGCATTGACGACCAACCCGTCGAGTCGACCGAATCGCGCGACGGCAGTCTCGACGAGGTGGAGAACGGCGTCCGGGTCGGCGGTATCAGCCGGGCAGGCCAAGGCTCCGGTTTCCTCAGCGACGCGGTGCAAAGGCTCCGGTCGTCGCCCGGAGACGACAACGTCGTGCCCAGCCGCCCTAAGCAGCCGCGCCGTCGCCGCACCGATCCCCGTTCCTCCCCCAGTCACGACCACCACACGCTGATCCGGCATGGATGTTCGGCCTCCTGTCACGATCGCGTCGGGCGACGTGATCTTACGTGGCTGCGGACTGGCGACCAGAGTCAGCGTGGCTGACGCGACTACATCAAGCCGAAGCTGAACCCTGCACCTACGGCCCGGCCAACGGCGCTGACCTCACTCTCCAGAACTTCTCCGTTCACATTTCCGTGTCATGGACGGATCACCCATGTCAAGGTGGGGCATACAACAAGTCCAACCCCTGTCCCCCCACCGGCACTTCAGGGAGTTCCCCCATGCTGCGCGGCATCGACGTAAGCGCGTACCAGTCCTCGAACTACAACACCGACGGTCTCTCCTTCGTCTTCATCAAGGCGACCGAGGGCCGCTCCTACATCAACCCCAAACTCGCCGCCCAGACCAAGCGCGCCCGTGACGCCGGCCTGGTCGTCGGCTTCTACCACTTCCTTTGGCCGGGCAACCTCTCGGCCCAGGCGGAGTACTTCGTCAGCAAGGCCCCCGAGAAGGCGGGCGACATCCTCGCGGTCGACTGGGAGACGACGAGCGAGGGGACACATGCGAGCAATGCGGAGAAGGACCTGTTCATCCGGAAGGTGAAAGAGAAGCGGCCGAACAATCCGGTGATCTTGTATGCAAATCGTCACTATTGGCTCAACGTCGACAGGACCTCATACGCCGGCGACGGGCTCTGGATCGCCGACTACGTCACGGCGGGCAAGCCCCGCATCCAGGCGAAGTGGCGCTTCCACCAGTACACGGACGACCCGCTGGACAAGAACGTGGCCAACTTCTCCAGCAAGGCCGCACTGCGCGAATGGGCCGAGAACGCCTGACTCACCTAGGCTCTGACCTGCGGCGAGCAGTCGTCGCTGCAGAAGAGGGGAGCTTCGGGGCATGAGTCGGACTGTCGCCGCGGTCAGCAGTAACGGGACGTACTCGTTCACCAAGCCGAACCGGGAGAGCATCACGCTGATCGCGGGCATCGGGGTGGAGGGCGATGTGCACGCGGGAGCCACGGTGAAGCATCGGTTCCGGATGCGGAAGGACCCTTCGCAGCCGAACCTGCGGCAGGTGCACCTCATCCATGCGGAGTTGTTCGACGAGGTGCGCGAGGCCGGGTTCGAGGTGGCGGCCGGGGAACTCGGGGAGAACGTCACCACCCAGGGCATCGATCTGCTCGGGCTGCCGACGGGGACGCTCCTGAGGCTCGGGGGCGAGGCCGTGGTGGAGGTGACCGGCCTGCGCAATCCCTGCGCTCAGATCGACGGGTTTCAGCGGGGGCTGATGAAGCAGGTCGTCGGGCGGGACGCCGAGGGCGGCGTGCGGTTCAAGTCCGGGATCATGAGCGTCGTCGTCAGCGGGGGTGTGGTGCGGGCCGGGGACCCGATCCGCGTCCAGCTTCCGGACGGGCCGCACCGGCCCCTGGAGATCGTGTGACGTAGGCGCGCCGGCGCGCCCCAGATCCGTACGACGATCTTGCCCATGTGCGTGTCGGACTCCATCAGGCGGTGCGCGTCGCGGATCGCGTCCAGGCCGTCGAGGACCTCGGCGATCACCGGACGGAAACCGCCGTCGGTGAGGCCCGCGTTGAGAAAGGCGCTGGAGCGGCGGCGGCCGGCGGGGGTGGTGGTGAGGCTGAAGTTGGCGTACGTGTGGATGGTGAAGGGCCAGGTCCGGGGGATTTCGGCGGGGCGCGGGTCCAGCCACGACGGCGGGCCGATTGCTGCGCGCGGACGACACTCCCCTGCGGACCGTCGCCCAACGCACCGGCTACGCCTCGGAGTTCGCCTTCGCCAAGGCCTTCAAGCGGGAGTACGGGGTGGCGCCGGGGCAGTACCGCAGACGGCCGGCATGACGAAGGGGCCTGCTCACCACCGCAGCAGTGAGCGGGCCCCCTCCTTCTTGCGTCACTTGTTCAGGAAGCCCCAGAACTCGTCGAACGACAGGAGCTTGTCGCCGTTCAGGTCACGGCTCTTGATGATCGCCTCGGCGACCGACTCCGTCACGTTCCAGTCGCCTCCCTGAGCCAGGGCGGACTTGAACTCGGCGGCGGTGATGGTGCCGTCACCGTCCGCATCGATGCGCTCGAACTGCTTGCGTGCTTCCTCGATGTCGATGTGCCCCACCGATCCGCCCCTTTACTCGCGTTTCAATCGCGTCTGCCGTGTTGTGCTGGCTTACTGCCGCAGGTCAGATTAACCGCCCGCCCGCGCCTCCAGTGCGGCGACCACCCAGGCGAACTCCGCACGGCGCGCCGAGGCGAGCCCCTGCCCCTTCACGACGACCAGCAGCTCGCGATAGCGGGCGACCTTGTCGTTCGCGCCGGCCTTCAGGCGTTCGAGTACGGCGGCCGGGTCGGCGTCGCCGAGCAGGTCCCGCAGGATGCGCTCGGCCTCGGGCGACTCGGGCGCGACCCCCCGCTCCCGCGCCTCGGCCGCCGACTGCACCAGCTTCCGGGCGAACCACATCGACGCCCCGGCGGGCGTCTCGGGCCCACGACCGGCCGCGTTGAACTCGGCCACCGTGCGCATGTGTGCCCGGAACTCCGGGTCCTGCAGCAGCTCGGCCAGCTCCACCCAGGCGTCCACCTGCTCGGGCGTCGGCTCGTCCGGCAGGTCCACGGCCATGTTCCGCATCTGCTCGCGGATCACCGGATCCGCCGTGTCCAGTCCGTGGAACATCTCGTCCACGAACTCCTCCAGGATCCTCCGCCGCTCGGCGGCCGACAGCCTCGCCAATTCGGGGGGTCTGGGGGGTATCCCCCCCAGAGGGCACAGCATCAACGTCATCTCCTCCGCGGTCGAGCCGCGTCGCGCCACGGTCGACAGCACCGCCCGGGTCACCTTCAGCGATCTGATCTGTGCGTCCAGTGCGGCGACATGCGCGGCCGCGACCGACGCCACGTCCTTCTCGCCTCTGACGACCTTGCGTACGTCGTCCAGCCCCAGACCCAGTTCGCGCAGGGTGCGGATCAGCTCCAGGCGGGCGACGGACTCGGCGTCGTAGAGGCGGTAGCCGCCCGAGGAGCGGGTCACCGGGGGCAGGGCGCCCTCGTCGGACCAGTAGCGGATCGTCCGCACGGTCAGTCCGGTGGCCCGGGCCAGGTCGCCGATGGTGAGAAGTCCGGTGCCGTCTTCGATCATGTCTGCGAGTGTGGGCCTTCCAGTGGGTGGAGACTCAAGGAGCAGGACGGGGGCCGTCGTGGCAGGGACCTTGCGGGACATTCTCGACGCGGCGGCGCGGGGTGTCTTCCCGCCTACGGACGGCCGTACGACTGTGGTCCCGCACGCGTCGCACCGGAACTCGGGCGTCCTCGCCTTCACCGCGCACTCCGTCGTCTTCACCGACGAGGATCCCGCCTGGGTGTACGCGGCACTGCGCGACGTCGACTGCGACGGGCTGGCCGCGCCGATGAATCCGCGCTTCCTGGCGGCTCTCATGGAGCGGACGGGGCGTACGGCCGAGACCATCGATGCGGTGCTGGTCGGCTCCCCGTTGCCGGGTGAGCCGTCGCTCGCGCTGACGGAGATCGAGGATGCCGGCCACCCCCGGATCGCCTATGCCCGACGGCGGCGCGACGACGTGCGCGCGTGGGTCGCGGACGACGGCGTGCTGGTGATGGGGCGCGGCGTCGCCGGGCGGCTGGAGGTATCGGTCGAGGTGGACGACGAGGTACGGCATCGGGGGCTGGGGCGGCGGCTGGTGACCGCCGCCCGGCATCTGGTCACGGAGCCGCTGTGGGCGCAGGTCGCGCCGGGGAACGCCCGCAGTATGCGGGCGTTCCTGGCGGCCGGCTACCTGCCGGTGGGCGCGGAGGCGCTGCTGCACGCCCGGTAGGGCGTCAGTGCCAGGCCTCGTAGTGCGGGTTGCTCTGGCAGCCGCTCATGATCTCGACCTTGGTCGTCTTGTTCACCGGGCAGACGCCGATGATGTACTTCCGGGCGATCCCGCCGGGGAAGGCGACCTCGACCTGGTCGGCCCATTTGTGGGTGTCGCCGATGGTCTTGTTGACGTCGATGCCGCCGGGGGCGTCGATGTAGTAGTTCCAGCCCGACTTCCACCAGTTCTTGTACAGGTCGTGGTCGTAGGTCGTGGACACGTACGGGGAGGGCTGGTTGACCAGGACGTACTGCTCCAGGTCGTACTGGCCGTTCACGACGTCCTTGGGCTTGAAGCCCTCCTCGAAGACGATGTTCGGGCCCCGGCCGTCGGCCCGGTAGAGCGTGCCGCAGGTGGTGCGCCACGCGGGGTCGGGGGTGATGCGGTCGATGTCGACGCGGCGGTCGACGGCGGCCTTGATCTTGTCGTCGTACTGGACGGGACAGGCGGCCGGTGCGGGGGCGGCTGCCTTGGCGACGGTCGGGCGAGCCGAGGCGGGGACGGTCTCGGGAGCCGTTGCGGCCGTCGTGGCGAGGACGGCAGAGAGGGACAGGGCGGCGGCAGCGGCCCGCCGCCGCAGGCGAGTTGTGATCATAAGGAGCACGATCCCTGGCCCGCGGCGGCAGGTCGTGGAACGTCACCCGTACGGCGGCGTGTCCACTGACCGCAGGTCAACTGGCCGCCGGCTAACGGAAGATGCCGGTGTGGCCCAGGGAGTAGCGGCCCGGCTGCGGGTAGACGGCGAGGCCGTGCGGGCCGCTGCCGACGGGGATGCGGGCGAGCTGCTCGCCGGTGCGGGTGTCGATGGCGTACACCTCGGAGTCGTAGCGGCCCGACAGCCACAGCACCTTGCCGTCGGCGGAGACGCCGCCCATGTCGGGGCTGCCGCCGTCGGGGAGGTGCCACTTCTTGGTGAGCTTGTTCTTGGTGAAGTCGAAGATGGAGACGGTGCCCTCGCCGCGGTTGGAGACGTACATCTCGCGCGAGTCGCGGCTGACGTAGAGGCCGTGGCAGCCCTTGCCGGTGGGCAGGAGCGTCGGCTCGGTGAACTTGTCGCCGTCCAGGACCCACATGCCGTCGGCCATCATGTCGGCGATGTAGAACCTCTTGCCGTCCGGGGAGACCTTCACGTCCTGCGGCATCGCTCCGTCGAAGGGCAGTTTCTGCTGCCCGACGACCTTCATGCTCTCGGTGTCGACCTTGAGCAGTTCGCCGCTGAACTCGCAGGAGACGATGAAGTAGCGGCCGTCGAGGGAGAAGTCGGCGTGGTTGACGCCGTAGCAGGTGACCGGTTCGGTCCTGATCCGCTTCATGGTGTGGGGGTCGCGGAAGACGAGTTCGCGGTCGAGGGAGGCCATCACGACGGCGTACTTGCCGTTGGGGGTGAAGTAGAGGTTGTAGGGGTCGTGGACCTCGACCTCCTTGCCCGCCTTGCCGGTCTTCGGGTCGATGGGGGTGAGGGTGTGACCGCGGTTGTTGTTGACCCAGAGGGTCTTCAGGTCCCAGGACGGGACGACGTGCTGGGGCTGCCGGCCGACGGGGATGGTCTCGATGATCTCGTACGTCTTCGGGTCGATGACGGAGACGGTGTCCGACTCGGTGTTCGGGACGTAGACGCGGGACGGGAAGTCCTTGACGACCGGGGAGAGTTTGTTCGGGCGGTCGGCGGCGTAGACGTCCTTCGGGTCCAGGACGGGTGGCATGCCGGGCAGTCCCTGGACGGCCTTCTTCTTCGCCGGGGCGGGGATGGCGGCCTGGGTGCCGCCGCGGGGCTCGGGGGCGGCCGGGGTCTTGTCCTTGGCGGACTCGGTGCCGCAGGCGGCCAGCGCGAGGAGGCCTACGCCGGCGAGGAGGGTGCGGTGGAGGAGGTTCATCGGCAGTTCTTCCAGTGCGGCGGGAGGGCGGCGACCGGGTCCGCGCGACCGGAGCGGCGGTCGGTAGTGATCACTGGACCATTTAATGAGGATTACGTCGAAAAACGCATGATTCACCCGATAGGCCGTTCGTGCGGGTCGCCGGGGCCTGGTGGTTTTCGCCCCCGCCGCCCCTACCCGTCCCATCCTGAAGGGGCTCCGCCCCTTCGACCCCGCCAGGGGGCTGCCGCCCCCTGGACCCCAGCTTCGGCCCTGAACGGGCCTCGTCCTCAAACGCCGGACGGGCTGAAAGATCCGGACCGGCGCTGAGAAGTGACCGTCAGCACCCTAAGGCGAAGCCCCCGCGGGCGAGTCAGGGATCGGGATGGCCGGGCTCGGTGGTGAACGGTCGGCTCTAGCGGTCTGCCACCCGCATCTCGAACCAGGTCGTCTTGCCGCGCGGCAGCAGGTCCACGCCCCAGCGGTCGGAGAGTTTGTCCACCAGGAACAGGCCCCGGCCGCTGATGTCCATCTCCTGGACCGGCATCAGGCAGGGCAGGCCGCGGGAAGGGTCGCGGACCTCGATGCGGATCCAGCCTCGGCGGCGGCGCATACGGAGGCCGAAGACGCGGGCGCCGGTGTGGCGGACGGCGTTGCCGACCAGTTCCGAGACGAGCAGGACGGCGTCCTCCGTCATCTTCGGAGTCAGGCCCCACTGACGCAGGACCACCACCTGGGCCAGCCGCCGCGCCGTCGCCGCGGACTCGGGGCGGGACGGGAGCGGAACCTCCGCCTCCGTGGGATTGCCGAACAGCTCCAGCGCCTTGGAGGCAGCTTCGTCCTCGGCCGTCGGCGACCAGCGCGCCGCGGCTGCACGGCTGTGTCCCCGCGGCTGTTCGATACCCTCCAGCCCCGCCATGCCCCCATCATGGCCGCCGACAGGGCTCTCCGGGGCCGTTCCCGCGGAATACACCCCCCGGAAGCGGTCATTCCGCACGACTCGGTTGGCATATGACAGAGGCAGTTCGGGGTCGATGGCAGCCCGGATGACCTGCGACGAAGGGTCCGCTGGAGGCAATCGACAGGCTCCCTCGACAAGGCAGGCTTAAGGTTGCCTTAAGGCTGCCATAAACCGCCCCATCGAGGGACCCGAATCAGACGCCCTGTCAATTGCCAGTGGTTCGGCGGAGTTTCAGAAGTTCCGGACCAGGCTTTGCCCCGTGTCCTCAGAGGAACTTCGCCTTGCCCGGGCCCTCCTCCACGAAGCTCCGCATCCCCCGCTCCCGGTCCTCCGTCGCGAACAGCCCGGCGAACCAGCCCCGTTCCACCGCGAGGCCCGTCTCGATGTCCGTCTCCAGGCCCGTGTCGATCGACTCCTTCGCCGCACGCAGCGCGATCGCCGGACCCTGCGCGAGCTTCGCCGCCCAGGCGTGCGCCTCGGCGTAGACCTGGTCCGGCGCCACCACGCGGTCCACCAGGCCCAGCTCGCGCGCCTCGTCGGCCTTCACCATGCGGCCCGTGAAGATCAGGTCCTTCGCCTTCGACGGGCCGATCAGACGGGCCAGCCGCTGGGTGCCGCCCGCGCCCGGGATCAGGCCGAGCAGGATCTCCGGCTGACCCAGTTTGGCGTTGTCCGCAGCGATCCGGTAGTCCGCGCACAGCGCCAACTCGCAGCCGCCGCCGAGCGCGTAGCCCGTCACGGCTGCCACGACCGGCTTGGGGATGCGGGCCACCGCCGTGAACGACTCCTGCAGGGCCCGCGCGCGCAGGACCATCGCCGTGTGGTCCATGGCCTGCATCTCCTTGATGTCCGCGCCGGCCGCGAACACCTTCTCCCCGCCGTAGATCACCACGGCCCGTACGTCGTCACGCCGGCCCGCCTCCTCGGCGAGCTCCTTGAGCCTGTCCTGGGTGGCGACGTCCAGCGCGTTCATGGGCGGGCGGTCGAGACGGAGGGTGCCGACGCCTTCGGCGACTTCGAGATTCACGGTCATGCCAGCAGGTTAACGGGGACTAACGGCGACGGCCCCGGTGCCGTACCTCACATCGAGGCAGGCACCGGAGCCGTACGTCCGAAAGGGAACCCTAGGCCTTCCACTTCTCCCACGACATGTTCCAGCCGTTCAGGCCGTTGTCGGGAGCGACCGTCGCGTCGTTGGAGTTCTTCACGACCACCACGTCGCCGATCGTCGAGTGGTTGAAGAACCACGCGGCCGGTGTGCCCCCGTCCCACGCGCCCTTGACGTCGCGCAGGCCGATGCAGCCGTGGCTGGCGTTGTAGTTGCCGAAGGCGCCGCCGCCCCAGTAGTTGCCGTGGATGAAGGTGCCGGAGTCGGTCAGGCGGGTGGCGTGCGGGACGTCGTCGATGTCGTACTCGCCGTCGTAGCCGACGGTGTCGCCGTTCATGCGGGTCTCGACGAACTTCTCGGTCATGACCATCTGGCCGTTCCAGGTGTCGTACCCGGGCTTGCCGGTGGTGACGGGGATGGTCTTGATGACCTTGCCGTCCTGCATGACCTTCATCTTCTTGGTCTTCACGTCGACGACCGAGACCTGGTTGCGGCCGATGGTGAAGGTGACCTTCTTGTCCTGCTCGCCGTAGACGCCGGGGCGGCCCTCGACGCCGTCGAGGTTGAGGTCGACCGTGACCTTCGTGCCGGCCTTCCAGTATTTCTCGGGACGGAAGTCGAGGCGGTCGTTGCCGAACCAGTGGCCCTCGACCTCGACGGCCGGTTCGGTCTTGATGGTGATGGCCTTCTCGACGTCCTCGGGGCTGGTGATGCCCCGGGTGAAGCGGATCGAGAACGGCATTCCGACGCCGACCTTGGAACCGTCCTCCGGCGTGAAGGTTCCGACGAAGGTGTTCTTCGGGGTCAGAGTGGTGAAGTCGGCCTCCTCGGCGGCCTCCAGGCCGTCGGAGTCCTTGGCGACCGCGTGCACCGTGTACGTCGTGGCGGCGGCGAGGTGCGTGGACGGCGTCCAGGTGGCGC
The DNA here is from genome assembly GCF_001509475.1 of Streptomyces regalis. Classification (GTDB taxonomy): domain Bacteria; phylum Actinomycetota; class Actinomycetes; order Streptomycetales; family Streptomycetaceae; genus Streptomyces; species Streptomyces regalis. The sequence goes on from NZ_LLZG01000366.1 coordinate 43,105, forward strand.
CGTCGCCGGATATCTTGCCGTCGATCGCGTTGCCCTTGGCGTCCTTGACCTCGACGTCCGTCAGCTTGCCCTTGGCCGCGGTCACCTTCAGCGCGCCGCTGGTCTCGACGGACTTGGCGCCGTCGCCCGGGGCTATGGTCACGACCGCCTGCGACTTCTTGGTCTCCGCAGTACCGGAGTCCTTGCCCTTGCCGTCGCCGGCCCCCGAGTCCGAGCCACCGCCCCCGCCGCACGCGGTGACGGCGAGCAGCAGCACCCCGGCCAACACCGTCAGTCCCTTGCCCCCACGCCTCGCGCGCCTCCCGCGCGTCGCGTCAACCGACGCCCCCGATATCGGCCGCACGTTCAAGTCTTTCTCCCCTCCCCGGACCTGGTCAGGCCCGCGCCCCCGCGCATCTGCCGCGCGCACCGGCGCATATTAACCACAAGGTCATGGGCGTCGGCGCCGCGCGTTTGTCACCGTTCCGTTCCAACATCGGCAGATAGCCGGTTGGTCGGGCAACTCACCCCCCTGTCCTGTTACTTCACCGCACTCCTCGCCTTCCACTCCTTCCAGCCCATATTCCATCCTCCGAGCCCATTGTCGGGAGCGACCTTTTTGTCATTGCTGCGGACGACCTCGACGACGTCCCCGATCAGGCTGCGGTCGAAGAACCAGCCCGCGGGCGTCTCGGAGCCGCCGCCCTTGACGTCCCTGAGCCCCACGCACCCGTGGCTGACATTGCTCCGTCCGAAGAGCGAGGCGTCCGCCCAGTAGTTGCCGTGCAGGAAGGTGCCGGAGTCGGTGAGGCGCATGGCGTGCGGGACGTCCGGGATGTCGTACTCGCTCTTGCCGTTGGCCTTCTTGAAGCCGACCGTCGCGCCGTTCATCCGGGTCAGCTCGAGCATCTCGGTGACCACCATCTTGCCGTTGTACGTCGTGTTCTTGGGTGCGCCGGCCGTGATCGGCACGGTGGTGAGCAGCTCGCCGTCGCGCCGTACCTCCATGGTGTGCTTGGCGGCGTCGACCAGGGAGACCTGGTGGCGGCCGACGGTGAAGGAGAACGTCTTGTGCTGCAGCCCGTACACGCCGGGCGCGCCTTCGACGTCCCGCAGGCGCAGCGCGACGGTGACCTGGGTGCCGGGCTTCCAGTAGTGCTCGGGGCGGAAGTCGAGGCGGGACCTGCCGAACCAGTGCGGGCGGATCTCGACGGACGGCTCGGCGGTGACCTGGACGGCGCGTTCGACGGCGGCCCGGTTCTCGATCTCCCGGTTGAACTCCAGGGAGACGATCATTCCGGTGCCGACGGTGGAGCGGTTCTCCGGGGTGACGTATCCGATGAACCGCTCGTCGGGGACGTACGTGGTGAAGGTCGTGTGCCGTGCGCTGCGACGCCCCTGGCCGTCGACGGCCACCGCGTCGATCGTGTACTCGGCGGCCAGCGCGAGCCCGGGGGCCTCGGGCTCCCAGCGCAGGCCGTCCTTGGAGATGTGCCCGGGTACCGGGAACTCCTGTGCGTCCTGGGACTTGACGACCTTCACCGACTCCAGGTGCCCGCCGGGCACCCGGACGAGCAGCGGGTCGTCGGGGCGTACGCCCTTGCTGCGGTCGTCGGGCGTGACCCGGATGACGTCCTCGGGCGCCGGCGGTTTGCCCAGCATCTGGTCGACGCCACCGCCGTCCGAGGTGCAGCCGGCCACGCCGGCCAACAGGCCGGCCCATGTCAGTACGGCGGCCAACACGGCCCCCGCGCGCCGCGCGCGCCCTTGTACGTGCCTCACGAAGACCCCAACGACCGGGGCGGCCCTGGGGAAACGTGAGTGCGAGCCATGCGGTGGGCAGAACATGTGGGAGGACGACGCGATGGGGAGCCGCGGACGGGACGCCGTGGGCTCTCCTTCCCCTTCGTGTGGTCCATGAGCCGTGGGAGGCCGACAGGTGTCGAGCGCAGCCGAGCAGGAGGCGGTGGCCGGGTCGGTCCCCGCTGAGGAGGGGCGCCCGGCCGCCATGGTGAACGGCGCGCAGCCCAAGACCCCTGCCGTGCCCGTATGGCCGGGCACCCCCGTGCCGCTCGGCGCCCGCTTCCGGGTCGGCCCGGACGGGGTGGCGGGCACCAACTTCGCGCTGTGGGCGGGGGGAGCGGAAGCGGTCGAGCTGTGTCTCTTCGACGAGCAGGGCAAAGAGACGCGGGCCAAACTCACCGAGCTGACGCACGAGATATGGCACGGCTTCGTGCCGGGCATCATGCCGGGCCAGCGCTACGGCTACCGGGTGCACGGCCGCTGGGACCCGTGGACCGGCGGCCGCTGGAACCCGGCGAAGCTGCTCCTGGACCCGTACGCGCGCGCGGTGGACGGCGACTTCAGTCTGCCGCCCGAGGTGTACGGGCATGTCCGCGACTGGCCGCAGCAGCACGTCGCCGACACCGTGCGCGACGACCGGGACTCGGCGCCGTACGTCCCGAAGGGCGTCGTCGTCCACGATGACGACGACTGGGCGGACGACCGCCGGCCCAAGACGCCGTGGGCCGATTCGGTGATCTACGAGGTGCATGTACGGGGGTTCACGAAGCTGCACCCCGGGATTCCGGAGGAGCTGCGGGGCACGTACGCCGGTCTCGCGCACCCGGCGGCCATCGAGCACCTGGTCAAGCTGGGCGTGACGGCGGTGGAGCTGCTGCCGGTGCATCAGTTCGCGCACGAGGACCATCTGCTGCGCAAGGGCCTGCGCAACTACTGGGGCTACAACTCCATCGGCTACTTCGCCCCGCACGCCGCCTACGCCGCCTCCGGTACGACCGGCCAGCAGGTCGGCGAGTTCAAGCGGATGGTCAGCGCGCTGCACGCGGCCGGCATCGAGGTCATTCTCGACGTCGTCTACAACCACACGGCGGAGGCGGGCGAGCTGGGCCCGACGCTGTCGCTCAAGGGCATCGACAACCGGGGGTACTACCGGTTGCAGTCGGACGCGCGCCGGTACGCGGACTACACGGGCTGCGGGAACACCCTGCACGTCGTCCAGCCGCACGTCCTGCGGCTGATCACCGACTCCCTGCGCTACTGGGTCACGGAGATGGGCGTCGACGGCTTCCGGTTCGACCTGGCGGCGGCTCTGGCCCGCTCCATGCACGACGTCGACATGCTGTCTCCGTTCCTCGCCGTCATCGCGCAGGATCCGGTGCTGCGGCGGGTGAAGCTGATCGCCGAGCCGTGGGACGTGGGCTCGGGCGGGTATCAGGTGGGTGCCTTCCCGCCGCTGTGGACGGAGTGGAACGACCGCTACCGCAATGCCGTACGGGACTTCTGGCGGGGCGCGCTGCCGGACGTACGGGATCTGGGGTACCGCCTGTCGGGGTCGAGCGACCTGTACGCGTGGGGCGGGCGGCGACCGTACGCCTCCGTCAACTTCGTGACCGCGCACGACGGCTTCACGCTGCGGGACATGGTGTCGTACGAGCGCAAGCACAACGAGGCCAACGGCGAGGGCAACCGGGACGGGTCGAACGACAACCGGTCCTGGAACTGCGGGGCCGAGGGCGAGACGGACGACGAGCGCGTACGGGCGCTGCGGCGACGGCAGCTGCGGAACCTGCTCACGAGCCTGTTGCTGTCGACGGGCGTGCCGATGCTGGTCGCGGGTGACGAGCTGGGGCGCACCCAGCGGGGCAACAACAACGCGTACTGCCAGGACAACGAGATCAGCTGGCTGGACTGGGGGCTGCTTCAGGAGCCGGGCTGGAAGGCCCTGTTCGACCTGACCTCCCGGCTGATCGAGCTGCGGCACCGGCATCCGGTGCTGCGCCGGCGGGCGTTCTTCTCCGGGCGGGCGCACTCGGCCGACGGGCTGCGGGATCTGGCCTGGTTCACTCTGCGCGGCGCGGAGATGACGGAACGGGACTGGTACGCGCCCGCCGCGACGCTGGGCATGTATCTGTCGGGTCGGGACATCCCGGGTCGCGACGAGCGGGGGACGCCGATCCTCGACGACAGCTTCCTGGCCGTCCTGCACGCCGGGGACCGGCCGGTGAGCTTCGTGCTGCCGGGGCCGCCGTGGGCGGAGCGGTACGAGGTGGTCGTCGACACCTCGCGGGAGGAGCAGGGGGAGGCGCCGGGCGTGGAGCATCGGGCGGGGGCGGCGATCACGGTGCCGGCGCGGGCGGTGCTGCTGCTGAAGGTGGTCGGCTGAAGCGGCCGGTGTGCGGGGTGGTCGGGCGGCCCGTTTTGACGGCTCCTTGACGCCGTCCTGGACGCATATCGACGCCGGAAAGGCCTCCCATGGTCACCTCTGGGCAAGTACGCCCTGCCGGCCCAGCCGCCGCGCCGCCCGTCACGGCCCGTTCGCCGCGTCGTGCCGTGCCCTGCGCGCCCTGGACGGTGACCTGGCGCTGCTGATCCCGACGATGTCGCTGGTGATCGGCCTGGTCGTGGTGATCACCGCCAACTACTGGCAGTTGGTGCGCCGCTTCCCCAAGGGCGGTGGAGCGGCGGCCGGCGCGGTGATCGCCCTGTTCCCGGGGCCGGCCCCGGTGCGGATTCCGCTGGCGCTGCTCCTGCTGCTGGTGGCGGCCGGGCTGACCTGGTTCGGGCACGGCGGGCGGCTGCTGTTCGCGGTGATGACCGTGCTGTTCGTCGCCGCGTCGGTGGCCGTGCTGATCCTCGGCTTCACCTCCCCGCACACCACGGGCCACGCCGCCGCGAGCCACGCCCCGGGGCACTCGGCGATGCCGGCGGTGGTGCCGGCCTTCCCGGTCGCAATGGCCCTGGCCACCGGGATCGAGGCCCCTCGACGGCAATCGCCCAGCTGGGGCAGCTCGACGACACCCAACGGCGTCGCTTCGGCCGGGGCACCCTCGCGCTGCTGCTGGTGATCGTCGGCGGACTGACCATCGCGCTCACGGTCCTCGCCGTGAAGGTGCACATCGGCATCCGGGCCGGCTGTACGGCGCGTTCCAGCTGACCAGCTCGCTGCTGCTGCTCGCCGCCGCCAGCTCGTCCTTCCAGGCCGGTCCCGGCCTGCTCAAGGCGCCGGCCGGGACCGCGGGCGCGCCGGCTACGTCTTCCTCGGCACCGCCACCACCGCGGCTCTGCTCATCTGGCTTCGGAGTTGAGCCGCTACCTCACAAAGGGATCGGCCGGTACGCCAGATCCTGATCGACTACCTCGTCAGCCGAAAGCTCCCGCTCCGGCGGCCAGAAGATCAAGTCGCCGACATGACCGGACGGGCATGCCAGAGCTCTGTCCAGTCTGTCCAGCCAGCCGTCCACCTCGTCGTCCGAGGCGTAGTCCGCGTCCATGATCCGCTGAGACCCTGACGGGACGCGTGATCGACCGGACAGCTCCTGGCGATCTCCCGCCACAAGCCGGCCCGGGACGTGTGCCACGGCAAGCGCGGCAGCATCCACCAGGCGTACCGGGACGGCGTGGAGGACCAGCTCGGCTCGCTCAGTCTGGTCCTCAGCACCATCGTGCTCTGGACGACCCGTTACGTCGACGCCGCCGTCGCCCAGCTACCAGGCCGAGGGCCACGCGATCCGCGAGGAGGACATCACCCGGCTCTCCCCTCTCAAGCACCGCAACCTGAACCTGCTCGGCCGCTACAGCTTCACCGCCTCGACCCCGGCCGCCGGCGCCCTGCGCCCGCTGAGTGACGCGGGCATATCAGGTGGCCGGGTGCTCGGAAATCGCAAGCGCCGGTAGGGGAGCTGATGTCAGGCTGCTCGATATGTCCGACTAGGCCTTGATTGATGCGGCCGACCTGGCGGCCTGCTCGATCTTCGCGCAGTAGGCTGCACGGGCTTCCTCGTCGATCTGCTGCTCGTTTTCGGCGCGCACCCCGGTCCGGCCGTCGACGCCCTCGCGCAGGATGTCGGCGTGTCCGGTATGCCGGACGGTCTCGCTGAGGACATGGGTCATGACGGCGAACAGGTTGGTGTTGAGGTAAGGCTCCGGCCACCACGGCACGTGGCCGAGGGCGTCGAGGGGCAGCTCGTTGATCGTCGCGTCCGAGTGTTTCCACGTGCGCCGGTAGAACTCGATGATCTGCTCGCGGGTCTCGTCCTCGGCAGCCCACTGATCGCTGCCGTCGGAGTCCTGCCAGCGGCACAGCGATTCCGGCGAAGGGCGGTCGAAGACCTCGCCGAAGTACCTGGCCTCGACGGTGGCCACGTGTTTGACCAGGCCGAGGAGGTTGGTCCCGGTCGCCGTCAAAGGTCTGCGGGCGTCGTATTCGGACAAGCCGTCGAGTTTCCAGAGCAACGCCTCGCGGTCCCGCCGCAGTCTCCCGTGCAGGTTGTCCTTCGCGAATTTATCGATCATGCGGCATGAACCTTCCATAGGCTGTTCGTGGTCTCAAGATCCCGTACGTGGTCCGACGGCTCGCGGCCGACCCGACCTGCGACGGTTACTGCGCAGGAGAACTACACGCATGCTGTTCGGTGCCGTTCTCTGATCCCGTTGAGCAGTTCGGGACGGGGACCGGGGAGGTGGGCGGGTGCCAGGTGAGAATCCAGCCGGCGGTAAGCACCGCCGCGCCGCCTGCCAGGGCGATTGCGCCGCCTGTTCCGATGCCTGCGGCCACCGAGCCGAAGCAGGCCGGCCCGACGCCCTGCAGCGTCATGCTGCCGGAGCCGAGCAGACCGAAGGCCTGGCCCTGGCCATCCTGCGGCAGGGCGTCCAGGAACGGCCGTTGCAGGCCGAGGCCGTAGGCCAATCCGAAGCCGCAGAGCAGCAGCAGACAGGACGAGACGCCCACTCCGGGCTCGGTGGCGAAGCCGACCAGCGGCACTCCCGTCAGCGCAATCAGCGGGACTACCAGTCGCTCCCGGGTGGGTGGCCGTAGCAGTCGACCCACCAGCAGGTCACCGACAAGCATGCCGACCGGCAGACAGCCCATCAGCACCGCGTACCAGCCGGGCGCGAAGTGGCGTCCTCCCGCGTAGGCGACGATCAGGCCTTCCGCGCCCGCTACGAACGCGGGCGGTAGCCACTGGGCCAGCATCAGTCGTCGTACCGTGTGTCCGCGCAGCAGCAGGCCGGCACCGTGCAGGCTTGCCCGGACGGCCCCGCCATCGCCCCGAGCGCTGCCGGGTGTGCCGCCGAACTCTCCCGGCTGCAGCCGGGGTAGCCGGATGCGGATAGCGAGCGCGCAGCCGAGGTAGAGGGCGGCGCTCACCGCGAGCGCCCGGTGCGGGCCGAGTACCGCGACGACCGCACCTCCCAGCGCCAGACCGAACAATTGCGCGCCAGAGGAGGCGATGTTGTTCAGTGAACGGCCCAGTACATAGGCGTCGCCCTTCAGCCACTGCGCGACCAGCCGACTCGACGCGCCGCCGAACACCGGTGTGGCGAGGGCGACCAGCGCCACGACACCTAGGCTTGCCGCGATCGGCATCCGCACCAGGGCGAGCAGCAGGGCGGCGGCGCACTCCAAGGCGTAGCCGCCGGCGATGAGCGCGCGGGGCGGCACTTGGTCGGCCAGTGAGCCCAGCAGCAGCGAGCCGAACAGCTGCGGGAGAAAGCCGATGCCGAAGACCAGTGCGCTCAACAGCGCGGAGCCGGTGGCCGCGAAGACCAGCACCGAGAACGTGGTGATCCGCAGCGAGCCCGCAGTGATCGCGACGGCGCGGGTCGAGAAGAGCAGCCGGAATCGCGGCTCGGCCAGCACCTCCCGGTAGGTGGCACGGTGGTTGCCCTGCGCGGGTTCGGCGGTTGGGATCATGACGCCCAGCCTCGCCGTGCGCCCACGCCACTCACCAATGATTCGTCGCTGGACGAATCGGAAAAGACGTCCGGCGGTAGCATCGCAGGGTGCTCCGCTTCGAAGTCTCCGTCGAGGACCTGCTGCGCAGCCGCTTCGCACTGTCGCCCGCGATGGACCTCTGCTTTCTGCTCCGCTCGCTCGCCGGCCAAGACCGGCCGCTGCCGCGAGCCTGGGCCGCCCGGCTCCTGCCGGCCTTTGAACGGCTTCGCCGCGAGACCGAACTGGACGCCGTCCTCGCCCTGCACACCCCGCAGTCCGGACCGAACTTCGTCGCCCCGCCCCCGCGCGGCCTCAACCAGACCTGGGCGGACGACCTGGCCGTAATCCGGGCCACACCGCTGGAAGCGGCCCGCCACGAATGCGCCACCACCGCGACCGGCCCGTCCGCCCGTGATCCCCGCGTACGCGCGGTGCTGGACTCGACGGACGCCGTCTCCAGGATCGCCGAGGCGATGGACCAGGCGTGGCACGAGCTGCTCGCCACGGACTGGCCGCACCTGCGCGCGATCTGTGAGCGCGATGTCGTGCACCGGGTGGGGGTGATCGGCGAACACGGATGGGCCACGACCATCGAGAGCCTGCACCCGAGCATCGCCTGGCAAGCCGGCGGTATCGAGGTCGGCCACTTCCCCCCAGTCGGAACAGTCCGCCTCGCCGGCGACGGGCTCCTGCTGATCCCTTCGGTCTTCGTCGGGAACATCGCCGCCCACCTGGAAGACCCCTGGCCCAGGACCTTGATCTATCGTGCCCGCGGCACCGCCGCCCTGTGGGGCGAACAGGCGACCGTCCCCCAACCGGACGCGCTGACCGCTCTGGTCGGCCGGGCCCGGGCCCGGCTGCTGTTGGCGCTGGACGCCCCGGCCAGTACCAGCCACCTCGCCCGAAGCCTCGCCATGGCACCCGGCGCGGTGGGAGACCACCTCGCCATCCTGCGAGGCGCGGGGCTGCTCGTCCGCGCCCGGTCCGGACGGTCGGTGCTCTACCGGCGCACCCCGCTCGGCGAGGCGCTGGTCGCCGGTTCGGGCTGAGGGCTCAGATCAGCACTGTTTTTTGAGGCGCCGCCAGCAGATGATTGCGCAGCCGAGGGTGAGGAAGGCCTGGTGGATGTCGGCGCGGATTTCCCAGCGGATATGCAGTCGGCGGAACCAGCGCAGAAGTGCGAAGGCCGCTTCGACGACCCAGCGGTTCTTGCCCAGGCCGCTTCCGTGCCCGGTGCCGCGCCGGGCGATGAGCGTGCGGATGCCCAGCTCACGGACCTGGCGGGGGTAGACGTTGTGGTCGTAACCGCGGTCGGCGTAGAGGACATCGGGGCGCTGACGGGATCGTCCGCGCTTGCCGCGGATGGGCGGTACGGCGTGGATCAGGAACCCTGGCTCACCTCGTCAGCCGGTGACGCCGTGCCGGAGCTGCTTCTCGGCGCAGAGCAGATGGCGGCCGCTGCCACATTGGGTTGGAGCCGGCCGCACATCGGGCAGACAGCTCTCGTCGTAGTGGACGCGGGCACCGGCCGCGTGCTGATGAGCCCGCACGATGGTGGAGTCGACCGAGATGTCCCAGTCGATCTCGCCCGCGGCGTCGGCCGAGGCCTGGACCTGCTGCAGGGGCCGTACTTCTCGGGAAGATCCCTCAACTGCACGCCGGTCCGCACCCGGTGCAAGATTCCGTCGATCACCTGCCGGTGATCCCGCCACCGGCCACAACGTCCATTGCTCACCGGCCCTCACCGGCAGGAACGGCCGCAACCGTTCCCACTCGGCATCCGTCAGATCGCCCCGCCCCATGCTCGCAACAACGACCCAGGCACGGGGCAGTCACATGATCGCCCGGACAGCTCCTCAGTGCCACGACCGGCCCTGGCTCGCGGAGGACGACGCCGAGACGGGTGCCGAGATCGCGGCTTCGAGATCGGCGGCGCCCGCCCCGACCCGGGGTACCCGCTGGACGGCACGAGCCTCGAGCCGAAGGCGGCGTGGGAGAAGGTCTACGGCACCCTGCTGCCCTGTCCGAGCTAGCCGAGGATCCCCCGCTGGTACGCCGTCGCCACCGCCGCCGCGCGGTCGTTGACGCCCAACTTGGCATACAGGTGGGTGAGATGGGTCTTCACGGTGGCCTCGCTGATGAACAGCTCACGGGCGATCTCGCGGTTGGACGTGCCCTTGGCGACCAGGGCCAGCACCTCGCGCTCGCGGGCGGAGAGGGGCTCGTTGCCGGGAGCTCTGGGGGCACGGACCGCGGAGACCAAGCGGGAGGCGACGGCCGGGGAGAGGACGGTACGGCCCTCGGCGGCGGCGCGGACGGCGGTGAAGAGGTCGTCGCGCGGGGCGTCCTTGAGCACGCCTCGCCGAGCACGGCTATGGTGCGCAGACCGCCGAGGCCGGTCTGGTGCTCGCGGAAGGACGGGATCGAGCCGAGGATCACCAGCAGCAGGGTCGGGAACAGCAGGATCCAGAAGAGCGCGCCGGGTTCGCGGCGGAGGAGGCGGATCTCCGCCTTCAGTACGGCGTTGTTCAGGACGGCCGTGCTCATGCCGCCGCCTCCTTCGTGTCGGCCGTGTCGGCCGTGTCGGTCTTCGTGAGGTCGAGGAACGCGTCGTCCAACGTGGCGTCGGTGACGCGGAGTTGATGGGCGGTGATGTGCCGGCGGGCGAGCAGGGTGATCACCGCGTTCACGGTCTCGTCGGTGCCGGACAGGGTGAGGCGGCCGTCCTTGTGCTCGGCCGACGCGAGCGCGGGCAGCGCGATCAGGTCACCCTCGTCCAGCGGCGCGGACGGCGTGAAACTGATGACGGTGGCCCCTGCTGAGCGGCGGATCAGGCCGGACGGGGTGTCCAGGGCGGCCACCCGCCCCTTGTCGATCACCGCGATCCGGTCGCACAGCCGCTGGGCCTCCTCCATGAAGTGGGTGACGAGGAGGACGGTGACACCGTTCGCGCGGATGTCCTCGATCAGCTCCCAGGTGTCCCGGCGGGCCCGTGGGTCGAGGCCGGTGGTCAGCTCGTCCAGGACGACGATCCGGGGGTTGCCGATCAGGGCGAGCGCGATGAACAGGCGCTGCTTCTGGCCGCCGGAGAGCTTGGCGAACCGGGTGGTGAGCCTGTCGGTCAGGCCGAGGCGTTCGGCGAGGGGCCGCCAGTCCAGCGGGCGCGGGTAGAACGCGGCGTACAGCTCCAGCGCCTCGCGGACGGTGAGCCTGGCCTGCAGCTCGCTCTCCTGGAGCTGCGCGCCGAGCACCCGGCGGGTGGCCTGGTGGTCGGCGACGGGATCGAGGCCGGTCACCCGGACGCGGCCCGCGTCGGGGACGCGCAGGCCCTCGACGCACTCGACCGTGGTGGTCTTGCCTGCGCCGTTCGGGCCGAGGATGCCGAAGATCTCGCCCTCGTCGACGGTGAAGGAGACGCCGTCGACGACGGTTCGGCCGCCGTAGGACTTGCGCAGGTCGGTGACTTCGATGACGGACATGGCTTCAGGGTCGCGGCGGGGCGGCATCCGGCACATCGGCCGTCGCGCTCGAAGGGGCATCAGCCGATCGGTCGATGGCGGCTTACGACTGGCCGGGCGAGGTTGTACGACCCCTCGAACACGCAGGTCGTAGGTCCAGCGGCCGATCGCGGACCGGCCAAAACTCGGTGGGCAGTGTCAGTGGCTATCCGTAGGCTCGCTGCTGATGGTGACGACACGTGCAACCGCCGAGGACAGACCCGATCGATCCGACCGTTCCGCCGTGCGTACGCTGCTGCGCCTGTGGCCGTATGTACGGCCCGTGCGCGTGCGGTTGTTCACCGCCGCGTTCGTGGCGGTCGTCGCCTCCTGTCTGACGCTGGTCTTTCCGCTCGTCCTGAAGTGGATGGTGGACGGGCCCGTCGCCGACCGGGATCCGGCGGGGGTGTGGCTCGGGGCGCTGTACCTGCTGCTGCTCGGCTTCGCGGAGGCGTTGCTGTTCGGGCTGCGGCGGTGGCTCGTGGCGCGGCCGCTGGCGGGGGTCGAGGCGGGGATGCGGGCGGATCTGTACCGGCATCTGCAGCGGCTTCCGGTGGCGTTCCACGACCGGTGGGGGTCGGGGCAGTTGCTGTCGCGGGGCACGACCGATCTGATGCTGCTGCGGATGTTCCTCGCCTTCCCGTTGACGTTTCTGCTGGTCAACAGCGTGACGATCCTCGTCGGCGTGATCATCATGCTGCTCCAGGACTGGACGCTGGGGCTGGTGATCCTGATCCCTGCCGTGCCCGTGATGGTCACCTGCGTGGTCTTCGAGAAGCGGTACGCCACGGTGGCGCGCCGCGCGCAGGACCAGGTCGGCGATCTGACGACGGTCGTCGAGGAGAGCGTGCTCGGGATCCGGATCATCAAGGGGTTCGGGCGGCACCGCAGTCAGGCACTGGCGTTCCGGGAGCTGTCACGGACGCTGCGTGGCACGGAGCTGCGCAAGGCCCGTCTGCTGGCGACGATCTGGGGCGTCATCGTCACGCTGCCCGAGGTGGCCATCGGGGCGGCGCTGGTGCTGGGCACCGTGCAGGTGGCGGACGGGGAGTTGTCGGCGGGGACGCTGGTGGCGTTCTTGTCGACCGCGCTCGCGCTGCGCTGGCCCGTGGACTCGATCGGCTTCCTGCTGGCGATGAGCCAGGAGGCGGCGACGGCTACGGAGCGGTACTTCGAGGTCATGGACGAAACGCCGGAGCCGGAAGCGCCCCAAAGCGGCGCGGGGCTGCAATCGATGTGCGGCTACCGCCGAGCGGGCGCGACCAGCCCCGCACAACCCGCAGCGGACAACGATGGAATCCGCTTCCACAACGTCCGGTTCCGCTATCCCGACGCCCCCGCCGACTCCCCGCCCATCCTCGACCACATCGACTTCCACATCCGCCCCGGCGAGTCCATGGCCCTCGTAGGCGCGACAGGCAGCGGCAAAACGACCCTCACCGCCCTCGTCCCCCGTCTCCACGAGGTGACGTCCGGCCGCATCACCCTCGACGGCCAGGACATCTCCGCGATGCCGAGGGAAACGCTGCGCGAACTCGTGGCCGTCGCCTTCGAGGAGCCCACCCTCTTCTCTGCGAGCGTCGCGGACAACGTTCTCATGGGGGCCGCGGACGGGGCGGGAGAGCCCGAGTTGGAGCGGGCGCTCGGCGTCGCGCAGGCCGGCTTCGCGCACGCCCTGCCGCACGGGACCGGGACCCAGGTCGGCGAGCAGGGCCTCAGCCTCTCCGGCGGGCAGCGGCAGCGGCTGGCGCTCGCCCGGGCGGTCGTCGGCCGACCCAGGTTCCTCGTCCTCGACGACCCCCTGTCCGCCCTCGACGTGCACACCGAGGCCGCCGTCGAAGCCGCCCTGCGCGACGTACTCGCCCAGACCACCGCCCTCATCGTCGCCCACCGCCCCTCCACCGTGCTCCTCGCAGACCGCGTCGCCCTGCTCTCCAGCGGCCGTAT
>NZ_LLZG01000367.1 GCF_001509475.1 Streptomyces regalis
CCCGAGCCACCACCTCCGACGCCACCACCCCCGCCGGCACCCGAAGCGTCGTAGCAACCGGCGCAGCCTCCCCGGCCTCGTACACGTACGGCTCCAAACCCCCACCCAGCGCAACCGCCCCCGCCCGAGCAGACAGCGCAGCGGCCCGGTGACGGGCCATCACTGCATCCAGCCCGTCCGCCTCGATCCGCTCCACACACGCCTCGAGCGCCAGCATCTCCAGCTGCGCAGGCGCATGCAGCAGCGCCTTGCGCCCACCGTCGATCCACCGCTCCTTCCAGTCGAGCAGCGACAGATACGACCGTCGCGGCGCCCTGGGATTCGCCGCCATCCGCGCCCACGCCCGCTCGCTCACCGACACCGCCGACACCCCGGCCGGCCCGCCCATCGCCTTCTGCGCCCCGATGACGCACAGGTCCACGCCCCACGCGTCCGGCAGCACCGGCTCGGCCCCGATCGACGCCACCGCGTCCAGGTAGAACAGCGCCCCGTGCGCCCGTACGACCTCACCGATCTCGGCGACGGGATTGGTGTTGCCGGTCGCCGCCTCCGCATGCACCAGGGACACGAAGTCGATCTCCGGGTGCTCGGCGAAGGCCTCCCGGATCTGCTCCGCCGTGACGGCCGTATGGAAGGGCACCGCCAGATCGATCACGGTCGCGCCGCAGTCACGCAGCCAGTCCCCGAAGGTCTGCCCGTACGGACCGGTGATCACGTTCAGCGCGGTCGTGCCGGGCCCGGCCGTCCCCCGGATCGCCCCTTCGAGCGGCAGCAGCGCCTCGCCCTGCATGATCACGACGTCCTGCTCGGTCCCGAGCAGCCGGGCCACCCGGTCCTCGACGGCCGCGAATCGGGCGGCGCTCAGCGGGGCCAGGTCCAGGAAGGGGTGGGTCACGGCGGGGCTCACTTCGCTCTCTTCGACTCCGGGATCGACGCAGACGAGCGTAAACCGAGCGGTGACCGGGCATGGAGCGGGCGCCCCACACCCTTTCCGCACCTCTTCCCGCTCCCGACTTCTTAGGTCGAACAGCCCCTTAGCCATCGGTTTGATTTGAGGGCCTCAAACTTCTCCTTATAATCGGAACCCACAGTTCCCCGACAGGAGGCTCCCCGTGAAGACGACCCTCGGGCGCCGGACCCGCATTCTGGCCGCCACCACCGCGACGGCCGGGCTGGTGCTCGTGGCCGGCTGCTCCTCCGACGACAACGGAGGCAGCGGCACGAAGACCGCGGCCGGCGGCGTCGAGCTCGTCAAGGCGGGCCGGCTCACCACCTGCACCCACCTGCCGTACCCGCCGTTCCAGTCGGAGATCGACGGCAAGGTGCAGGGCTTCGACGTCTCCCTCATCGACCTGGTCGCGGACGACCTGGGCGTGCAGCAGGACATCGTCGACCAGCCCTTCGAGAACTTCAAGACCGGCGGATCCCTCAACGCCGGCCAGTGCGACCTCGCCGCCGCCGGCATGACCATCACCGAGGAGCGCAAGAAGAACGTCGACTTCTCCGACCCGTACTTCGAGGCCACCCAGGCCGTCCTGGTCGACAAGAAGAGCGGCATCTCCTCCTTCGCGGACCTCAAGGGCAAGAAGGTCGGCGCCCAGGCGCAGACCACCGGCGAGGACTACGCCAAGAGCAAGGGCCTGGACCCCGTCTCCTTCGAGTCCTCCGACGCCGTCATCAACGGCCTGCGCACCGGCCAGGTCGAGGCGGTCGTCATCGACTACCCGGTCGTCCAGGGCTGGCTGAAGGACAAGGCCAACGCGGACGCCTTCGAGGTCGCCGAGCAGCTCAACACCGGTGAGCAGTACGGCTTCACGGTGAAGAAGGGCAACACCAAGCTCCGCGAGGCCATCAACAAGGCGATCAAGGACGCGAAGGCCGACGGCACGTACAAGAAGCTGTACGAGCAGTGGATCGGCCCGTACGACGAGTCCGCCGCCTCTGCCTCGCCCGCCGCGTCCTGACCCGATGACCGACACCACCGGCGCAGACGTAGAACTCCAGCCGAAGAAAAAGGGCCTGACCCGGCGTCAGAAGCGCAGCCTGTCGCGCGGTATCCAGTACGTCGTCTTCGTCGCGGCCGTGATCGCCTTCGCGGTCGCGGCCGACTGGGACCGGCTGCAGAACCAGTTCGCGCAGAAGGCCATAGCGGAGCAGATGTTCCCCGAGGTCATCACGCTCGCGCTGAAGAACACCGTGCTGTACACCGTGTCCGGCTTCGCCGTCGGACTGGTCCTCGGCATGGTGATCGCGCTGATGCGGCTGTCGTCCGTGGGGCCGTACCGCTGGCTCGCCGGCGTCTACATCGAGATCTTCCGCGGTCTGCCCGCCCTGCTGATCTTCATCTTCATCGGGGTCGCCGTGCCGCTGGCCTTCCCGGGCACGGAGATCCCGGGCGGTACGTACGGCAAGGTCGCGCTCGCGCTCGGCCTGGTGGCCGCCGCGTACATGGCGGAGACGATCCGCGCCGGCATCCAGGCGGTGCCCAAGGGGCAGATGGAGGCGGCGCGCTCGCTCGGGTTCTCGCCCGCCCGCGCCATGATCTCGATCATCATCCCGCAGGCGTTCCGGATCATCCTCCCGCCGCTGACCAACGAACTCGTCCTGCTCTTCAAGGACTCCTCGCTGGTGCTGTTCCTCGGTGTGACGCTGGAGGAGCGCGAACTGTCCAAGTTCGGCCGCGACCTGGCCAGCCAGACCGCCAACTCCACGCCGATCCTGGTCGCCGGCCTGTGCTATCTGCTGGTCACGATCCCGCTCGGCTTCGTCGTACGCCGCATGGAGGCGAAGGCCCAGGAGGCCGTGAAGTGACAAAGAAGACCCTTGGCTCCCGACCGGAGATCGAAGTCCGCGGCCTGCACAAGTCCTTCGGCGACAACCAGGTGCTGCGCGGCATCGACCTGGAGATCGGCCAGGGCGAGGTCGTGTGCGTCATCGGCCCGTCCGGCTCCGGCAAGTCGACGCTCCTGCGCTGCGTGAACCTGCTCGAAGAGCCCACCAAGGGGCAGGTCTTCGTCGGCGGCACCGAGCTCACCGACCCGGACGTCGACATCGACGCCGTACGCCGTCG
Source organism: Streptomyces regalis (assembly GCF_001509475.1). GTDB lineage: Bacteria > Actinomycetota > Actinomycetes > Streptomycetales > Streptomycetaceae > Streptomyces > Streptomyces regalis. The sequence continues at coordinate 3,071 of NZ_LLZG01000367.1, forward strand.
TATCGGCATGGTCTTCCAGCAGTTCAACCTGTTCCCGCACCTCACGGTGACCGAGAACCTCAGCCTGCCGCAGCGCCGGGTCCTGGGGCGCGACAAGGCGACGGCCGCGAAGGTCGCCGCCGAGAACCTGGAGCGGGTCGGCCTGTCGGAGAAGGCGACGGCGTACCCGTCCTCCCTCTCCGGCGGCCAGCAGCAGCGCGTCGCCATCGCCCGCGCGCTCGCCATGGGCCCCGAGGTGATGCTCTTCGACGAGCCGACGTCGGCGCTGGACCCGGAGCTGGTGGGGGACGTACTGGCCGTGATGCGCATGCTCGCGAACGAGGGCATGACGATGATGGTCGTCACCCACGAGATGACCTTCGCGCGCGAGGTCGCCGACCGCGTCGTCTTCATGGACGGCGGAGTGATCGTCGAGGACGGCATCCCCGACCAGGTCATCGGCAACCCGCAGCACGAACGCACCCGCCACTTCCTCTCCCGCCTCCTCGACCCGGCGATGGCCGAGGTGGAGGAGGAGACCTCGGACCAGGTGGGCAAGGGCGACTAGCCGGTCATCGAGGTCCGGTCATTAAGGTGCAGTACATGAGCGATCGCGCGGGTGTGCTGCACGTGAAGGGCCGGGTCCTGGTCGGGCCCGACGACGTCCGGGACGAGTTGTGGGTCGTCGACGGCCGGATCTCCTACGACCGTCCCGCCGGCGCCCGCGACGTCCGTACCGTCGAGGGCTGGGCCCTGCCCGGCCTCGTCGACGCGCACTGCCATGTGGGCCTCGGCGCGCACGGCCCGGTCGACGACGGCACCGCGGAGAAGCAGGCGCTGACCGACCGCGACTTGGGCACCCTGCTGATCCGCGACGCGGGGTCGCCCTCCGACACCCGCTGGGTCGACGACCGCGAGGACCTGCCGAAGATCATCAGGGCCGGGCGGCACATCGCCCGCACCCGCCGCTACATCCGCGGCTACGCGCACGAGATCGAACCGGAGGACCTGGTCGCCTACGTCACCCAGGAGGCCGGGCGCGGCGACGGCTGGGTCAAGCTGGTCGGCGACTGGATCGACCGCGACCTCGGGGACCTCACGCCGACCTGGCCGCGGGACGCGGTGGAGGCGGCCATCGCGGAGGCCCACCGCCTGGGCGCCCGGGTCACCGCGCACTGCTTCTCGGAGGACTCCCTCCAGGACCTGGTCGAGTCGGGCATCGACTGCATCGAACACGCCACGGGCCTGACCGAGGACCTGATCCCGCTTTTCGCCTCGCGGGGCGTGGCGATCGTGCCGACCCTGGTCAACATCGCGACCTTCCCGAAGCTGGCCGACGGCGGCGAGTCCAAGTTCCCCCGCTGGTCGGCCCATATGCGCCGGCTCCACGAACGCCGCTACGACACGGTCCGCTCCGCCTACGACGCCGGCATCCCGGTCTTCGTGGGCACGGACGCGGGCGGCACCCTGCCCCACGGTCTGGTGGCGGCCGAGGTGGCGGAACTGGTCACCGCCGGCATCCCCGCGGTCGAGGCCCTCGCGGCGACGACCTGGAGCGCCCGGAAGTGGCTCGGCCGCCCCGGCCTGGAAGAGGGGGCGGCGGCGGACCTCGTCGTGTACGACTCCGACCCGCGGGCCGACGTACGGGTGCTGGCGGCGCCTCGACGGATCGTCCTGAACGGGAAGATCGTGGGCTGAGTCGGCCGTTGCGCCTGTGACTGTGTTGCGCCTGTGACTGTGGAGAACGTGCGTGCCATGAGGTTCGAAAACCTGCACGGGAAACACACGTAGGGGTGAACTCTCGGCAGGATGCTGACCGGGCATCCCGCATGCGCGACTCTTGGCAGGTCCCGAGCAAGTCTCCCCCGAGGGGTCCCCACCTTGAACGGCAAGAACCTCCGCATGCCCGCACGCCGTCTCGCCACCGTCGCGACGGCCACCGCCCTGGCCGCGGGTCCCGCGGTCCTGGCCGCCGCGGGACCCGCGTACGCGACCGGTGACGAGGGTCGCGCAAGCGCCGTCGTGCTGCGCACCGGTCTCGACGTCTCCCTGCTCAACAAGACCGTGAACGTCCCGCTGGCGGTCTCCCTGAACGAGGTGCAGGCGCCCGAGAGTGCCGAAAAGTCCACGCTGACGGCCCAGTTGAACGGCGTGGACGGCGGAAAGCCGTTCAGCGTGCTGAGCGCGGAGGTCGCCTCGTCGAAGGCGACGGTCGCCGACGGCAAGGCCGAGGGCTACACCAACCTCGCCCACGCCAAGGTCCACGTCCCCGGCCTGCCGCTGCTCTCCCTCATCGAGGTCGGCCAGGTCACCTCCAAGGCCACCTGCGAGGCCGGCAAGACGCCGACCGCCTCGTCCAACCTGCTGGGCGACGTCACCGTACTGGGCAAGAAGGTCACGCTGACCGCAGGAGGGACCACGAAGGTCGAGGTGCCGGGCGTGGGCGACGTGCGGCTGGACTACTCCAAGACGGAGACCGCATCGCGTACGGCCGCCGCCACCGCCCTCGAACTCAAGATCTCCGTCAACCCGTTGAAGCTGAACGTGGCCGACGTCCAGGGCACCCTGACCCTGGCCGAGGCGACCTGCGAGACACCGGACGCGCCCGCGCAGGAAGCCGACCCGAGCACCGGCCCCAGCACCGCCCCGGGCACCGGTTCGGCCGGCGACGTCAAGCCCCAGGGCGAGTCCGCCGACGACGGCCTCGCCGAGACCGGCGGCAGCTCCATGACGCCGTACATCGCGGGCGGCGCGGTCGCGCTCCTCGTCGTGGGTGGGGGAGCGGTGGCACTGACGCGGCGGACCCGGGGCTGACGGGGCGGGCGCACGGATCCGCGATCGGCGCACGCGCGCAGTCGTGGAGGAGGGCAGTCCCCGTAGCCTGGCATGCTGTCGTGGGACTGCCCTCTTCCGGTCGGGCGCTTCCCTGCGCGGCAGGGGGGCGGGTTACGGGAGCGTGGTCCACTTCTGGTTGTTCTGGCCGTTGCAGGTCCACAGGATGACTGGGGTCCCGTTGGCGGTGCCGGCCCCGTTGACGTCAAGGCACAGCCCGGCGTTGACGTTGCGGATCGACCCGTCGGCCTGCACGGTCCACTTCTGGTTGTTCTGGCCGTTGCAGGGCCAGATGATGACCGGTGTGCCGTTGGTGGTGCCCTGGTTGGAGGCGTCCAGGCACTTGTCGCCGTAGACGCGGATCTCGCCGCCGGCCCAGGTGGTCCAGAGCTGGTTGGCGGCCGTGTGGCAGTCCCAGATCAGCGTCGCCGCCCCGGCCGCGGTGGAGGCGCGGTCCACGTCCAGGCAGCGGCCGGACCCGGTACCGCGCAGGCGTGCTGTGGTGGAGGCCAGCGGGCTGCCGCCGGTCATCTTGAACACGGCGACACCGTGCGCCGGGACGCTGGCGGAGATCTGGCCGGAGGTGCTGGACGTGGCGCCGGTCCACAGGTCGGTGAGGGTGAACGAGCCTCCGGTGAGGCCGACCTGCGCGGCCGTGGCCGTGACGGTCGCGGTGCTGCTTCCCCGGTTGAACAGGCCCACCGCGACCGAGCCGTCGGACAGGCGCTTGGCGAACACCTCGGTGTCGCCGTCGTCGCGCACCCGGCGACCGCCCGCGCCCAGCGAGTCCTGGTTCACCGCCAGCAGACGCGGGTTGCGCAGGATCGCGCTCACGTCACTGGACATGGTGCGGATGTCGTTGCCCGCGATGAGCGGTGCGCTCATCAGCGCCCACAGGGCGAAGTGGGAGCGGGACTCGGTCAGGGACAGGCCGGGACGGCCGACGACCAGCATGTCGGGGTCGTTCCAGTGGCCCGGACCCGACTGAGCGGCCAGCGGGGCGTTGACGTCCAGGACGTTGCCGACGCCCATGGGGTAGCTGTTGGTGTTGCCGTTCTGCCAGATGTCGAGCAGGTCCTCGGTCGTCCGCCACAGGTCGGCGACCTGGCCCCAGTCGTATGTGGCGCCGGTGATGGGGTGGAAGCTGTTGGGGTTGATGCTGTAGACGATCGGACGGCCGGTGGCGCGCAGGGCGTCGCGCATGAGCGTGAACTGTGCGACCTGCTCGCTGAGGGTGCCGCTGCCGGAGCACCAGTCGTACTTGAGGTAGTCCACGCCCCATGAGGCGAACGTGGCGGCGTCCTGGGCCTCGTGGCCCTTGCTGCCGGTGGAGCCGGGGTAGTTGCCCACGCCCTGGGCGCACGTCTTCTCGTTGGGTGCCTGGTAGATGCCGAACTTCAGGCCCTTGCTGTGGATGTAGTCCCCGAGCGCCTTCATGCCGCTGGGGAAGGTGGTCGGGTTGGCCCGGAGGTTGCCCGCGCTGTCACGCTGCGGGTCGAACCAGCAGTCGTCGACGACGACGTACTGGTAGCCCGCGTCCTTCATGCCGGAGGACACCATCGCGTCGGCGGCCTGGCGGACCTGCGCCTCGTTGATCCCGCATCCGAAGCTGTTCCAGCTGTTCCAGCCCAGCGGCGGGGTCAGCGCGGGGCTGCCCGGCGCGGCCTCGGCGGTCGTGCCGGCGGAGGCGGTGACACAGGCGGTGAGCGTCAGCGCGGTGGCCGCGAGGAGACGCAGCAGTCGTCTGGGTGGGGGAACCATGGAGGGTCCTTCCTGGGAGATGAAGCGGAAACCGCCTGTGACCGTGCCTGACGGGCACGGTCACAAGCTTCTGATCATGTGCGCGCGGTCAGCGCTGCAGGGTGAGCAGGCCCGGCCGGTACGGCAGCAACAGGTAGTCGGTGCCGTCCGATGCGGGGTTCCTGCCCTGGTAGAGGAACTGCAGGTTGCAGGGGTCGATGGTCTTGGTCTGGTCGGGGTTGTTGCGGACCAGGTCACCGTGGCTGATGTCGTTGGTCCACGTCGCGTTGGCGTTGGCCTTGCCCGCGAAGGGGGCGCTCTCGCTGCCGGCCTGGACGGTCCACGGACCGTTCAGGCTGGAAGCGGTGAAGGACCGGAAGAAGCGCCCGTTCCTACCCTTCGCCTCAACGATCATGAGGTACTGGTTCTGGCCCTGGACCTTGTAGACCTCCGGCGCCTCGAACAGGTTGTCCTCCGTGTCGCTCATGACCGTCGTGTACGACGAGCCGAAGCTGCTCGGGAAGTTCCCGATCGGCATGCTCGACTTGAAGATGCTGCCCTTGTCATTGGCGAAGAACAGGTGCATCTCCTTGTCGTCGGCGATCAGGGTCGGGTCGATCGGGCCGCCGACGGGGAGGCTGCCGGTGAACAGCGGCTGCGGCGCGGACCAGCTGTTGGGGTTGGTCGGGTCGGTGGACGTGCGGTAGGTGAAGGCCCAGCCGGTGTCCCACCCGTTCGCGGCCATCACCCAGATGTTCTTGGTCGCCAAGTAGAACAGCGTGGGCGCAATGGGAGCCCCGCTCATTGCGGTCTGGGGAGCCGTCGCCATGTCCGACCAGTTGGTGAAGGGACGGAACCCCGTCGCGCGCCACCCGGATGCGCTCGCGGTGGTCGCGTAGACCAGGTTCTGGCCGTTGTACTTCACGGCGGTGAAGTCCTTCAACGAGGCCGCCCCGTTCGCTGGCTCCGCCAGCGGACCGGTCGAGCTCCACCGGTACGTCGACGGAAGCGAACACGAGTTGGTCGTGCCGGACAGGCCGGTCCACTTCTGGTTGTTGCCGCCGGTGCAGTTCCAGAGCTGCACCGCCGTGCCGTTGGCCGTGGCGCCGCCGCTGACGTCCAGGCACAGCCCGGACTCCACGGCGACGACCGTGCCGTCGGAGTTCACCCGCCACTGCTGGTTCGTGCCGCCGTTGCAGGACCAGATCACCGGCCGGGTACCGGCCGTGGTGGCGTGGCCCGGAACATCCAGGCACTTGTTGCCGTACACGGTCAGCTGGTTGCTGTCCGTCAGTGTCCACTGCTGGTTGGTCCCGCCATGGCAGTCCCAGATCTGCACGTTCGTGCCGTCGGTCTGGCTGGCGCCCGACACATCGAGACACCGGCCGGAAGCGACGCCGCGCAAGGTGCCGCTGGTGGCCGCCTGGGCCGGGCCGGCGACGAGCAGCGCCGCCAACGAGACCAGGGCCGCAACCGCGGCGGCGAGCACCGCAGACGGGCGTCTGCGGCTGAAACTGAGTCGGTGCATGGGGGACCTCGTCATCCTTGAGTAGTGTTCGCCATACCGAACGATGGTCGAAGCGTCGAGCAGGTTGAAGGGCGGAGAACGGCCAAGTTCCGCAACAGGCCTAGTTCCTCACGATGCGCCACCGGTTGTCGGCGGTGCCGTCGTCCGAGTCCTGGACCGCGAACGCGCCGACGGCGGTGGAGTTGGCCGCGATGGCGAGCAGCTTGCCGCTGTTCTCGTTGCGGATCTTGTAGGTTCCGTCGCCCTGGTCGAGCAGCGTCCATCGGTGGTCGGCGGTGCCGGTGTCCGACCACTGCAGTACGGTCGCGTCGTCTGCCGTGGACATGTTCAGGACGCCGAGCACCTTGCCGCTGTGGGCGTTGCGGAAGCGGACCGCGCTTCCGTCGGTGATCATGTACCAGTCGTGGTCGGCGGTGCCGTTGTCCGACCACTGCAGAGCGCGGCCGCCGTCGGCCGTGGACATGTTCTGGATGCCCAGCAGGAGACCGCTGCCCACGTTGACGAGACGGAAGGTGCCGCCGGCGTTCCAGTAGACGGTGTAGTTGTGCCCGTGCGCGTCGTGGAACGGGCCCAGGTTGACGGTGGAGCCGTTGGCGGTGGCGGTGAAGGCGAGCGAACTGCTGCTGGTCCGTGTGATCGAGGACGTGTTCAGCGACGGGAGCGAACTGAGCGAGGAGTTGCCGTAGTTGCCGGACAGGACCACCGGGCCGTAGGTGATCGCGGCGACGTTCGCGTTGTCGTTGGCCGCTCGCATGACGATCCGCATGGGCAGGCGGACGGTGACCGTGTCGCCGGAGGTCCAGGAGCGGCTCAGGGTGGCGTAGCTGCCGGGGGTGGTGGTGATGGTTTGCGTGACGCCGTTGACGCTGATGGTGGCCGCGGTGGTCCAGCTCGGGATGCGGATGCGCATCGCCCAGGTTCCGCTGACGTTGCCGGTGACTTGCAGGGTCGTGGTGTCGCTGTTCGGGTACGACGTGGTCTGGGTGACCGTGATTCCGCGCTCCGACCAGTTGAGCACCGAGGGCACGAACAGGTTCACGAACAGCGTGTTGTCACTGCGGAAGTAGATGGAGTCCATCAGCCTGGTGTGCATCTCCAGGCCCGTGCCCTGGCAGCACCAGAAGGTGCCGTAGTCGGTGCTCCAGGTGCCGCCGCCCCACGCCGGGCCCACACCGCGTCGGCCTCCCGGGTTGAGCGGGGTGAAGTAGGTGACGTGGCCGTGGTCGTCGGCCGGGTTCTGCTGGCCGATCATCTGGTTCAGCCACGCCTGCTCGTAGTAGTCGAACAGCGCGGCCCGGTTCGGGTCCAGCGCGAACAGTTCCCGGGTGAGGGTGAGCATGTTGAAGGTGTTGCAGCTTTCGCACGTGTCCTTGTTCAGGAAGCCGGCGATGGCGTTCGGGGCGCGGAAATGCTCCGCCTGGCTGTTGCCGCCGATGGCATAGGTGTGCGAGTTGACGGTGATGTTCCAGGCGTTGGTGGCGATGTCCCGGTAGCGGGTGATGCCGGTGGCCTTGTACTCCCGGGCGGCCCCGATCCACTTGGGCACCTGGGTGTTGGCGTGCAGTCCGTTGAGCCGGTCCTGGTTGGACGCCAGAGGGTCGAACACCGCGGCGTGGTCGAACCGCCGGGCGACGGTGAGCCACCGCGCGTCGTTGGTCTGCTGGTAGAGATCGGTCAGCACGGTGTTCATGCCGCCGAACTCGGTTTCCAGCATGGCCTGCATCTGCTGGCTGCTCAGCCGGCCGGTGCGCCAGTCGACCCACCCCGCCAGGGCAAGCAGCACGTCACGGGCTTGTGTGCTGCCGATGTGGCGCCATACGTCCAGCAGGCCGACGAGAGTCTTGTGGATGGTGTAGTACGGCACGTTGCCGTTGGTCAGGGTCCGCTGCTCGAGAGCGGTGAAGTCGGACTCGGGATAGCCGGAGAGGTACCCGGCGTTGAAACCGGCGGCACTGTTGTTGGCCTGGCATTTGGCCAACTCCGCAACCATGTGGGTTGCCTTGTCCCGGCAGGTGGTGTCCCCGGTCACGGCGTACAGCTGTGCCCATGCCGTGAGGAAGTGCCCTTGGACGTGGGTGCGGAAGGGGAACGTCGGCCCGTCCCAACCCCCGTTGGCTGCCGCGCCGTTGGTGGACAGCCGGTGGTTGGCGCGGAAGTTGTACAGCAGCCGGTCGACATCGACGAACCGCAGGTAGTTCTGCGTACGGTTCTGGTTGTCCAGCCACCGGCTCGCGGTGAGCCGGACCTGGCCGAGTTCGAAGGGGTGCGCGGAGACTCCGATGTCGGCCCTTGCCGGGGGGACGGCCGCTTGGGCAGGGGAACTGCCGATGAGGGATCCGGTCGCAGAGGCAACGGCCGTGGCCCCGGCTACTTGCAGGAGGCGCCGTCTGCTGACGGAGGAAGACATCTTGAACCCTTCGGTGGTGAGAGAGCGATTACTTGGCCGTTGGTGTGTTTGGCTCACATGTCCGACGGTCGGGTGCAGCACGTCACGGGCATGTGTGCTGCCGGTGTGGCGGCCCTGTGGCGCCATACGTCCGGCAGGCCGACGGCATCACAGCAAAGCTGTTGGTGGAGGGCACCGTCCTGGCCGCCATGCCGGCGGGAACTCATGCGCGTGAGACTCATCCGGCACTGTGGTTCGTCCTGTTCGATCGTCGGAACTCCGCCCGGACTCGGCGTCTGCGGGCAAGGCGGCAGCACGGCTCGAAAAGGAAGCCCGAGGCCCATAGGGGGTCTCGGACCCATCGGTCCTCTCCACTGAGACATGGGATGGATTAACGGATATGAACACTGCTTCTGTCTAGCCTTGCGACACAAAAGTCTTGCCCACTTCCCGGATGAGCGTCCGGCCGGCGCCCTGGCAACCAAGCCAGACATTGGATGTGTTGAGAAGGATTGTGAGGAGTGCGAGTGCGGCGGCTTCCTGAGTGGTGAGGAAGCGGAGGCTGCGTGCAGTCCGCAGACTGACATGTACATCTCCTGTCGTTCTGTGCAGGCCATCACCGGGCGTGGAGCGCCAGATCGGGATGGCGGGGGAAGCTCGGTCTCGGTGTTGGCGGGACAGGACCGGCTGCCGCGCGACGCGGAAGGGGTCGACTGGATCCGGGTGACGGTGTGTCTGCCGTGCGCGGTGCACTTCGCCGTGGGTGACGGCGGGCCTGGGCACGCGATGCCGGTTGCCGATCCGAGCGCGCGTGTGCGGCGAGACGGTCTGCGGTTCTTTCGACGCTGCGAGGCGGCTCCTCGCCTGCGCCGCTTCGCACGTCCTGTTCTCGTACGACCCCTGTTTCTCTCTTGTTCAGGCCCAGCGGCCTTCGAAGTACGGCCAAGTCGGCGGCGGTCGACCGGGTCTCCGCCTCCAGGTCCTGACCGCTGTCGCGCCGTGCGGTGTGCCACCCAGCGCTCGGCCGGGGGAAGCTAGTTGTCCGATAAATCGAACGGCGTTCGTAAGTTCGGGCAGACGCTAAGTGTGGGAAGCGGGATGCGTCAATACCTCCGGCAGCAGTAGTCCGTGGGACCTGAGAAGGCTGGTCGCGGTCGGCGAATGTGCCACGCATGGCGTTTTTACCGGGGCAGGGCCGCCCTGGAGCATGGCGACCTCGCCCTTGCCGCCCAGCTTGGTGCCGAGGTACTGGCGCCTCCAGCTGCGCCGGCGTCGGCGCGATGGCGGCGGTGTCCTGCGGGGTCATCGCTAGGCCCTTGACGCCCTGGCGGATGAAGGTCTGGGCGCTGGCGGTGAGCTTGGCGACGTCGTTCTGGGAGTTGGTGGCCTTCAGGGAGACGCCGAGCTCCTTGGCGTACTCCGGCGTGTACTTGATGTACCAGTTCCAGAAGTCGGTTGGTGGCCCTGGCGACCGCGAGGGTCTGCCCGCTCGGTGACCGAGGTGTTGCTGCCGGAGACGACGACGCGGGTGGCGCCTTCCCCTGCCTCGCCGTCGACGAGGGCGGCACCGCCAACGGGGCCTCCTTGCGACGGAGGTTGGCCATGTGCTCCCCGGCGGTCCCGCGCCTGCGGAACGGGATGCCCCTGATGCATTGACGCACGCATGGCTGAAACCTATCTTCTGCTCGAACTGCCGCACATTGTTCGTAATTCCGAACAAATGACATTCCCTGTCATGGGGATCGGTCAAGCGGACGGGCCGGGCCCCTGGAGGAAGAGTTGAACAGAACCATAAGAAAACTGCTCACCCTGCTGGGCCCGCTGCTGCTGGTCCTGCTGGGTGCCCCCGCCCTTCAGGGCACCGCGGCCGCCGCCGCCCCGCCGGCCGGGCAGGCCACGCGGTACACGATGACCGCGTTCACCAACTCCAGTGAGTCGAACATGTACGTGTACGACTCGCCGGACGCCACCGGCTTCACCCTCCGCAAGGGCCCGGCGTACACCCCGCCGTCCGGTCTGATCCGGGACCCCAGCATCTTCAAGCACACGGACGGCTTCTACTACATCACGTACACCACCAACTGGACCGGGAACACGATCGGTTTCGCCCGGAGCGCCGACCGGGTGAACTGGACGTTCATGTACAACTACACGATCCCGATCAGCGGGCTGACCCGCACCTGGGCGCCGGAGTGGTTCGTCGACAGCGACGGCAGCGTCAACATCATCGTGTCGCTGACGGCGGCGAGTACCGCCACCCACTTCACCGCCTACAAGATCACGGCGACCAACTCCGCGCTGACCACCTGGTCCGCGCCCACCCAGCTGTCCGGCATCGGCCCGAACTACATCGACACCTTTGTCGTCAAGGTCGACTCCACCTACCACGCGTTCACCAAGAACGAGACGACGAAGTACATCGAGTACGCCACCGCCTCCAGCCTCACCGGCCCGTACACCTTCAAGAAGACCGGCAACTGGGCGGGCTTCGGCGACTGGGTCGAGGGCCCGGCCCTGGTCCAGCTCGACAACGGCGGCTGGCGCATCTACTACGACGGCTACCGCGCCGGGAAGTACTGGTACAGCGACAGCTACGACAATTTCGCCACCTGGACGACACCCACCGAGGTGCCCGGGCTGACCGGATTCATACGCCACGCCACCGTGCTGAAGGAGACGGTCTCCGGCGGCGTCACCACGCCCACCAACACCACCCGGTCGCTTCAGTCGGTCAACTTCCCCGACCGCTACGCCGTGGTGCGCTCCGACAGCCTCGGCTACATCGACCCGGTGAGCGCCTCCAGCAGCACCGCCGTGAAGCAGGGCGCCACCTTCACCGTCGTGCCCGGCCTCGCCGACGCCAACTGCTACTCCTTCCGCGACTCCTCCGGCCGCTATCTGCGCCACTGGGACTTCCGGGTCCGCTTCGACAGCAGCAACGGCACCGACACCTTCAAGAAGGACGCCACCTACTGCGCCCGCCCGGGCACCGCCTCCGGTTCCGTCAGCCTGGAGTCGTACAACTACCCCGGCCGCTACCTGCGCCACTACAACTACGCGCTGCGCGTGGACCTCTACCAGAACACCGACACGTTCCGCGCCGACAGCTCCTTCACGGTGGTCAACCCCTGGGCCTGACCTGTCCGACCCACCTCCTGCCGTGCCGTCGCGGACCCCACCCGCGGCGGCGCGAGGTCTACGAGCGCTTCCGCGAGGCGTTCGTCGCCCGCACCAAGCTGCTGCGCGTCGGCGACCCGCTCGACGAGCGAGGGTGCGGTGCTGCTGTGAGGCAACGACGCCACCGGCTCCTGTACGCGCTGTTCGCCCCGGTCGTGGTGCTGCAGCCGTTCACGTCCTTCGAGGACGCCTGCCCGCAATCCTGCGCTGTGCGCCCAGCGAGGTCGAAGGCAGGGACGAGGCGATCGTGGCCACCATGCGTGCCCGCCGCGGCCCCGACTCCGTCGGGCCTGCCCGAAGGCCGGGCCTGCCCTCATGTCGAGCTCGAAGGCGACGACCCTGCTTCGGTGAACGCCCGGGGCGCCGAGCTGCGATGCCGGATCAGCATCTCCGACAGAAGGCACCGCCCCCACACGACCGGAGTGATCGTGCGGGGCATCGGACCGTCCAGGCCGAATCCGTGGCCCGGAGGCGTGAGGGAAACCGCCCCCGTATTCCCGGACCACGGACACGATCCGTGCGTGCCCGCGGAGCAGCGATGCAGTCCCGCGCCTCAGCGACGCGCCAGCGCCTGGTCCAGCGCCTGCAGGAAGGAACTGACCGTCCCCCGGTCCCGCACCGCCAGCCGCAACCACTCCTCGCCCAGCCCGGGGAAGGTGTCCCCACGCCGCACCGCGAACCCGAGCTCGCGCAGATGCTCCCGTACCGCTGCCGCCCTCGGCAGGCGGACGAGCACGAAGGGCCCCTCGGCGGGCTCGACGACCCGGAGTCCTGCCGACGCGAACTCGCCCAGCCCCGCGACGAGATGGGCCCGGTCGGCGGCGATGCGGTGGGCCGCGTGGGCCGCCTCCGCCAGGGCCGGGGACGACATGCAGGCCTCGGCGGCGGTGAGCGCGGGTGTGGAGACCGGCCACAGGGGCTGGGCGCGCTCCAGGTCGGCGATGGTTTCCGGGGCGGCGAGGACGTAGCCGATCCGCAGGCCGGCCAGGCCCCAGGTCTTGGTCAGGCTGCGGAGCACCACCAGACCCGGTATGTCCGTGCGGCTCGCCAGCGCCTCCCGCTCACCCGGCACCGCGTCCATGAACGCCTCGTCCACCACCAACGTCCGCCCGGGGCGGGCGAGTTCGGCGAGGGACGCGGCCGGGTGGAGCACCGAGGTCGGGTTGGTGGGGTTGCCGACGACCACCAGGTCGGCCTCCTCAGGGACGGCCGCCGGGTCGAGGCGGAAGCCGTCCTCCTCCCGCAGCAGCACCCGGTCGACCGTGTGGCCCGCGTCCCGCAGGGCCGCCTCCGGCTCCGTGAACTGCGGGTGCACGACGACCGGTCGGCGTACCTTCAGTGCCCGCGCCAGCAGGACGAACGCCTCCGCGGCCCCCGCCGTCAGCAGCACCCGTTCCGCCGGCAGCCCGTGCCGCGCCGCCACCGCCGCCCGCGCGGCCCGCCCGTCCGGGTAAGCCGCGAGGGAGCCCAGCGACTCGGCGATCCGCTCGCGCAGCCACGCGGGCGGCGTGTCCGCGCGGACGTTCACGGCGAGGTCGACGAGCGCCGAGCCGTCGTCACGGACCTCGGCGTCGCCGTGGTGGCGAAGGTCGTGCGCCTCAGTGGGCATGGGAGTGGGCGCCGTGGTGGTGGCCGTGGTCATGATGACCGTGCCCGTGGTGGTGGCCGTCGTCGTCCGGGTGGAAGTGCGGCTGCTGGGGCATGCCGACCTTGTCCTCGAAGCCGGGCAGTGCTATGCGGTACACGCACGAGTCGCAGTTCATCCGCAGGTCGCCCTTGAGGGCCTCCTCGTAGCGCTCCATCACCAGGTCGAGCAGCTCCCGCTCGGGACCGATGACGTCCGCCGAGCGCACCTCGACCTCCGGGTGCGCGGCCGCCCAGCCCTCCGTCTGCTGCCGTACGCGGTCCGGCAGGATGCCGGTGAAGAGGAAGTAGGGGAGGACGACGATCTTCCGCGCCCCCAGCTTCACGCAGCGATCCAGGCCGCTCGGCACGTCCGGCGCCGCGAGCGACACGAACGCCGTCTCCACGCCCGCGTATCCGCGCCCCTCCCACAGCAGCCGCGCCGCCTTGTGCACCTCGGCGTTGGCGTCGGGGTCCGTGGAACCGCGCCCGACCAGCAGCACGGTCACGTCGGCCCGGTCGCCGGGCGTGCGGCCCTCGGTGCCGAGCGCCTCGTCCAGGCGCCGCTCCAGGACGGACAGCAGCGCCGGGTGCGGGCCCAGCGGGCGGCCGTAGGTGTACGAGATCCCGGGGTGCCGCTCCTTCTCGCGGGCCAGCGCCGCCGGGATGTCCCCCTTGGCGTGCCCGGCGGACACCAGCATCAGCGGCACCGCGGCGAACCGCCGTACGCCCCGCTCGACCAGCTCGGTCACGGCGTCGCCCAGCGGCGGCGGGGACAGCTCGATGAAGCCGCCCGCGACGGGCAGCTCGGGGTGGCGGGCCCCCAGCTCCCGGACGAAGTCGCGGAACGCCTCGGCCCCGGCGTCGTCCCGGGTGCCATGACCGGCGATGAGCAGGGCGGGCGGCGGGGTGGTCACGATTTCTCCTCGGTCTTCTGGGACTCGTTCTTCTGAGACTCGGTCTTTTGAAGCTCGGTCTTCTGCGCAAGGGGGTGGTACAGCAGGGCGTTGAGCGCGGCGGAGGCGACCGCCGAACCGCCCTTCTCGGACACGTTGCTCACGGCGGGCAGCCCGCTCTCGCGCAGCGCGGCCTTGGACTCGACCGCGCCGACGAAGCCGACGGGCAGGCCGATGACGAGGGCCGGGGCGGCGTCCAGGGTCAGCAGCTCCTCAAGGGCGGTCGGCGCGTTGCCGATCACCCAGAGGGCACCCGGGCCGACCTGCTCGTAGGCGAGCCGGATCGCGTGCGCCGAACGGGTCAGTCCCGGACCGGACTTGGCGTCCCTGAGCCGGCAGACGGTCTCCCGCCGGGTGATGCCGGCCGCGACCATCTCCACGTCCGTGACGACGGGCGCGCCGGAGTGCAGCGCGGAGTGCGCCTTCTCCAGGTCGCCCTCGTCCATGACGAGATCGGTGGCGTAGTCGAGATCCGCGGCGGAGTGGATGACTCTCTCCACCACCGCCCGGGTCAGCGGCGGGAAGTGCGAGGTGTCCAGGCGGGCGCGCAGCCGCCGGTAGGACTCCACTTCGATCGGATGAACCACACGATCCACGCGATCCACACGGTTCACTTGGCGCCCTCCTGCGATGCCTGCCACCGGTAGCCGCGCGGCGTCACCATGCGCCCCGCGATGTCCCGGGTCGCGGTGTTGCCCACGGTCACGACCGTCATCATGTCGACCGTCGCCGGGTCGAGGGCGCCCAGTGTCGTGAGCCGACTGGACTCGTCCGGCCGCGACGCGTTCCGTACGACACCGACCGGCGTCGTCGGCTTCCGGTGCTCGGCGAGGATCGCGAGGGCCTTCGGCAGCTGCCAGTCGCGGCCCCGGGAGCGGGGGTTGTAGAAGGTGACCACGATGTCGGCCTCGGCCGCGGCCCGCACCCGCCGCTCGATGACCTCCCACGGAGTGTGCAGGTCGGAGAGGCTGATCGACACGTGGTCGTGTCCGAGCGGCGCCCCGAGGATCGCGGCGGCCGCGAGGGCGGCGGTGACGCCCGGGATCCCGATCACGTCGATGTCGTCGGAGGCCTCGGCGAGCGCGGGGGAGGCCATGGCGTACACGCCCGCGTCCCCGCTGCCGATCAGCGCGACCGCCTGCCCCTTGCGGGCCTCCTCGACGGCCGTCCGGGCCCGCTCCTCCTCGGCGCCGAGCCCCGACTCCAGGATCCGGGTGCCGGGCCGCAGCAGATCGCGGATCTGGTCGACGTACTGGTCGAGCCCGACGAGCACGGAGGCGCGCCGCAGTTCCGCCGTCGCGCGCGGCGTCAGCAGATCACGGGCACCGGGCCCGAGCCCGACGACCGCGAGTCGCCCGCGCCCCGGACGCCGTACGACGGCACAGGTCGCCATCGCCGGCTGCCCGTCGGCGCGCTCCGACTTCCGCTTGGGTACAAGGAGTTCGCCGCCCCGCACGAGTGCGGCGGCCTCGGCGACGGAGGGGGTGCCCACGGCGGCGAGGGGCGCGTCGGAGGGGTTGGGGACCTCGACGGCGGCCAGTTCCTCGGCGGAGTGGGTGACGAGGGGGACGCCGAGCCGGGCGGCGGCCTCGACGATGCCGGGTTCGTCGGCCTTGGCGTCGACGGTGGCGAGTTCGGCGAGGGAAGCGGGGGAGAGGCCGGCGTCGCCGAGCGCGCTCTCGATCAGCCCGAGTACCTCGTCGACAGGGGCGCCCTTGGAGGCACCGACGCCGACGACGAGGGACGGCGGGCGCAGGACGACCTCGCGCTCGGCGGCGCGCTCCACGAGCCGATCCGTCAGACGGATGGTGTACGTACCCTCGGCGGCGACCGGGAGCGGTGGCAGCGGCCAGGCCAACTCGGCCTTCAACGCCACCGGTTCACCGTCGAGCAGGGCCCGCGAGACCCCGGCGACATCGCCCTCCACCGGAAACCCGAGGGTGTCCAGACCGGGCACCCCCACGGCATCGGTCGCCGTCGTCACCACGGGCTCGACCGCCAGCAACTCCCCGACCTCCCGGGCGAGTTCATTGGCCCCGCCGCCGTGCCCGCCGACCAGCGACACGGCGAACCGCCCGCCCTCGTCGACGCACACCACACCCGGGTCGGTCGCCTTGTCACCCAGCAGCGGGGCGATCAGCCGTACGACCGCTCCCGTGGCCAGAAAGCACACGAGCTGCTCGCACTCCGCGAACGCCCGCCGTACGGCGTCCCCGACGGGCCCGTCGTACACGCGCACGCGGTCCGGCCACGCCGCGGCCAGCCGGTCCCGCGCCGCCGCCCCCGCCGCGGTGGCGGAAATGAGGCCGATCACTGTGCAACTCCTTCAATACGGCTGTCGGGCCTGACACCCCACAGGAGAAAAACGGGATTGGTGGCCGCCAGCCGGGTCACGTCCCCCGGCAGCGGCGCGAGCCTGGACGACTGCAACAGCACCCCGTCGCAGTCGAACCCGGCACCCTTCAGCGCCTCACGTGCCGCAGGCACCCGGTCAAGGGCCGCCATGGCGACCACGACCGCCCGCCGCGCCCGCCGCGCGCACGCCGTGACGATGGCGGGCAGCTCGCGCCCCCCGCCCCCGATGAACACCGCGTCGGGATCGTCGAGGTCGGACAGGACGGTCGGCGCCGCCCCGTGCACGACGTGGACGTCGACGCCGTGCGCGGCGGCGTTGGCGCGGATCCGCTCCACGCCGTCCGCGGTCTTCTCGACCGCGGTGACGGCGGCACCGAACCGTGCGCACTCCACGGCCACCGACCCGGAGCCGGCGCCGATGTCCCAGACGAGGTCGCCGAGGCGCGGCCCGAGCCGGGCCAGGGCGAGAGCCCGTACCTCGAACTTGGTGATCATGGAGTCGCGATGCGTGAACTCGCCCTCGTCCAGGGCCCATTCGGCGGGTGCGGCGGCCGCCCCGGCGACCGTACGCACGCCACCCGGCGCCCGCGTCTCGTCCAGGCAGAGCACGACACTCACCGCCGTACCCCAGTCCCGCCGCGCGGCCTCGCCCGGGGACACCCGCTCCACGCGCTCGCGGGCGGGGTCGCCCAGCGCGGACGCGACGACCAGGACCCGCCCGGGGGCGGTACGGGCGAGCGCCGCGCCCAACTCGGCGGGCCCGGCGCCCGGTCCGGTCAGCACGGCGACCTTCGGATGCGCCCGGCAGACGTTGACGGCCGTGTGCGGCTGCCGCCCGTGCGCGCTGACGACGACCGCGTCGTCCCAGGTCAGCCCGAGGCGCGCGAAGGCGGCGGCGACGGAGGACACACCGGCCCGCACATCGAGCCGCTCCGCCCCGAACCGCTCGGCCAGCACCCGCACGATTCCGAAGAACCCGGGGTCGCCGGAGGCCAGCACGACCACCCGCCGGTCCTTCGCGACGTACTCCGCGACGGTGTCGAGGGCAGGAGCCAGCGCCCCGAGCACGACCCGCTCCACGCCGTCGGCCAGTCGTACGGCGTCCAGATGCCGCCGCCCGCCGACCACCAGCTCGGCCCCGGCGAGGACGTCCTCGGGCAGCGGCGCCCCCGTCCCTGTACCGACGACCGTGATCGGGCGCTCGGGGATCGGCCGCTCGGAGATCACGTGCTTGCCCCGCGCTCGCGCAGCGCCCGCCGCGCCTGCGGGTCGGCCTTCCGGTACCCGTGGAAGTGACCGGGGTGGTAGAGGTGCGAGCGCGTGCCGTGCGCGTCGAGGGCCGGGCCGACGAGGAACAGGGTGTGCTTCCAGAGCTTGTGCTCCTTGACGGTCTCCTCCAGAGTCCCGATGGTGCACTTCACGACGAGTTCCTCCGGCCAGGTCGCCTGGTAGGCGACGACGACCGGTGTGTCCGTCGGATACCCGCCCTCCAGCAGTTCCCGCACCAGCTGTCCGCTACGGGCGGCCGACAGGAAGATCGCCATGGTGGTCCCGTGCTTGGCGAACTCCCGCACCTCCTCGCCGGGCGGCATCGGCGTCTTGCCGCCCCCGAGCCGGGTGAGGACGACGGACTGCGCGACCTCCGGGATGGTCAGCTCGCGCTGGGCGAGCGCGGCGACGGCGGAGAAGGCGGAGACGCCGGGCACGACCTCGGTGGCGACTCCGATCCCGGCACACCGGTCGAGCTGCTCCTGCGTACCGCCCCACAGGGCAGGGTCACCGGAGTGAATACGCGCGACCTTGAGCCCGGCCTCATGGGCCCGCTCGTACACGGCGACGACGTCCTCCAGGGACATGGTGGCCGAGTCGAGGATCTCGGCGTCCTCGCGCGCGTGCTGGAGGACCTCCGCCTGCACCAGGCTGGCCGCCCAGATCACGACATCGGCCTCGGCGATGGCACGCGCGGCACGGAACGTCAGCAGATCGGCGGCGCCGGGGCCGGCACCGACGAAGGTCACCTTGCCGGTGGGGGCATCGGCCATGGGAATCGGTCCTCTCCTACGGGTCTTACGAGTGCGACGAGGTCTGCGGATGCCGGAGCCGTACGTCACGGCACCGGGTGGGCGAGGGGCTCACAACTTGCCGCCCCGCCCACCGTCGCGCGGGGCGGGTGCGATGAGCGTCGACAGGTAGGGCAGGGGAGCGTCGTCGAGGTCGGCGGCCGGCCGGATCGACTCCTCCGCCAGCCCCAGCGCCGACCCCCACACCGCGTTCTCGATCCGCCCGGTCTCCCGCAGCGCCTCGGCGACCTCCCCGGCCTGCCGCCCGAACTTGTAGGCGACAACGGTCCCGGACCCGCCGAGGGCCTCCTTGAGCACCGTCGCCCCCGCCGTGACGGGCACGAGCGTGAGCGGCTCGGTCCCCTCGGTGAGCACGGCTCCCGAACGGGCGGCGAGGTCCTGCATCGCGGTGATGCCGGGGACGGTCTCGACGACAGTGTCGGGCAGCGACTCGCCGATGGTCTGGGCGAGATAGGTGAAGGTGGAATAGACGTTGGGGTCACCGATGGTGGCGAAGGCGACCGTGGAGTGACTCCGCAGCAGCTCGGCGACCCGCTCGCCCGCCGCATCCCAGGCGGCCTCGCGCCGAGCCCGGTCGGTCCGCTCGTTGAGCGCGAACACGACCCGGACGATCTTCTCCGCGGGCACGTAGTGCAACACGGTCGCCTCAGCACGCCCCCGCTCGCCCGTGTCCATGACGGGCACGACGACGACATCGGCGGCACGCAGCGCGTTGACGCCCTTGACGGTCACCAGCTCCGGATCGCCGGGACCGACGCCGACTCCGATCAACCTGCTGCTGCTCATGACGTCCGGCACCTCTCGACGAACCGACGGGCGACACCGGGCTGTGCGGCCCAGTGCGTGTGCAGATAACTCGCGTGCACGCCCTGCTGTACGAAACCTTCGACCCGCCGTTGAGGGGCCCTGACCCCCCAGGCGGGCGCCGCCCCCGAGCCGGGCTCGACGACGGTCCGATGAAACTCGTGCCCCCGCATCCGCGTCCCGGCAGCGGCGAGGGAACTGTCGCTGACGGCGACGGCGTCCCGGTACCCGAGCGTGAGCCGCTCGCTCATCCGGCCGGTGGCATCGAGCACCCCGCACATGGGCTGCCCGTCCAGCTCCCGACACAGATAGAGCAGCCCGGCACACTCGGCGGCGACGGGAGCGCCGCTCAACGCGAAGTCACCGATGGCCTTGCGCAGGGGTTCGTTGCCGGACAGCTCGGCGGCGTACACCTCGGGGAATCCGCCGCCGATGACCAGGCCACGGGTGCCGTCGGGAAGTTGCTCGTCCCGAAGGGGGTCGAAGGGGACGACTTCGGCACCGGCGGCGGCGAGCAGCTCGGCGTGCTCGGCGTAGGAGAAGGTGAAGGCGGGACCACCGGCGACGGCAACTCTCACCGCTTGAGGACGAGAACAGCCGCCCGCGCTTGTCGACGCCGGCCCGCACCCTCCAGCCCGTCCGGCGTTTGAGGACGAGGCCCGTTCAGGGCCGAAGCGGGGGTCTGGGGGCGCGGCCCCCAGGGTCGGGACGGGAAGGGGCGGCGGGGGCGAGGAAGCCACGACCTCGGCTGCATCCCAAGCCGCACCCGACAACGCTCCCGCACTCCGGGCCAGCCCCAGCAACCCTTCCAGATCGCAGCCTCGCTCAACCTGCGCGGCCATCGCCGCAACCGCCTCCACAGCAGCAGCCCGCCGCTCAGCCACCGGCACCAACCCCAGATGCCGCGACGGCGTATCCACCTGAGCCACCCGCCGCAGCACCCCCATCACAGGCACCCCGGCCGAATCCAACGCCTCCCGCAGCAACTCCTCATGCCGATCCGACGCGACCTTGTTCAGAATCACGCCCCCGACCCGCACCTCCGGATCCCACGACGCAAACCCATGCACCAGCGCCGCAACGGACCGCGACTGCGACGACGCGTCGACGACAAGCACCACCGGCGCCCGCAGCAACTTCGCCACATGCGCGGTGGACGCCAGCTCACCCTCCGCGCCGGCCCCGTCGTACAGCCCCATGACGCCCTCGACGACGGCGATGTCACACCCGCGCGCCCCGTGCAGAAACAACGGCCCGATCAACTCCGGCCCGCACAGATACGCGTCGAGGTTCCGCCCCACCCGCCCGGTCGCGAGCGCGTGATACCCGGGATCGATGTAGTCCGGCCCCACCTTGTGCGGAGACACGGCAAGCCCCCGCGCGGCGAGCGCGGCCATCAACCCGGTGGCGACGGTGGTCTTGCCACTGCCGGAGGCCGGCGCGGCGATGACCAACCGAGGGACGGACGAGGACGACGAGGACGACGAGGACGACGAGGAGGACATCACGCGATCACCACTCGATGCCTCTCTGGCCCTTCTGACCTGCGTCCATGGGGTGCTTCACCTTGGACATGTCGGTCACGAGGTCGGCGAACTCGACGAGCTTCTCGGGCGCGTTCCGCCCGGTGATCACCACATGCTGGTTCCCGGGCCGATTCCGCAGCACATCGACGACCTCGTCGGTGTCCACCCACCCCCAGTGCATCGGGTAGGCGAACTCGTCGAGCACGTACAGCTTGTACGTCTCGGCAGCCAGGTCCCGCTTGACCTGCTCCCAGCCCTCCCGGGCCTTGTCCTCGTTGTCCATCTGATCGTCACGCTGCACCCATGACCAGCCCTCACCCATCTTGTGCCAGTCGACGGACCCGCCCTCACCACTGGCACCGAGCACCCGCAGCGCCTTCTCCTCGCCGACCTTCCACTTGGCCGACTTGACGAACTGGAACACCCCGATGGGCCACCCCTGGTTCCAGGCGCGCAGGGCGAGCCCGAACGCAGCGGTCGACTTGCCCTTCCCGACGCCCGTGTGCACGACGACAAGCGGCCGATTACGACGCTGACGAGTCGTCAGTCCATCGTTCGGCACCACACTCGGCTGACCCTGAGGCACTATGCGGCCCTCCTCTTCGACACACCCTGCACATCCCGCACCAGCCCGGCGATGGAGTCCGCCCGCAACTCGTCCAGCGTCACCGCGGCACCCCCCAGCTCACCCGCGAGCTGCCCGGCCAGCCCCAGCCGCACGGGCCCCGACTCGCAGTCGACCACCACGGACGCGACGCCCTCCGCCGCGAACAACCGAGCCGCCCGCCCCGCGAGCGCGACCGGTTCCGGCCCACCCGTGGCCCGCCCATCGGTCACCACCACGACGAGCGCCCGCCGAGCCGGATCCCTGAGCCGCTCCACCCGCAGCACCTCATGGGCCTTGAGCAGCCCGGCCGCCAGCGGAGTACGCCCACCGGTCGGCAGCGACTCCAGCCGAGCCGCGGCGGCATCCACCGACGAGGTCGGCGGCAGCGCGACATCGGCGGCCGACCCGCGAAACGTCACGAGCCCCACCTTGTCCCGCCGCTGATACGCGTCCAGCAGCAGCGACAGCACGGCCCCCTTCACCGCACTCATCCGCTGCCGGGCCGCCATCGACCCGGAGGCGTCCACGACGAACAGCACGAGATTGCCCTCGCGCCCCTCCCGCACGGCCTGCCGCAGATCGTCCCGGCGCACGACGAGACCCCGCCCGGACCGCCCCCGAGCCCGCTGATGCGGCGCGGCCGCCTGCACGGTGGCCGCCAAGTGCAGCTTGGTCAGGGCCCCTCGGGGACGCCGAGCCCCCGTGGTGCGCCCATGTTCCGTCCGCGCCCGCGAACGCCGCCCGGCGGCACCCTCACCGATGCCCGGCACGCTCAGCACCTTCGCCCGGAACGGCTCGGACGCCCGTACGGGAGTCTGCTCCCCGGCCCCGGAAGCCTGCGGCTCCCCGCCCTCGCCGGCCTCGGGCCGGGCGCCGGAACCACCGTCGGCCTGGGGTCCCTCGGACGGCGGCTGTCCGCCACCTCCGCCGGGCCCGTCGGGGTCGGGATCCTCGTCGCCCTCGCCCTCACCGGAGAACTCCTCCAGCGTCTGGTCGAGCTTGTCCTCGTCGAGCCCCGGCGCGTCAAAGGGATTGCGCCGTCGCCGGTGCGGCAGCGCCAGCAGCGCCGCCTGCCGCACATCCTCGGCGAGCACATCGGTCCGCCCGGCCCACGCGGCCAGCGCGGTGGCCGTACGGGCCATCACGATGTCGGCCCGCATCCCGTCGACCTCGAAGGCGGCGCAGGTCGCCGCGATCTGCCGCAGCGCCCCGTCGCCCAGCCGCACCGACGGCAGCAGCTCCCGTGCCGCCACGATCCGCGCCCGTACGGCGGCCTCCTCGTCCGCCCACCGCGCGGCGAAGCCGGCCGGATCGTCGTCGTAGGCGAGCCGCCGCCGTACGACCTCCACCCGCTGGTCGGGCTCCCGCGAGGCCGCGACCTCGACGGTCAGCCCGAACCGGTCGAGCAGCTGCGGCCGCAGCTCGCCCTCTTCGGGGTTCATGGTCCCGACGAGCAGGAAACGGGCGGCGTGCCGTACGGAGACGCCCTCGCGCTCGACGTACGAGGCACCCATCGCCGCCGCGTCCAGCAGCAGGTCGACCAGGTGGTCGTGGAGCAAGTTGACCTCGTCGACGTACAGGATTCCGCGGTGGGCGTCCGCGAGGAGACCCGGCTCGAAGGCCTTCACGCCCTCGGCCAGCGCCCGCTCGATGTCCAGCGCGCCCACCAGCCGGTCCTCGGAGGCGCCGACGGGGAGTTCGACCATGCGGGCAGGGCGCTCGGCACCCGGCCCCGCCTCGTGCGGCCCGTCCGGGCACGCCGGGTCGGGAGCGGTCGGGTCGCACGAGAAACGGCACCCGGGGACGACCGGGACCTGGGGCATCAGCGCCGAAAGCGCGCGTACGGCCGTCGACTTGGCCGTGCCCTTCTCGCCGCGCACCAGCACACCGCCGACCGCCGGTGACACGGCGTTCAGCAGCAGCGCCAGCCGCAGATCGTCCTGGCCGACAACGGCCGTGAAAGGGAAGGGAGTTGTCACTTCTCGTCGCCCTCCAAGTCGCCTTCCAGCTCCAGGTAGGTGGCCCGCAGCCGCTCCAGCGTGTCCGCGTCCGGCTCGGCCCACAGCCCGCGGTCGGCGGCCTCCAGGAGCCGTTCGGTGATGCCACGCAGCGCCCACGGGTTGGACTTCTTCATGAAGTCCCGGTTCTCGGCGTCGAAGACGTACTCGGCCGACAGCTTCTCGTACATCCAGTCGTCGACCACGCCCGCCGTGGCGTCGTAGCCGAAGAGGTAGTCCACGGTCGCCGCCATCTCGAAGGCGCCCTTGTAGCCGTGCCGCCGCATGGCCGCCATCCAGCGGGGGTTGACCACGCGGGCCCGGAAGACGCGGTGCGTCTCCTCGCCCAGCGTGCGGGTCTTCACCTGGTCGGGAGTGGCCGAATCACCCACGTACGCCTCGGGGTTGGCGCCCGTCAGGTGCCGCACCATCGCGACCATGCCGCCGTGGTACTGGAAGTAGTCGTCGGCGTCGACGAGGTCGTGCTCGCGCGTGTCGACGTTCTTCGCGGCGACGTTGATCCGCTTGAACGCGGTCTCCATGTCCCCGCGCGCCGCCCGCCCATCGAGCCCGCGCCCGTAGGCGTAGCCGCCCCAGACGGCGTACACCTCGGCCAGGTCGGCGTCGGAACGCCAGTTCCGGGCGTCGATCAGCGGCAGCAGACCGGCGCCGTACGCACCCGGCTTGGAGCCGAAGATACGGGCCGTCGCGCGCCGCCGGTCGCCGTGCTCGGCGGTGTCCTCGTCGGCGTGGGCGCGCACGAAGTTCCGGTCGGCCGGCTCGTCCAGCTCCGCCACCGCCCGCACCGCGTCGTCGAGCAGCCCGACCACGTGCGGGAAGGCGTCCCGGAAGAAGCCGGAGATGCGCACCGTGACGTCGATGCGCGGCCGCCCGAGTTCCTCCAGGCCGACGACCTCGAAGCCGGTCACCCGGCGCGAGGCGTCGTCCCACACCGGCCGGCAGCCCAGCAGCGCCAGGATCTCGGCGATGTCGTCGCCCTGGGTGCGCATAGCGGACGTGCCCCAGACCGTCAGGCCGACGGACTTCGGGTACTCGCCGGTGTCCTGGAGGTAGCGGGCGACCAGCGAGTCGGCGAGCGACTGGCCGACCTCCCAACTCAGCCTGGACGGGATGGCCTTGGGGTCGACGGAGTAGAAGTTACGGCCGGTCGGCAGCACGTTCACGAGCCCGCGCGTCGGCGAACCCGACGGACCGGCGGGGACGTAACCGCCGTCGAGGGCCTTGAGGATGTGGCCGATCTCGTCGGTGGTCCTCGCCAGGCGGGGCACGACCTCGTTGCAGGCGAACTCCACCACGGCGACGGCGTCGGGGAGTTCGGTGCCGACGACGGCACGCACCAGAGGACGGCTCTCCGCGACCGCCCAGTCGCGCTCCTCCATCCCCTCCGCGATCCGCCGGCACAGCTGCTCCAGCAGGTCGATCGCGTCGGCGGCGGTACGCGACGGGCCCTCGACGAGGTCGGACAGCTCCACCGGCACCTTCACCGGCGCACCCGGTTCGCCCAGCAGCTCCTTCTCGTCGAGCCCGAAATGAGCGGCCAGCGAAGCGCGGAGCCCCGGCAGGGCATTGGCCTGCCCGCCCCACACCTGCGAGGCGCGCAGCACGGCGAGCACGAGGTTGACGCGCGGTTCACCGACCGGACCGCCACCCAGGATGTGCAGACCGTCGCGGATCTGCACGTCCTTGATCTCGCACAGATAGCCGTCGATGTGCATGACGAACTCGTCGAACGCCTCGTCGTCCGGCTGCTCGTCGACATGCAGGTCGTGGTGGAGCTCGGCCGCCTTGACCAGCGTCCAGATCTGCGCCCGGACCGCGGGCGCCTTCGTCGGGTCCAGGTCGGAGACGAGCGCGTACTCGTCGAGGAGCTGCTCCAGCTTGGCCAGGTCGCCGTAGGTGTCGGCGCGCGCCATCGGCGGCACGAGGTGGTCGACGACGGTGGCGTGACCGCGGCGCTTGGCCTGGGTGCCCTCGCCGGGATCGTTGACGATGAACGGGTAGATCAGCGGCAGATCACCGAGCACGGCATCCGGAGCGCAACCGCCGCTGAGCCCGAGCCCCTTGCCCGGCAGCCACTCCATCGTGCCGTGCTTGCCCATGTGCACGATCGCGTCGGCTCCGAAGCCCCCCTCCGATTTTGCAGCCTCCAGCCACCGGTAGGCCGCCATGTAGTGGTGCGACGGCGGCATGTCCGGGTCGTGGTAGATCGCGATCGGGTTCTCGCCGAAGCCGCGCGGCGGCTGGATCATCACGACGACGTTCCCGAACTGGAGCGAGGCGAGGACGATGTCGTCCCCGTCGACGTACAGCGACCCCGGCGGCTCGCCCCAGGCCTCCAGCATGGCCTGCTTGAGGTCCGGGTCCAGCTTGTCGAACCAGGCCCGGTAGTCGGCCAGCGGCACGCGCGCGGGCGCGGAAGCCAACTGCTCCTCGGTGAGCCACTCGACGTCGTGCCCGCCCGCCTCGATGAGGCGGTGGATCAACTCGTCGCCGCCCGCGGGGTACTCGGTGAGCCCGTACCCGGCGTCCTTGAGGGCGTCCAGCACCCGCACCGCCGACGCGGGCGTGTCGAGGCCGACCGCGTTGCCGACGCGCGAGTGCTTGGTCGGGTAGGCGGTGAAGACGAGCGCCAGCTTCTTGTCGGCGTTCGGCTTGTGCTTCAACTGCGCGTGCCGTACGGCGATCCCGGCGACGCGCGCTGCCCGCTCCGGGGCGGCGACATACACGGGTACGTCGTCGGGGCCCTGCTCCTTGAAGGAGAAGGGGACGGTGATGAGGCGGCCGTCGAACTCGGGGATCGCGACCTGCATCGCCGCGTCCATGGGGGAGAGGGCCGCGTCGGACTCGTCCCAGGCAGCGCGGCTGGAGGTGAGGCAGAGGCCCTGCAGGACCGGGATGTCGAGGTCGGCGAGGGCACCGATGTCCCACGCCTCCTCGTCGCCGCCCGCCGACGCCTGCGAGGCGTGCGTGCCGCCGGCGGCGAGGACGGTGGCGACGAGCGCGTCGGCCTTGCCGAGGATCTCGTAGAGTTCCGGGGCAGCGCCGCGCAGCGAACCGCAGTACACGGGAAGGGCGTTGGCGCCCCGCGCCTCGATGGCGTCGCACAGGGTGTCCACGAAGGCGGTGTTGCCGCTCAGCTCATGGGCCCGGTAGAAGAGCACGCCGACCGTCGGACGGCCGTCGACGAGGGGACGCTCGCCGTGGACGCCGTACTCCGGCATCTTCTGCGGCTCGACGAACCCCTCGCCCGTCAGCAGCACGGTGTCGGAGAGGAACCGGGCGAGTTCGGTGAGGTTGGCGGGCCCGCCCTCGACGAGATACTTCAGCGCCTCGGCCACGACACCGGCCGGGACGGACGACTCGGCCATCAACTCGGCGTCGGGGACGGCCTCGCCGCCCAGCAGCACGGTCGGGACACCGGACGCCTTCAGCTTGGCGAGCCCGTCCTCCCAGGCCCGCTTGCCGCCCAGCAGCCGCACGACGGCGAGGTCCGCGCCGTCGAGCAGCGCGGGCAGCTCGCTCTCGACGTCCACGCGGGTCGGGTTGCCGATCCGGTAGGCGGCACCGGAGGCGGCGCGGGCCGCCAGCAGATCCGTGTCGGCGGTCGACAACAACAACACAGTGCTCATGCGGGCGCTCCCGGTGGAATGAAAGGCAGTCCTTGCGGCGCGCCCGACTCGATGAGCCGCCAGAGCGCGTCCGTGTCCGCGTGCTGTTCGATCAGATCGCCGAGCCGGTCGAGCTGCTCCTCGCGCAGCGCGGCGAACGAGGTGTCGGCGGCCGGCACGAAACGGCGGCCCGCGGTGGCCGCCACCTCACGCAGGAAGGCCCGCCGGAAACCGTCCGACTCCAGCGAGCCGTGCCAGTGCGTGCCCCAGGTCTGACCGACCCGGCAGCCGTCCAGGCTGTGCCCATGGCCATCAGAGATGAACGTGGTGCCGCCGCTGATCTCGGCGACCCCGTGATGGATCTCGTACCCCTCGACGGGCTCACCGAGGGCTTCCCCGGTCGGCCGGGTCAGGGTCTTCTCCCGGGCGAACCGCACCCGTACGGGAAGGATCCCGAGCCCGTCGACATGCCCCTGTCGGCTCTCGACCTCGTCCTCGATGTGCTCGCCGAGGATCTGGAAGCCGCCGCAGATCCCGAGAACGGGCCTTTGCTCGGCGGCCCTTCGGACGACGGCCTGCGCCAGCCCCCGCTCCCGCAGCCACTCCAGGGCGCGGACGGTCCCGCGAGTGCCGGGGATCACCACCAGATCGGCGTCCTCCAACTCCTCCGGCCGGTCCACGAACCGCACCACGACACCCGGCTCGGCGGCGAGGGCGTCGACGTCGGTGAAGTTGGACATGAGCGGGACGGCACAGACGGCGACGCGCAGCACGTCCTCACCCACGGGGGCGGAGACCAGGGACTCCCGAACCGCTCCCCGCAGGGAGACCCGCAGCCCGTCCTCCTCGTCGATGCCGAGCCCGTGCCGGAAGGGCAGCACGCCGAACGTCCGCCGCCCGGTGAGCCCGTGCAGCATGTCGAGCCCGGGCTCCAGCAGGCTGACGTCCCCCCGGAACTTGTTGACGAGGAACCCGGCGACGAGCTCCTGATCCTCGGGGGAGAGAAGCGCGACCGTCCCGAAGAACGAGGCGAAGACCCCGCCACGGTCGATGTCACCGACGACAAGCACGGGAAGCCGCGCGTTGCGCGCGATCCCCATGTTCACGATGTCCGTCCGCCGCAGATTGATCTCGGCGGGAGAACCGGCCCCCTCACAGATCACCGCGTCATACGTGCCCCGCAACTCGGCGAGACAGTCGAGCACGGTCCCGAGGAGTTTCTGCTGCCGCCCCCCGTGATAGCCGCGCGCACTCAGCTCACCGACCGGCTTGCCCATGAGCACGACCTGACTGCTCTGCTCGCCACCGGGCTTGAGCAGCACGGGATTCATGAGCGCGGTCGGCTCCACCCGACAGGCCTGGGCCTGCATGGCCTGCGCCCGCCCGATCTCCGCACCCTCCCGCGTCACGAACGAATTGAGGGACATGTTCTGCGCCTTGAACGGCGCGACCTTGACCCCCTGCCGCACCAGCCACCGGCAGATCCCGGCGGTGACGACACTCTTGCCGGCGTCGGAGGTGGTACCGGCGACCAGGAGACCCCCGCTCATGACGTACGCCCTCTCTTCAGGAGTCGCGCGCCGGCGCACACGCCCAGCGCCAGCCAGCTGACGCGCTGCGAGAGACGTACGGCACGCTCGATGTCCGTGACCTGAACGGCCCGTCCGGCGGCCCCGTTCAGCACGGGCCGGTGCTCCACCCGCCCGCCGTACGACAGGGTCCCGCCAAGCCGCACCCCGAGGGCCCCGGCGAACGAGGCTTCGACGGGCCCGGCGTTGGGGCTCGGGTGCTTGGCGGCATCGGCGCGCCAGGCGCGTACGGCACCCCGGGGGTCACCCCCGGCGACAGCGGCCAGTACGGCGGTGAGCCGCGCCCCCGGCCACCCGGCCACGTCGTCGAGCCGAGCCGAAGCCCACCCGTAGCGCCGGTACTTGGCCGACTTGTGCCCCACCATGGCGTCGAGCGTGTTCACGGCGCGGAACCCGACGAGCCCGGGCACCCCTGCGACGGCTCCCCATACGAGGGCCCCCACCACCGCATCGGAGGTGTTCTCGGCAACGGACTCCACGACCGCCCGGGCGATCCCGTCCGCGTCCAGCGCCTGCGGATCCCGCCCACACAGATGCGGAAGCCTCTCCCGGGCCTTCTCGACGTCCCCGGCCTCCAGGGCACGCCCGACAGCCCGGGCCTCCCGGGCGAGCGAAGTCCCCCCGACGACCGCCCAGGTGGCGGCGCCGGTCAACGCGACGGAGGCGGCAGGGGACGTACGTACGACACGAGCGGCGAGCGCTCCGACGGCAGCGGCACCTCCGGCGCACACGGCGGTGTGCACCGCACCCCAGGCGCGGTGGTCGCGCCACATCACCCGTTCCACAGCGGCGGCGGCCCGCCCGAACACGGCGACCGGATGCCCCCGGCGAGGGTCGCCGAGCAGCAGATCACCGAGAAGTCCGGCGGTGGCGCCGTACGCGAAGACGCGATCGGCACGCATCGGGGTCAGCCGACCGCTGGGTCAGACGCGGGTCTGATACTGCATGTCGATCGGCAGGCGAGCATCGCGTTATGTCCTCACTCAGGGTGTCCACGCCCTGGTTCGACGAGACCGGCGGCGAGAGTTCCTGGCTCCCGGGGCTTTCTACCCCGGTGACAGTGGCGGGACCGCGCCGGACTTCCACCGGCTTCCTCTCCTGCTGCCGTACATGGCCCCGGCAGTCCACCACGGGGTTGGAAGGGGCGTCAACTTGCCGTTGACCTGCGAGGGGAGAGTGTGCAGAACCCCACACGAGTGACCTCGGCCGGCACTTCGCCGGGGCCCCGTGGACCGAACTCCGGGCGAATTTCCCTGTGACGAGTGGCGTTCCGTGAAGCCGGTACACGCAGACCGGGCGGGTGCGAGGAACACAGTCCCCGCATCCGCCCGGTGGATGCCGTACGTCAGATCGCGCCGGCTCAGGCCACGATCAGATAGATCCCGTACCCCACAGCCGCCGCACACGCCGCGAAGCAGGCGTACGCGCCGGTGAGCGCGAGAGCGGCCGAGCTGCCCTGGGCCGAGGCCTTCTCCTGGCGGGACAGGCCCGCGATGCCGAGGGTGAACAGGCCCACCAGGGCCACCGTGACCACGAGGCTGACGCCGAAGACGGAGCCGAGGGCCGCCCAGTCGATCTTCATGATTCTTCTTCCTGAGTAACTGGGGTGAGTAACCGGGTGGGGGTCAGACGGTGGCCTGCGAAGGCGCCGGTTCGGAGGACGGGGCCGGGATCGTGGCCGCCAGGTCCTCGGTCGCCGTGCTGCCCGCGGGCGGCACGGTCACGGCGGCCATCGCCGTGGTGACGACGCCGGCCGGCTCGTCGCTCTCGTTGACGTTCGTGTGGTCGACGACTTCGCGGCGGGAGATCTTCCAGATGGCGACGCTGGAGGCGACCAGGAAGATCGCGACGAGGGTCGTGCCCCAGGCGCCGAAGCCCGTGACGTACTCCGCGAGCGCGCCGACCAGGGCGGCGGCCGGAAGCGTGAGGCCCCAGGCGACGAACATCCGGGTGGCCGTCGACCAGCGGACCACGCCGCCCTTGCGGCCGAGGCCCGCGCCCATCACCGCGCCGGAGACGGAGTGCGTGGTGGAGAGGGAGAAGCCGAGGTGGGAAGAGGCCAGGATGACCGTCGCGGCGCTCGTCTGGGCGGCGAAGCCCTGCTGCGGCTGGAGGTCGGTCAGGCCCTTGCCCATGGTGCGGATGATGCGCCAGCCGCCGAGGTAGGTGCCGAGCGCGATGGCCAGGCCGGCGGAGAGGATGACCCACATGGGCGGGTCGGAGTCGGGGGCGAGGGTGCCGCCGGCGACCAGGGCGAGGGTGATGATGCCCATCGTCTTCTGCGCGTCGTTCGTGCCGTGGGCCAGCGAGACCAGGCCGGCGGAGGCGATCTGGCCGGCGCGGTAGCCCTTCTTGGCGGCGTTGCCGTCGGCCTTCTTGCCGAGGGTGTAGGTCAGGCGCGTGGCCAGCAGCGCGGCGATGCCCGCGACCAGCGGGGCGGCGATCGCCGGGATCAGCACCTTGGTGACGAGCGCGTCGCCGTGGACCGCGCCGAAGCCGGCCGAGGCGATGGTGGCGCCGATCAGACCGCCCATGAGGGCGTGCGAGGAGCTGGAGGGCAGACCGACCAGCCAGGTCAGCAGGTTCCAGAGGATCGCGCCGACCAACGCGGCGAATATGACCTCGGGACGGATGCCGGTCTCGTCGACGAGACCTTTGGAGATCGTGTTGGCGACCTCCACGGAGAGGAAGGCGCCGACAAGGTTCAGCGCGGCGGACATGGCCACCGCGACCTTGGGCTTGAGCGCACCGGTCGAGATGGTCGTGGCCATCGCGTTGGCGGTGTCGTGGAAACCGTTCGTGAAATCGAACGCGAGTGCGGTTACCACCACAATCGCGAGGATCAGCGAGAAGTTTTCCATTTACCCAGGCAATCGTTCGAGGTCATTGGCTGGACGAACGTAGGTAACCTGGGTGAACGGAAGATGAACTGAGGCAGGCCGCACGGTGTCCGCCGGGGAGTGTTGTTCTGCCGGAAGCGGAGGATCCCGCTCCGCTGACCCCGTTGGTCCCACGCGCGGCCCAGGCGCCCCAAGGGTTAGTAGCCTCGGGCGAACTTCCTCAGCTGGGTCATGGACCCGTTGAAGAGATTCTGGTCACCCGGCAGGCTGCCGCTGGCGTTGTCGTACTGCCAGATGGTCCAGAACTGCCATCCGGCCGGCAGCGCCCCCGCGGTCGCGGAGTCGTAGCGGGCTATCCACAGCGCGTGATTCGAGGCGAAGGCGCGGCTGGCGCCGGTGCAGGTGTTCCACCAGTGCGTCGTGGTGTAGATCACCGGACGGCGGCCGGTCAGCCGCTTCACCTCATTGCTGAAGGACTGGATCCAGGTGACCATCTTCGCGTTGCTCAGCCCGTAGCACTTGTGCTTGCTGTACGGGTTGTACTCGATGTCGAGCGCGGGCGGCAGAGTCCAGCCGTCCGACTTCCAGCCGCCGCCGTTGCGCACGAAGTGCGCCGCCTGCGCCTGGCCCGACGACTTGTTCGGCAGCGCGAAGTGGTATGCGCCGCGTATCAGGCCCGCGTTGCGGGAGCCGTTGTACTGCTGGTTGAAGTACGGGTTGCGGTAGGTGTGGGACTCGGTCGCCTTGACGTAGACGAACTTGGCGCCCTTCGCCTTCGAGCTCTGCCAGTTGACGTTCTTCTGGTGGGACGAGACGTCATGTCCCTTGGGCTTGCCGGCCGCCGCGGCCGGAATCTCGGCGAGTGCGGTCCCCCCGAGGGCGAGCGCGGCCACGGATACCGCTATGAGGCGGGAGCGGTGACGGGACGGTTTGCGATCACGAGCCATATTTCCCCCCGGAATGGCGACGTGCACGACAAATCACCCAGAGATTACTGGGAGGTCATTGAATGCCGATCGATCTCCGGCCAAGCATGAGAAGAGAGTGATGTATCCGTATATGCACTCTTCCGGACGTCGGTCTTCCGCCCTAAAGTGCCCCGGCTCGGCTGCGACTTGAGGGCGCGTCGCGGTCACGGCTGGCAGGATCGCCGTATGGCTGAGGAGCAGCGGGATCAGGGGGACCGGCGGGGCGTGCGGGATGCGCGGGAGGGCGCACAGGAAGTGGGGGAGTCATGGGGCAGGCGTGTGCGCCCCGAGGAGGCGGACGCCTGGGAGGCCCTCGTGGCGACGGCCCGCCGGACCGTGTCCGACGGGCTGGTCGTCGGCACCTCCGGCAACGTCTCGGTGCGCGTCGGTGACACGGTGCTGGTCACGCCGTCGGGAGTGCCGTACGACCGCCTGACGTCCGAGGACGTGACAGGGGTCGACCTGGACGGCAGGCAGGTGCTGGGCGCGCTGGTGCCGACGAGCGAGCTGCCCATGCACCTCGCCGTGTACCGCGCCACGGACGCCGGTGCGGTCGTCCACACCCACGCGGTCCACGCGACGGCCGTCTCGACCCTGGTGCCGGAGCTCCCGCTGATCCACTACATGGCGGGCGCCCTCGGCGGCCCCGTCCGGATTGCCCCGTATGCGACGTACGGCACCCAGGAGTTGGCCGAGAACATGCTCCGTGCCCTCACCGACCGCACCGCCTGCCTCCTGCAGAACCACGGCACGATCACCTACGGCACGACCCTGGACCAGGCCTACGACCGCACGGCCCAACTCGAGTGGATGTCCCGCCTGTGGCTCACGGCGTCCTCGGTACCGGGGCTGGCGCCGACGCTGCTGTCGAAGGGGCAGGTGGCGGAGGCGGCGGAGCGGCTGCGGGGGTATGGGCAGCGGGGATGACGGTTTCCTCGATGCCGGTCAGGGCCGAAGCGGGGGTCTGGGGGCGGCAGCCGCCAGCAGGGGCCCGCAGCGACGCCGGATCCCTTGCAAGCTGCGGCGCCCCGTGACTCGGTTCAGCCGACGGAGTCCCTCCCACTGGCCGGTCCTCGGGTCCACCCGGACACTGGACCCGTGCGCACTGTCAAAACGACGGCCGCTGCCGTCACCGTGGCTCTCGCCGCCGGCGCCGTGAGCGTCGCCGCCGGGCGGTTCGCCAGCGGCGCCGCGCTGAAGGCGCCCCCTGGCAGGCCCCTGCCCACCGAACCCAGGCTCACCGTGCACGCCACGGCCGCCGGCCAGATCGCGCTCACCCGCGACCTGGCCTCCCTGCGCCCCGGCACCTACGGCCTCTCCGGCGACGGCTCGCACGCCGTCGTCGGCCCCGTCCTCGCCGCGGCGAACCACTCCGCCGACACCGTCGTACGCCGCCTGGAACGCGTCACGCACGGCACCCTCCGCCCCGGCGACAGCGTCTGGCTCACCCCGAACGTCCACGTCGGCAACCCGAGCGCCGCCCTCGGCCTCGACCACGCCGACGTCGACATCCCCGGCGAACTCGGCGCCCTGCCCGCATGGTTCGTCCCCGGCGCCCGCGACACCTGGGTCATCGCGGTGCACGGCCTCGGCACCACCCGCGAACACGCCATGAACGTCATGAAGTTCCTCAACGGCCGCCACTTCCCGGTCCTCGCCCTCGCCTACCGCGGAGACATCGGCGCACCCCGCCCACCGGACGGCCTGAACCACCTCGGCGAGACCGAGTGGCGCGACCTGGACGCGGCCATGCGCTACGCCGTGCGGTACGGCGCCAAGCAACTCGTCCTGCTCGGCTGGTCCACCGGCGCGACGATGGCGCTGCGCGCCGCCGCGCACTCGGGGCTGCGTGACCATGTCTCGGGCCTCGTCCTGGACTCCCCGGTGCTCAGCTGGGAAGCCACACTGCGTGCCCTCGCCACGGCCCGCCACACGCCGAGCGCATTGCTGCCGCTCGCGGTCCGCGCGGCACAGGGCCGCGCCGGCCTCAACACCGACCGCGGCACCGAGACCGGCGCTCCCGACCGCCTCACGGTGCCGACTCTGATCTTCCACGGCCCCGGCGACAGGGTCGCCCCCTGGACCCTCTCCCGCCGCCTGGCCGACGCCCACCCCAACCTGGTGGCCCTCAACACCGTCAAGCACGCTCCCCACGCCGCCATGTGGAACGCCGACCCCGAGTCCTACGAGGAGTCCCTGCGCCGCTTCATCACACCGCTCATGTGACACTCATGGGCCCGCCGGCATGCGGCCCGCCCAGACCACTCCACCGCGGCCGCTTGCTCAGACGGCCCTCCCCCCCCTTTTCCCCCGCCCCCTCCCCCCACGCCGCGACGGCGCTCAACCCGACAGGCGCGCTCGGCGGTGCCACACCCGTCCGCACCCGCCGCCCCCTCCGCCTCGCGCCGCCGCCCCCTCCTACCACCGCTCCCAGCCTCGTTCCCCCTGCGCCGCTGCTCCCCTTCGCCTCCCTCCTCCCGCACCGGTCGCACAGATTCCGTTTAACGCCGTACCACTGGCCTGTTATCGGTCCCTCGCCGCCCGCAGGGCCCCGTGCGTTGGCCATCCCCGTCGCCCCTCGTGACATTCCGTTTGGGTTTTCGGACCGTCAACCGGAAGACTGCACCCGTGACGTCCCGTATCCCGCGCGACTCCAGGCTTCGACTCGTCCGCCCGCGACCCCTGGCCGCCGCCCCCAGAGCTGTGAACCAGCGGCGCCCACGCCGCCCCGCACCCCGCCCACCGGAGGGCACGCCGGCCCGGGCCGAGCTGGCGAGAATGGCTCGCTCCGGTCTGGCCACCGCGGCCCGCGTCGCCCACTGGGCCGACGTCGCGCTGCGCCCCGGCCGTGACGGTGCGAGCCCCGACGGCAAGGGCACTCTCTCCGACGCGACCGCCGAACGCGCGGCCCAGGACCTCGGCCTGACCGTCGCTCAGGTCCGCGCGGACTGGGACACCGCCCGCCTCGCGGGCCTCATCGAGGTGCATGGCGACAGCGCCCGCTCCGGCTGGCGGCTGCGCGCCTGGGACCGTGACGACAGCGCCGTACTGCGCGGCTGGGTCGCCCTCTTCGACGCCTGGTCGCTCGCGCACCCGGAACCCGAGCAGCATGCGCACGGCTCCGCCGTGGCCGACGTCGTCTCTGCCATGCCCCAGGTTCTCTCCTTCCTGCAGCTGTCCGCCGGGCCGGTCCCGGTGGAGCAACTCCTGGACCTGCTGGAACAGCGGGTCACCGAACTGCGCACCGAGCGCTGCGAGATTCCTTACGGCCCTCAGCCCGAGCCGGTCGCCGACACCGCAGCGTCCGCCGACGACACGCCTCTCGCCGCCCTCCTCGACTGGGCCCTGCACGCCCTCGCCTCCGTCGGCGCCCTCACCTACGGCGACGGCCAGGCCACCCTCACCCCCCTCGGCAACTGGGCGGTCTGGGTCAAGCTGGAGCAGATCTGCGTCGCCGCCCAGAGCCCCGCCGGGAACATCGAGCAGTCCGCCGAGGACATGCTCCGCGGCTGCGCACAGCTCCGCCCGAACGCCGCCCGCGACGAATACCGCGCCTGGCTCGCCGCCCGCCCCGTGGGCAGCGCCGTCACCGAACTCCTCGACGCCGCCCGAGGCGAGGACGCCCTGCTGCGCGGCCTCGCCTTCGAGGCCCTGCGCGTCGTCGGCGCCCCCGCCGAGCCCGATGTACGCGCCGTCCACGACGCGCCGACCCTGCGGCCGTACGCCCTGCTCTGGCTCGCCGAGCACGACGGCATCGACCCCGAGGACGCCCACGAGGTGCTCACCCGGGAAGAGGCCACCTGGCTGTGGGTCGACACCGCCGCCGCCGTCGCCGACCACGGCGAGGCCCCGATGCTCGTACGGCACCTGGAGTCCGCGGTGCAGCCGACGGTGCCGATGCTCCTGGACGAGGTGCGTGCCGTCGGTCACCCGCGCACCGTGCAGGTCCTGGTCGCGCTCGCCGCCGCGCACCCCGATCCCGCGCTCGCGAAGGCCGTACGTCGCGCCGCCTTCCAGGTGCACACCGGGGGCAGCTGAGCCGGACCGGCGCTCAGCCCGCTATCTCAGGGGCGTAGGTGCCGAAGCTCCACACATTGCCCTCAACGTCCCGGGCCATGTAGTCACGCGAGCCGTAGTCCTGGTCCGTCGGGGGCATCAGGATCTCCGCGCCGTGCTCCACGGCCCGGCGGTGGTGTGCGTCGACGTCGTCCACGACGACGTACACCCCGGTGGTGCCCGCGTCCTTCATCGCCTTGTCGAAGGCGCTGCCGGTGCCCTTCGAGCCGAGCATCACCGCGCCGTTGCCCTGCACCAGCTCGGCGTGTGCCACCGAGCCGTCCTCGTCCTCGTACACCGCAAGCTCTGTGAACCCGAAGGCCTCCGTGAGCTGCTTGAGCGCCGCTTTCGCGTCCGCGTACAGCAGCGTCGGGTAGATGCTCGGACGCCCTCCGCTCGTGCCTGCCATGCCGATCACCCCTTCGTGATCAATCGCAGTGATCCTTGCCGTCGACTGCCGGAATTCCGACCCACAGCCAAGTCTTGCAGCGACCACTGACAACGGCCCGCGCACCGAAGGCGCATGCCCGCTGCCGGGTTGGGGCGGGCGCCCGGGCGCGGGGCCGGACGGGGGACAGGCCTGCGTCCGCTCGCCGTGTCCCGTCGGCAAGTCCCCGCCACCCGCCACAGCCATGGCTACGCTCTGCGCCGGATCCGCGGAAGCGGGTCCGAAACGGGCCGAGAAGGCTCCGAGAAGGCTCCGAGACGGGTTCCAAGGGGGCGTGGTGGCCGCTCTGCCGGTCCAGGAGACCGAAGCGACCGCGGCGGCGCTCGGCGCGGCCCCCGAGCGCTCCGCGTCCCCCCGCTCCCGGCTGCTGCTGCCGACGGCTCTCGCTCTTCTCCTCCTCCTTCTTCTCCTCGCTGTCCCGCTCCTGGCGTTCGCCCACCACGCACGCCCCGTCCCCTACGGCGACCACCTCACGGTCCACGCCGTCCATGCCGTCCACGCGCGCGTGCGCCACGTCACCGCACCGCTTGGGAACCCACCGCCCCCGACGGAACTGCGCCCACGCGCCACGACCGTCGAGGCCTACGCCCCCCGCACCGGCGACACCCTCTGGCGCTACACCCGCAAAGACCGGCGCCCGCTCATGTCACTCCGCACGCGCATGTCGCTCCACGCGCGCATGGAGGCCATCACGCTCTGGGACGACGGCATGGTCACCGACACCGACGGCCGTTCCGTGCGCTGGCACCGCGCCCTGCCCGCGGCCGGCGAGTGGCTCCCGGCCCAGGGCGGCACCGGCGTCCTGCGCCCCCTGGGACGCGGCATCCTCGCCGTCGTGACGCCGCGCCGCGTCTCCGCGTACCGCATCGCCGACGGCGATCTGCGCTGGGTGCTGCCCGCCCGTGAGGGCTGTGCGTTCGAGCCCGCACGTGCCGTACATCACGCCGGGACACTTCTCATCGCCCAGCCCTGCCCCCACGCGGCCTGGACCGCCCAGCTCATCGCCGTGGACGACCTGGGACGGGTCACCCCGCAGCGCAGACCGCTCGGCAATGAAGTCGTCGGGGAAGGCGGCGGGCCCCGGCCCGAACACCTGAACCCAGAAAAAGTGGTTGCACGGCCCCGTTAGACTGGCTCCCATGGCCATTCTCCTCGCGCATTAGACGGCGGGAACGTCCTCAGCCGCCCATCCCGCCACCTACCCCCGCCCTGGAGTCTGTCCGTGATCTCCGCCTCCGGTATCGAGCTGCGCGCCGGTGCGCGCGTCCTCATCGAGTCCGCGACCTTCCGCGTCGCCAAGGGTGACCGCATCGGCCTCGTCGGCCGCAACGGCGCCGGCAAGACCACCCTCACCAAGTGCCTCGCCGGCGAGGGCATCCCCGCCGGCGGCACCATCAGCCGCTCCGGCGAGGTCGGCTATCTCCCGCAGGACCCCCGCACCGGCGACCTCGACGTCCTCGCCCGCGACCGCGTTCTGTCCGCGCGCGGCCTGGACGTACTGATCCGCAAGATGCGCGAGAACGAACAGCGCATCGCCAACGGCCAGGGCGCGACCCGTGAGAAGGCCCTGAGGCAGTACGAGCGCCAGGAGACGGAGTTCCTCACCAAGGGCGGGTACGCCGCCGAGGCCGAGGCCGCCACCATCGCCGCCGCGCTCAACCTGCCCGACCGGGTGCTCGGCCAGCCCCTGCACACGCTCTCCGGTGGTCAGCGCCGCCGTATCGAGCTGGCCCGCATCCTGTTCTCGGACGCCGACACGCTGCTCCTCGACGAGCCGACCAACCACCTCGACGCGGACTCGATCGTCTGGCTGCGCGACTACCTGAAGACCTATCGCGGCGGCTTCATCGTGATCTCCCACGACGTCGACCTGGTCGAGACGGTCGTCAACAAGGTGTTCTACCTGGACGCCAACCGCGCCCAGATCGACGTCTACAACATGGGCTGGAAGCTCTACCAGCAGCAGCGCGAGGCCGACGAGAAGCGCCGCAAGCGCGAGCGGCAGAACGCCGAGAAGAAGGCCGCCGCGCTGCACTCGCAGGCGGACAAGATGCGGGCGAAGGCCACCAAGACCGTCGCCGCGCAGAACATGGCGAAGCGGGCCGACCGGCTGCTCGCCGGCCTCGACGCGGTCCGCGTCTCGGACAAGGTCGCCAAGCTCCGCTTCCCGGAGCCCGCGCCCTGCGGCAAGACCCCGCTGACTGCCGAGGGCCTGTCGAAGTCGTACGGCTCGCTGGAGATCTTCACCGACGTCGACCTGGCCATCGACAAGGGCTCCAGGGTCGTCATCCTCGGCCTCAACGGTGCCGGCAAGACCACCCTGCTGCGCCTGCTGGCGGGCGCCGAGCAGCCCGACACCGGCGCCGTCGTCCCCGGCCACGGGCTCAAGATCGGCTACTACGCCCAGGAGCACGAGACCCTGGACGCCGGCCGCACGGTCCTGGAGAACATGCGCTCCGCGGCCCCCGACATGGACCTCGTCGAGGTCCGCAAGGTGCTCGGCTCGTTCCTGTTCTCCGGCGACGACGTCGACAAGCCGGCCGGTGTCCTCTCCGGCGGCGAGAAGACCCGCCTCGCCCTCGCGACCCTCGTCGTCTCCTCGGCGAACGTCCTGCTCCTCGACGAGCCCACCAACAACCTCGACCCGGCCAGCCGCGAGGAGATCCTCGGCGCGCTGCGCACCTACAAGGGCGCGGTCGTGCTCGTCACCCACGACGAGGGCGCCGTGGAGGCGCTCCAGCCGGAGCGGATCATTCTGCTGCCGGACGGCGTCGAGGACCTGTGGGGCGCCGACTACGCGGATCTCGTCGCCCTGGCTTGATCGAATGCGTGATCAACAGCGTATGGATCATTCGGCCTATCGGTGATCCATCATCTGTGTGAGATCTCCTCGTACCGAGGTGTGTACTACATCGATTTCACGGCCGAGTCCTTTATCGACAAGGGCTCGGCCGTCGCGCGTCCCTGACCTGGTACTTCGCGAAAGAACCCGTTCGGCCGTACGGACAACTCGCTGCGGAATTTCAGATTCCGCATGTGGGGATGTGCTCCTGTCGTCAAAACCATGTCTCACGGACCTTGCCGAATGGGTGGCCATGAAGGCCCGGAGGGGTGATCATGAGGGGACCAGAGCGCACTTCCCATGAGGAGGCACGGGTGGCCGAGACTCTGAAGAAGGGCAGCCGGGTAACCGGCGCCGCGCGCGACAAGCTCGCGGCAGACCTGAAGAAGAAGTACGACTCCGGTGCGAGCATTCGGGCACTGGCCGAGGAAACCGGCCGCTCGTATGGCTTCGTGCACCGGATGCTCAGCGAGTCGGGCGTCACGCTTCGTGGGCGTGGCGGTGCGACACGAGGCAAGAAGGCCGCCGGCTGAGACCGGGCGGCCCATCGGCTTCGATGGTGGCCACCCGGTCGGTCAACTGATCGGCCGGGTGGTTACTGTGCAGTCACTTAGGGGGTGCCCTCCGGGCATCCCGTGATGACCGCACTCATCGGAGGCACCCCATGGCTTCGTCCGACCAGGAACTCGCTCCCCTGCTCGACAAGAACGGCGTACAGCTCACCGTCGACGGCGCGATCGCCACGGTGACGCTGAACAACCCGGCCAAGCGCAACGCACAGAGCCCCGCCATGTGGCGGACGCTCGCCGAGGCCGGGCAGTTGCTGCCGGGCAGCGTGCGTGTGGTCGTGCTGCGTGGTGAGGGCAAGTCCTTCTCCGCGGGGCTCGACCGGCAGATG
Source organism: Streptomyces regalis (assembly GCF_001509475.1). Classification (GTDB taxonomy): domain Bacteria; phylum Actinomycetota; class Actinomycetes; order Streptomycetales; family Streptomycetaceae; genus Streptomyces; species Streptomyces regalis. The sequence goes on from NZ_LLZG01000367.1 coordinate 43,932, forward strand.
TTCACGCCCGAGGGGATCGAGGGCGAACGCTCCTTCATCGATCTCGCGCGCAGCAGCGATGCCGAACTGGACGCTGCCATCGCCGAGTTCCAGGAGGGCTTCACCTGGTGGCGGCGCAACGACATCGTGTCCATCGCCGCCGTACAGGGCCATGCCATCGGGGCGGGCTTCCAGCTCGCACTCGCCTGTGACGTGCGCGTCGTCGCCGACGACGTGCAGTTCGCCATGCGCGAGACCAGCCTCGGGCTGGTGCCGGACCTGACGGGCACCCATCCGCTGGTCGGCCTTGTCGGATACGGCCGTGCGCTGGAGATCTGTGTCACCGGCCGCTTCGTGCTGGCCGAGGAGGCCGTGAGCAGCGGGCTGGCCAACCTCGCGGTGCCCGCCGAGCAGCTCGACGACGCCGTACGGGATCTGGCGGGGGCGGTCGTGGCCGCGCCGCGGGATGCCGTGATCGAGACCAAGGCGCTGCTTCGTGGTGCCGTGGATCGTGTGTACGACGAGCAGCGCGGCGCCGAGCGTGCCGCACAGGCGCGGCGGCTGCGGGACCTGGCCGGCCTCGGCGAATGAGCCATGTGCCGATCAGCCGACGGCGGTGATCAGCACCGCCACCGTCGGGTGATCCGGCAGCGCGTTTCCCGCTCTCTTGCGGACCTCCCGGGCCACTTCCACGGCCCGGTGGTCCGCGCTCACCGCGATCTCCACGCGCGCGTGCAGGCGCGGCAGGGCGGTCTCGTCCTGCCGCTCCTCGATGTGCACCGCACGGCCCAATCCGCCCAGGGCGCCCGTCAGTCGGGTCACGCCCGGTACCGCCAGGGCCGCGGCGGCGATGCGCTCCTCGTCGGGGTTCTGGGGCTCGGCGGCCTGCGCCGGCTCAGGCTGCCGTACGGGCGCGGGTTCCGCGTCCTCGTCGAGCAGGGCCGTCACTCGTAGGTCCACCTCGGTCACCGTCAGACCGAGGCGTTCCGTCGCCGCTGCGGTCAGCAGTTCGCGCAGCCGTTCCGCCGTCGTCGGCAGCGGGTCGGTCGCCGTCGCCGCGAAATCCGCCGTCACCAGGAGCCGACCGGGCGGCAGGGCGCTGGGCGGCGGCGGTACGGCCGCCTCGTCGGCGCCGTCCGGGTCGATGAGCGCGATCCGGAGCGCGTCCAGCCGTACCCCGCGCATGTCCTCGGTCGCGCGCCGCAGCACTGCCTCGGCCGCCGCCTCGGCGATCCACGCGCCGTCGTGCGGGCTGCCCAGGGGCAGGAGTCTGCCCAGGCCGAGCTGCCGTTTCACTGCCTGCGTCCATCGGTCCGCCGTCATTCCTCCAGCCTGCCGCATCCCTGGCGCGCGATCGCGTAACCGTGATTAACGTGGTCGATGGACGGCAACCGAAAGGGACGTACGGCCATGACTGAGACGACGGAGCAGAGCCGAGGAACGGAGGGCGAGGCCCTCAGCACACGGAAGACCCAGGCGGTCAGGCGGGGTGGGGGAGACCCCGGCACCCGGGGACGTACGACCATCGCGGACGGCGTCGTCGAGAAGATCGCCGGTATGGCCGCACGCGATGTGGACGGTGTGCACGCCATGGGGAGCGGACTGGCCCGGACCTTCGGGGCCGTGCGCGACCGGGTGCCGGGCGGGGCGAAGTCGGTGACGCGCGGGGTGAAGGCCGAGGTGGGCGAGGTGCAGGCCGCGCTCGACCTGGAGATCGTCGTCGAGTACGGCGTGTCGATCGCCGACGTGGCCCGGGACGTGCGCGAGAACGTGATCACCGCCGTCGAGCGGATGACCGGCCTCGAAGTTGTCGAGGTCAACATCGCGGTGAGTGACGTGAAGCTTCCGGAGGAAGAGGAAGAGGAACCGGAGCGCCGGATCCAGTGAGGCGTCGGCGACCGACAACTCGGTGGCCGGGAGCCGCTGAGGAGCTGAGGAGCGCACCATGAGCATGGCCGTGGTCGGCATGATCGCCGGCATGGCACTGGGCTTCGCCGGGTACTTCGGCGGATTCGGCGCCTTCCTGCTGGTGGCGGCCCTGGGCGCCGTCGGTTTCGTCGTCGGGCGGTTCCTGGAGGGGGAGTACGAGCTCGGTGACTTCTTCCGGCGCCGTGACGAACGGCGGCGGTGAGGCCGGTGACCGCGGGGGCCGGTGAGGCCGGTGAGCTCGGCAGAGCTCTTCCTGTCGTCCCGCCGGGCGAACGCGGGGCGACCCGGATCGCGGACCGGGTCGTCGCGAAGATCGCCTCGCAGGCCGCACGGGAGGCGGTGGGGGCGCCGGCCAAGGACGCCGCCCGGCCGTACGCCGATGTCGTCGTCGCCCACGAGACCGCCCGCGTCCGCGTCCACCTCGAACTCGACTACCCCACCGACATCGGTGCCCGGTGCGCGGCCGTGCGTCGGCATGTCGTGGAACGGGTAGGCGCGTTGGTGGGTATGGAGGTGCCGGAGGTCGCCGTGCACGTGGAGCGGCTGCACCCGGCGCCCGGGCAGGGCGCGGCACACGGGAGGACGCGATGAGCGAGTCCCAGGGCTCCGAGGGCACCACACAACGACTGCCGGTCATCGAGAAGGAGACCGGACCCGACCCGCTCGACCAGTCGGCGTCGGCAGCGTCCTACGAGCCGCCGCCCCCGGTCGACGACAAGGGCGGCGGCGAGGGCCGCTTCTGGTCGGCACGCCGGATCCCGGCCGCGATCACAGCGCTCCTGCTCTTCCTGGCCGCCGGCATCTTCCTGTACGACATCGCCGCCGTGCGCGCCGACCGGCCCGCCATGCGAGGGCGCCGGGAACTGGCCCAGCAGCTCGCCGAGCGCCCCCTGGACGACGTCTGGGTGCTGGTCGGCGCGGGCGTCGCCGCGGTCCTCGGCCTGTGGCTGCTGGTCCTGGCCGTCACGCCCGGCCTGCGCTCGGTCCTGCCGATGGGGCGCACCCACGCCGACGTCCGCGCCGGACTCCACCGCGACCTGGCCGCCCTCGTCCTGCGCGACCGGGCCATGGAGGTCTCCGGGGTCCAGTCCGTCCGGGTACGGATGCGCCGGGCCAAGGCCGATGTCCGCGCGGTCTCGCACTTCCGCGAACTGGACGACGTACGCGCCGACCTGGACGCCACGCTCGCCCAAGCGATCAGGGGCCTGGGGCTGGCCCGGCCGCCCTCGCTGTCGGTGCATGTACGGCGGCTCGGACGGAAGGGGTGAGGGCCGTGCTCAGGGTCGTCAACCGGGTGCTGATCGGGATCGTCGGGCTGGTGCTGCTCGTGATCGGCGGCTCTGTCCTGGCCGTGGGACTCGGGCTGGACCCTCCGTCCTGGTGGATCCACGACAGCCGGCACGACGTCCTGCTCAGCGACGCCGAGCGGACGCGCTGGCGGGACGACGGCTGGTGGTGGCCGACCGTGATCGCCGTACTGGCCGTCCTGGTCCTGCTCGCCCTGTGGTGGCTGACCGCGAACCTGCGCCGACGCCGCCTCGCCGAGGTCCTGGTCGACACCGGCGACGGCGAGGGCGCACTGCTGCGGGGCCGGGCGCTGGAGACCGTCCTGGCGAACGAGGCGGCGACCCTGGAGGGCGTCCACCGCGCCCACGTGCACCTGCGGGGCAGGCGCAGCGCCCCCGAGGCCCGGGTACGGCTGCTGCTGGAACCGCATGTGGACCCGGGGACCGCTTTGAACGACCTCACGGCCCAGGCCCTGACCCACGCCCGCAATTCAGCGGGCCTCGCATCATTGCCGACAGAGGTCCGCTTGCGGGGCGTCAAGCACGGTGCTGAAAGGGTCAGTTGAGGCGCCCCGAAAGGGGCGCGGGGCTGTATCGATATGCGGCTCCGCCGCGTGGGCGCGGCCGGCCCCCACGACCCGTCAGACGGCGATGGCGCTCAAAACCCGTGCCGCATCCCGCCATCCACAGGCAACATGATCCCCGTCAGATAAGACGCGGCCGGAGACAACAAAAACGCCGCCGCACGCCCGAACTCCTCCGGCGCCCCATACCGCCGCAACGGAATCCGCGCCTCGTTGGCGGCCCGAGTGGCCTCCGGATCAGCCGACATGCCATCCAGCTCGCGCACGCGATCCGTATCGATCCGAGCCGGCAGCAACCCGACAACCCGAATCCCCCGCGGCCCCAACTCGTCCGCAAGGGACTTGGCGAACCCGGCGAGCCCCGGCCGCAGCCCGTTCGAAATGGTCAGCCCCGGAATCGGCTCATGCACCGACCCCGACAGTACGAACCCGATGACCCCGCCCTCATCGAGCTCCGCCGCTGCCGCCCGGGCAAGCCTCACAGCACCGAGAAACACCGACTCGAACGCGGCCTGCCACTGCTCATCCGTGTTGTCGGCGAGAAAGCCGGCAGGCGGCCCCCCGACACTGATGAAAATGCCGTCGAACCCACCGAAATGCTCACGCGCCGCGGCGATCAGCCGTGCGGCCGCCTCCGGATCGGCGTTGTCGACGGCCACCCCCACGGCATTCGGCCCCAGCTCGGCAGCCGCAGCGACGGTCCGCTCAGCATCCCTCCCGGTCAGAACAACCTTCGCCCCGTCGGCCACCAGCTCACGCGCCGCCGCGTTGCCCAGTCCCCGGGTGGCCCCCGTGACGACGTACACCCGGTCCTTCAGTCCAAGATCCATGGCCCCTATCCTGCCCGGTCCGACCCGAACAGAGCGAGGGCGGTGTGCACCAGGCCGATGTGGCTGAAGGCCTGCGGGAAGTTGCCGAGCTGGCGGCCGGCCACCGGGTCGTACTCCTCGGACAGCAGACCCACGTCGTTGGCGAGCCCCACCAGCCGGTCGAACAGCTCACGTGCCTCCTTCGTACGCCCCGTCATGTGCAGCGCCTCCGCGAGCCAGAACGAGCAGGCCAGGAACGTGCCCTCGCTGCCCGGCAGCCCGTCGACGGTCGTCCCGTCGGTGCTGTAGCGACGCAGGAAGCCCTCATGGCTGAGCTCGGCGCGGATCGCGTCGATGGTGCCGGTGACGCGCGGATCGTCGGGCGGCAGGAAGCCCACCCGAGGGATGAGCAGCAGCGCGGCGTCGAGTTCGCGGGAGCCGTAGGACTGCGTGAAGGTGTTCCGCTCGGCGTCGTAGCCCTTCTCGCACACCTCGCGGTGCACCTCGTCGCGCAACTTCCGCCAGCCGTCGAGGTCGCCCTGCAGCTTCGGGTTCTTCTCCAGGGTGCGCACCGCCCGGTCCGCGGCCACCCACACCATCACCTTCGAGTGCACGAAGTGGCGGCGGCCGCCGCGCACCTCCCACAGCCCCTCGTCCGGCTGCCGCCACTCCGCGTGCAGCCAGTCCATGAGGGAGGACTGGATGGCCCACATGTGCGGCTTGATGGGCAGGCCCGCGTGCCGGGCCAGTGCCAGTGTGTCCATGACCTCGCCGTACACGTCCAACTGCAGCTGTTTCACGGCCTCGTTGCCGATGCGTACGGGCGTGGAGCCGGCAAAGCCGGACAGCCACGGCACCTCGAACTCGGGCAGCCGCCGCTCGCCCGCCAGGCCGTACATGATCTGCAGGTCGGCGGGGTCACCCGCGATCGCGCGCACCAGCCAGTCGCGCCAGGCCTCGGCCTCCTCCCGGTAGCCCGCCGACAGTCCCACGTTCAGCAGGAGGGTGGAGTCGCGCAGCCAGCAGTAGCGGTAGTCCCAGTTGCGGACACCGCCCAGCTCCTCGGGGAGCGAGGTGGTGGGGGCGGCGACGATGCCGCCGGTCGGCCGGTAGGTGAGGGCCTTGAGGGTGATCAGGGAGCGGACGACGGCGTCGCGGTACGGGCCGTCGTAGTGGCAGCGCCCTGCCCACCTACGCCAGTCCCGGACGCTGACGTGCAACGCCTTGTACGGGTCGACAAGCGGCGGGCGCGGCTCGTGCGAGGGGTGCCAGGTGAGGACGAACGCGACCCGCTCGCCCTCCTCGACCGTGAACTCCGAGTGCGTACCGAAGTCCTTGCCCCAGGTGTGCACCTGGGGTTCGCTGCGCAGCCAGACCGAGTCGGGGCCGGCGACGGCCACCCGGTGCCCGTCGGACTTGCGCACCCAGGGGACGATCGAGCCGTAGTCGAAGCGGATCCGCAGGGTGCTGCGCACGGTGACGCGGCCGTCGAGGCCCTCCACGATGCGCACGAGGTCGGGGGCGCGGTCGCGTTGGGGCATCAGGTCGGTGACGCGGATGGCGCCCTCGTCGGTCTCCCACTCGGTGTCGAGGACCAGGGTGTCGCGGCGGTAGGCGCGGCGGGTGCAGGGGCCCTTGGCGTGCTTGGGGGCGATGCGCCAGTGGCCGTTGTCCTTGTCACCGAGGAGCCCCGCGAAGCAGGCGGCCGAGTCGAAGCGGGGCAGACACAGCCAGTCGACGGAGCCGTCCCTGCCGATCAGAGCGGCTGTCTGCTCGTCGCCGATGAGGGCGTAGTCCTCGATGCGCTGGGGCACGCAATCGCGGGTTCCCCAAGGGCCGGTGGGCCAATCAGGGATGAGGCCGGGGGAGTGAGACGCTCGCCGGGGACCCGGTGCCGGAGAAGATCACGCTTGGATCCGCGGGGGCTTGGTTGAGGACCCACAGCCCGATCAGCCATGGGCGCTGCTGCTGAACGCGGGTCGGTGGATGTCCCTCAAGGGGCGCGGAGCTGTGTCCCATATGCGGCTCTGCCGCGGGGGCGCGACCAGCCCCCCAGAACCCGCAGCCGCCGGACGACGCACCAGCCACCCATGGCGAGTAGGCGGACCTACACTCCCACCGGCTCCGCCTCCACCGCCTTCTCCTGGTTCGCCGCCCGGTCACGAGCCTCCCGGCGGGCCAGGATCACCCAGCCGATGGGAACCCCGGCCGCGAACAGCCACCACTGAAGGGCGTACGCATAGTTCAGCGGGGCGTTCTCCTCGCCGGGCTTGCCGATCAGCTCCGGCGTATCGCCCTTCGGCTCCGGCGTCGTCAGAACGACGTACCCGGCCAGGACCTGCGCATCGAGGCGGGACGCCTCCCGCTCGCTGCTGATCAGCATGACCTGCCGGTCGGGCAGCCCCTTGAGGTCCTTGATACCGCTCGCCTCGGTCGTCTCGTCGGGCATCAGCCGCCCGGTGACGGTGACACGCCCGCTCGGCGGCGCCGGGATCTTGGGGAAGGCCGTCTGACTGGGCCCGTTCGCGGGGATCCAGCCACGGTTGACCAGCACCACCTTGCCGTCCGTGAGGACGAGGGGGGTGAGCACATGGAAGCCGACCTCTTCGTCAGCGTTGACGCGCCGCCTGACGACGACTTCCCGGTCGGTGTCGAAGTGGCCCACGGCGGTCACGGAGCGGTACCGCTCCTTGGTGGTGACCGTGTGCCCCGGTGAGGTCAGCTTCTCCACGGGCACCGGCTTCGCGCCCAGCGCGTCGGCGACCAGCTGGTTCCGGGCGGAGCGCTCCTCGTAACGGTGCATCTGCCAGAAGCCCAGCCTGATCATCGTGGGGATGAGGAGGAGGGCGACCAGCGTGAGGATCACCCACTGCCGGGACAACAGGAAGCGGTACACCCCACGACCGTACAACTCGGTCGTGGGGTGCTTTCAGGGGGGTACGGGTCGGGGCCGGTGTCGGGGCCGGCTCACACTTTGTCGATGATCCCCACCTTCCCCTCTTCGCGGGCGCAGTGGGCACCGCAGTACCAGTGGCCCTCGACCTCGACGCCCTGCCCGATGATCTGGACGCGGCAGTGCTCGCAGACCGGTGCCATGCGGTGGATCGCACAGGAGAAGCAGTCGAAGACGTGCACCGCGCCCTGCGCGTGCACCTCGAAGGTCATGCCGTAGTCGTTTCCGCATACTTCACATGTCGCCATGCGCCACAGGGTGAGCCGTCACCGCGGCCCGGGCGAGACGGCTCCGGGCGAGTCGCGCGGCAATCACCCGTCCGTACGGTCACTGCTCCGACGCGGGTTCCACGTCCCTCAGGAGTTGCCCGAACGCCGCCTCGTCGATCACCGGCGTCCCGTACTGGCGGGCCTTGACCACCTTGGACGTGCCCGCGTCCGGGTCGTTGGTGACGAGCAGGCTGGTCAGCCGGGACAGGCTCGTCGACACATGCAGCCCGGCCTCGATCGCGCGGTCCTCCAGCAGGTCGCGCTCGATCGACGTGTCGCCGGAGAAGGCGACCCGCATGCCCTGTTTGAGCCGTTTGCCCTCTTCGTAGCGCCCCGGGTTGGGGTAGGGGCAAGCGGGCCTCTTGCGGGACGGACGCCAACTGGTCGGCTGATAGCTGCTGGAGCTGCCGTAGCCGCTGTAGCCGCCCGCCTGCTGTCCGATCCGGGGTGTGGCGGTGTCCCGCCACTCGGTCAGCGGCCGGCACTCCTGCAGCGGCAGCCGCACGCTGCCCGCCGCCGCGGCCCGCAGGCTCGGCCGGAACGCCTCCGCCAGCACGCGCGCGTCGTCCAGCGCGTGGTGCGCGCGCTGCTGTACGACGCCGAAGTGCGCGGCGAGCGACTCCAGCTTGTGGTTGGGCAGCGGCAGGCCCAGCTCCTTGGACAGCGCGATGGTGCACAGCCGCTGCCGTACCGGGGCCTGGCGCTCCGCGCGCGCGTACTCCCGGGCGATCATCTGCCAGTCGAAGACGGCGTTGTGCGCGACGAGCACCCGGCCGTCGAGCCGGGTCGAGAACTCCTCGGCGATGTCCTGGAAAAGGGGCGCCGCTTCGAGCACGTCGCTCGTCAGGCCGTGGATCCAGACCGGGCCCGGGTCCCGCTCGGGATTCACCAGCGTGTACCAGTGGTCCTCGACCTCGCCGCGCGCGTCCAGACGGTAGACGGCCGCGGAGATTATCCGGTCGTCCCGGGCCAGGCCCGTGGTCTCCACGTCAACGACCGCGTACCCCTGGGGATACGCGGCCGGCCACGCTGTGGGGAAGGACGCCGCGGTCGTGAGGTCTTCGAGCATGGTCACTGAGGATACGGGCCGGGACTGACAGCCCTGGCCGTCAGGTGCCTTGCTCCGCCCGGCTGTTCGAGCCTCGCGAACGTCAGCACGTCAACTGGTCAGTCCGTACACGGTGTTGCCGTACCCCCCCGGAGGGCCCGATATCTGACCGTGAGTCCGATACCTGACCGAGAGCGTCGGTACGTCCCTGATGACCGCTGTGGTGCAATCCTCCGCATGTGACCGAACCAACGCATGACGAGGCTCACGGTGGCGCGCTGGGGGAGCGGCTGAACTGGCTGCGGGCGGCCGTTCTCGGGGCGAACGACGGCATCGTGTCGATCGCGGGACTCGTCGTCGGCGTGGCCGGCGCGACGGACGACCGCTCCGCCCTGCTCACGGCCGGGCTGGCCGGACTGCTCGCCGGGTCGATGTCGATGGCGGCGGGGGAGTACGTCTCGGTGTCGACCCAGCGCGACTCGGAGAAGGCCGCGTTGGCCCTGGAGAAGCGGGAGTTGCGGGAGCGGCCGGAGGCGGAGCTGGAGGAGTTGGCGGAGCTGCTCGAGCGACGGGGGTTGTCCCGGGACGTGGCCATGGAGGCGGCCGTCCAGCTGACGGAACGGGACGCACTGAAGGCGCACGCGCGCGTGGAGCTCGGTATCGACCCGGACGAGCTGACCAACCCGTGGCACGCGGCGTGGGCGAGCTTCCTCGCGTTCACGGCCGGGGCGCTGCTGCCGCTGCTGGCGATGGTGCTGCCGCCGGCGGACCGGCGCCTGGCGGTCACGGTCGCCTCGGTCCTGGCCGCCCTCGCCCTGACCGGCTGGAGCAGCGCCCGCCTGGGCGCCGCCGCCCCGCCCCGCGCGGTACTGCGCAATGCGGCGGGCGGTGCGCTGGCCATGGGGGTCACCTACGCGGCCGGGACGCTGCTGGGGGCTTCGGGGGTGTAGGCGCAGGTGCAGGCGGGGTGTAGCGCCCACCGCTCCGTGACGGCGGGCACCAGGTTGCCGTGCGGTTTGCGCTACCCGTCGCCCGGCTTCGACCTGACGTTCGGGCTGGAGGGCGTCCCCTGCCGGCTACGAAGCGATGGGCGGGCGCACAGCGCTCAAGGTCATGGCCACCGACTGAGTCACCAGCGGATCGGCACCGGCAGCGCCGTCAGCAGCCCCGACAGCGCCACCACCACGCCCAGGGCGACGACCTCCGCCCGCGCGGGAGAGCAGGCTGTCAGCGGGTCGGCCGCCCGGCGCAGCCTGATCCGTGCCCACAGGGCGAGCGCGGCCACGGCCGCCACCAGGATCACCTTGGCCAGCAGGGCACGCCCGTACGCCGTCTCGGTCAGCTGCTCCAGGATCGTGTCCGACGGCATCCGGCGCAGCGAGCTCCACACCCCCGTCGCCGTGATGGCGGCGAGCAGTACGGCCGCCACGCGCGCGTAGAGCCCCAGCAGGGCCGCGCCCGCCTCCGCGTCGCCCCGTCCGCGCAGGGTCCGCAGCGCGTGCAGCAGCCCGCCGGCCCAGAGCGACGCGCAGGCCAGGTGCACCAGCGTCAGCCCGGAGCCGAGCAGCGGGCTGTGCTCGGTCGTGGGGTGCGCACGCAGCGCCTCGGCGACCACGACCGCGGTCAACGGCCAGAGCTGGGTGGCGGGTCGGCGTGAGAGGGCGCACAGCCCGGCCACGGCGAAGGCGTTGACCTCCAGCAGTGCGAGCTTGCCGTCGCGTGACGCGTAGAGGCCGCCGACGTCGAGGTCGGAAGGGCTGTGCGGCACGAGGTTGCCCGTGGACACCACCGAGGCCAGGCCCAGGGCGGCGACGAAACCGGCGCCGGCCGCGTACGGCGCCCAACTGCGGGGCGTGTGCGGGGGAGCGCCGGGTACGTGACGGGCCAGCTGGTTCACGAGCTGCTCGCCCACCGGGACGCACAGCGCCGCGAACAGCACCGCACGCAGCAGCGCGATCCCGCCGACGCCGGGCGCGGCGGCCTCCCCGGTACCGTGCAGCGCGGCCGACGGCCCGAGCAGCGGGATCAACGCCGCCAGCGCCACCAGGACGAGAACGGCGACGGCTCGGCCCACGCCGGGGCGCGGTCCGGGCGCGCTCCCGTCGGACATGCCAAGGGAAGGTCTCGTCAACGTCACCTCAAGATCTTCACAAACCATCACAGAGCCGGGCAAGGACCGGAAAACAAGTGGTGGTCCGTCATTCCGCCCCTGGATACGTCTCGGGCAACCCCGGCGCTCAGGCCCGCCACGCGGAATCCGGCTCCCTGCCCCTCAGACCCACCCCGCCGGATCCGCGCCCCGAACCCCCGGCGGCCGCGCCCAGTCGACCGGACCGCCCGCGAACGACACCGGCGACAGGGCGTACCGCAGCCGACCGAGCGCGCTGTCCCTCTCGGCGAGCCACGCATCGGGCCCGTCGTACGCCACGTCTCCCTCCGGGCCCGGCTGGATCCGGTTCGTCAGCCATGCCGCCGTGCGCGCCAGTGACAGCCGTACGCACCGGCCGTCCCCCTGCTCCGCCTGCTCGGTCAACGCCCGCAGCACGGCCGCCGCCAGCAGATATCCCGTCCCGTGGTCTAGGTGTACTCGGCCGGGAGGTTGGTGACACGCCTGCTACCGGTTGTTGATCGTGAATGGACCTCCGGGCGTAGTGGAGATTGCCGTCTTCACTCACC
>NZ_LLZG01000368.1 GCF_001509475.1 Streptomyces regalis
CCTGCCCGCCGTCCTCCCCCGCGGTGCGGAGAAACCCTCGGCCGCCCACCGTGCCCGGCTCGCTCTCGCCGAAGCCGCCGGGACGGTGCTGGCCGGTGGCCTTTCCCTGCTCGGCATCGACGCACCCGAACACCTCTGAGAGAGCCCACGACAGTCATGAGCCGTTCCGCCCACCCCGCCGGGCCCCGCCACGCCGACGTCCTCCCCGAGGGGCACTACTCCGCCCCGCCCACCGACCTCAACGCCCTCGACCCGAAGGTGTGGGCCCAGACCGTTGCCCGCAACGCCGAGGGAACCGTCACCGTCGGCGGCATCGACGTGAAGACCCTCGCCGAACAGCACGGCACCCCCGCCTACTTCCTCGACGAGGCCGACTTCCGGGCCCGGGCACGGGCCTGGCGCAGCGCCTTCGGGTCCGAAGCCGACGTCTTCTACGCCGGCAAGGCGTTCCTGTCCCGTGCCGTCGTGCGGTGGCTGCACGAGGAAGGGCTCAACCTGGATGTGTGCTCCGGGGGCGAGCTCGCCACCGCCCTGTCGGCCGGCATGCCCGCCGACCGCATCGCCTTCCACGGCAACAACAAGTCCGTCGACGAGATCACCCGGGCCATCACCGCCGGCGTCGGCCGTATCGTCCTCGACTCCTTCCAGGAGATCGTCCGCGTCGCCCACATCGCCCAGTCCCTCGGCAAGCGGCAGCGCGTCCAGATCCGTATCACCGTCGGGGTCGAAGCTCACACGCACGAGTTCATCGCCACCGCCCATGAGGACCAGAAGTTCGGTATTCCGCTCGCCGGCGGGCAGGCCGCCGAGGCTGTGCGGCGGGCCCTTCAGCTGGACGGGCTCGAGCTCATCGGGATCCACAGCCACATCGGGTCGCAGATCTTCGACATGTCCGGGTTCGAGGTCGCCGCGCACCGGGTGGTCGGGCTGCTGAAGGACATTCGTGACGAGCACGGGGTCGAACTGCCCGAGATCGACCTCGGGGGCGGGCTCGGAATCGCCTACACCAGCGACGACGACCCCCGCGAGCCGCACGAGATCGCCAAGGCCCTCACCGAGATCGTCACCCGTGAGTGCGAGGGCGCCAAGCTGCGCACGCCGCGCATCTCCGTCGAGCCGGGGCGTGCCATCGTCGGGCCGACCGCCTTCACGCTCTACGAGGTCGGCACCATCAAGCCCCTCGACGGGCTGCGCACGTACGTCTCCGTCGACGGCGGCATGTCCGACAACATCCGTACGGCGCTGTACGACGCCGAGTACAGCGTCGCCCTCGTGTCCCGGACGAGCGACGCCGAGTCCATGCTCGCCCGCGTCGTCGGCAAGCACTGCGAGAGCGGGGACATCGTCGTGAGGGACGCGTTCCTTCCCGCCGACCTGGCACCGGGTGACCTCATCGCCGTACCGGCGACGGGTGCCTACTGCCGGTCCATGGCCAGCAACTACAACCACGTGCTCCGGCCGCCGGTCGTCGCCGTGAACGACGGTGAGGCCCGGGTGATCGTCCGGCGCGAGACGGAGGAGGACCTCCTGCGTCTCGACGTCGGATAGTCCCGAATGGACCCGGGACAGACCCGGGACAGACCCGGGGTGGAAGATCTCCTGTCTTCCACCCCTGTACAAATGAAATAGATGTCTCACGATCCGGACGAAGGGCAGAAACTCCCGTCCGGTGAGTGAGACTGGTGCAACCGTAGACGGTAAGAGGAAACGAGGTCGGATGATGCGTACGCGTCCGCTGAAGGTGGCGCTGCTGGGCTGTGGGGTTGTCGGCTCAGAGGTGGCGCGCATCATGACGACGCACGCCGACGACCTCGCCGCCAGGATCGGGGCTCCCGTGGAGCTCGCGGGGGTGGCCGTACGGCGGCCCTCCAAGGTTCGTGAGGGCATCGACCCCTCGCTCATCACCACCGACGCGACCGCCCTCGTCAAACGCGGCGACATCGACGTCGTGGTGGAGGTCATCGGCGGCATCGAGCCCGCCCGTACCCTCATCACCACCGCCTTCGAGTACGGCGCGTCGGTCGTGTCGGCGAACAAGGCGCTCCTCGCCCAGGACGGCGCCGCTCTCCACGCGGCGGCGGAAGCGAACGACAAGGACCTCTACTACGAGGCCGCCGTCGCCGGTGCCATCCCGCTGATCCGTCCGCTGCGCGAGTCCCTCGCCGGCGACAAGGTCAACCGGGTCCTCGGCATCGTCAACGGCACCACGAACTTCATCCTCGACAAGATGGACTCGACCGGCGCCGGATATCAGGAGGCCCTCGACGAGGCCACCGCCCTGGGGTACGCCGAAGCCGACCCGACCGCCGACATCGAGGGCTTCGACGCCGCCGCCAAGGCCGCCATCCTCGCCGGAATCGCGTTCCACACGCGCGTGCGCCTCGACGACGTCTACCGCGAGGGCATGACCGAGGTGACCGCGGCCGACTTCGCCTCCGCGAAGAACATGGGCTGCACCATCAAGCTGCTCGCCATCTGCGAGCGGGCCGAGGACGGCGCCTCCGTCACCGCGCGCGTGCATCCCGCCATGATCCCGCTGACCCACCCGCTCGCCTCCGTGCGCGGCGCGTACAACGCCGTGTTCGTGGAGTCCGACGCGTCCGGCCAGCTCATGTTCTACGGCCCCGGCGCGGGCGGCTCCCCGACCGCGTCCGCCGTACTCGGCGACCTCGTCGCCGTCTGCCGCAACCGGCTCAGCGGGGCAACGGGGCCCGGCGAGTCGGCGTATGCCGCCCTGACCGTGTCGCCGATGGGTGACGTCGTCACGCGCTACCACATCAGCCTCGATGTGGCGGACAAACCGGGTGTTCTCGCCCAGGTGGCGACCGTGTTCGCCGAGCACGGAGTCTCGATCGATACGGTTCGCCAGCAGGGCAAGGACGGCGAGGCCTCTCTCGTCGTCGTCACCCACCGTGCGTCCGACGCGGCCCTCACCGGGACCGTGGAGGCGCTGCGCAAGCTCGACACCGTGCGGGGTGTCGCCAGCATCATGCGGGTTGAAGGAGAGTAACCAGCAATGACCCACCAGTGGCGCGGAATCATCGAGGAGTACCGGGACCGGCTGCCCGTCTCCGACACCACGCCGGTCGTGACGCTCCGCGAGGGCGGCACGCCCCTCGTGCCCGCGCAGGTGCTCTCCGAGCGCACGGGCTGCGAGGTCCACCTCAAGGTGGAGGGTGCGAACCCGACCGGGTCCTTCAAGGACCGCGGCATGACCATGGCCATCAGCAAGGCCAAGGAGGAGGGGGCCAAGGCTGTTATCTGTGCCTCCACCGGTAACACCTCCGCCTCTGCCGCCGCCTACGCCGTGCGCGCGGGAATGGTTTCGGCCGTTCTCGTGCCGCAGGGCAAGATCGCGCTCGGCAAGATGGGCCAGGCCCTCGTGCACGGCGCGAAGATCCTCCAGGTCGACGGCAACTTCGACGACTGCCTCACGCTCGCCCGTGACCTGAGCGACAACTACCCCGTGGCACTGGTCAATTCGGTCAACCCGGTGCGTATCGAGGGGCAGAAGACGGCCGCCTTCGAGATCGTGGACATGCTGGGCGACGCCCCCGACATCCACGTCCTGCCGGTGGGCAACGCGGGCAACATCACCGCGTACTGGAAGGGCTACACCGAGTACGCCGCCGACGGTGTCTCGAAGCAGACCCCGCGCATGTGGGGTTTCCAGGCTTCCGGCTCCGCGCCCATCGTGCGCGGCGAGGTCGTCAAGGACCCGTCGACCATCGCCACCGCCATCCGCATCGGCAACCCGGCCTCGTGGCAGTACGCGCTTGCCGCGCGGGACGAGTCCGGCGGCTTCATCGACGAGGTGACGGACCGTGAAATCCTGCGCGCCTACCGGCTGTTGGCCGCGCAGGAGGGCGTCTTCGTGGAGCCCGCGTCCGCCGCGTCGGTCGCCGGTCTGCTGAAGGCCGCCGAGCAGGGCAAGGTCGACCCGGGCCAGACGATCGTGTGCACCGTCACCGGCAACGGCCTCAAGGACCCCGACTGGGCCGTCGCAGGCGCCCCGCAGCCTGTCACCGTCCCGGTCGACGCGGCGACGGCGGCCGAGCGGCTCGGACTGGCGTAAGCGGGGCCACACCCCGTCGTAGCGGCGCCCGAACCCGTCGTACGGGGCTCGTGTCCGCGCGTAAGAGGGCGCTTACCTGGGGAACTTCCCTACGGGGGGTGCACAGGGGGCATACGACACGCATCGTGCGCCTCCTGTGCGCCCTATGTCGCCACAGAACCCACCTTCGATAGGCTGTACTGAACCCGCCCGCCGCATATGCCTCCGCATGGGGTGCGGTGCCGCGCCGTCTCCGCGGCCCGGAAGCGGCCCCAGGGGTCTTCGTACGTCATCGAATGTCGTCATCGAATGTCTTCGACAATCACGCAGCTCAAGGAGAGTCATCGAGCGATGGCCGGTCCAGCCTTCCGCGCCGCCGCCGTCCGGGTGCGCGTCCCCGCCACCAGCGCCAACCTCGGCCCGGGCTTCGACGCCCTCGGCCTGTCGCTGGGGCTCTACGACGACGTGGTCGTCCGGGTGGCCGACTCCGGGCTGCACATCGACATCGCGGGTGAGGGCAGCGAGACGCTGCCGCGTGACGAAAAGCACCTTCTTGTACGATCCCTGCGCACCGCCTTCGACCTGCTGGGCGGCCAGCCGCGCGGCCTGGAGATCGTCTGCGCCAACCGTATCCCGCACGGCCGGGGCCTGGGATCGTCCTCGGCCGCCATCTGCGCCGGCATCGTCGCCGCGCGCGCCGTGACCATAGGCGGCGAGGCCAAGCTCGACGACACGGCCCTCCTGGAGCTCGCCACCGAGATCGAGGGCCACCCCGACAACGTGGCGGCCTGTCTGCTCGGCGGATTCACCCTCTCCTGGATGGAGGCCGGTGCCGCGCGGGCGATCAGGATGGATCCCGCCGATTCCATCGTTCCGGTGGTTTTCGTGCCCGGAAAGCCGGTCCTCACCGAGACCGCGCGCGGCCTGCTCCCGCGCACCGTGCCGCACGTCGACGCCGCCACCAACGCGGGCCGTGCAGCCCTACTCGTCGAGGCCCTGACCAGGCGCCCCGAGCTGCTGCTGCCCGCCACCGAGGACCGCCTCCACCAGGAATATCGTGCGCCCGCGATGCCGGAGAGCGCGGCGCTGGTGGAGCGGCTGCGGGCCGACGGCGTCCCGGCAGTCATTTCCGGCGCGGGCCCCACCGTTCTGGCGTTGGTCGACGCCGACAACGCCGACAAGGTGGCCCATCTGGCAGGCGACGGCTGGGCCGCGAACCGGCTCGAGCTGGACGCCCAGGGAGCGAGCGTGCTGCCGCTTGCGACCTGACACACGGTTGCCGGATTTCGAGAGGGGGAATGTTTGTTGGATCCGGTAGTGTTAATCTCAAGTCTGCACCCGACCCCACCATGGCGAGGTGCTTGTTGTCCCCGTCCGGGACAGACATTCTTCCGGGAGCCTCCCAAGCCGCACTGTGTTCCGTACGACGTACGCGGGCAGTACCTCGTACGCGGGCATTGAGCGACTTGCCGGGCACGCTCCGGAACCGGCGCGACCGAGCCGAGTGACACAGACACTGAGTGCCACAGCTCTGGGAAGCGCCATCACCAGATATTTCCTCCGCCGCTTCGGCGGAACACCGCCCCGGCACGGTCCACACACCAAGGACCGAAGCCGGACAGCACAACCGGTCGCCGAGCCAGACAGGCCGACGTCCGCTCCAGGGAAGGACCCTTCGTGAGCGACACCACCGATCTGATGGGCGCACGTGTCGAGGAGACCGCTGCCGCGCCCGCCACGGACGCCTCCGCGCCTGCCAGCGGTGCCGGCTCCCGGCGGCGCCGCGGTACCGGCCTCGAGGGCATGGTGCTGGCCGAGCTGCAGCAGGTCGCATCCGGCCTCGGCATCAGGGGCACCGCGCGCATGCGCAAGAGCCAGCTGATCGAGGTCATCAAGGAGGCGCAGGCCGGGGGAGGTGCCGCGGCTCCCAAGGAGGAGGCCGCCACCGAGACCAAGCCCAAGCGCCGCGCCACCTCCAAGGCTCGTACCGGCGAAGACGCCGAGAAGAAGGCGGAGAAGGCGGCTGCGGCCCCCGCCGAGAAGGCCGTGGCCCAGCAGCAGATCGAGATTCCCGGCCAGCCGGCTGGGGGCCCCTCCCGCGCGAGCGAAGCCGAGCGTGGGGGAGAGGACGCCCCGGCCGAGCGTCGGCGTCGCCGCGCCACCGCCGACGCCGGAGCCCCCGCGTCCGCCCCCGAGACGGTCGCGGCCGAGGCGAAGAGCGAGCCGAAGGCCGAGACGCCCGCGCAGTCGCAGGCCCAGCAGGGCGACGCCGGTGAGGGCGGCGAGGGCCGCCGTCGCGACCGCCGTGAGCGCGGTCGGGACCGGGACCGCGGTGACCGCGGTGACCGCCGCAAGGGCGACGACCAGCAGGGCGGCGGCCGTCAGGACCGCGGTCAGCAGCAGAGCCAGCAGCAGGGCGGCGGCCGTCAGGACCGTGACCGCGACCGCCAGCAGCAGGACGACGACGACTTCGAGGGCGGCCGCCGTGGCCGTCGCGGTCGTTACCGCGACCGCCGGGGCCGTCGTGGCCGCGACGAGATGGGCAGCGCGGAGCCGCAGATCAACGAGGACGACGTCCTGATCCCCGTCGCGGGCATCCTGGACATCCTCGACAACTACGCCTTCATCCGTACGTCGGGCTACCTGCCCGGTCCGAACGACGTGTACGTCTCCCTCGCCCAGGTCCGCAAGAACGGCCTGCGCAAGGGCGACCACATCACCGGTGCGGTCCGTCAGCCCAAGGAAGGCGAGCGGCGCGAGAAGTTCAACGCGCTGGTCCGTCTCGACTCCGTCAACGGCATGGCGCCCGAACACGGCCGTGGCCGCCCGGAGTTCAACAAGCTCACCCCGCTGTACCCGCAGGACCGGCTCCGTCTGGAGACCGACCCGGGCGTGCTGACCACCCGCATCATCGACCTTGTGTCGCCGATCGGTAAGGGCCAGCGCGGTCTGATCGTGGCCCCGCCGAAGACCGGCAAGACCATGATCATGCAGGCGATCGCCAACGCGATCACGCACAACAACCCCGAGTGCCACCTGATGGTCGTCCTGGTCGACGAGCGTCCGGAAGAGGTCACCGACATGCAGCGGTCGGTCAAGGGCGAGGTCATCTCCTCGACCTTCGACCGCCCGGCCGAGGACCACACGACGGTCGCGGAGCTCGCCATCGAGCGTGCGAAGCGGCTCGTCGAGCTGGGCCACGACGTGGTTGTCCTGCTGGACTCCATCACGCGTCTGGGCCGTGCCTACAACCTCGCCGCCCCCGCCTCCGGCCGCATCCTGTCCGGTGGTGTCGACTCGACCGCGCTGTACCCGCCGAAGCGCTTCTTCGGTGCCGCGCGCAACATCGAGGACGGTGGCTCGCTCACCATCCTGGCGACGGCTCTCGTCGACACCGGGTCCCGCATGGACGAGGTGATCTTCGAGGAGTTCAAGGGCACGGGCAACGCCGAGCTGAAGCTCGACCGGAAGCTCGCGGACAAGCGGATCTTCCCCGCGGTGGACGTGGACGCGTCCGGTACGCGTAAGGAAGAGATCCTGCTTGCCAGCGACGAGCTCGCCATCGTCTGGAAGCTGCGCCGGGTGCTGCACGCGCTCGACCAGCAGCAGGCGGTCGAGCTGCTTCTCGACAAGATGAAGCAGACGAAGTCGAACGCCGAGTTCCTGATGCAGATTCAGAAGACGACGCCGACGCCTGGGAACGGCGACTAAGCACTAGCGCTCCCAGTAGGTCTCAAATAGGCCGCTCCCCGTCAAACAGTGACGGGGAGCGGCCTTTTGGCGCTGATAGGGACGGGCGCATCTGTGCGCCCCTTCCTACTCTTGTGTCTCTGGGGGGACCTTCTTGACCACCACCCTGTCCGGCAGCGGTCGTCACAGACGCCGGATTCGTTTCGGGCTGCCCATCGCCGCCGCCGGCGTCGCCGCGGCCGTTGCCGCCGCGCTGCTGACCTCGTCCGCGGGGGCCGCCACCGCCGCGCCGACGCCCACCGTCAAGCCCGCCACCAGTTCGGCCTCGCTCGCCGAGCTGGAGCGGCGCGTCGCGGGTGCCGTCGCCGGGGACGACACCGCGGGGGAGACGGCCGCGAAGTCGTCGTACAGCACGAGCACCAGCAGCTCCTCCGGTGACTCCACCGTGAGTCCCATGGTCATCGGTGGCACCGAGACCACCATCACCTCGGCGCCGTGGATGGCGCAGCTCTGGTACTACGACGACCAGGGCACCGCCGACGAGGCCGACGACCTCGGGTTCTTCTGCGGTGGCGCCGTCGTCGCGCCGACGAAGATCCTCACCGCCGCGCACTGCGTCAAGGGCTACGACTGGTACAACTACGGCGCCGTCGTCACCGGCACCGCCCAGCTGCCGACCACCGACGACGCCGGCAACACCGACCTGCACGGCGGCACCGTCAGCCTGCCGCACCGGCAGTGGAACCACCCGTCGTACAGCTCGACGACGATCGACAACGACATCGCCGTCGTCACGCTGGCCAATTCGGTCAAGGCGACGCCGATCCGCATGACGACGTCCGGCGACACCGCCTCGTACGCCGCCGGGACGAGCGCCAAGGTCTACGGCTGGGGCCGGACCAGCTCCACCAGCCAGGACGTCTCCGAGACGCTGAAGACGGCCACGCTGCCCATCCAGTCCGACACCACCTGCACCGGCTACTACGGCACCGAGTTCATCAAGGGCCACATGGTCTGCGCGGGCCCGCCGGCCAGCGGCAGCGACAGCGGCACCACCTCCGCCTGCAACGGTGACTCCGGCGGGCCGCTGGTGGTGAACAACCGGATCGTCGGTGTCGTCTCCTGGGGTGTCCAGGACTGCGTCGCCGAGGGCGCGTACAGCGTGTTCTCCAAGGTCAGAAGCTATGTCGGTGCCGCCTACCCGCGGGTCGACGACACCAACATCAGCGGTGACCACAAGGCCGACCTGTGGGTGCGCAACTCCTCCACGAAGACCGGCTACTCGAAAAACTCCAACGGCAGCTCGTTCGCGGCGCGCGTGTCCTGGGGCAACTGGAGCGGCGTGAACGTCGTCCTGCAGACCGACCTCGACCGGGACGGCTACCAGGACCTGGTCTACCGGCGCAGCTCCGACGGCGACCTGTTCTGGACGCACTACGTGCCCTCCACCAACAGCTGGTCGACGAGGAAGATCGCCGACAACTGGGCCAGCCGCACCCGCATCGTCACCCCCGGCGATGTCACCGGCGACTACCTGCCCGACCTGCTCTCGGTCGACTCCGCCGGCTACCTGTGGATCTACCCGGGCAAGGGCAACGGCTATTTCGCCACCCGCGTGAAGGTCGGCTATGGCTGGAACCAGTACAACTCCCTGCGCGCCCACGGCGACTTCACCGGCGACGGCAAGACGGACCTGATCGCGCGGGCCAAGAGCACCGGCTACGTGTACCTGTACAAGGGCACCGGCAAGTCCGGCACGGGTGCGTTCTCGTCGCGGATCAAGGTGCGTACGTGGAGCAGCACGACGTACAACGCCTTCGACGCGGTCGGCGACATCAGCGGCGACGGCAGGGCGGACTTCCTGGCCCGTACGCCCGGCGGCACGCTCTACCTGTACAAGGGCACCGGAAAGGCCACCAGCGAGATCTTCGCCACAAGGATCTCGGTCGGCACGGACTTCAAGCAGTACGACATCTTCGGCTGAAACCACAGGTGAGACCGGCATACCCGGTATCACCGAGCAAGGACCGTGCCCACCGCTCCTCGGCGGTGGGCACGGTCCGTTGTGCAACCCTTCTCCGAGTTTCCCCGTCTGACCGGACGGGGTCACGATGGTGTGGTACGGGCCAAATGGCCACGCCTGACCCTGAAAGCAGGGGGTAACCGACCGGACGAGAACCGAGGAGCACATGTCAGCCGAGAGCACGCCGGAGCCCGGCATACCGGGTGAGACCGGCAGCACAGGTTCGCGCCACCGCGCCAAGGGCCGCCGCCGCAAGCCTCGTGACAAGCGCAAGGGCCTGCTGATCACGGCCTGGACGGCCGCCGGGATCGTGGTCCTGGGCGGCACCGGAGCCGGCTACCTGTACTTCAAGCTCAACGGCAACCTCAAGAGCGTCGACATCGACCAGGCCCTCGGCACCGAGCGGCCGGAGAAGGTCGACAACGGCTCGGAGAACATCCTCGTCCTCGGCTCCGACACCCGCTCCGGCAGCAACAAGAAGCTCGGCGGCGGCGCCGACGACGGCAGCGCCCGCTCCGACACGGCGATGATCGTGCACGTCTACGAGGGCCACAAGAAGGCCAGCGTGGTCTCCATCCCGCGCGACACCCTCATCGACCGCCCCCGGTGCACCGACACCAACGGCGACACACACGACGCGGCGTCCGGCGTGATGTTCAACGAGTCGTACTCCACGGGCGGCGCGGCCTGCGCCGTGAAGACCGTCGAGTCCATCAGCGGCATCCGCATGGACCACTATCTGGAGGTCGACTTCTCCGGCTTCCAGAAGCTCATCGACGAGCTCGGCGGCGTCGAGGTCACCACCACCAAGAACATCAACGACCCCGACAGCCACCTCAACCTCAAGGCCGGCACCCACCAGCTCACCGGCAAGCAGGCCCTCGGCCTGGTCCGTACCCGGCACGGCGTGGGCGACGGCTCCGACCTCGGCCGCATCCAGCTCCAGCAGGCCTTCATCAAGGCGCTGATCAACCAGGTCAAGGGCATCAACCTCTTCGGCAACCCGAAGAAGCTCATCGACCTGGCCACCACCGCGACCGAGGCCGTCACGACCGACTCCGACCTCGGCTCGGTCAACAAGCTCATGTCCTTCGCGAACGGCCTCAAGGGCATCAATTCCAAGAACATGACCATGGTCACGATGCCGGTCCAGTACGACCCGGCGGACCCGAACCGGGTGATCGTGGAGAAGAAGAAGTCCCAGCTGGTGTGGGACGCCCTGAAGAACGACAAGCCGATCCCGAAGTCGGCGACAAAGGACACGGCCACAGGCGATGCCAAGGGCGTGGTGAGCGCCCCTTAAGGGGCGCGGGGCTGTATCGATTTGCGGCTCCGCCGCGTGGGCGCGACAAGCCCCCACCGGCCCGCAGGGAACAAACAACAGCAACCCCCGGTTTTGGGGGATGGCCCCAGTCCTGGCAGACTGGTACGTCGGCTCCGGTTCACGCTCCCGCACCCCGCGGCTGCGACCCGGCGCCCTCCCGAAACTAGGAGACACCTTGAAGCGCGACATCCACCCCGAGTACGTCGAGACGCAGGTCAGCTGCACCTGTGGCGCGTCGTTCACCACCCGTAGCACGATCGAGAGCGGCACCATCCGCGCCGAGGTCTGCTCCGAGTGCCACCCGTTCTACACGGGCAAGCAGAAGATCCTCGACACCGGTGGCCGTGTGGCCCGCTTCGAGGCCCGCTTCGGCAAGGCAACTGCCGGCTCCAAGAAGTAGCGAGCTCCAATTCGCCGGTCCACGGTCCGCGTGCCCTTCCTTCAGGGAGGAGCTCGTGCCGGGACCGGCGTTTTTGGTCGCCCGCCCTTCACCCACGCATACACAGGAGCCCAAGATGTTCGAGGCCGTCGAGGACCTGGTCGTTGAGCACGCCGACCTGGAGACGAAGCTCGCCGACCCGTCGGTCCACGCCGACCAGGCGAACGCGCGCAAGCTGAACAAGCGCTATGCCGAGCTCACCCCGATCGTCGCCACGTACCGCTCCTGGAAGCAGACCGGCGACGACATCGAGACCGCGCGTGAGTTCGCCGCCGACGACCCGGAGTTCGCCGCCGAGGTCAAGGAGCTGGACAAGCAGCGCGAGGAGCTGACGGAGAAGCTCCGCCTGCTGCTCGTCCCGCGTGACCCCAGCGACGACAAGGACGTCATCCTCGAGATCAAGGCGGGCGCGGGCGGCGACGAGTCGGCGCTGTTCGCCGGCGACCTGCTGCGCATGTACCTGCGCTACGCCGAGCGCGTCGGCTGGAAGACCGAGATCATCGACTCCACCGAGTCCGAGCTCGGCGGCTACAAGGACGTCCAGGTGGCCGTGAAGACCAAGGGCGGCCAGGGCGCCACCGAGCCCGGGCAGGGCGTGTGGGCGCGGCTGAAGTACGAGGGCGGTGTGCACCGCGTGCAGCGCGTGCCGGCGACCGAGTCCCAGGGCCGTATCCACACCTCCGCGGCCGGTGTGCTGGTCACGCCCGAGGCCGAGGAGATCGACGTCGAGATCAACCCGAACGACCTGCGGATCGACGTGTACCGGTCGTCCGGCCCGGGTGGTCAGTCCGTCAACACCACCGACTCCGCCGTGCGCATCACGCACATTCCCACCGGAGTCGTGGCCTCCTGCCAGAACGAGAAGAGCCAGCTGCAGAACAAGGAGCAGGCTATGCGTATCCTGCGCTCCAGGCTGCTCGCAGCGGCGCAGGAGGAGGCCGAGAAGGAGGCCGCCGACGCCCGCCGCAGCCAGGTCCGCACGGTCGACCGCTCCGAGAAGATCCGCACCTACAACTTCCCGGAGAATCGCATCTCGGACCACCGCGTCGGCTTCAAGGCGTACAACCTGGACCAGGTCCTGGACGGCGACCTCGACTCGTTGATCCAGGCCTGCGTCGACGCGGACTCGGCCGCCAAGCTCGCGGCCGCGTAAGGCACGTACGAGTACGACCGGAGGACTTGCGTGCAGCAATTCATTGGGGGGCGATCCCCAAGCCCCCGCAGCGTGCTGCTCGCGGAGGTGGCCCAGGCCACCCAGCGGCTGGCCGACGCCGGCGTGCCCTCGCCGCGCAACGACGCGGAGGAGCTCGCCGCGTTCGTGCACGGCGTGAAGCGGGGCGAGCTGCACTCCGTGAAGGACTCGGACTTCGACGCCCGGTACTGGGAGGTCATCGCCCGCCGTGAGCAGCGCGAGCCGCTGCAGCACATCACCGGGCGGGCCTACTTCCGGTACCTCGAACTCCAGGTGGGGCCGGGTGTGTTCGTGCCCCGCCCCGAGACCGAGTCGGTGGTCGGGTGGGCCATAGACGCCGTGCGCGCGATGGACGTCGTCGAGCCCTGCATCGTCGATCTGTGCACGGGCTCCGGCGCCATCGCGCTCGCCCTCGCCCAGGAGGTCCCGCGCTCGCGCGTGCACGCCGTGGAGCTGTCCGAGGACGCCCTGCAGTGGACGCGCAAGAACGTGGCGGGGTCCAGGGTCGACCTGCGCCAGGGCAACGCCCTGGACGCCTTCCCCGACCTCGACGGCCAGGTCGACCTGGTCATCTCCAACCCGCCCTACATCCCGCTCACCGAATGGGAGTACGTCGCTCCCGAGGCGCGGGACTACGATCCCGAACTCGCCCTGTTCTCAGGGGAGGACGGCCTCGACCTCATCCGCGGTCTGGAACGGACCGCACACCGGCTCCTGCGCCCCGGCGGCGTCGTCGTCATCGAGCACGCCGACACCCAGGGCGGCCAGGTGCCGTGGATCTTCACCGAGGAACGGGGCTGGGCCGACGCGGCCGACCACCCCGACCTCAACAACCGCCCGAGGTTCGCGACCGCCCGCAAGGCGCTGCCGTGACCACCCCCCAGAGTCTTTTCCCGAAGTACGTGTACGAGGAGGCCCGCTAGATATGGCACGGCGATACGACACCAACGACGCGACCGACCGCACGACCGGTCTGCGCGAAGCCGCGTCCGCCGTCCGCCGTGGCGAGCTCGTGGTCCTCCCGACCGACACGGTGTACGGCATCGGCGCCGACGCGTTCTCCAAGGAGGCCGTGGGCGACCTGCTGGAGGCCAAGGGGCGGGGCCGCACCATGCCCACCCCTGTGCTGATCGGCTCCCCGAACACGCTCCATGGTCTCGTCACCGACTTCTCCGAGCTGGCCTGGGAGCTGGTGGACGCGTTCTGGCCGGGCGCCCTGACGCTCGTCGCCAAGCACCAGCCGTCCCTGCAGTGGGACCTGGGCGACACCCGGGGCTCCGTTGCCGTGCGCATGCCACTGCACCCGGTCGCCATCGAGCTGCTGACGGAGGTAGGCCCGATGGCGGTGTCGTCGGCCAACCTGACGGGCCACCCCGCTCCCGAGGACTGCGACGCCGCGCAGGAGATGCTCGGCGACTCGGTCTCCGTCTACCTGGACGGCGGCCCGACCCCCGGCAATGTCCCGTCCTCGATCGTCGACGTCACCGGCGAAGTGCCCGTTCTCCTGCGCGCGGGCGCCATCTCCGCGGAAGAGCTGCGGAAGGTCGTACCCGACCTCGAGGTGGCGAATTGACAGCCCCTGAGGCGGGGCGTGGCATAGGCAACGGGGAACGTGCCGCGGAGATCACGACGACGTTCGTCGGGCTTCCGCGCGACAGCTTCCGCATCCTCCACGTCAGCACCGGAAATGTGTGCCGCTC
This sequence comes from Streptomyces regalis, assembly GCF_001509475.1. GTDB lineage: Bacteria > Actinomycetota > Actinomycetes > Streptomycetales > Streptomycetaceae > Streptomyces > Streptomyces regalis. Next base: position 14,423 of record NZ_LLZG01000368.1, read on the forward strand.
ACCGATCACCGAGCGGCTGACCCGTCATTTCGTGGCGCAGCGGCTCGGTGTGCTCGGCGGCGGGCTGATCGTGGAGAGCGCGGGCACCTGGGGCCATGAGGGCGCGCCCATGGAGGCCAACGCGGAGACGGTCCTCGCCGACTACGGCGCGGACGCCGCCGGCTTCGTCGGCCGCGAGCTCCTCGACGAGCACGTCATCCGCGCCGACCTGGTCCTGACGGCCACCCGCGACCACCGCGCCCAGGTCATCTCCATGGGCCATTCGGCGGGCCTGCGCACCTTCACCCTCAAGGAGTTCACCCGCCTGGTGAAGGCGATAGACCCCGCGACGCTGCCTCCCCTGGAGGAGGGCGTGGTCATGCGCGCACGTGCGCTGGTGCGCGCTGCGGCGGCTCTACGCGGGTGGCTGCTTGCGCCGACGGCGGAGGCGGACGAGGTGTACGACCCGTACGGGGCGCCGCTGCCGTTCTTCCGGTCGGTGGGGGACGAGATACACGAGGCGCTGGATCCGGTCGTCACAGCGCTCACCGGAGTACCCGCGAGGGCGTAACAACCAGGCGTCCCTGCCGCCCCGGGCCTACATTGGACGTACGTCACCGTCGACGCACGCCCGGAGCCCACCATGACGGTTGCCCACGCCCTCGAGGCCGATGTCCTGCGCCGCCAGGACCCGCAGCTCGCCGACATCCTGCTCGGGGAGCTCGACCGGCAGTCGACGACGCTTCAGCTCATCGCCGCCGAGAACTTCACCTCGCCCGCGGTGCTGGCGGCTCTCGGGTCGCCGCTCGCCAACAAGTACGCCGAGGGCTATCCGGGCGCCCGGTACCACGGCGGCTGCGAGATGGTCGACGTCGCCGAACGGCTCGCCGTGGAGCGGGCCAAGCTGCTGTTCGGGGCCGAACACGCCAACGTGCAGTCGCACTCGGGGTCTTCGGCCGTCCTCGCCGCGTACGCCGCCCTGCTGCGCCCCGGTGACACCGTGCTCGCCCTCGGGCTGCCGTACGGCGGACACCTCACGCACGGCTCGCCCGCCAACTTCTCCGGGCGCTGGTTCGACTTCGTGGGATACGGGGTGGACGCCGAGACCGGGCTCATCGACTACGACCAGGTGCGCACGCTCGCCCGCAACCATCGGCCCAAGGCCGTCGTCTGCGGGTCCATCGCCTACCCGCGCCACATCGACTACGCCCTCTTCCGTGACATCGCGGACGAGGTGGGCGCGTATCTCATCGCCGACGCCGCCCACCCGATGGGGCTCGTCGCCGGGGGAGCGGCGCCGAGTCCGGTGCCGTACGCCGATGTGGTGTGCGCCACTACGCACAAGGTGCTGCGCGGGCCCCGCGGCGGCATGATCCTGTGCGGCTCGGACCTCGCCGAGCGGGTCGACCGCGCCGTGTTCCCGTTCACCCAGGGCGGCGCGCAGATGCACACCATCGCCGCCAAGGCCGTCGCGTTCGGCGAGGCGGCAACGCCGGCGTTCACGGCGTACGCCCATCAGGTGGTCGCCAATGCGAGGGTCCTGGCGGCCGGGCTGGCCGCGGAGGGGCTGGTCGTCACCACGGGCGGGACCGACACCCACCTCATCACCGCAGACCCGGCCCCGCTCGGCGTCGACGGCCGTGCCGCGCGCGGGCGGCTCGCAGCGGCCGGGATCGTGCTGGACTGCTGTGCGCTGCCGCACGGCGACGCCCGTGGCCTGCGCCTCGGCACGGCGGCCGTGACCACCCAAGGCATGGGGGAGGAGGAGATGGTGTGGCTCGCCGCGCTGCTGGCGGGTGTGCTGCGCGGAGAGACCGAAAGTCAGAAGGCTCGTGAAGAAGTGCGGGAGCTGGCCGGTAGATTTCCCCCGTATCCCGGCTGAGGCGGGGTAGACGCACCTGGGCACACAGCCACGCGTGCAACCATCGTCGCTACCCGGAAGTCCCCACACATATGCGTCGCGTATGTGTCCGTCGCTAGGGTGTGGGGCTGAGATGGCCAGCGAGACTTGTGGGGAAGCCTGTGCGTGAATACCTGCTGACGCTCTGCATCACGGCCGCGGTGACGTATCTGCTGACAGGGCCGGTGCGTAAGTTCGCGATCGTGGCCGGAGCGATGCCGGAGATCCGGGCACGCGACGTGCACCGGGAACCCACTCCGCGGCTCGGCGGGATCGCGATGTTCTTCGGCCTGTGCGCGGGCCTGCTGGTCGCCGACCACCTCACCAACCTCAGTGCGGTCTTCGAGAAGTCCAACGAACCTCGGGCGCTGCTCTCCGGAGCGGCGCTCATCTGGCTGATCGGCGTCCTGGACGACAAATTCGAGATCGACGCCCTGATCAAGCTGGGCGGCCAGATGATCGCCGCCGGCGTCATGGTCATGCAGGGCCTGACGATCCTGTGGCTGCCCATCCCCGGCTTCGGCTCGGTCGCGCTGACCCAGTGGCAGGGCACCCTGCTGACGGTCGCCCTGGTCGTCATCACCATCAACGCGGTCAACTTCGTCGACGGCCTGGACGGCCTCGCGGCCGGCATGGTGTGCATCGCCTCGGCCGCGTTCTTCCTCTACGCCTACCGGGTCTGGGTGTCGTACGGCATCGAGGCCGCCGCCCCCGCCACGCTGTTCTCGGCGATCCTGATGGGCATGTGCCTGGGCTTCCTGCCGCACAACATGCACCCGGCGCGGATCTTCATGGGCGACTCCGGCTCGATGCTGATCGGCCTGGTGCTGGCCGCGGGCGCGATTTCCATCACGGGACAGGTCGACCCGGACGCACTGAAGCTGTTCGCCGGCTCCGAGAAGGAGGCCGTGCACCAGACGGTGCCGGTCTACATCCCGCTGCTGCTGCCCCTGACGATCATCGCGATCCCGGCCGCCGACCTGGTACTGGCCATCGTCCGCCGCACCTGGCGGGGCCAGTCGCCGTTCGCTGCCGACCGCGGCCACCTGCACCACCGCCTGCTGGAGATCGGCCACTCGCACAGCCGCGCGGTGCTGATCATGTACTTCTGGTCGGCGCTGATCGCCTTCGGCGCGCTCGCCTACTCCGTGAACTCGGCGTCCATGTGGATCGTGCTGGGCGTGGTGTTCCTCAGCGCCATCGGCCTGGTCCTGCTGCTGCTCCCACGCTTCACCCCACGCGCCCCGCGCTGGGCGGAGGCCTTCGTGCCGCCGCGCTACCGCCGGGGCGCGGTCGTTGCCGAGCCCGCGGCCACCACGCCGCAGACCGCTGTCGAGGCGTCGGCCGACGCCGGGGCCGACGGCCGGCCCGAGGAGGAGCCGCGCACTCCGGTCGTCGCCGGTGTGGCCGGGGTCAACGGCGCGACCGCCATCGGCGCCCGTTCGCGCTTCCTGGACCGGCGGAAAGCCGGAACGTCGCGCTGACGGCCCGGGTAAGAGCGCGGCCAAGGTAAGAATCTGACTAGAGCATTGCCAAGTCATGGGGGAACGAAGCGCCCCTATACCAGACAAACCGACCGTGATTTTGCACAGACGCGCACGTTCACTCTCATGTGTGACACCGAGCACATCCTCCAGGTAAAGACCTCATCAAATAGTTTGTGATACGGTTCACGAGAACCCCCGGATTGAGCCGAAGGACCGCAGTGCGACGGTCCATTGGCGTGAGGTTCCCTCTCATCCCGGGACTACGCTCGTCCATGACGACACCCTGCCCCCACCGTGAAAGCGGAGTTGCCGCCATGCCGTCCAATGACGCCCGGAACCTTCTGCAGATCGCTGCGCCTACGGCCGCGGTCGGCGCGGTCGCCGTCGCCGTCAGCGGTGTGATCGCCGGTGGCGAGGGGGCGATCGGTGCGGCTGTCGGGACGGTGCTGGCCATCCTCTTCATGGGGATCGGCCTGTATGTCCTGCAATGGACGGCAAAAACGCTCCCGCAGCTGTTCCAGGCCATGGGGCTGATGCTCTACGTCGCTCAGCTCCTGCTGCTCCTGATCTTCGTCGCCCTCTTCAAAGACACCTCTCTCTTCAACGCGAAGGCGTTTGCGGTCTCGCTCGTCGTCGCGACCGTCGTGTGGATGGCCGCACAAGCCCGTGCGCATATGAAGGCCAAGATCTTCTACATCGACCCCGACCACGAGAAGAGCGGGAAGTCCGAGAAGACAGGGCCGTCGTCGTGAGGGGTAGGGCCGGGATAAAGGCTTGGGAGATCTCCTGCTATCGTCCGGTGCCAACTGCGGCATCGCGGGCGCGGGCATCTGAGCTGACGCCTGCTCAATCGCGAGGCTTGATGCCCCCCAGCCGCCCCCACATTCGTAACACCAGTCCAGTGCCGACCCGCGGCTGCGCGCCGCGCCGACACAACGAGGTTGCCGAACCCATGCGTCACGCCGAAGGAGCCCGTGGTGAGTGCTGACCAGACCCAGCTCGCCTTTGAGTGGAACTGTCGGATCATGTCCGACAACGGCTGTGGCTTCCCGGCTCCGGGCCTGCACTCGTTCCTGTTCCAGCCGATCGCCACGGTCGGGGGGTTCGAGTTCAACAAGGTGATGCTGCTTGCCCTCATCACCACGCTGCTGGTCGTCACCTTCTTCACACTCGCCTTCAGCAAGGCGAAGGTGGTACCGGGCAAGCTGCAGATGGTCGCCGAGGCCGGTTACGACTTCGTACGCCGCGGCATCGTCTACGAGACCCTCGGCAAGAAGGAGGGCGAGAAGTACGTCCCCCTGATGGTCTCGATGTTCTTCTTCATCTGGATCATGAACATCTGGTCCGTGATCCCGCTGGCCCAGTTCCCGGTGTCGTCGATCATCGCGTACCCGATCGTCCTCGCCGCGCTCGTCTGGGTCCTCTGGGTCTCGCTGACCTTCAAGCGCCACGGTTTCGTCGGCTTCTTCAAGAACGTCACCGGCTACGACAAGTCGCTCGGCGCCGTGCTGCCGCTCGTGATGTTCATCGAGTTCCTCTCGAACCTCTTCGTCCGGCCGTTCACGCACGCGGTGCGACTCTTCGCGAACATGTTCGCCGGCCACCTGATGCTGGTCATGTTCACGGTCGCGTCCTGGTACCTGCTGAACAGCTGGATGATCCCGGCGGCCGGTGTCTCCTTCGTCATGACCGTGGTCATGATCCTCTTCGAGCTTTTCGTGCAGGCCGTCCAGGCGTACGTCTTCGTGCTCCTCGCCTGCTCGTACATTCAGGGCGCTCTCGCCGAGCACCACTGAGCCCTTACCTGCCCGCAAACCCCTGTCGTCCGGTGGCCAACCCCCACCGGTCCGCAAAGAGAAGGAAGTTACAGCATGTCCGCTGTGCAGCTTGCCGCTGAGGTCTCCGGCTCCCTCGGTTCCATCGGCTACGGTCTCGCCGCCATCGGCCCCGGCGTCGGCGTCGGCATCATCTTCGGTAACGGCACCCAGGCCCTGGCCCGTCAGCCCGAGGCTGCCGGCCTGATCCGTGCCAACCAGATCCTCGGCTTCGCCTTCTGTGAGGCGCTCGCCCTCATCGGCATCGTTATGCCGTTCGTGTTCGGTCGCTAAGCACTAGCCACCTGACACTTTTCGACGAAAGGCACTGATGTGATCGCCAACCTGGTACAGCTGGCGGCCGAAGAGGAGCAGAGCCCGCTCGTTCCTCCGGGCCCCGAGCTGCTCGTCGGCACCATCGCCTTCGCCATCGTGTTCTTCTTCTTCTGGAAGAAGCTGCTTCCGAACATCAACAAGGTTCTGGAAGAGCGCCGCGAGGCGATCGAAGGTGGTATTGAGAAGGCCGAGGCGGCGCAGGTCGAGGCGCAGAGCGTCCTCGAGCAGTACAAGGCCCAGCTCGCCGAGGCCCGGCACGAGGCCGCGCGTCTGCGCCAGGAGGCGCAGGAGCAGGGCGCCACGCTCATCGCGGAGATGCGCGCGGAAGGCCAGCGGCAGCGCGAGGAGATCGTCGCCGCCGGTCACGCGCAGATCGAGGCCGACCGCAAGGCCGCGTCCTCCGCGCTGCGCCAGGACGTCGGCAAGCTCGCCACCGACCTGGCCGGCAAGCTCGTCGGTGAGTCCCTCGAGGACCACGCCCGGCAGAGCCGCGTCATCGACCGCTTCCTCGACGAGCTCGAGGAGAAGGCCGAGGCCGGACGATGAACGGAGCGAGCCGCGAGGCCCTGGCAGCCGCACGTGAGCGTCTCGACGCGCTGACGGACAACACGTCCGTCGACGCGACCAAGCTCGCCGACGAGCTGGCCGCCCTCACCGCGCTGCTCGACCGCGAGGTGTCGCTGCGTCGGGTCCTCACCGACCCGGCGCAGGCCGGCGAGGCCAAGGCGGAGCTGGCCCAGCGCCTGCTCGGCGGCCAGGTCGGCGGCGAGGCCGTGGACCTGCTGGCCGGCATGGTGCGCTCCCGCTGGTCGCAGTCGCGTGACCTGGTGGACGCCCTTGAGGTGCTGGCGAACACCGCCGACCTCACCGCCGCCCAGAAGGCGGGCACGCTCGACGACGTCGAGGACGAGCTGTTCCGGTTCGGCCGGATCGTCGCCTCGAACACCGGGCTGCGCGCCGCGCTGACCGACCGGTCCGCCGCCACCTCGGCCAAGAGCGAGCTGCTGCGCAGCCTGCTCGGTGGCCGGGCAAAGGCGACCACCGAGCGTCTGGTGACGCGTCTTGTGACCGCGCCGCGTGGACGTAGCCTGGAGTCGGGACTGGAGTCCCTGTCCAAGCTCGCCGCCGAGCGCCGGGAGCGCATGGTGGCCGTCGTCACCTCGGCGGTACCGCTGAGCGACCAGCAGAAGCAGCGCCTGGGCGCCGCCCTCGCGAAGCTCTACGGCCGCCAGATGCACCTCAACCTCGACGTGGACCCCGAGGTCCTCGGCGGAATCCGGGTGCAGGTCGGCGACGAGGTCATCAACGGCTCCCTCGCGGACCGCATCGAGGACGCCGGCCGCCGCCTGGCGAGCTGAGCAGCAACTCAATAGGCAGTACGTACTTACGACGGCCCTGGTTGGGCCGTGCAGAAGAATCCTGGGGGTCGCCCCCAGACCCCCAAAGTGAAACTTCGGGCCCAACAAGGAGAGCAGGGAACCCAGATGGCGGAGCTCACGATCCGGCCGGAGGAGATCCGGGACGCGCTGGAGACGTTCGTCCAGTCGTACAAGCCGGACGCGGCCTCGCGCGAGGAGGTCGGTACGGTCACCCTTGCCGGCGACGGCATCGCGAAGGTCGAGGGTCTGCCCTCGGCCATGGCCAACGAACTGCTGAAGTTCGAGGACGGCACCCTCGGCCTCGCCCTCAACCTCGAGGAGCGCGAGATCGGTGCCATCGTCCTCGGTGAGTTCAGCGGCATCGAGGAGGGGCAGCCGGTCTCCCGTACCGGTGAGGTCCTCTCCGTGGCCGTCGGCGAGGGCTACCTCGGCCGCGTCGTCGACCCGCTCGGCAACCCGATCGACGGCCTCGGCGAGATCGAGACCAGCGGTCGTCGTGCCCTTGAGCTGCAGGCCCCCACGGTCATGCAGCGCAAGTCGGTGCACGAGCCGATGGAGACCGGCTACAAGGCCGTCGACGCGATGACCCCGATCGGCCGTGGCCAGCGTCAGCTGGTCATCGGTGACCGCCAGACCGGCAAGACCGCCCTGGCTGTCGACACGATCATCAACCAGCGCGACAACTGGCGCACCGGCGACCCGAACAAGCAGGTCCGCTGCATCTACGTCGCCATCGGTCAGAAGGGCTCGACGATCGCGTCGGTCCGCCGCGCGCTGGAGGAGAACGGCGCGCTGGAGTACACGACCATCGTCGCCGCCCCCGCGTCCGACCCGGCCGGCTTCAAGTACCTGGCGCCGTACACCGGTTCGGCCATCGGCCAGCAGTGGATGTACGAGGGCAAGCACGTCCTCATCATCTTCGACGACCTCTCGAAGCAGGCCGACGCCTACCGCGCCGTGTCCCTGCTGCTGCGCCGCCCGCCGGGCCGTGAGGCCTACCCGGGTGACGTCTTCTACCTGCACTCCCGTCTGCTGGAGCGCTGCGCGAAGCTCTCCGACGACATGGGCGCCGGCTCGATGACCGGTCTGCCGATCGTCGAGACCAAGGCCAACGACGTCTCGGCGTTCATCCCGACCAACGTCATCTCCATCACCGACGGCCAGTGCTTCCTGGAGTCGGACCTGTTCAACGCCGGTCAGCGCCCCGCGCTGAACGTCGGTATCTCCGTCTCCCGAGTCGGTGGTTCCGCGCAGCACAAGGCGATGAAGCAGGTCTCCGGTCGTCTGCGCGTCGACCTCGCCCAGTTCCGTGAGCTGGAGGCGTTCGCCGCCTTCGGTTCCGACCTGGACGCCGCGTCGAAGGCGCAGCTGGAGCGCGGTCAGCGCATGGTCGAGCTGCTGAAGCAGGCGCAGTACGAGCCGATGTCCACCGAGGACCAGGTCGTCTCCGTCTGGGCCGGCACCACCGGCAAGATGGACGACGTGCCGGTCGTCGACATCCGCCGCTTCGAGAAGGAGCTCCTGGAGTACCTGCACCGCAAGGAGCAGGGCCTCATGACCTCCATCAAGGAGGGCGGCAAGATGTCGGACGACACGCTCACCGCCGTCGCCGACGCCATCGCGGAGTTCAAGAAGCAGTTCGAGACCGCTGACGGCAAGCTGCTCGGCGAAGAGGCTGCGGCCGCCCCGAAGGCGACCAGCGCCTCCAAGTGACGTAAGGAAGGGACCTGACTCATGGGAGCCCAGCTCCGGGTCTACAAGCGTCGCATCCGATCCGTCACCGCGACCAAGAAGATCACGAAGGCGATGGAGATGATCGCCGCCTCGCGCGTCGTCAAGGCGCAGCGCAAGGTGGCGGCCTCCACGCCGTACGCGGCCGAGCTCACCCGCGCGGTCACGGCGGTCGGCACCGGCTCGAACACCAAGCACCCGCTGACCACGCAGGCCGAGACGGTCACGCGGTCCGCGGTGCTGCTCCTGACGAGCGACCGCGGTCTGGCCGGCGCCTTCAACTCCAACGCCATCAAGGCGGCGGAGCAGCTGACCGAGCGCCTGGAGCGCGAGGGCAAGCAGGTCGACATCTACATCGTCGGCCGGCGCGGTGTCGCCCACTACAACTTCCGTGAGCGCAAGATCGCGGAGTCGTGGAGCGGCTTCACCGACGAGCCCACGTACGCGGACGCCAAGAAGGTCGCGGCTCCGCTGATCGAGGCGATCGAGACGGAGACGGCTGAGGGTGGCGTGGACGAGCTCCACATCGTCTACACCGAGTTCGTCTCGATGATGACCCAGCAGGCGCTCGACGCGCGCATGCTGCCGCTCAGTATCGAAGAGATCGCGGAGGAGAGGCCCAAGGGCGAGATCCTTCCGCTGTACGACTTCGAGCCCTCGGCGGAGGACGTCCTCGACGCCCTGCTGCCGCGCTACGTGGAGAGCCGTATCTACAACGCGCTGCTCCAGTCGGCCGCCTCCAAGCACGCCGCCACGCGGCGCGCGATGAAGTCGGCCACCGACAACGCCGGAGAGCTCATCGAGACGCTGTCCCGGCTTGCGAACGCGGCCCGCCAGGCCGAAATCACCCAGGAAATCAGCGAGATCGTCGGTGGCACCGCAGCCCTGGCCGACGCGACCGCGGGGAGTGACCGCTAATGACCACCACTGTTGAGACCGCGACGGCCACGGGCCGCGTCGCCCGGGTCATCGGCCCGGTCGTCGACGTGGAGTTCCCCGTCGACGCGATGCCGGAGATCTACAACGCCCTTCACGTCGAGGTCGCCGACCCGGCGAAGGCGGGCGAGAAGAAGATCCTGACCCTGGAAGTCGCCCAGCACCTGGGTGACGGCCTGGTCCGTACCATCTCCATGCAGCCCACCGACGGTCTGGTCCGCCAGGCCGCGGTCACCGACACCGGCACGGGCATCACCGTCCCGGTCGGTGACTTCACCAAGGGCAAGGTGTTCAACACCCTCGGTGAGGTGCTGAACGTCGACGAGTCCTACGACGGCGAGCGCTGGACCATCCACCGCAAGGCCCCGAACTTCGACGAGCTCGAGTCGAAGACCGAGATGTTCGAGACCGGCGTCAAGTGCATCGACCTGCTCACCCCGTACGTCAAGGGCGGCAAGATCGGTCTGTTCGGCGGCGCCGGCGTCGGCAAGACGGTGCTCATCCAGGAGATGATCTACCGCGTCGCCAACAACCACGACGGTGTGTCGGTGTTCGCCGGTGTCGGTGAGCGCACCCGTGAGGGCAACGACCTCATCGACGAGATGAGCGAGTCCGGCGTGATCGACAAGACCGCGCTGGTCTTCGGTCAGATGGACGAGCCCCCGGGCACCCGTCTGCGCGTGGCCCTCGCCGGTCTGACCATGGCGGAGTACTTCCGCGATGTGCAGAAGCAGGACGTGCTGTTCTTCATCGACAACATCTTCCGCTTCACCCAGGCCGGTTCCGAGGTGTCGACCCTGCTCGGCCGTATGCCCTCCGCGGTGGGCTACCAGCCGAACCTGGCCGACGAGATGGGTCTCCTCCAGGAGCGCATCACCTCGACCCGTGGTCACTCGATCACCTCGATGCAGGCGATCTACGTCCCCGCGGACGACCTGACCGACCCGGCCCCGGCCACCACGTTCGCCCACCTCGACGCGACGACGGTTCTGTCCCGTCCGATCTCCGAGAAGGGCATCTACCCGGCGATCGACCCGCTGGACTCCACGTCCCGCATCCTGGACCCGCGCTACATCACGGCGGACCACTACAACACCGCCATGCGTGTCAAGGGGATCCTGCAGAAGTACAAGGACCTCCAGGACATCATCGCGATCCTCGGTATCGACGAGCTCAGCGAGGAGGACAAGCTGGTCGTCCAGCGTGCCCGCCGCGTCGAGCGCTTCCTGTCGCAGAACACGCACGTCGCCAAGCAGTTCACCGGTGTGGACGGCTCCGACGTGCCGCTGGACGAGTCGATCACCGCGTTCAACGCGATCTGCGACGGTGAGTTCGACCACTTCCCGGAGCAGGCGTTCTTCATGTGCGGTGGTCTCGAGGACCTGAAGAAGAACGCCAAGGAGCTGGGCGTCTCCTGACGTACCGATGCTCTTGAGCCTTGTGCTCTTGGTGAGGGGGCGGGGCACGTCCCGCCCCCTCTGCCACGCCTACTAGACTTGTAACCAACACCCGGCAGAACCGCCGGGTGGTGACCCGAGGAGCCACCTTGGCTGCTGAGCTGCACGTCGCGCTGGTCGCCGCCGACCGTGAGGTCTGGTCCGGCCAGGCCACCCTGGTCGTCGCGCGCACCACGTCCGGCGACATCGGCGTCATGCCCGGTCACCAGCCGCTGCTCGGTGTGCTGGAGTCGGGCCCGGTGACCATCCGTACGAGTGAAGGTGGAACCGTCATCGCCGCAGTGCACGGCGGTTTCATCTCCTTCGCGGACGACAAGCTGTCGCTGCTGGCCGAGATCGCCGAGCTGTCGGACGAGATCGATGTCCAGCGCGCGGAGCGGGAACTCGAGCGCGCGAAGGCGGAGGGCGACGACGTCGCCGAGCGCCGCGCGGAGGTCCGCCTGCGGGCGGCGACGGCGCGCTGACCCCTGGGGGTAACGCCCGGGCCCTTTAGGCTCTGGGGGAGCGCACGCGATGACGTCACTCAGCCGCGGCTGGGACCGGAGCAATCCGGTGCCGGTCGCGGCTGAGGCAGATATGGAAGTTTTTTCCGTTCCGTTACCTAGGAGACGAGGAGGTCGGTGTCGATGGTCCTCGCTCTGACTGTGTGCGGAATCGTTGTCGCCCTCGTGGTGCTGGGGCTGTTCGTCTTCGGCCTGCGCCGCAGGCTCATCCAGCGTTCCGGCGGCACTTTCGACTGTTCCCTGCGCTGGGACGTGCCGGAGAAACCCGACACCAGCGGCAAGGGCTGGAGCTACGGCGTCGCCCGCTACAACGGCGACCGCATCGAGTGGTACCGCGTCTTCTCCTACGCCTACCGCCCGCGCCGCATCCTGGAGCGCTCCGCGATCGAGGTGGCCGGCCGCCGCGTACCCGACGGCGAAGAGGAGCTGGCGCTGCTCTCCGACGCCGTCATCCTCACCTGTCTGCACCGGGGCACGCGCCTCGAACTCGCCATGAGCGAAGACGCGCTGACCGGTTTCCTCGCGTGGCTGGAGGCAGCCCCGCCCGGTCAGCGAGTCAATGTCGCCTGACCGTCCTACGTGAGCGAGAAAGACGCCACGGACAGGCTCGTGACCTGTCCGTGGCGGGTGGGGGGAACCGTGCGGATTACTGCAGCCCGCTGTTGATGGCGCTCACCAGCTCGCCGTTGCCGGTGTCGCCGCTGAACTCCCAGAAGAACGCGCCGCCCAGACCCTGAGTCTTGGCCCACGCCATCTTCGTGCCGATGGTGGCGGGAGTGTCGTACGACCACCAGTTGCTGCCGCAGTGCGCGTACGCCGTGCCCGCGATCGTGCCGGTGGCCGGGCAGGAGCTCTTCAGGACCTTGTAGTCCTCGATGCCCGCCTCATAGGTGCCGGTCGCCGGGCCCGTGGCGGTGCCGCCGGGGGCGGACTGGGTGACGCCGGTCCAGCCGCGGCCGTAGAAGCCGATGCCGAGCAGCAGCTTGCTCGCCGGGACGCCCTTGGTCTTGAGCTTGGCTATGGCGGCGGCGGAGTTGAAGCCCTCCTTCGGGATGCCGGAGTACGACGTGAGCGGCGAGTGCGGGGCCGTCGGGCCGGTCTTGTCCCAGGCGCCGAAGTAGTCGTACGTCATCACGTTGTACCAGTCGAGGTACTGGGCGGCGCCGCCGTAGTCGGCCGCGTCGATCTTGCCGCCGGACGAGGCGTCGGCCGTGATGGCGGCGGTGATCAAGTAGTTCGAGCCGAACTCGGCTCGCAGTGCCTGGGCCAGGTTCTTGAAGGCCGCGGCGCCGGAGGTGTCGCAGGTCAGGCCGCAGGCGTTCGGGTACTCCCAGTCGATGTCGATGCCGTCGAAGACGTCGGCCCAGCGCGGGTCCTCGACCACGGCCTTGCAGGACTTGGCGAACGCGGCGGCGTTGGCCGCGGCCTGGCCGAAGCCGCCGGAGTAGGTCCAGCCGCCGAAGGAGTACAGCACCTTGATGTGCGGGTACTTCGCCTTCAGCTGCCGGAGCTGGTTGAAGTTGCCGCGCAGCGGCTGGTCCCAGGTGTCGGCGGTGCCGCTGACGGACTGGTCGGCGGTGTAGGCCTTGTCGTAGGCGGCGTAGGTGTCGTCGACGGTGCACTGACCGTTCTTGACGTTGCCGAACGCGTAGTTGATGTGGGTGATCTTCGACGCCGAGCCCGAGGTCACCAGGTTCTTGACGTGGTAGTTGCGGCCGTAGACGCCCCACTCGGTGAAGTAGCCGAGCTTGACCTTGCTGCCGGTCGGCGGCGGTTCCTCGGTGCTGCCCGTGGTGCGCACCGCGCGGGCGCCGCTCGCCGGACCGGTCTGGTCGGCGCTGTCGCGGGCCTGGACGGTGTAGGAGTAGTCGGTGCCGGCGCTCAGGCCGGTGTCGGTGTACGACGTGGTCGTCACCGTCGCGACCTTGGCGCCGTCGCGCAGGACGTCGTAGTTCTTGACGCCGTTGTCGTCGGTGGCGGCCGGCCAGCTGAGCTTCACCGAGGTGTTGGTGATGTCGGAGGCGGTGGGCGTGCCGGGGGCGGACGGCGGGTTGTCGCCGGGGACGCTGCCGCCGTCGCAGCTGCCGCCGTTCAGCTTGCAGTTCGCGGGGGAGCCGGTACCGGTGCCGTTGAAGCCGAAGGTGACGGAGGCGCCGGGGGCGAGGGTGCCGTTCCAGGACTTGTTCTTGGCGGTCCAGTGGCTGCCGGAGGAGGTGACGTCGGCGTCCCAGGCGGAGGTGACGGACGTGCCGGAGGGGAAGTCCCACTCGACGGTCCAGGAGCTGAGGGAGGTCGTGCCGGTGTTCTTCACCGTCCACTTGCCCTCGAAGCCGGAGCCCCAGTCCTGCGTCTTGACGTAGGTGGCGGTGGCGGAGGTCGCGGCCTCGGCGGGGCCCGCGAGGCCGACCAGGCCGGCGAAGGGGAGCAACAGTGTCGCGAACCCTGCCGCGGCTCTGTGTCTGAAGCGCATGCTGCGCCTCCTTGTTGGGGAGTTGGGGGGCATGCTGAGCCTCACGCCCACTCATGGTGCCGTGAGAATAGAAAGGTCTGGACCAGCGGTCAATAGGTCTGGACCATTTACCTTCTGTCTCGGGCGAGCCCTCTCCGCTCAGCCCCTCTGGATCCCCAACTCCTGTGCCAGTACGGCCGCTTGCACCCGGCTGCGCAGCTCCAGCTTCCCCAGCAACCGGCTGACGTGCGTCTTCACCGTCGCCTCGGCCATGTCGAGCCGGGTCGCGATGTCGGCGTTGGACAACCCCTCCCCGAGGCAGGCGAGCACCTCGCGTTCGCGGCGCGTGAGACTGTCCAGAACCGACGGGTCGGCCGTCGTCTCCCGTACGGGCTTCGCGGCGAACTCGGCGATCAGGCGCCGGGTGACGGCCGGGGCGATCAGGCCCTCCCCACGAGCCACCGTCCGGACGGCCTCGATCAGGTCCCTCGCCTCGGTGTTCTTCAGCAGGAACCCCGCGGCCCCGGCCCGCAACGCCCCGAACACGTACTCGTCGAGGTCGAAGGTGGTGAGCACGAGGACGTCGGCCAGCCGCTCGGCGACCACCTGCCGGGTCGCCGACACTCCATCCAGACGTGGCATCTGAACATCCATCAGGACCAGGTCGGGCCGCAGCTCGCGCGCCATGGCCACCGCCTGCTCGCCGTCCGCCGCCTCGCCGACCACCTCGACGTCGGGCGCGCTGCGCAGGATGAGGACGAGCCCGGCGCGGACGGCGGACTGGTCCTCGGCGACCAGGACTCGGATCATTCTCTGTCTCCTTCGGTCACGGGAAGCGTGGCGCGTACGACCCAGATCTTGCCGTCGATCGAGTCCCGGTCCTCGTCGGGGCCGGCCTCGAACGTGCCGCCCAGCAGCTCGACCCGCTCCCGCATCCCGACCAGACCGGCACCCGAGCCGGGCGCGCGGGGCCCGTCCCGGTCGCCGCCGAACGGGCTGGTCACGGCGACGGTGAGGCAGCCGTCCCGGTGCGCCAACGCGACCCTGACCCTGCCGGGGGAGGCGTGCTTGAGGGCGTTGGTCAGGGACTCCTGGACGATGCGGTAGGCGGCGAGCTCGACCGGGGCGGGGACGGCGGCGCAGGAGGCGTCGAGGGTGACGTCGAGGCCGTTGGTGCGGGCGCCCTCGACCAGCGCGTCGAGGCCGTCGAGCGTGGGGGCGGCGACCGGCTCGTTGTCGCCGCTGGAGTCGCGCAGGATGCCGATGAGCCGGCGCATCTCGGCGAGCCCCTGCACGCTGTTCTCGCGGATGACGGACAGGGCCTCCTGGGAGGTCTTCGGGTCGTCCAGGGAGAGCGCGGCCGTGGAGTGGATGGCGATGGCGGAGAGATGGTTGGCGACCATGTCGTGCAACTCGCGTGCCATGCGGGCGCGTTCCGAGGTGACGGCCTGGGTGCGGTCCATCTCGGCCAGCAGTGCGGTCTGTTCGGCGCGCAGGCGGGCGGCCTCGGCGGCGTCGCGGTGGTTGCGCACGATCCAGCCGGTGGCGGCGGGCCCGTACGCCACGATCCCGACGACCACGCCGATCAGCAGTGCCTCCGGAACGCGCCACACCGCGAACGGCACCAGCGTTCCGGCCACCGTGAGCAGACCGGTGATCCACTGGATACGGCGGGCCGAGGCGAGCGGGCCGTACAGCACGGCCGCGTAGACGATGTCGGTGAACATCAGGATCGTGGCCAGGCTGCCCTGGGTCACGACGTCCACGCAGATCGCGGGCGTGCCGATCAGCAGGGCTGTGCGGGGGGCCGTCCGACGCAGCAGCTCGCAGCCGGCCATCACGGTGAGCGGCACCAGGATCGGCCAAGGGCCGTCGAAGAGCGTGATCGGATCTTTGGCGGGCCGCGTGGCCAGGCCGATGCCCGCCAGCAGCAGGCCGCCGAGCAGCCCGCCGAGGGCGATGTGCACGTCGAAGCGGTGCGGGCGGGGCAGTCGTACGGCCATGTCTCCATCCAACACGGGCCGGGAGCTCACCGCTTGATGCTCGCGAAGGGTCCTGGACTGCATCTTTCGATGTACCGCCAGTTCGTCACCGCCGATGACGAAAGCGGCCGGTCCCGCCGGGAGCCTGGAAAGGTGACCGAAGGGAGCAAGTCGTGATAGTGGCCCTCATCATCGCCTGCGAGGTCGGCTTCTGGGTGCTGCTGGCCCTGGGCCTCGCCGTCCGCTACCTGCTGAAGTGGCGCCGTACGAGCGTGGTGCTGCTGCTGTGCGAGCCGGTGCTGGAGCTGGTCCTGTTCGTCGCGACGGCGATCGACCTGAAGAACGGCGCCGAGCCGGGCTGGGAGCACGGTCTGGCCGCGCTCTACATCGGCTACACCGTCGCCTTCGGCCACTACACGATCCGCTGGCTCGACGGCCACGCCGCCCACCGCCTGGGCGGCGCCCCGCCCCCGCAGAAGCCGCCCCGCTACGGTCGCGCCCGCGCCCGCCACGAGGCCAAGCTGTGGATGCGGGCGGTGTACGGGGGCGCGGTCGCCCTGGGCCTGCTCCAGCTGGCCGTCTGGTACGTCGGCGACTCCGGGGACGTCAGCTCCCTGCGCGCCTTCCAGTGGGTGGCGATCCGCACGGTCGGCATCTACGGCCTGATCGCGCTGGGGTACTGGATCTGGCCGAAGAAGGCCCCCGCCGGCGCCGAGGAGGAGTCCCGGCTCACGACCGGCAAGGAGCGTGTCCGGTCATGAGCCAGGCGTCGAAGAACCTGCTGGAAGGCATCGTCACCTTCTTGATCGGCCTGCCGCTGTGGTTGTTCACCGCGGACGTGGACGTGCCGGTCGTCACGCTGACGAAGGTGGGTCTGGTGATGATGTGTGGCGGCGGTGCCCTCGTCCTCGTAGGCCTGTACCGGCGGGTGCGCGAGAACCGCTAGCGCTCCCCACCGGGGACCCAGAGGATGTCGCCCTCGGACTCGTTCGCCGTCCTCGCGAGGACGCTGCATTTTCCGGGGGCCGACCCCCGGGCCCCCGGCCGGGGGCCGGTGTCCCCGGCGCCGGTTGCGGGGGACCCGGGGGTTTCGCCGTTGGAGCGGGCGTAAGCCGGATGGCCCGGTCGGTGGCCGGTTTGGTCAGCGTTCGCCGCCGGGGACCCAGAGGACGTCGCCCTCGGACTTGTTCGCCGTCCTCGCCAGGATGAACAGCAGGTCCGACAGGCGGTTGAGGTAGGTCGCCGTCAGCGGGTTCATCACCTCGCCGTGCACCTCCAGTGCCGCCCACGTCGAGCGCTCCGCCCGGCGTACGACCGTGCAGGCCTGGTGCAGGAGGGCGGCGCCCGGCGTGCCGCCCGGAAGGATGAAGGAGCGCAGCTTCTCCAACTGCTCGTTGAAGCGGTCGCAGTCCGCCTCCAGCTTGTCGATGTAGAACTGCTCGACCCGCAGGGGCGGGAACTCCGGGTTCTCCACCACCGGCGTAGACAGGTCCGCACCCACGTCGAACAGGTCGTTCTGCACGCGGGTGAGGACCTTGACGATCTCCTCGTCGAGCCCGCCCAGTGCGATCGCCGTGCCGATCACCGCGTTCGCCTCGTTGGCGTCGGCGTACGCGGAGATCCGCAGATCGGTCTTGGCGACCCGGCTCATGTCGCCGAGGGCGGTGGTGCCCTGGTCGCCGGTCCTGGTGTAGATGCGCGTCAGATTGACCATATGGCCAGCGTAGTTACGCTCCGGCGGTTCGGAACACGCGTGTGCCGACTGTCACGGCCAGTGCGGTGAAGGCGAGCACGACGAGGACCCCGTACAGCATGTGCGCCGTCGCGTACGAGCCGACGTACGCGTCCCGCACCGCGTCCACCAGATAGCGGAACGGCACGAAGTGGGAGAGGACATCCAGCCACCTCGGCCCCAGCGTCATCGGCAGCATCAGGCCCGACAGGAGCATCATCGGCATCGTCATGGCGTTGATCGCCGGGCCGAACTCCTGCGGTGTGCGGACCTTCATGGCCAGCGCGTACGACAGTGAGGCCAGCGACACCGTCAGCAGCGCGACGAACGCGAAGCCGATCAGCACGCCGGGCACCGGCGCCCGCAGCCCCATCACCAGCGACGCCAGCACCAGCAGCACCGCCTGGAACACGAACACGGTGGCGTCGCGCAGAACGCGCCCCAGCAGGAGGGCGAGGCGGCTGACGGGAGTCACCCGCATCCGCTCCACCACGCCCTGGTCCTGCTCGATGATGATCGTGAAGCCCGCGAACGAGGCCCCGAACAAGCCGAGTTGGAGCAGCAGCCCGGGCACCAGCACGCCGAAGAGCAGGGCGAAGCGGGAGCGCAGGGACTGGCGCAGGTAGCGGCCGTAGATCAGCGCGGTGTCGTGAAGCAGCATCGTCGAGGGGTCCTATACGGCTACGGGGGCGGCGTCGGCCGGCTTGGCGCTGCGGCCGGTGATGGCGAGGAACGTGTCCTGCAGGGAGGCGTCGATCGAGCCGCCGTACCGCAGCTTCAGTGCGCTCGGCGTGCCCTCCGCCACGACCGTGCCCTTGTCGACGACGACCAGGCGGTCCGAGAGGGCGTCGGCCTCGTCGAGGTAGTGCGTGGTCAGGAAGACGGTCGTGCGGTGCTCGTCGCGCAGGCGCCTGATCAGGTCCCACCGGTCGGCCCGGCTGCCCGGGTCGAGGCCGGTCGTCGGCTCGTCGAGGAACAGGACCTTCGGGCGGTGGGTGAGCGCCATCGCGATGTCGAGGCGGCGCCGCTGGCCGCCGGAGAGGGCGCCGGCCTTGCGGTCGAGGAGCTCGGTCAGGCCCAGGTCGCGGGCCAACTCCTCGGCACGCCGGGCCGCCTGCGTCTTCGCCAGGCGGTACAGGCGGCCCTGGGTGACGAGTTCCTCCCGCACGGAGATCTGCGGGTCGACCCCGCCCGACTGGGCCACATATCCGCACGCCCGGCGCACCCCGGCGGGGTCGGTCGCGAGATCGCAGCCCGCCACGGTGGCCGCGCCCCCGGTAGGCGCCAGCAACGTCGTCAGCATCCGCAGCGTCGTCGTCTTGCCCGCCCCGTTCGGCCCAGGAAGCCGAGGATCTCGCCCTCACGGACGGCCAGGTCGATGCCGCGTGTCCCTGGCGGGCGGCCTGAGCCGTGAGCTGGGCGGGCGCTTCGCGCCCGCCCAGGATCCGGTTCTCCCGCCGGAGGCATCCGCGGCCGACGTGTCCGTCAACACCGTCTACAACTACTTCCCGGCCAAGGAGGACCTCTTCTTCGACCGCTCCGCCGGCGTCGTCGAGCAGCTGTCGCGCTGGGTCCGCGCCCGGGACAAGGGCGAGTCGGCCGCCCGCGCCGTGCTGCGCGAGCTGCGCGCCGAGGCCGAGGCGGTCTCGCCCCGGCTCGGCCTCATGGAGGGCTACGACCGCTTCATGCGCGTCATCCACGAGGCGCCGCCGCTGCGCTCCCGGCTGTGGAGCCTTCAGCAGGAGATCCACGACCACCTCGAAGCCACCCTCCGCGAGGAGGCCGGCGCGCCCGACGGCGACCCGCTGCCGGGCCTGATCGCGGGTCAGATCGCCTGGACCCATCAGACGGTCTTCGTCACCGTCGGCCGGGAGATGCTCAAGGGGCGCAATCCGGACGAAGTATCACGTGAGGTACTCGTGCTTCTCGACGACATCGAGGAGCTGTTGAGCGAGAAGGTGCTCAACTACGCCGTCCGTGGCGCTCAATGACCCGTGCCGGTGTGATGTCCGTCAGATGAGACGTGACTCGCGTTACTAAGCGGTCACACAGTCCCTCACGAGCGCTAAGGTCCGCCGAAGAGGCAACCTAAACAGGGTGTAAGGCGTTTCAAAGGGGAGTCGCAACAGTGGCACGGAAGCTTGCCGTCATCGGCGCCGGCTTGATGGGTTCCGGGATCGCCCAGGTCTCCGCTCAGGCGGGGTGGGACGTGGTCCTGCGTGACGTCACCGACGAGGCGCTGAAGCGAGGCACCGACGGCATCAAGGCGTCGTACGACAAGTTCGTCAGCAAGGGCAAGCTGGAGGCGCACGACGCCGACGCCGCCCTCGCCCGTATCACCGCGACCACCGACCTGGACGCCGCCGCCGACGCGGATGTCGTCGTCGAGGCCGTCTTCGAGAAGCTCGAGGTCAAGCACGAGATCTTCCGCGCGCTCGACAAGATCGTGCGCGACGACACCGTGCTCGCCTCCAACACCTCCGCCATCCCGATCACCAAGATCGCGGCGGCCACCGAGCGCCCCGAGCGGGTCGTCGGTGTCCACTTCTTCTCGCCGGTGCCGATGATGCAACTCGTCGAGCTGGTCCGCGGCTACAAGACGAGCGACGAAACCCTCGCCACCGCACGGGAGTTCGCCGAGTCCGTCGGCAAGACCTGCATCGTCGTCAACCGGGACGTCGCCGGCTTCGTCACCACCCGGCTCATCTCGGCGCTCGTCGTTGAGGCCACCAAGCTCTACGAGTCGGGTGTCGCCACCGCCGAGGACATCGACCTCGCTTGCAAGCTGGGCTTCGGTCATGCCATGGGCCCGCTCGCCACGGCCGACCTCACCGGCGTCGACATTCTGCTGCACGCCACGAGCAACATCTACACCGAGTCCCAGGACGAGAAGTTCGCCCCGCCGGAGCTGATGCGCCGGATGGTGGACGCAGGTGACATCGGACGCAAGAGCGGGCAAGGCTTTTACAGCTACTGAGCTTTCGTAAAGCACCGCACAGTCCCCTGATCGCGTCACGCGATGGGGTGAATTCGGTATCGGTTCGCTTACAGACGGCAACCTCTGACCGCTCAACGGAGTCAGAGGTTGCATCACCGGCCACAGCGAAGACTCGTAGCAAACACAGGCACAGCCACAGCCACAGACGCAGACAACGCATCGCGGAGCACGAACGCACGCTTGGGGAGCGCATATGCACATCAGGGGCGACCACGCCGAACTGGTCGTCGGGGGCGTCCTCGACGTCCGCAGCGCGGCGGACGCCCGTACGGTCCTGCACTCGGCCGTCGACGACGGAGTCGGCGATCTGGTGCTCGACCTGTCCGAGCTGGACTCCTGGGACGCCACCGGACTCGGGGTGATCATGGGGGCCCACCGGCGGGCCGGCCGCTGCGGCCGGCGCCTGGTGCTGCGCGGCGTACCGCCGCAGATGCAGCGCCTGCTGGTGGCCACCCGGCTGCACCGGATCCTGGCGATCGAGGGCGGCATCGGGGTGGAGTCCCTGCCCCGGGTGTGACGCCCGGCACGGGTGGGGCGGGACCGTCGGACGTTCCGACTGCGAAGCGCACGTCGGGCACAATCCTCACGAGACTGTGACGTCTCGGACGGCGCGGTACCCCGACCTGTCGTAGATACTGTGCGAAGGTTTAGGGTTCGGCTGCCCGCCGACTAGACAAACCCCTTCGAGCGGGCCCGGACCAGAAGCGACAGCGCGGTGTGCAAAGGCCGGGAGGGGCCAGGACCCGCAGCACACGACGCTTTTGGGGGGCATGAAGCTATGGACCCGAACAACCGGGGACCCGAGGAGTACGGACATGACGGCGACGCCCAGGCGTCGCGCCAGCGCCCGCCCAGGGATCCCCTCACATCTGACTTCGGACAGCACACGCCCGTACTCGCCCGCACGGTGCAACTGGTCTCGGGCGACTTCCTGCTCACCGTCAACCCCGTCGACGGCAGCGAGATCGAGGTCTGCCCGCCGGCGGAGCGTCCCGCACGGCCCGAGAAGCTGACCCCGGCCGACCGCGCCGAGGCCGACCGCGCCGCCAAGCCGCCCGTCCCGCCCGGCCCGACCCGTCCCGCCCAGCCGCTGCTGGCCCGCCAGGACGAGCGCGAACAGCTGGTACGCCTGCTCGCCCGCGGCCGCTCCGTACGCCTCGTCGGCTCCCCGGGCGCCGGCCGCACCAGCCTCCTCGACCTCGTCGCCGAGGACTGCTCGGACCTCGCCCCCGACGGCGTGGTCCGCCTCACCGGCTTCCACCGCACGCCCGCCGACCTGCTGTACGACCTCTTCTACGCCGTCTACAGCGCACCCCTGCACCGCCCGGAACCGGACGAACTGCTCACCTTTGTTCGCGAGATCGGCGCAGTCGTCGTCCTGGACGACCTCGAGTTCGGCGGCGCCGCGCTCGACGAGCTGCTGGACGCGACCCCCGAGTGCGCCTTCGTGATCGGCGTCACGCCCGACGTGCCCGCGCCGTCCGCCGAGTCCGGCATCGAGGACGTCGCCCTCGGCGGTCTCGACCGTGCCGCGAGCGTGGAGCTCCTGGAGCGCGGGGTCGGCCGGGTCCTCACCGAGGACGAGTTGAACTGGGCGGGCGACCTGTGGTTCGAGTCCGAGGGCCTGCCGCTGCGGTTCGTCCAGGCCGGGTCGCTGCTGCGGCAGCGGGACCGGCTGCGGGCCGGGGCGGACGCCGTCGACGAGTTCGGGGTCTTCGAGGACGCGGCCCCCATCGACGCCCCTATCGACGCTCCCTTCGACGCGCCGTTCGGCGGCGAGACCGGCCGCGAGGAGGTGCCTCTGCCGTCGCTCGGCGAGGCGGCCGGGCCTGCCCCGCTGCTCGCCTCGCGGCTCAGCGCCTCGGCGCGCGCCACCCTGAAGTTCGCCGTCGCGCTCGGCGGCGAGGTGCCGCACCAGGCGCATCTGCCGGCGCTGGTCGGTGACACCCATGCCGACGCCGCGCTGGGCGAGCTGGCCGACTGCGGGCTGGTCACACCGGTCGGCTCCCGCTACCGGCTCGCCGCAGGCGTGCAGGCCCAGCTGGAGGCCGTCGGATACGCCGAGGATGTCCGGGGCGGCGCCCTCACTGCCGCGCAGCACTACGCCTGGTGGGCCGGGCACCCCTCGGTCACGCCGGAGCGCGTGTGCGCCGAGGCGGACGCCGTGCTTGCCGCGCTCGGCGTGCTCGTGCCGGGAACCACGCCGCCCGCCGAGGGCGAGGAGAACCCGACCGTGCAGCTGGCCCGTACGGCCGCGCCCGCGTTCGCGGCGGGGCTGCACTGGAGCGCCTGGGAGCGGGCGCTGCGGGCGGGCGCCGAGGCCGCTCGCCTCGCCGGTGACGTCTCCGAACAGGCCTACTTCCACCACGAGTTGGGCATCCTCGCGCTCTGCGGCGGCCAGCTGGACCGGGCCCGCGCCGAGCTGGAGACCTCCGTCGGCCTGCGGGGCGCCCTCGCCGACAAGCGGGGCACGGTCGCGGGCCGCCGGGCCCTGGCGCTGGTCTCGGACCGCTCCGGTACGACCCCGGGGGTGGCCGCGTTCGGTGCCACGGCGGGGGAGGAGGTGCCGGACGCGCGGTACGAGGAGTCGCAGTCGCCGCCGGGCGGAGTGCCGGCCGCCGCCTTCCCGCCCGGCGGGGACGCCACGACGCTGGTCACCCACCGAGCGTCCTCGCCTCCGTCGCCGTCGTCCTCGCACAAGGCCCGCGGCGGCGTCCGGGGCTTCGCCCGGCGCAACCTCGTCGCGGCCGGCTCCGGCGCGCTGCTCGTGGCCGTGCTCGGCACGGTGGTGACGCTCGGCGCGACCTCCGACAACGACCCCAACACCCCGTCCACCCAGGTCGGCGTCAACCCGTCCGCCAGCCAGGGGGTCGGCGACGACAGCCTCGGCGCCGACAAGGCGGAGGGCGACGACAGCAAGGGCTCCGGCGACACGGGCACGGCGACGAGCCGGCCTACGGATCCGGGCCCCGACGGCACCCTCGGGACGTCGGACGACCCTACCCCCACGGACACTGCGGGGCCGTCGGACGACCCGACCGGGACGCAGGGCTCCGGCGGCGGATCCACGAACTCGCCGACGAAGCCGCCGTCCTCGACGACGAAGCCGCCGACTTCGAGGCCCCCGACCTCCGAACCGCCGACGTCCGAGCCCCCGACGTCGGAACCGCCGACCAGTGAGCCCCCGACGTCCGAGCCGCCGACCAGTGATCCGCCGACGGACTCCCCGTCCACGACCACCTCGGCGAGCGGTCCGGCCCCGACCAGTCCGGCGGAGACCTCCACCTCCGCCAGTGCGCCGACGTCCACCGACGCGGGGTCGCCGAGCAGCAGCTCGGACTCTGTGATCTGACGCACTGATCAAGACAAGAGGGCCGGGTCCGTTCCTCGGACGCGGCCCTCACCGTCGTAGAACTGTCAAAAACTGCCAGGGATTGCCGACAACCGCGCGTCAGAACAACCGCAACTTGTCGTCCTCGATCCCGCGCATCGCGTCGTAGTCCAGGACCTGGCAGCCGATCCCACGGTCCGTGGCGAGGACCCGGGCCTGCGGCTTGATCTCCTGTGCCGCGAAGACGCCCCGGACCGGCGCGAGATGGGGGTCCCGGTTCAGCAGCTCCAGATAGCGCGTGAGCTGCTCCACGCCGTCGATCTCGCCGCGCCGCTTGATCTCGACGGCGACCGTCTGGCCCTCGGCGTCCCGGCACAGGATGTCGACCGGCCCGATGGCCGTCATGTACTCGCGGCGGATGAGCGTGTAGCCCTCGCCGAGGGTTTCGATGCGGTCGGCGAGCAACTCCTGGAGGTGCGCTTCCACGCCGTCCTTGATCAGGCCGGGGTCCACGCCGAGTTCGTGCGAGGAGTCGTGGAGGATCTCCTCCATCGTGATGATCAGCTTCTCGCCCGCTTTGTTGGTGACCGTCCAGACATCCTTCTGCTCGCCGTCCCCCTCCTTCAAAGTGCAGGGCGGCGACATCCAGTTCAGGGGCTTGTAGGCCCGGTCGTCCGCGTGGATAGAGACGCTGCCGTCCGCCTTGACCAGGATCAGACGGGGCGCCGAGGGCAGGTGGGCGGTGAGCCGGCCCGCGTAGTCGACGGAGCATCGGGCAATGACGAGACGCATGGTCGGCAACGCTACTCGACGGGTCCCGGTCGACGCGATTCGCCCTGGGGGAGTCCGTATGACCCCGGACTGCCCCTGTTCATTTCTGGCCGATTGTGTGCCTAACGGGGACCGCCCATGTACGCATTCTGCTGGTGCCGTCACCGTCTGTTGCCTACCGTATTAAACGGGAGGTCGCGAGGCGTGTACGCAGAGTGTCCGATATCGCGAACTCCCCTATCTGTCCGGCAACCCCTGGTGTTCTGGGGGTGCGAGAGGAGAACCCATGTCGCTCGACGTCTCACCGGCCCTACTCGAACAGGCCGAGCGAGGCGAGGTCGACGAAGCCGAATTCGTCGACTGCGTCCGGACCTCCCTGCCCTATGCATGGGAGATGATCAGCTCCCTGGTGGCTCAGCTGAAGGTCGACGGCGGTCAGTTCGCCGACAACCAGACGCCCCCGCCGGACGAGCAGGCACGTGGCCAGCTGCTGCGTGCGCTTGCGAGTGACGCGATACGCGGCGCGCTGCAGCGGCACTTCGGGGTGCGACTGGCCTTCCAGAACTGCCACCGGGTGGCGGTGTTCCCGCTTGACGCCTCGGTCGACGAGACGCTTGCCCGCTTCACCTCGGTCCGCAGTCAGCTGCTGAACCAGTCCCCGGAATTCAGGGACTGCTGACGCACTGAACCGCTTGCTTGCCGCTCCGTACGCGGGAGGTGCAATCAGTACTGGGGCGGCAAGCCCCCTGGATCGGGCGTTCAGTCATGACGGAGCCGTCCTGCGGCAGGGCGATTCAGCCGAGGTGCGGCAGCACTTCGGCGCCCAGCCGCCGTACGTTCTCCTCGGTCGCCGCCAGGTCGCCCGAGCCCTCGACGAGCAGGGCGAAGCGGGAGATGCCGGTCCGTTCGCTGGTCGCCGCCAGGCGGTCGGCGCACAGGCGCGGGGTGCCCACCGGGTGCAGCCCGCAGAGCAGTTCGGTGTACGCCAGCGGGTCGCGCATCGCGCGAGGGCGGCCGTCCACCGTCACATGGGCCTCCAGGCCCTGCCGGAGCCAGCCCGGCATCGCCTTCGTCAGGGTCTCGACCGCGTCCGTGCGCCGGTCCGCGATCTGGCAGACGCCGGCCGAGACATGGGCCGCGCCGAGAATCTCCTCCGCCGGACGCCCGGCCGCGCGGGCGTGCTCCCGCCACAGGGCGACCATCTCGGCCTTCTCCTCGTCGCCCACGTGCATCCCCAGCAGCATCGGCAGCCCGCGCTCGGCCGCCAGGCGCACGCTCGCCGGCGATGTGCACGCGACGACGACCTCGGGCCCCTCGGCGTCCGTCAGGCACTCCGACGGTCTTGGTACGACAGGGACTTCACGGAAACCGAAACGGTCCCCGGCGGCCGCGACCGAGGGCTCGCGCAGCCAGCGCACGAGCAGATCGAGTGATTCCGGGAACCCCTCCTCGTACGCCCGAAGACCCGAGCCGAACACCTCCAGGTCGACCCACGGCCCGCCCCGCCCCACACCCAGCGAGAACCGCCCGCCGGAGGTGATGTGCAGCAGCGCGGCCTGTTCGCCGAGGGCCACCGGGTGCACGGTGGGCAGCACGCTGACCGCCGTGCCGACCCGCAGTCGCTCGGTGCGGCCGAGCAGTAACGCGGCCAGGGTGATCGCGGACGGACAGGTGCCGTACGGCACGAAGTGGTGCTCGGCCAGCCAGACCGAGTCGAGCCCCGCTTCCTCGGCGACCTCGGCGGTGCGGACCGCGCGGTGCAGCGCCTCCCCGTCGCCCTGCCCCGGGAACCGGGCCGCCAGTACGAAACTTCCTACGTGCATTGCCTTTTCCTGCTTCCTTGGCTCCGACGCGGAGCTCCCCCGCCCGGCATAACCGTCTGACACGTGCCGAGGACACGGCTTGGCGAAGGGATTTGCGGATTGTCTGCAGAATGAAGCGCCGGGGTGAGGGACTTGTGGGGGTTGGTGCCGTACGACTACCCCTGTCCGTGCCGCGTAGGCTGGACATGACCCGTGCATCCTGTATAGCCCCGAGAGGTGTTCCGTGTCCCCGCGTCGCAACCGACCCAACGGCCCTAAAGGAGCCGCCTCGTCCGGAAGAAGCGCCGAGGACGACAGCCCGGTCCGCTACGGCGGCTGGCAGTCGGCCGAGAGCTGGCAGGGCGAGGACTGGAACGTACGGCATGTGGCGGGCGCGAGCGCGCAGGGCAAGGCGTACCGCTGCCCGGGCTGCGACCAGTTGATCCCGGACGGCGTCCCGCACGTGGTCGCCTGGCCGGACCACGCGGGCGTCGACGACCGCCGCCACTGGCACAGGGCGTGCTGGAACGCGAGGGACCGCCGCACCACGCGGGTGCAGCGGTCCCGTAACGCGCCGAAGTTCTAGCGGTTCCGGCCGGGTCGGCTCACACGTCCCGCTGCTCCAGCAGGGCATAGGCGCCGGCGAACGCGGCGGCCGTCACGACGAGCATGATCCACAGCGGGTCCCAGCCGGACGGGCCGGTTTCGCTCAGGGACTGCTCGTAGAAGACGCTGAGCTGGTTCGGGATCGAGTACTCGAACAGGGCCCGCTGCAGGTCCTCCAGCGACTGCGAGAACATGAACAGCGCGATGACCAGCGGCGCCAGCAGCACGCCGATCATGATCGTGATCGCGCCCGCCGAGTGCCGGATGATCGAGCCGACGACGAGCGAGAGCAGGCCGAGCAGCGCGATGTAGAGCGAGATGCCGACCGTGCCCTTCAGCCACTCCTCGCCGCTGGGCTCCCGCGCGTCCAGCATGGCCACGTCCGCGAGGGCGACGAGGAGGACCGACGCCAGCGTCACCACGAACGCGACCGCGAAGAACACGATCGCCTTCGCCGCCAGTACCCGGCCGCGGGTCGGGCACGCGGTCATCGTGGTCCGGATCATGCCGGTGCCGTACTCGGAGGCGGTGGTCAGCACGCCGAGCGTGATGATGCACATGCTGCCGAGCAGCAGCCCGAAGAAGCCGAACGACAGCGGGTTCTCCTCGCTCAGGCCGGCGCCCGAGGAGTTGGCGGCGACCAGTGCGGCGGCCGCCAGGCCGATGCCGACGACGAGCAGCACGAACACGCCGAGCGTCCACATCGTGGAGCGCACCGAGCGGATCTTCGTCCACTCCGAGGCGAGCGCGTGCCCGAGGTGCGTGCGCACGACGGGGATCGGCGAGGTGTAGGTGGGGTACGACGAGCCGGGCGCCGCCTGCCAGTTCGGTGCGGCGGTCTGCGGCATCGGGGGCTGGGGCGTGCTCATCGGGCGTCCTCGGGCTTGGTCGGGGCGGCAGGGGCGGAGGCAGTGGCGGGTGCGGCGGGCGGCTGAGCCGGGGCCTGCGGGGGTGCGGCAGGGGGCTGAGCCGGGGGCTGGGGCGCCTGCGGGGCCTGCGCGGCGTACGGGTTGGGCACACCGGCTCCGGGCGTGGCTGCGGGCGCGCCAGGGGCGCCGTACGGCCCCTGCCCGCCCTGCTCGGGCGGCGGCGGGGCGTACCAGCCGGGCTGGCCCTGACCCGGGACCGGCATCGGCGGCTGCGCGCCCGGCGGCAGCTGCTGCATCAGCCCTGCCTTCTGGTCGGTCGTCGAGCGGTAGTCGACCGCTCCCTGCGTCATCCGCATGTACGCCTCCTCCAGCGAGGCCTGGTGCGGCGACAGCTCCCACAGGCGTACGTCGGAGTCGTGCGCGATGTCGCTGATGCGGGGGAGCGGCAGCCCGGTCACCCGCAGTGCGCCGTCCTGCTCGGGCAGCACGTGCCCGCCCGCCTCGGTGAGCGCGCCGGCCAGCTTCTCGCGCAGCTGCGGCTCGGTGTCGGGCGTACGGACCCGGGCGAAGCCGGCGGAGTTCGCCGCGATGAAGTCCTTGACGCTCATGTCGGCGAGCAGCTGGCCGCGGCCGATGACGATCAGATGGTCGGCGGTCAGCGCCATCTCGCTCATGAGGTGGGAGGAGACGAAGACCGTCCGCCCCTCGGCCGCGAGCGACTTCATCAGGTTGCGCACCCAGAGGATGCCCTCGGGGTCGAGGCCGTTGACCGGCTCGTCGAACAGCAGCACCTGCGGATCGCCCAGCAGTGCGGCGGCGATGCCGAGCCGCTGGCCCATGCCGAGCGAGAAGCCCTTGGAGCGCTTCCTGGCCACGTCCTGGAGGCCGACCACGCCGAGCACCTCGTCGACCCGCCGGGCCGGGATGCCGGACAGCTGGGCCAGGGACAGCAGGTGGCTGCGGGCGGCCCGGCCGCCGTGCACGGCCTTGGCGTCCAGCAGCGCGCCGACCTGGCGGGGGGCGTTGGGCAGCTTGCGGTACGGGTAGCCGCCAATGGTGACGTTGCCCGCGGTCGGGTTGTCCAGGCCGAGGATCATCCGCATCGTCGTCGACTTGCCCGAGCCGTTGGGGCCCAGGAAGCCGGTGACGGCACCGGGCCGCACCTGGAAGGACAGGTTGTACACAGCGGTCTTGTCGCCGTAGCGCTTGGTCAGGCCGACTGCTTCGATCATGCTCCGCACCCATCGAAAGGATCAGGACAGCAGGGCACACGCCCCCGTAAGGGTTAGGAGCTTATCGGGGAGCTGACGGTTCCACCCATGAGTGAGTAAAGGCTTTCGGCGAGCGAGTAAGGGCTTTCCGCCGCGCGGCCGTCGCTATGCGTCCCGCCGCTTCAGCAGGACGTAACCGCCGGCGAGCGCCGCGATCACCCAGAGCAGCATGATGCCGAGCCCGCCCCAGGGGCCGTACGGGGTGTCGTCGTCGACCGGGGTGACCACCTGCATGATCTTGCTGCCGGCCTGGTCGGGCAGATAGCGGCCGATCTTCTCGGTGGCCCCCACATTGCCCAGGATGTTCGAGATCAGGAAGAAGAACGGCATCAGGATGCCCAGCGACAGCATCGGTGAACGCAGCATCGCGGCGACGCCCATCGAGAACATCGCGATGAGGGTCATGTAGAGCCCGCCGCCGATCACCGCCCGCAGCACGCCGGGATCGCCGATGGCCGCCTTGTGCTCACCGAGCATCGCCTGCCCGAGGAAGAAGGCGACGAAGCTCGTGGCCATGCCGACGACGAGCGCGAGGCCGGTCGCCACCGCGATCTTGCTGAACAGGAACGTGCCCCGCCGCGGTACGGCGGCCAGCGAGGTGCGGATCATGCCGGTGCTGTACTCGTTCGAGACGACGAGCACCCCGAACACGATCATCGCGAGCTGGCCGAGGGTCATCCCGGCGAAGCTGATGAAGGTCGGGTCGAAGGACAGCTGGTCCCGCCGGTCCATGTTGTCGAACTCGTTCTTCGACAGGGCCGAGATCAGCATGCCGAGGGCGATCGTGACCACCACGGCGAGGGAGAGCGTCCACACGGTGGAGGCCACGGACCGGATCTTGGTCCACTCGGAGCGGATCACCTGGGTGGCTGCCATGGTCAGCTCCTCCTCCAGCCTTCGCCCCACGGCTGCTGCTCGGCAGGCTGGGCCTGCGGCGCCGCGGAGTGTGCGTGGTACTCCACCGACTCCGCGGTCAGCTGCATGAACGCTTCCTCCAGCGAGGCCTGTTGCGGGCTCAGCTCATGCAGCACGACCCCGTGCCGCGCCGCCAGCTCCCCGATCTGCTCCGCCTTGCCGCCGTCGACCTCGAGCGTGCCGTTGCCCGCCTCCACGGCCGTGATCCCGGCCGTGTGCAGCACGTCGAGCAGCAGCTCCCGCTGCGGGGTGCGGATGCGGACGTACGACTTCGAGTTCCGCGCGATGAAGTCGGCCATGGACGTGTCGGCGAGCAGCCGGCCCTGTCCGATGACGACGAGGTGGTCGGCGGTCAGCGCCATCTCGCTCATGAGGTGCGAGGAGACGAAGACGGTGCGGCCCTGCGCGGCAAGGGATTTCATCAGGTTGCGGATCCAGTGGATGCCCTCGGGGTCGAGCCCGTTGACCGGCTCGTCGAACATCAGGATCCGTGGATCGCCCAGCAGCGCGCCTGCGATGCCGAGCCGCTGCCCCATGCCCATCGAGAAGCCCTTGGTCTTCTTGCGGGCGACCGACGTGAGACCCACCGTCTCCAGCACCTCCCGCACCCGCCGCCGCGGAATGCCGTTGCTCTGCGCGAGGCACAGCAGGTGGTTGTAGGCGCTGCGTCCGCCGTGCCAGGCCTTCGCCTCCAGCAGGGCGCCGATGTACGTCAGGGGGTCCTTGAGCTGGTCGTAGTGCTTGCCGTCGATACGGACGTCGCCGGCCGTGGGGTGGTCGAGGCCGAGGACCATCCGCATCGTCGTGGACTTCCCGGCGCCGTTGGGACCGAGGAATCCGGTGACGATGCCGGGTCTGACGGCGAAGGTGAGGTTGTTGACCGCCACCTTCTCGCCGTACCGCTTCGTCAGCCCCTCGAGCTCGATCATGCCGCCCACGCTAAAACGCCACAAAGCCCCCTGCCACCGGAGTGGCAGGGGGCTTCACAGATGTTCAGACGACGTACGCCGAACGGTTACCGGGTCTGCTGCGCCGGGACACCGCGGGAGATCGGCTCGTCCTCGGCCGGGGTGCCGGCGGCGGCCACCGCGGCGCCCGTGAGGGTCGCCAGCATCTCGCGGACGTTCGTCAGCTGAGCGTTGATCGAGTCGCGGCGGTTGGTGAGAGCCGCGAGCTCGCGCTCGGATTCCGAACGGATCCGGTCGGCCTTGGCGTTGGCGTCGGCCACGATGTCCTCGGCCTGGCGCTGAGCCGTCTCCACCGTCTGGCGGGCGCGGCGCTCGGCGTCGGTGCGCAGCTTCTCGGCCTCCAGGCGGAGCTGCTCCGCGCGGTGCTCGATCTCCGCGAGGCGCTTCTCGGCCTTGGCCTGACGGGACGCCAGGTCGCGCTCGGACTGCTCGCGGCGCTTGGCGAGGTTCGTCTCGAAGTCGGCGGCGGCCTGCGCGGCCTTGGCGCGGGTCTCCTCGAAGAGGGCGTCGGCCTCCTCACGCTTGGACTGCGCGTCCTTCTGCGCCTCGGAGCGCAGCTGGGACGCGTCACTCTTGGCCTTCTCGACGATCCGGACGCCTTCGTCCTCGGCCTTGGCCTTGCGCTCCGCAGCGAACGATTCTGCGTCGTTGCGGACCTGCTGGGCCGCCGATTCGGCGAGCTCGCGGTGCTGCTCGGCGGCGCGGCGGGCCTCCTCGCGCAGATCCTTGGCCTCTTCCTCGGCGAGGCGGAGGATCTTCTCGACACGCGCGCCGAGACCGGCGTACGACGGCTCCGCGTCGGTTACCTGGGCCTGGGCGTTCTGCGTTTCGAGGTGGAGCTCCTCGATGCGCTTTTCCAGAGCGGTGATGCGGGCGAGAGCGCTGTCACGGTCGGAGACGAGCTTGGAGATTCGTTCGTCCACCTGAGCGCGGTCGTACCCACGCCGCACAAGCTCGAAGCCGTAGGGGGAAGTGTCGCTCATGGGGTTCCTGTCGAATGAGACCGGTGAGGTGATAAGTGGAATCCTAGGGGCCGAAGCGGTGTGTCATCGAGCGGATACGTGTTTGATCTGGAGAATGAGACCCCTTTTGAGTGGCTAACCGTAGGACGGCTTGCCAAAAACTGGGTCAAAGGCCCCAGGAGACACCGGAACCCGCTCGTTGCGCTAGCTCTCTGACGACTTGCCACCCGATCGGGGGGCACCCACTGCGGCACCCGCCTTGACCCCGCCGTCCTTGCCGGCCGACGGTGCCTCGAAGGATTCCAACGCCTCCAGGACGTCCTGGACACGCGAGATCTCGGCGTTGATGTCCTCGCGGCGCCGGACCAGGACCTCCAGCTCGCGCTTGCCCTCCTCGACCGTGCGCTTGGCCTCGCGGATCGCCTCGGCCTTGAGTTCCTCGGCCTCCCTGATCAGCGTGGACCGCTTCTGCTCGGCCTCCTTCAGCAGGCCCTCGGCCTTCTTCACGGCGGCGATGCGGACCTTGCCGGCTTCGGAGTTGGCCTCCGAGACCAGCTCCTTGGCCTTCGCCTGGGCCTTGGCCAGCTGCTCCTCGGCTGCCTTGATGAGGGCGTCGCAGCGGTCGCCGGTCGACTTCATCGTCTCGGCGGACTCGCGGCGGGCCCGCTCGTGCAGCTGCTCGATCTCGCTGGTGATGCGGTCGCGCAGCTCCTCCGCGCGCTCCCTGATCGAGGTGGCGTCCCGGCGGGCGCCGACGAGCAGCTCGTCCGCGTCCGTGCGGGCCTTCTCCACCAGGGAGTTGCCCTCGACCGTCGCCTCGGAGACCAGCCGGTCGGCCTCCTTGCGGGCGGCGCCGACCATGGTGTCGGCCTGTCCCTCGGCGTCCGCGGTCGTCTTGTGCGCCTGCTGCTGCGCCTCGGTGAGCAGCTTGTCCGCCTCGGCCGTGGTCTCGGTGATGAGCTTGTCGACCTGCTCGGCCACGTCCTGGCGCCGCTTGCCCGCGTCCTTGCGGGCCTCGTCGAGGGTGCGCTCGGCCTCCTCGCGCGCGGACGTCACCAGCCGCTCGGCCTCCGCGGCTGCCTTGGCCTTGACCCGCTCCGACTCGCTGCGGATCCGCTCGGCGTGCTGCTGTGCCGACCCCACCGTGTGCGCGGCCTCGGCGCGCAGCCGCTCCGCGTCCGACGTGGCGTCCCCGACCAGCTTCTCGGCCTTGGCGAGCGCGTCGGTGCGCACCCGGTCGGCCTCCGCGATCGTCTCCGACTGCAGCCGCTCCGCCTCGGAACGCGCCTCGGTGATGAGCGTGTCGGCCTGCGTCGCCGCGTCCGACCGGATCCGGTTGGCGTCCTCGCGGGCGTCCGCCCGGGTGCGCGACGCGGCCTGGTCGGCCTCGGCGATCGCGTCCGACGCCTCCGTACGGACCCGCTGGGCGTGCTCGGCGGCGTCCGACCGCAGCCGCTCCGCCTCGGCGATGGCCTCCCCGACCGTCCGCTCGGCGAGGGACTTGGCGGCCTCCGACTCCTCGTTGGCCTCGCGCCGGATGCGGCCCGCGTCCTCGCTGGCCCGCTCCCGCTCGGCGTAGGCGTCGGAGCGGACCCGGTCCGCCTCCTCCTGCGCCTCCCGGCGGGTACGGTCCGCCGCGTGCTCGGCGGCGCTGCGCAGCCCGGTGATCTCCTCCTGGGCCTGCTCGTGCAGCCCGGACACGGAGTCGCGGACCTGCTGGGCGTGCTGCTCGGCCGCCGACACCATCTCGGTGGCGCGCCGGTCGGCCTCCTCGACCAGCCGCACCGCCTCGGCCTGCGCCTCCTCCACCCGCTTGCGGGCGGAGGCCAGCAGCTCCTCGCTCTGCTCGCGGGCCCGCTCGCGCTCCTGGTCGGCCTCCTGGCGGGCGGAACCGAGGGTTTCCTCGGCCTCGCGGCGACGCCGGGTGGCCTCCTCCTGGGCGGCGGCCAGCGTCTCGGACGCCTCGGTGGCGAGCCGCTCGGCGGCGGCCTGCGCCTCCGCGCGAACCCGGTCGGCGGTGTCCTGCGCCTCCGACTTCAGCCGCTCGGCCTCGGCCGCGGCCTCCGACCGCAGGCGCACGGCGATGGCCTCGCCCTCGGCACGGGACGCGGACGCGTCCGAAGCGGCCTCGGTGCGCAGCCGGTCGGCCTCCTCCTCGGCCTGCTGCTGGAGCGTGCGGATCCGCTCGGCGGACTCCGCGCGCAGCCGGTCGGTCTCCTCGGCGGCCTCGCGCCGGATGCGCGCGGCCGCCTCGCGGGCGTCGGTGAGCGCCTGCTCGGCGGCGGCGAGGCGCTGCTCGGCCTCCGACTGCAGCCGCGTCAGCTCCTCGGCGGCTTCCGCGCGGCGGCCCTCTATGGCCCGCTCGGTCTCCTCGTGCAGCTCCCGCGCGGCGCGCTCGGCGTCGGCCTTGATGCCCTCGGCCTGCTCGACGACCTCCTCGCGGTGCCGTTCGGCCTCCTGACGGGTGCGCTGGAGGGTCTCCTCGGCCTGGCGGCGCAGCGTCGTCGCCCGCTCGATGGCCTCGGTGCGGACCTTCTCGCTGTCCGTCGTGGCCTTCTGGCGCAGCTCGTCCGCGTCCTGCCGGGTCTTCGCCAGCAGCTCCTCGGCGGTCTTGGCCGCCTCCTCGATCTGCTGGACGGCCTCCTTGCGGGCCTCCGCGCGGATCTTCTCGCCCTCGGCGACCGCCTCGGAGCGCAGCTGCTCGGCCTCGCCGCGCAGCCGGCGGGCCTCCTCCTGCAGCTCGACCGTCTTGGCGCGGTACTCCTTGGTGTCGTCCTTCGCCGCGCCCTTGAGCTGCTCGGCGATGTCGTGCGCCTCGGCGCGCAGCCGATCCGCCTCGGCCTCGGCCTCGCGGCGGATCCGCTCGGCCTCCTCGGCCGCGGCCTTGGTGGTGTTCTGGGCGTCCTCCTGCGCCTTGTTGAGGACGTCCTCGGCGGTCTTGGCCGCCTTGGACAGCTGGGTCGCGCTCTCCTCGGCGGTGATCGTCCGGGCCTTCTCGGCGGCCTCGGCGAGGAGCTTCTCGGCCTCGGCGCGCGCGTCGGCGACGACCTGCTCGGCGTCCGCCTTGGTGGACTCGGCCTCCTTGGTGGCCTCGCTGACCAGGCGGGCGACCTGCTCCTTCGCCGTACGCATGCGCTGTTCATTGGCTGATTCGGCGCTCGACAGGGCCTTCTCGGCGGCCGTCTTGGCCTCGGCGACCAGCTTCTCGGCCTCGGACTGCGCCTTGCGCAGCGCCTCCTCGGCCTCCGTCATGCGCTGCTCGGCGGCCCGGCTGAGCTCGGTGGCCTGCCGGCGGGCGGCGTCCGACTCGGTCGCGGTGGAGCTGCGCAGCTGCTCGGCGTGGTCGGTGGCCTCCTGGGCCTGCGTGGAGGCGGCGTTCAGCAGCCGCTCGGCGTCCGTGCGGGCGCGGCGCAGGATCTGCTCGGCCTCCGCACGGGCCTCCTCGGCCGCGCTGGTGAGGCGCTGCCGGGCCTCGCCGGTGAGCCGCTCGGCCTCGGCGCGCGCGGTCGCCATGGCCTGCTCGGCCTCGGCACGCGACTCGTCGAGGAGCCGGCGGGCCTGCGACTCGCTGCGGGCGCGCAGCTGCTCCGCCCACGCCACGTTCTCGTTGACGTGCGACTCGACGGTCTGGCGCCGCTCGGCCAGCTCCTGGT
The DNA here is from genome assembly GCF_001509475.1 of Streptomyces regalis. Taxonomy (GTDB): domain Bacteria; phylum Actinomycetota; class Actinomycetes; order Streptomycetales; family Streptomycetaceae; genus Streptomyces; species Streptomyces regalis. Next base: position 50,254 of record NZ_LLZG01000368.1, read on the forward strand.
CCAGCTGCTGGCGGCGGGTCACCGCCTCCTGGTGCAGCTCGGCCTGGAGGCGGGCGGCCTGCTCGGCGTGCTCCTGGAGGATCCGCTGGGTCTGCGCGCGGGCCTGGCTCAGCTCCCGCTCGGCCTCCTGGCGCAGCTGGTCGGCCTGCACCTGGGCGTTGCGCAGCAACTGTTCGGCCTGATAGCCGATGTCACCGCCGTCGAAGGCCGGCCGGGACATGATGGTGCGCCGCGCCTCGTGCAACTTGGCGCGCAGCACCTCGACCTGGTAGCCGAGGTCCTCGGCGTGCTGGATCGCCTTTTCCCGCTCGGTCTTCAGCCGATCCATCTCGGCCTCGAACCGAGAGAGGTGGTCGACGTCAGCCGCCGGCTCTCGCTCCTGGCGTTCGTAGCCCCGCACTGCGCGGTCCCATCCGTCCCCTGGTCGCAAGTCTCTCCATACGGGCACCGTCCTCCGCCGAACGGGGCCCCCGGGGAATGGTGTCAGATCAACGGCGAAGCACGGGCTGCTGCCCCACCCTCGTCCCCCGAAACCCGGACCCCGGACGGTCCCCCCGCAGGACGGAGGGGCCGGGTCACCCTGGAGTGAGCGGCGACCACCCCCAACCCTACCGGCCCATATGTACGAGGGTCAGTGCTCAGGTGACTCAACAGGCGCCGAAGTGACCAGTTCTGTCAGTACGCCGTGGCAATCCTTCGGGTGCAGGAAAGTGATTCGTGACCCCATGGAGCCGCGCCGGGGCTCTTCGTACAGAACGCGTACGCCCTTGTCCTTGATGTCGGCGGCGTCGCCGTCCACATCCGCCGTACCGAAGGCGATGTGGTGGACACCCTCGCCGTTCTTGTCGAGCCACTTCGCGACGGTGGAGTCCGGGCGGGTGGGCTCGAGAAGCTGCAGGTAGGAGGCACCGCCGTCGTCAGTCTCGTTGATCTTGAGCATGGCCTCGCGGACGCCCTGCTCCTCGTTGACCTCGGAGTGGAACACCTCGAAGCCGTACGTGGCCCGATAGAACTCGACGGTCTTGTCGAGGTCGAAGCAGGCGATCCCGATGTGGTCGATTCGCGTCAGCATGCTGTTAGTGCAGCGCTCCGGAGGTTGTTACGCAACGTGCGAGCGATCACACCGACAGCCCGGTGACGGCACGGAGTGCCACTCAGTACATTCGAAGTAAACCCTCGTTCACTCCTCGGCAGTGCAGCCGGTAAGGGGATCGCAGCTCATGTCTGGATCGAACAGCACGACCTCGGTGATCGTCGCAGGCGCCCGTACGCCCATGGGACGGTTGCTGGGCTCGCTGAAGTCCTTCTCCGGAGCCGACCTCGGCGGCTTCGCGATCAAGGCCGCCCTCGACCGTGCGGGAATCGGCGGCGACCAGGTGCAGTACGTCATCATGGGCCAGGTGCTGCAGGCCGGCGCGGGCCAGATCCCGGCGCGCCAGGCGGCCGTGAAGGCCGGTATCCCGATGAACGTCCCGGCGCTCACCGTCAACAAGGTGTGTCTGTCCGGCCTCGACGCGATCGCCCTCGCGGACCAGCTGATCCGCGCCGGCGAGTTCGACGTGATCGTCGCGGGCGGCCAGGAGTCCATGACCAACGCCCCGCACCTGCTGCCGAAGTCCCGCGAGGGCTTCAAGTACGGCGCGGTCGAGATGATCGACGCGATGGCGTACGACGGTCTGACCGACGCCTTCGAGAACATCGCCATGGGCGAGTCGACGGAGAAGCACAACACCCGCCTCGGCATCCGGCGCCCCGAACAGGACGAGATCGCCGCCCTGTCCCACCAGCGCGCCGCCGCCGCGCAGAAGAACGGCATCTTCGAGGCCGAGATCACCCCGGTGGAGATCCCGCAGCGCAAGGGCGAGCCGGTCGTCTTCAGCAAGGACGAGGGCATCCGCGCGGAGACCACGGCCGAGTCGCTGGGCAAGCTGCGCCCGGCGTTCTCCAGGGACGGCACGATCACGGCGGGTTCGGCGTCGCAGATCTCGGACGGCGCCGCCGCGGTCGTCGTCATGAGCAAGGCCAAGGCGCAGGAGCTCGGCCTGGACTGGATCGCCGAGATCGGCGCCCACGGCAACGTGGCGGGCCCGGACAACAGCCTCCAGTCCCAGCCCTCCAACGCCATCCTCCACGCCCTGAAGAAGGAGGGCCTGGAGGTCTCCGACCTCGACCTGATCGAGATCAACGAGGCCTTCGCCGCCGTCGCGGTGCAGTCAATGAAGGACCTCGGAGTGTCATCGGAAAAGGTGAACGTCAACGGCGGAGCCATCGCCCTGGGTCACCCGATCGGTATGTCGGGTGCGCGGCTCGTCCTGCACCTGGCCCTGGAGCTGAAGCGGCGGGGCGGCGGCGTGGGCGCGGCCGCGCTGTGCGGTGGCGGCGGGCAGGGTGACGCGCTGATCGTGCGGGTACCCAAGGCCTGAGTTCTCCTTTTGTAGGACCTCTGTAGGACCTCTCTGTGAACGGAGCTGTGATGCAGGACGTCTCCACCCTGGTGGCCCAGGCCAGGGAAGGTCGGCCGCGGGCCGTGGCCCGGCTGATCTCCCTGGTGGAGGGGGCGTCCCCGCAGCTGCGGGAGGTCATGGCGGCACTGGCCCCGCTGACGGGCAACGCCTACGTGGTGGGGTTGACGGGCTCACCGGGAGTCGGCAAGTCCACCTCGACTTCGGCGCTGGTGACCGCGTACCGCAAGCAGGGCAAGCGGGTCGGCGTCCTGGCCGTCGACCCGTCCTCGCCCTTCTCGGGCGGCGCCCTGCTCGGCGACCGGGTGAGGATGTCCGACCACGCCTCCGACCCCGGCGTCTACATCCGCTCGATGGCGACGCGCGGCCACCTGGGCGGCCTCGCGTGGGCCGCCCCGCAGGCGATCCGCGTCCTGGACGCGGCGGGCTGCGACGTGATCCTCGTCGAGACGGTCGGCGTCGGCCAGTCGGAGGTGGAGATCGCCTCACAGGCCGACACATCGGTGGTGTTGCTGGCCCCGGGGATGGGCGACGGCATCCAGGCGGCGAAGGCGGGCATCCTGGAGATCGGCGACGTGTACGTCGTCAACAAGGCCGACCGTGACGGCGCCGACGCCACCGCCCGCGAGCTCAACCACATGCTCGGCCTCGGCGAGTCCCGCGGCCCCGGCGACTGGCGCCCCCCCATCGTCAAGACGGTCGCCGCACGCGCCGAGGGCGTCGACGAGGTGCTGGAAGCCCTGGAGAAGCACCGCGCCTGGATGGAGGAGCGCGGAGTCCTCACTGAACGCCGCCGCGCCCGAGCCGCCCGCGAGGTGGAGACCATCGCCGTCACGGCCCTGCGCGAACGCATCGCCGACCTCCACGGCGACCGCCGCCTCGGCGCACTGGCGGAGAAGATCGTCGCCGGCGAGCTGGATCCCTACCGGGCAGCGGACGACCTGGTGACGGGGCTGACACAGGCCTGAGTCCTTCATCGGGCTGCTTTGAGGGGGCGGGCGGCTCGGGGGTGTGCGGGTCCTTTCGTGAGGTGGGCCTGGGTGGCCGGCTTGCGGGTGTGGTGGGCCATTTCGTGCGGTTGCCGCCAGTAAGTCGGCGGCGGGTGGGCGGCGGCGTCCATGGCGGGCCGGCTGTCGGTGCCGGGCTCGGGGGTGTCAGGATCC
>NZ_LLZG01000369.1 GCF_001509475.1 Streptomyces regalis
CGCCAGGGGGCTCTGCCCCCTGGACCCCCGCTCCTCAAACGCCGGAGGGGCTGAATTTTGCTACAGCTCCCGGACCGCCCGGGCCACCCTCGTCCCCGCCCTCGCCCTCGGCCGGCTGTCCGGCGTCCGCCTTCGCGGGTGCACCGTGTTCGCCAGCAGCACCACAAACGTGTCCGTCACCGGATCCAGCACCAGCGACGTCCCCGTGAACCCGGTGTGCCCCGCCGCCCCCCGCCCCGACAACTCCCCCATGAACCACGGCTGGTCGACCGCGAAGCCCAGCCCCGGCGGGGTCAGGAGCAGCTCCACGAAATCGGGGCCGAGGATGCGGGCGGGCCCGTAGGCGCCGCCGGAGAGCAGGGCGCGGCAGAAGACCGCGAGGTCGCGGCCGGTCGAGAACAGGCCCGCGTGGCCGGCGACCTCGCCGAGCGCCCACGCGTTCTCGTCGTGGACGGATCCCCGCAGCATCCCCCGGTCCGCCTTGGCCCAGGGACGTCGTTGGTCCTCGGTCGCCGCCGCCCGGGGGCAGGGGCCGAAGTGGGTCGCCGTCATGCCCAGGGGACGCGTGATGCCGTCGTGGATGAGGACGTCGAGCGTGCGGCTGGTGATGCGTTCGAGGGTGTGCTGGAGCAGGAGGAGGTTCAGGTCCGAGTAGCAGTAGGTGCCGGGCACCCCGACCGGCACTTCCGCCCGCAGCCTCTCCAGGCGCTCGGCGTCGTCGGCGCAGTCGTACAGCGGGAGTTCGGGACGCAGCCCCGAGGTGTGGGTGAGCAGCTGACGCACCGTGACGTCGTGTCTGGCGGCCCCGCGGAAGTCCGGCAGATACGCTCCGACCCGCGCGTCGATGCCGAGCGTGCCGCGCTCGATCTGCTGGACGGCGGCGACGGCGGTGAAGAGCTTGGTGAGGGAGGCCAGGTCGAAGGGGGTGCCCGTGGTCATCGGGACTTGTGCCTCGGGCGGCAGTTCCACCCCGGCGTCCTTCTCCTCGTCGTAGGAGGCATACCGCACCGCCCAGCCCGCCGCCTCCTCGACGGCGAGGTACGGTCCCCGCCCGACGGCCAGCACCGTTCCGGCTGCCCAGGGGCGTGGGCCGATGGTGAGGTCGTGGACCTCTCGGACGAGGTAACGGATCTCCCCGGGGTCGAGTCCGGCCCTTTCCGGCGTGTCCCCGCGCAGTCTCGGCGCGCTCAGTTCTCTGCTCCCTCCACATCCGTATGTCTGTTCCAGGGACGGCACATTCCCATGAAGCAGGCCAGCGCCACCAGTGCTGCGGCCAGTTGGACGACCGCCATCGGGACGGCGGTGTCCTCCCCCGCGATGCCCACGAGGGGCGAGGCGATCGCGCCGATGAGGAAGGAGGACGTACCGAGGAGCGCGGAGGCGGACCCGGCCGCGTTCTTGGTGCGCATGAGGGCCAGGGACTGGGCGTTGGGGAGCGTCACCCCCATCGCGGACATCAGGACGAAGAGCGCGGCGGCCACCGGTGCCAGCCCGACCTCACCGAAGACGCCGAGCGACATCAGCAGCAGCGCGGTCGCCGCCAGGATGACGACCGTCAGGCCCACGCCCAGCACCCGGTCCAGGCTGGCCCGCCCGACCAGCATCTTGCCGTTGATCTGGCCGACGATCACGAGCCCGACCGAGTTGAGTCCGAACAGCAGGCTGAAGGTCTGCGGCGAGGCCCCGTAGATCTCCTGGATCACGAACGGCGACGCCGCTATGTACGCGAACAGCGCCGCGAACGCGAACCCGCCGGCCAGGGTATAGCCGGCGAACGCGCCGTCGGCGAGCAGACCGCGCATGGCCCGCAGGGCCTCGCCGACGCCGCCGCTGTGCCGGTCCTCGGGCGGCAGCGTCTCGGGGAGCCTGCGCCAGACCAGGGCGGCCAGCAGCACCCCGACCACGGTGAGTACGACGAACACGCCCCGCCAGTCCGTCACCCGCAGGATCTGGCCGCCGATGAGCGGCGCCACGATCGGGGCCACGCCCGAGATCAGCATGAGGGTCGAGAAGAAGCGGGCCATCGCCACGCCGTCGTAGAGGTCGCGTACGACCGCCCGCGCGATCACTATCGCCGACGCGCCCGCGAGGCCCTGCGCCAGCCGGAAGGCGACCAGGAACTCGACGGTGGGCGCGAGCGCGCAGAGTGCGGTGGCGACGACGTACACGGCGAGGCCGGCCAGCAGCGGGCGCCTGCGGCCCCAGCGGTCGCTCATCGGGCCGACCACCAGCTGCCCGAGCGCCATGCCGGCCAGGCAGGCGGTGAGCGTGAGCTGGACGGTCGCGGCGGGCGCGTGCAGGGAGCGGGTGACCTCCGGGAGCGCGGGGAGGTACATGTCCATCGCGAGCGGGGGCGTGGCGGTCAGGCCGCCGAGGACCAGGGTGACGAGGAGGCCGGTGCGGCGCAGGGAGCGGGGAGAAGTGGGCGGCTGCTCTGTCTTGTGGTCTGCCTTGTGTGTGCTCGGTATGGCCGGCTGCGGCACGTCCTGTGCCTGCCCCCCACGGTCGCCCATGCGCCCCTCCCTCTCCGGCCTCTCCGAATGATCCGCCCTCTATGCTCTCAGCTCGTACAGAGTGCCGAGCGTCACATGAGCGAGAGGTGGGGCCGCCATGGCGGAGCAGAGCGTGCGGTGGGGGATCCTGGCGACCGGTGGGATCGCGGCCGCGTTCACGGCGGACCTGATCGACCTGTCCGACGCCGAGGTGGTCGCCGTGGCCTCGCGGAGCCAGGCCTCGGCGGACGCGTTCGCCGAACGGTTCGGGATACCGCGGGCGTACGGCGACTGGGACGCGCTCGCCCAGGACGGCGACATCGATGTCGTGTACGTCGCCACCCCGCACTCCGCGCACCGCGCCGCCGCCGGGCTGTGTCTGGAGGCGGGGCACAACGTGCTGTGCGAGAAGGCGTTCACGCTGAACTCGCGTGAGGCCGAGGAACTGGTCGCGCTGGCGAGGGCCCGCGGGAGCTTCCTGATGGAAGCCATGTGGATGTACTGCAACCCGCTGGTCCGGCGGCTCAAAGCGCTGGTGGACGACGGCGCGATCGGCGAAGTACGCCATGTGCAGGCCGACTTCGGGCTGGCCGGGCCCTTCCCGCCCGCGCACCGGCTGCGCGACCCGGCGCAGGGCGGGGGCGCGCTGCTGGACCTCGGCGTGTACCCGGTCTCCTTCGCCCAGCTGCTGCTCGGGGAGCCGTCGGACGTCACGGCGCGTGCGGCGCTGTCCGCCGAGGGCGTCGATCTGCAGACGGGAGCCCTGCTCTCCTGGGACAGCGGCGCCCTCGCGTCGGTGCACTGCTCCATCGTCGGCGGTACGGCGACCTCCGCGTCGGTGACCGGCTCGGGCGGCCGTATCGACGTACCGAACGGCTTCTTCTTCCCGGACCGTTTCGTCCTGCACCGCGACGGCCGCGACCCGGAGGAGTTCACGGCCGACCCGGCCGACGGACCCAGGGGCAGCCTGCGGCACGAGGCCGCCGAGGTGATGCGGGCCCTGCGCGCCGGCGAGACCGAGTCCGCGCTGGTCCCGCTCGACGGCACGCTCGCCGTGATGCGGACGCTCGACGCGATCCGGGACCGCATCGGCGTCCGCTACCCGGGCGAGGCCCCCGAGGAGGGCGCCGGAGACGACCTCGCGCCCGCGCTCACGCCGGCGTGAGCCCCGGCTCCCCCACCTCCGTGACATAGGACGCGGCCGTCGTGACCGGCGCCCCGGGCGTGGTCACGTACGGGACCGTCTTGAAGTCGGCCCTCGCCCGCTGCTCCCCCAGCGCGACGGTCACGTATCCGCGCCGTCCGTTGTAGAACTTCATGTGCGGGTTGGCCTGCATGTACGTGTCCCAGTTGGCGGGCTTGTCGATGCCGTCCCGGCCGCTCGCGATCGACGTGGCCACGATCTCCGTGCCGAGCGTGGCGGAGTCGGGGTCGTCGAAGTCGTCCTTGATGTCGAAGCCGTAGCCGACGTGGACGTCACCGGTGAGCACCATCAGGTTCTCGATCCCGGCGGTCCTGGCCCCGTCCAGCACGCGGCGGCGGGAGGCGCGGTAGCCGTCCCAGGCGTCCATCGACACCCGTGACGGCGTGGTGAGGTCGAACTTGCGCTGGGAGAAGGTGACCTGCTGTGGTACGACGTTCCACAGCGCCTTCGACGAGCGCCACCCGTCCAGCAGCCACCGCTCCTGCGTCGCACCGGTCATCGTGCGCGCCGGGTCGTCGACGTCCGGGCCGGGGATCTGGGAGCCGTCGCCGTACGCCTGGTTGGAGCGGTACTGCCGGGTGTCCAGCACGTCGAACTGGGCGAGCCGGCCCCAGTGCAGGCGCCGGTAGAGCTGCATGTCGGGGCCGGTGGGCTGCTGCGGGCTGCGCAGGGGCTGGTTCTCCCAGTAGGCGCGGTAGGCGGAGGCCCGGCGCAGCAGGAACTCCTCCGGCGGGACGCTGTTCTCGGGGGTGTCGTCGGCGTAGTTGTTCTCGGTCTCGTGGTCGTCCCAGGTGACGACGAAGGGGTGTGCGGCGTGCGCGGCCCTAAGGTCGGGGTCGGACTTGAAGAGGGCGTAGCGCAGTCGGTAGTCCTCCAGGGTCACCGTCTCGTGGTTGAAGTGGGCGGGGAGCGTGCGGTCGGTGTAGTTGCGGTAGCCGCCGACGGAGTTGACCGCGTACTCGTACAGGTAGTCGCCGAGGTGGAAGACGACGTCCACGTCGTCCTGCGCGAGATGGCGGTACGGCGTGAAGTAGCCGTCGGCGTACGCCTGGCAGGAGACGGCCGCGAGGGTCAGCGAGCTCGCCGGGCTGGTCGTCGCGGGCGCGGTGCGGGTGCGGCCCGTCTCGCTGATCCAGGTGCCGGTGCGGAAGCGGTAGTAGTACACGCGGTCCGCGTCGAGTCGGCCGACCTCGACGTGGACCGTGTGGTGGTACTCGGGGTGCGCGGTGGCGGTGCCCCGTTTGGCGATGCGGCTGAACTTCTCGTCGTGCGCCAGCTCCCAGTGGACGGTGACCCGTTCGGCGGGCAGTCCGCCGTCGGGCTGGTACGGGGCGGGGGCCAGGCGGGTCCACAGCAGGACGGAGCCGGGCCGCGGGTCGCCGGAGGCGACGCCGAGGGTGAAGGGGTCGTCGTCGATCCGGCGGGCGTCGAGCTCGGCGGCGCTCGCCGCGCCCGCGGCCGGCAGGTTCACGGCGAAGGCGAGCGCGGCAGCCGCGCCCGTCAGGGTCAGAAAGCCGCGGCGGCCGATGTGGCGGGCGGCCGCGCGCAGTTCGGGGGCGTGCTGGGGCTCGTGTCTGGTGATGGTCATCCGGTCCTCCCCTGCCTGATGGATGCATGAGGCATTGGAGTGGCCGGGGACGACACCCTCTTGGCGCGTACACAACACCCGGATGGCGGATGGAAGAGTTCCGGATGGCGGACCCTCACGTACGCTGCGGGCCCATGAACGAGAGGCAAACGGAGACGACGAGGACGGACACGAGGATCGCCGTGGTGACCGGGGCGGGCTCCGGCATCGGCCGTGCGGTCGCGGTGGAACTGCTGCGCGCGGGCTGGTCGGTGGCGCTCGCGGGGCGGCGCGTCGAGACGCTTGAGGAGACGGCGGGACAGGTGCCCGGCGGTGCCGCGCTCGCCGTACGGACGGACGTGTCACGGCAGGAGGACGTGGCCGCGCTGTTCGCCGCCACCGTGGAGCGGTACGGGCGGGTGGACCTGCTGTTCAACAACGCGGGGACGTTCGGGCCGGGCGGGGTGCCGGTCGAGGAGCTGTCGTACGACGCCTGGCGGCATGTCGTGGACACCAACCTCAACGGGGCGTTCCTGTGCGCGCAGGCGGCGTACCGGCAGATGAAGGAGCAGGACCCGCAGGGCGGCCGGATCATCAACAACGGGTCCATCTCGGCGCACACACCCCGCCCGCACTCCGTCGCCTACACGGCGACCAAGCACGCGCTGACCGGCCTGACCAAGTCGCTGTCGCTGGACGGGCGGCCCTACAACATCGCCGTCGGCCAGATCGACATCGGCAACGCGGCGACCGACATGACCGCGCGCATGCAGACGGGCGCCCTGCAGGCCGACGGCTCGGTGGTACCCGAGCCCGTGATGGACGTCGCCGACGTGGCGCGGACCGTGCGGCACATGGCGGAGCTGCCGTTGGAGGCGAACGTGCAGTTCGCGACGGTGCTGGCGACGGCGATGCCGTACGTGGGGCGCGGCTGAGCGGTCAACCTATACAAGCGGAATGTGACCGTCCGCTGCATTGCGACCGGTGAGGAGCATATGCTCGACCCCTCTCCACAAAAGCTTCACACTTGGGGCACAAGTCTCCGCTGACCACTCCGAGGGGGGATGCGGCAGCCGTTCCATGACACCGGGTGGGGGTGGACCTCGCGTGGGACCGCGAGGGACGCACCGGTGCGTGGAACGGCTGTCGCACATTTCCTACGGCGTGGTGCTCACCGCCCGAGGATCCGGTCGACCTCGGCCACCTGCTCCGCGCTGAGCGGTCCCTTCGCCATCGCGCCCGCGTTCTGCTCGGCCTGGGCGACGGAACGGAACCCCGGGATCGGCACGGTGCGCGGGCTGCGGGCCCACAGCCAGGCGAGGGCGCCCTGGCCGAGCGTACGGCCGCCGCTGGTGAGGATGTCCTTCAGCGCGTCGACGCGCCCGACCCACTCCGGATCGGCGCCGGAACCGTCCCCGAAGCCCTGCAGCCACTGCGGCGGCCGACTGCGGATGTCCCCGGCCTCCAGGGCCTGGCCGGTCCTGCGCTTGCCGGTCAGCAGGCCCATCGCCAGCGGGCTGCGGTTGATGCTGGCCAGCTCCAGCTCCGCGCACAGCGCGAACATCTCCGGCGCGTCCTGGAGCACATTGGCCATGTGCTGTACGGCCGCACAGTGCTCCCCTTGCGCGAAGACGGCAGCGCGGGAGGGGTCGTCGGTGCTCCAGGCGTAGGCGCGGACGATGCCCTCGCGCACGAACTCCTCGCAGACGTCACGCAGTTCGGCGGCGCGCTCCGGGTCGGCGTCCGACAGGTGCAGCTGGTAGAGGTCGACGTAGTCGGTGTCCAGGCGCTTCAGCGAGGCGGTCAGCGCCCGGCGGACGTACTGCACGCTGTCGTCGGCGCCGGTGAGGGTGCGGCTCTCCTCGTCGAAGACGTTGCCCCACTTGGTGGCCACGACGACATCGCCGCGGCGCTTGCCGAGGGCGCGGCCGAGGACACGTTCGCTGTGGCCGGCACCGTAGGTGTCCGCGGTGTCGAAGAAGGTGACGCCCAGGTCGAGGGCGCGCCGGATCGCCCGTATCGACTCCTCGTCGTCGACCTTGCCCCAGCCCAGGGGCTGCCCATCGGTGGACTGCCACTCACCGCCGATGGCCCAACACCCGAAGCCGAGAGCGCTCACCTCGATACCGCTGCGGCCCAAAGTCCTCTTGGTCTCCATGACGGAGGACATTAGGAGTTGGAGCGCACACGAAGGCAAGCACACGAAGGCAGGTCCCGAGGGGATTCCCTGCGGCCGACTATGCCTGTCCGGTCTCGAAGCGGGAGATCCTGCCGTCGTCCTCGATCTCGAAGTGCCACCGGGTGCGCATCTCGCCCCAGGTGTCGTTGCGGTAGTGGGTGAGGAGGTCGCGGCCCTGGTTGGACTCGTTGTCCACCTCCATGTGGCCGTTGGAGGCGAAGATCTCCCGCTCGATCCAGTCGGCGAGGTCGCGGTCGGTGCCGTCGTCCGCCATGGTCGCGCCGGGCGCGAGGATGTTCAGGAAGCCCTCGCGGTCGTGGGCGTTGACGGCGGTGACGAAGGCGCGAACGGCCGGGTCGCTGAGTTTGGAGGTCTGAATCGTCATACCGGTCAGCCTCACACCGGCCCCGTCGGCCCGCCACCCGAACGGCGGCGCGGACAGGCCGACCGGGTGTCGTCGGTGCGACGGTGGATACGCGGGAGGGTCCTGTTCCTGCTGTCAGTTCCGGGAGTCACTGTGAGTGCATACGACCGACGTGATCTGGGCCTGCTGTTGCTCCGGCTGGGTGCCGGCGGAGTGCTGGCCGCGCACGGTACGCAGAAGCTGTTCGGCTGGTTCGGCGGGCATGGCATCGAGGGGACCGGCCAGTTCATGGAGTCGGCCGGCTACCGGCCGGGCAAGGCGAGCGCGACGGCGGCGGGCCTCGCCGAGACCGGCGGCGGCACACTGCTGGCGCTGGGGCTCGCGACGCCCGGGGCGGGCGCGGCGGCGGCCGGTGCGATGGCGGGGGCGTCCGCGGTGCACGCCCCGAACGGCTTCTTCAACCAGGAGGGCGGCTTCGAGTACGCGGCCACCCTCGGCCTCGCCGCCACCGGCCTCGCGATCGCGGGCCCCGGCCGCCTCTCCCTCGACCACGCGCTCGGCCATGTCTTCGACCGCGGCTGGATGGTTCCTACGGCACTCGCGGCGACGGCTGCGGTGACGGCGGTGGTGGTGGGGGTGCGGAACAAGCGGCTGGACAAGGCGGAGAAGGAGGAGGAGGCGGGACTCTTCGACGAGCAGGAGGTTCTGTTCGGGGAGTAGATGGGTGCACGGGCGGATTCGTAGCTGGGTCCATGGGTGGGTCCACAGGCAGGTGCATCACCGCCGCCCGCCGAACTCCCAGTCGTGGACCTCGATGTCGGCGTACCGGCCCGGGGTCAGCACGGCGCGTGCCGTGTCCGGGTCCGGGGACCGGAGCAGCACGGCCGTACCCAGCCAGGCGGCGCCGTCGTCGGACAGCAGGGGCCCGTACGCGATCAGGTCGTCCCGGTCGGCCGGCACGGCGAGGTCGGCGGCCTGTCCCGCGCCCAGGCCGAGCACCAGGTACCGGTTGCCGCCGGTCCGGCCACCGGGGAAGTCCCACATGGTGCGCCCCAGCAGATTGCGCCACCGGCGCAGCAGCACGTCCCGGTACACGCCCGCCTGGTAGTTGGGCTCGTCGAAGGCGAACGCGCGGGCGGCGGCGGGATCGGGCAGGTCGACGATGTGCACACTGCCGGTGGGCGTCTCACCGTCGTCGGCGAAGGTCGGGCCGCGGGCGATCATCTCCTTCGCGTACCGGTCCATGTAGGACCAGTGCTCCTCCAGCAGTTCCTCGCGCAACGTGACCGAGTCCGGCCGATCGCGGTGGTAGCAGAAGTACTCCATGCCACCAGACCCTCCCCGACGAACGGCGGCATCTCAACGGACTTTCCCGGCCCGGGTGGCCCTGTGCCAAGCTGCCCGCATGACTGATCAGGCCGCCCCTTCCGACGCCTCCGCCGACCTGTGGGCATCCATCGACGACCTGTGGACCTGGCTCGACGCCAACCGGCCGGTCGGTGACAAGGAGGGCATGCTACTGCGGATGCTGAAGCTGTCGGAGGAGGTCGGCGAGGTCGCCCAGGCGGTGATCGGGGCGACCGGTCAGAACCCGCGCAAGGGGGTCACGCACAGCTGGGAGGACGTGCAGGGCGAGCTCTGCGACGTGGTGATCACCGCGCTGGTCGCCCTGCGCACCCTGACCCCGGACACCCGCGAGGTCTTCACCCGGCATCTGGCCCGGGTGAAGGAGCGCTCGCTGGGTTCTGCGTCCTAGCGGGGCTTCAGCCTCAGCACCGTCCCCTCCCCGTTCGCCGACAGCAGCAGTGAACCGTCCGGGCCGGCTGTCAGCCCCGCGAACCGGCGGGCCATGCCCGGCATGCCGTTCGCGAAGAGGGCGGGCTCCGTGCGGGGTACGACCCCGGGTGGCGGCCCGACCGGCAGGTCTTCGGCGTCGGTGCGGGTCTCCCCCGTCGTCAGGGACAGCGCCCGCAGCCGGCGCTGTCCGGTCTCCACCGTGAACAGTTCGTCGCCCAGGACCGCGAGGCCCTGCGGCGCGTCGAGCCCGTCCACGACGACCGTCGGCGGCCCGTCCTCCTCCAGCCGCAGCACGGCGCCGAGTTGCTCGTCGCTGACGTAGCAGCGGCCCTCGGCATCGAAGGCCACGTCCACGGGCCGGTCGAGCCCGTCGGCGAGCACGGTGAGGACATCGGCCTCGTCGACGGCCACGACCCGCCCCGCGTCCGACTCGGCGACGATCAGCGAGCCGTCCGGGGCGACCGTGAGGCCGAGCGGCCGCCGCAGTCCGCCGGCCCGTTCCCGTGTGGTCCCGGCCTCGGGGTCGTACGTCTGGATCTGCCCGAACTGCGAGGTGATGTGCAGGAGTTCGCCGTCGGCCACGATGCCGTGCGAGAAGTGCAGCAGGGAGTGTGTCGTGACGCCGCCCTCGGGTGAGGGTTCGGGGCGCGCGACGCGGTAGTGGTCGGCGGCGTACACCCTGCCGCCCAGGTCGATCGTCACGCCGTACGGTCCGTCGAGGCCGCGCGGCACGATCTCGCGCGTGCGCCCGTCGGGATGCATCTCGGTGACGCCGCCGCTGGAATAGCTGGAGACGAACATGCGGTTCTCGGCGTCGAAGGCCGCGTTGTCCAGCCCGACGACGCCGCTGGTGACCAGGGTCCGCGAGCCGCTGCCGTGCAGGTCGATGCGGGTGACGATGCCCTCCGGGCCCCGGGACAGCACATGCAGCACCCCGCCCTGGTCGAACCGCACGGCGACCGGCTGGTGGACGTCGTCCGCGACCACCTCGGGCGCGCCCCCGTCGGGCGGGATCCGCCAGACCTGGCCGGTGAGCAGCGGGTTCCGGCCGCTCATCATGTGCGGGTAGTAGAGGTGGCCGTCGGGGCCCAGCTGCATGGCGTTGCCGAGCGCCAGCCCCTGCGTCAGGACGCGCGGGTCCCGTCCGTCGGGAAAGAGCTCCATCAGACGGCCGTCGGGCTTCATCTCGTTCACGAACAGCCGGTCGCCGATGCAGGTGATGCCGTTGGGATTGTCCACGTCGCCGGAGACGAGCGTGTACGTCCCCTGCGGGCTGCGGCGCCACACCCGCCCCGGCACCAGGTCGGCGATGTACATCGAGCCGTCCGCGCCGAAGGCGAGGTCGTCCGGCGACTGCACGGGGCTGTCCATCGGCACGACCACCTCGACGTCCCCGGAGGCCGGGTCGACGGCGCTGATCTGCCCGGCGAGGAACTGGGCGACGTACAGCCGCCCGTCGGGCCCGAACGCCACGCCGTTGGAACCCCACAGCAGGCTGGGCGGATTGAGCCGCTCGAGCGCCCAACGGGCGCTGGTGGCACGCCGCTTGCCGGTCGCGTCATACCTGCTCGTCGGCTCCATGACCGTCATGCCTCGCTCTCCACCAGCACCTCGCGCATGCCGCCCTGCGACCGCCAGCGCCGCAGCAGCTCGTGGAAGGCGACCGGTCCGTCGCCGTACGACTCGCTGCGCTCCCTCGGACTTCCCTCGTTGTTGTAGTAGCCGGGGGTGCACTCGGCCTGGAACTTGTAGAGGTCGGCCGCCTTCTGGCGGATCGTCGTCACCCAGGCGTCCTGCGCCTCGGCGGTCGGCTCGACGTACCGGGCCTGCCTCTTGCGCGCCTCGGCCACGACCTCGGCGACATGCGAGGCCTGTTCGTCGAGGATGTGGACGAAGTTGACGGAGGCGGCGTTCTGCATCGAGCCGAGCAGGAAGAGGTTGGGGAAGCCGCGGGTGGTGAGTCCGTGCAGAGTCTTGAGGCCCTCGGTCATCCAGGTCTGCAGCAGGCCGGCGCCGTCCCGCCCGTACACCGGGAGCTTCCCGGACAGCACGCCCGACCTGCCGACGTCGAACCCGGTCGCGAAGATGATGCAGTCGACCTCGTACTCCACGTCGCCGACCACGACGGCGTTCTCGGTGATCCGCTCGACGCCGTGGGTGTCGGCGGTGTCGACGAGGGTGACGCTGGGCCGGTTGAAGGTCTGCAGGTAGTGGTCGCTGAAGGTGGGCCGCTTGCACATGTAGCGGTACCAGGGCTTGAGCTTCTCGGCGGTCTCCGGGTCCTCGACCACTGTCTCGACGCGGGAGCGCAGCTCGTTCATCTTCTGGAAGTCGGCGATCTCGTAGGCGAGTTCGCGCTCCTCGGCCGGGACGTCGGCGTAGGCGTTGGTCGGGATGAGCTTCTCCTGGAGCCGGGCGCTGGAGGTCCAGGCGTCGTTCACCAGGTCCTCGTCCTGCCGGACGCCGGTGACGACCTTGAGGAAGTTCTCCATGCGGCGCCGCTGCCACCCGGGCTTCAGCGACTTCGCCCACTGCGGGTCGGTGGGCCGATTGCCGCGTACGTCGACGGAGGACGGGGTGCGCTGGAAGACGTACACCTGCGCCGCGTCGGCCCCGAGGTGCGGCACGACCTGGATGGCGGTGGCGCCGGTGCCGATGAGGGCGACGCGCTTGTCGGCGAGGCCCGTCAGGCCGCCGCTCGCGTCGCCGCCGGTGTAGGTGTAGTCCCAGCGGCTGGTGTGGAAGGTGTGCCCGCGGAAGGTCTCGATGCCGGGGATGCCGGGCAGTTTGGCCTGGCTGAGGGTGCCGCTGGAGACGACGACGTAGCGCGCCCGCATCTCGTCGCCGCGATCGGTGCGGACGACCCACTCCGACTGCTCCTCGTCCCAGCGCAGTCCGGTGACCTGGGTCTGGAAGCAGGCGTGGTCGTAGAGGCCGAAGTGCCGGGCGATGGCCTGCGCGTGCTGCCGGATCTCCTCGCCCGGCGCGTACTTCCACTGCGGGACGTAGCCGAGCTCTTCGAGCAGCGGCAGATAGATGTACGACTCGATGTCGCAGTGGATGCCCGGGTACCGGTTCCAGTACCAGGTGCCGCCGAAGTCCCCGCCCTGCTCGATGACCCGGATCTCCTGGGCACCCGCCTGCCGCAGCCGCGCCCCGGCGAGCAGCCCGCCGAAGCCACCGCCCACGACCAGGGCCTCGACCCGGTCGTGCAGCGGCTCACGGGTGAACTCCGGGTCGGCGTACGGGTCCTGGTCGTCCACGCCGGCCTCGCCGGCGAGGTGCCGGTACTGGGCGCCGCCGTCGGGGCGGATCCGGCGGTCGCGCTCGGCGCGGTACCTGGCGCGCAGGGCTTCGGGGTCGAAGTCCAGGTCCTGCACGTCGTTGTGGGGGTCCTGTGGCTCGGGCACGGGCCTGCTCTCCTCGGTCGTGGGGCCGGCCGTGGGGAGGGCCGGGACTGGGGAAGTCGAGGACCAGTGAAGCGAACCGGACTGACAGCACCCAGACAGTTCCCGGACACTTGATCAGCGTGAGCCGTCCCACAGCTGCCGCACGTCCGAAACCGGCCGCCACGGCAGGCTTACGGCCGGGTCGTCCCGCCCAGCCAGTAGCCGAAGCCCCGCCGGGTGTGGATCAGCGGCGGCTGCTCGCCGTTCACCTTGCGGCGCAGCCGTGAGACGAGCCGCTCGATCGCGCTGTCGGTGGGCGGGTCGTCCCAGACGTGCCGCCCGATCTGCTCCTTGGACAGCACGCGTTCGGCGTTCACCAGCAGGTGGCGCAGGAGGCGGTACTCCGCGGGCGTGAGCTCGATGGTGCGCTCGCCGCGCCGCGCCCGGCGGGTGGCGTGGTCCAGCACGAGGTCGCCGTAGCGCAGCGCACCGTCCCATCCGGAGGGCTCCGCACCGCGCACCAACTGCCGTGCGCGGGCGAGGACTTCGGCCACTCGGCCCGACGCCGCCCGGCCCCCCTGCCCGTCCGCGCCGGGGCCGCCCCCGGGAAGACTGCCCAGGAACTCTCCGCTGCCGGTGAGCAGCAGGACGGCCGGGCGGTCGGGGGCGAGGAGACGGCGACTGTTCCTGAGCGCCCCGGTGTCCGGCAGCGTGACATCGAGGATGACCAGATCGAACCGGCGCTCGGTGAGCCAGACGGTGGCCTCGGTGGCGCGGTCCACCGCGACGGTCCGGTATCCGGCGAGCTCCAGCATCGCGGACAGCGGCTCGGAGGTACGGGGGTCACCGGCGACGAGCAGGACATCCGGTACCGCGTCGGTCGACGGCGGCTTCGGCATACGGTCACTTTACTGCGGGTTGCCTGAGGCAAGTATCCGCAGATGAGGTCTCCCGGTCTCCTCACCACGTCACGTCACGTCCAGGGCGTGGCGACGAGCCGGATCCGCGCCTCGCGGCCGACGAGGGGTGCGGCGGTGGTGGGCAGTTCGATGTGCGCGACCCAGCGCTCGGGGGTGGGGTCCTCGTCCACCCGGGGCTCTCCTGCGACGCGGTGGTCGCGGATGGCACCTTCGATCTCCGAGTTCCAGGCGGCCCAGATGCCGGGGCCGGCCTCCGGCGTGCCCACGTCGATGACGAGGGTGTCGGCGAAGTCGGCGGTCTGCTCCAGGTGGTCGCCGAGATGGAGGATGCCGTGCCGCTCACGCAGGGAGATGATCCGCAGCTGGAGGATGAACCGCATGGGTTCGTCCGTCGACTGCCGCAGGCCGCTGTTGAGGAAGGTGGTCGCCAGCGACTTCGACGCCTCCTGCCCGTCCTGAGCCGCGTCGAGTTGGATCGGGCACCAGTGGGCGGCGAGCCGCTCGTGCATCACCACGGGCAGCCCGCGCACCGACAGCCGGGCCTCGGCCTGCCACACAACGTCCGAGCCGCCGGACAGCCGGTAGTCGACCAGCGACGCCTCGATCCTGGTGTCCCCGAAGAGAAACCGCCGCAGGTTCTGGTAGCCCTCCTCGGAGTTGACCATCCCGTAGCGCCCGCTGTGGCTGCGGTGCACGAAGGCCTGGTGGGCGCCCGGCACATACGCCCGCTCGATCTGCACGAGCCCGTCGCTGTGCGGCCCGACGGCGGCCGACGACAGCCCGAGGGCGACGTCGTAGTCCGCCGGGTCGGTCCCCACCAGGCAGAAGACGCGCTCGGCGGGTAGCGCCCCCGGCCCCGTGGGCATCAGCCGGGAGTCCCAGTCGCCGGGCGGGCCGTCGGGGTCCAGCCGGTCCTGTGGGGTGAGGTACTCGTACATCCGCCGGGGGCCGAAAATGTCGGCGCCCTGGATGCCGAGCGTGTCCCGGATCCGCTCCAGCCACCCGCCCCCGGCGTCGAAGCCGATGCCACCGTGCGGGGTGCCGTAGGTGAAGAACTTCGCTACGCAGTCGGCGGCGGCGCGGCCCCGGTCGGGCAGGACCTTCTGCAGCAGGCACCGGCAGATCAGTCCGCCCATGGAGTGCGCCACGAGGATCACGGCGGGGGCCCCGCTCTTCTCCCGCAGCCGGTCGATCAGGTCGAGCAGGTCGGCGGCGGCGTGCTCCAGCCGGTACTCCTGGGGGCTGCCGCCCCAGGTGGTCGCCGAGCGGTCGTAGAAGCGGTGGATCCAGATGCTGTTGGCGGGAATCTCCGCGTGGTCCGCGAGGTAGGCCTCCTGGCTCCCCTTGACGAGCAGTTCGTAGCCCTCCTCCCGCAGCAGGCGCAGCAGCGGGCTCTCGAACTGGTGAAAGAGCGGCTGGCTGTGCGCGCCGACGCGGACGTGGGTGGAGCCCTCGTTGAAGCCGTAGAAGGGGTCGACCACGGCCTTGTCGATCCCGCGGGTTCCGCCGGCGAAGCCCCGGACGTAGACGAGCGGAAGTCTGCGGTTGTCGTCCACGCCTTGCCTCCAAGCACCGGGGTCCACTCCTCCTGAGTAGACGAAGCCCGGAACTCCGGCCTCCGGGAATAGCCCGAAACGGTGATGCCACGGCCGGGCGGGTCCCCGCGACAGATCCCCGCGACGGATCCGCCCCCCTGCCCCGTAGAGCAGACGACAGCCGTCTGCAGGGAGGGGAACAGAACGTGGCAGGGCACGGAGGCAGAGCCGCCAGAGGTACGGCGGTCGCGGTGGCGGCGGTGGTGGCGCTGACCGCGTCCCACGCGCCGGGGGCGGTCCCGGCACGGGCCGCGGGGCAGGCGCCCGCGGAGCACGGACCGAGCGTGTCCGGCGACACGCCGTACCGCACCGAACTGCCGCCGCTGCGGACCGGGAAGCGGGACGGCGGCGGGGCACCGGCCGAAGTGGCGGGCGCCACGCTGCCCGCGAGCGTGTTCGACGCCTACCGGCGGGCGGAGGAGCGGCTCGCGCGCGAGGCGCCCGGCTGCCGGCTGCGGTGGCAGTTGCTGGCGGCGATCGGGCAGGTGGAGTCCGGTCAGGCGCGGGGCGGCCGGGTGACGTCGGACGGTACGGCCGTGACGCCGATCCTCGGCCCGCGCCTGGACGGCGTGGCCTTCGCGCTGATCCGGGACACCGACGGCGGCGCCCACGACGGGGACACGGCCTACGACCGCGCGGTCGGGCCGATGCAGTTCATCCCGTCGACCTGGGCCCGGTGGGGCGCGGACGGCAACGGCGACGGGCGCAGCGACCCGAACAACGTCTTCGACGCGGCCCTCGCGGCCGGGCGCTACCTCTGCGCGGGCGGGCGGGACCTGTCCGACCCGGCCGGCCTCGACCGGGCGATCCTCGGCTACAACCACTCGGCAGCCTATCTGCGCACGGTCCGCGCCTGGTACGCGTACTTCCTGGAGGGGCACAGGGTCGTCCCGGACAGCTCCGCCGCCTCCGCCGAACACCCCGAGCCGTCGCCGTCCCCGGCCCGGCCGAAGGAGGTCTCACCGACGCACCCCTCCTCCCGGCCCAGCGCCACCCCGTCCCGCCCGCCGTCGACCCCCGACTCGCCGGCCCCGACCGCGTCCCGTCCGGCCACCGAACCCGACGAGACCGAGAATCCGCAACTCCCCCTCCCGTCCCCGGACATCGAGCTCCCCGACGACGGCCTGCTGTCCGACGGCGCCCCACTGGCCAGTAACAGCGCGGACTCGATGACCGCCACCCCCTCCACAACGGCCGATACTCGGCGGTAATGTCGCGCCCCGCCGGGCGGAACGAAAACCGGTGGTGAGCGCGAAGGGGCCCTCATGGCGACGGACATGCCTGCGGACATGCCCGCAGAGACACCTGCGGAGCTCGATGCCGCCGACGAACGTTGGCAGCGCATGTGGAACCACCGCGAGCAGTTGCTCAAGGTGGCCAGGCGCAGGTCGATGAGTGCGGAGGACGCCGAGGACGCGGTGCACGAGGCGATGCTGCGCGCCGCCGAGCGTCCCGACCTGGACGACGAGCGGCTCGCGGCCTGGCTGACGACGGTCACGATGCGGCTGTGCATCGACCGCTACCGGCAGGTGAACCGTGAGGCCGAGGTGCGCACCAGCCCGACGCTCATCGCCCCCGGCCCCGTGCCCGTCGAGGAGGCGGTGTGCGACCGGGCCGAGGCGAAGTGGCTGGCGGTGCGCAGTGGTGAGCTGCCCGCGCGGCAGGCCGAGGCGCTGCGGCTGAAGTCGGAGGACCTCGACGTCGGGCAGGTCGCCGTCCAGATGGGACTCAGTTACCGGACCGTAGAGTCGCTGCTGGCCCGGGCGCGGCGGACGCTGCGGCAGTCGCTGGCCGCCACGCTCGGGTTCGCGCTGTTCCTCATCGGATGGGGGCGACCGCGCGGCGGCGGCAAGGTGCACGCCGTGGCGGTGGCCTCGACGGCGGCGACCCTGGCGGTGGCGGGGTTCGTGCTGCCGTACGCCCTCGACGGGAGCGGGGACGGCGGTGGCGGTACGGCACCTCGGCCCGCCGTCGCCTCGCCGGGCGGCGGGGAGGCGCTGCGGCCCGACGGCAGGGGTGCGGGTGGTACGCCACAGGGGAACACGCCCATGGCCACCTCGGGCGAACGGGGGGCTGCCGAGTCCCCGGCGGCCGAATCGTTCCTGCCCCTGTCCGTGCCGTCGCTGCCAGCGGTGCCGGAGGTCCCGGTATCCCCGCTGCCGGTGCTGTCCGCCCCGGAGGTCCCACTGCCCCCCGAGGTACCGGACCTGCCCGACGTCCCCGACCTGCCGGTAGAGGCCCCCGTCGACCCAACGGACACGACGACGATCCCGGACGCCTCCACCGCCCTACCGTCCCCCTCACTGCCCGTGCCAACGCCAAGCACCCTGCCGTAACCGTTCCTGAAGACTGAGCAGGAGTGAGTCCCGTTCAGCCGCGCGCCCCGAACGGTCTTGGGTGCTCCCCCAGAGGGGGTGCCCCCAGGTCCCCGGCGTACTCGACCCCGGGGCGGCGACACGCATCGCGTGCGTGGTCCGGGCCCGGGAGGCCCCCGCGGCCGGAGGCCGCTGATGGACACCGCCCTCACGACCTGGCCATGTGGGTACGGCCAGAGGCGGCGGAGAGGCCCCGAACCATCACTCCGGTGGAACGGGGGCTCCGCACGCCGGCGCCGTAACCGGCGTCCCAGATCGCACGATCACGTTGACCCGGTCGGCCAACCCCCGAGGTGCCGGACCTCCCCAAACTCCCCGACGTCCCCGACCTGGCGGTGCAGCCCCCCGCCGACCCGACGGACACGGCAACAGTCCCGGACGCCTCCACCGCCCTACCGTCCCCCTCACTCCCCGTGCCGACGGCAGCGCCCTGCCGTAGCCGCGGACATACGACCGTAAGCCACCCCAAATTCCCCACTCCGAAACTCGCCCGAAAAAAATCCGCCACGCAAGCGACGGACGTCCGCCCCCTCCCCGTAGAGCAGATGTCAGAGCTGCTCCAGGGGCTGAAGGGTGGACCGGATGGGTGTCGAGATCTGTGTGGAAGGGCTGACCAAGTCCTTCGGTCACCAGGTCATCTGGCAGGACGTCTCACTGACGCTGCCCGCCGGGGAGGTCTCGGTCATGCTCGGGCCCTCGGGCACGGGCAAGTCGGTGTTCCTCAAGACGCTCGTCGGACTGCTGAAGCCGGAGCGCGGGTCGATCACGATCCAGGGCCGGGACATCACGCGGCTGCGCGAGCACGACCTGTACGAGGTGCGGAAGCTGTTCGGGGTGCTGTTCCAGGACGGCGCGCTGTTCGGTTCGATGAACCTGTACGACAACATCGCCTTCCCGCTGCGCGAGCACACCCGTAAGTCCGAGAGCGAGATCCGGCGCATCGTGCTGGAGAAGATGGACATGGTCGGGCTGATCGGCGCCGAGGAGAAGCTGCCCGGCGAGATCTCCGGCGGGATGCGGAAGCGGGCGGGGCTCGCCCGGGCGCTCGTGCTCGATCCCGAGATCATCCTCTTCGACGAACCCGACTCGGGCCTCGACCCCGTCCGCGTGGCCTACCTCAACCAGCTCATCGTCGACCTCAACGCCCAGATCGACGCGACCTTCCTGATCGTCACCCACGACATCGCCTCGGCCCGCCAGGTCCCGGACAACATCGGGCTGCTGTTCCGCCGCGAGCTGGTCATGTTCGGGCCACGTGAGGAGCTGCTGACCAGCGACGAGCCTGTCGTACGGCAGTTCCTGAACGGCCGCATGCAGGGGCCGATCGGCATGGCGGAGGAGAAGGACGCCGCCCAGGTCGAGCAGGAGCTCGCCGCCCTCGGCGACGGCGACGGCAAGGGCGCACGGTCTCCCGGCAGCCAGGCTCTGACTCCCCGCCTGCTGCCGGGGCCGGGCATCCCGCGGCCACCGCGCTGGGAGGCCATCGCCCGGCGCGAGGCCGCGCTGCACGAGAAGGCGGTGGCCGGCGCATGAGCCTGTCACCGATCGGAGCGCTGCGGCAGTCGGGGAGCCTGTTCGCGATGGCGCTCGACGTCATCCGGACGATTCCCCGACGGCCGTTCCAGGCAAGGGAGTTCATCCAGCAGGCGTGGTTCGTCGCGAGCGTGACGATCCTGCCGACGGCCCTGGTCTCCATCCCGTTCGGCGCGGTCATCGCGCTGCAGATCGGCAGCCTGACCCGGCAGCTCGGCGCCCAGTCCTTCTCCGGAGCCGCCTCCGTGCTCGCCGTACTGCGCGAGGCCTCGCCGATCGTCACCGCGCTGCTCATCGCGGGCGCCGGCGGCACGGCGATCTGTGCCGACCTCGGGGCGCGGAAGATCCGCGACGAGATCGACGCGATGCAGGTGCTGGGCATCGACCCCATCCACCGCCTCGTCGTACCGCGCGTGCTGGCGTCGATGCTGGTGGCGGTGCTGCTCAACGGCCTGGTGTCGGTGGTCGGCGTGGCGGGCGGCTATTTCTTCAACGTCGTCCTGCAGAACGGCACCCCCGGCGCCTACCTCGCCTCCTTCACCACCCTCGCCCAGCTCTCCGACCTGTGGGCGGCCGAGGTCAAAGCACTCGTCTTCGGCGCGATCTCCGGGATCGTCGCCTCGTACAAGGGACTGACCGCGAAGGGCGGCCCGAAGGGTGTGGGCGACGCGGTGAACCAGTCGGTGGTGATCACCTTCATGTTGCTGTTCGTGACCAACTTCGTGATGACCGCGGTGTACTTCCAGGTCGTCCCGCAGAGGGGTTGAGGGGTTAACCGATGAGACTTCTCGATCGCCCGCTGCGCTCACTGGAAGCGCTGGGCACCCAACTCTCCTTCTACGGCCGCTCGTTGGCCTGGACCGGCCGCACGCTGCGCCGCTACAAGAAGGAGATCCTGCGCCTGCTCGCCGAGGTGAGCTTCGGCCGCGGCGCGCTCGCGGTGGTGGGCGGCACGGTCGGCATCATCGCCTTCCTGTCCTTCTTCACCGGCACGGAGGTCGGCCTCCAGGGCTACGCGGCCCTCAACCAGCTCGGCACCTCCAACTTCGTGGCGTTCCTCTCGGCGTACTTCAACACCCGGGAGATCGCCCCGCTGGTGGCCGGACTCGCGCTGTCCGCGACGGTCGGCGCCGGGTTCACGGCCCAGCTCGGCGCCATGCGGATCAGCGAGGAGACCGACGCCCTCGAAGTCATGGGCGTGCCCTCGCTGCCGTTTCTGGTGACGACGCGGATGATCGCCGGGTTCGTCGCGGTGATCCCGCTGTACGTGATCGGCCTGCTGTCGTCGTACCTCGCCGCCCGCACCATCACCACCGGGTACTACGGCCAGTCGGCCGGCACCTACGACCACTACTTCCAGCAGTACCTGCCCCCGGTCGACGTGCTGTGGTCCTTCGGCAAGGTGCTCGTCTTCGCCGTCCTGATCATCCTCGTCCACTGCTTCTACGGCTACTACGCGAGCGGCGGCCCGGCGGGCGTCGGCGTGGCGGTGGGCCGTGCGGTGCGGACCTCGATCGTGGCGATCAACGTCCTGGACTTCTTCCTGTCGCTCGCGATCTGGGGCGCCAACACGACCGTAAGGATCGCGGGGTGAGCCGCCGAATGAGGGTGCGCCGTATGAGGGTGCTGAGACTGCGGCTGTACGGCGTCGTCTTCATCGCCGTACTCGCGACGCTGCTGTCGCTGTCGGTCGCCGTCTACCGGCAGGCGTTCACGCCGGTCGTGCGGATCACCCTGGAGGCCGACAGCCTCGGCAACCAGCTCGATCCGCGGGCCGACGTCAAGCTGCGCGGGCTGCTGGTCGGCGAGGTGCGCGAGGTGCGGGCGGACGGGACGAAGGCGACGCTGGACATCGCGCTCAAGCCGGAGCACGTCGCGTACATCCCGTCCGACGTGCACGCGCGCCTGCTGCCCAAGACGCTGTTCGGCGAGAAGTACGTCGACCTGGTGCCGCCCACCGGCGCCGGGGCCTCGTCGGCCCGCCCGATCCGCGCCGGCGACGTCATCACCCAGGACCGCACCCGGGTCGGCATCGAGGTGCAGCAGCTGCTGAACGACCTGCTGCCCCTGCTGCGAACCGTCCAGCCCGGCAAGCTCAACGCCACCCTCTCCGCGTTCTCCACCGCCCTCGAGGGCCGCGGCGACCGGATCGGCGACAACCTCACGCGCCTGGAGGCCTACCTGCGCCGCCTCAACCCCCATCTGCCGTCCCTCACCGAGGACATCGCACGCTTCGCCGAGGTCGCCGAGGTCTACGGCGACGCGGCGCCCGACCTGATGGAGATCCTGCGCAACACCGTCACCACGAGCCGCACGATCGTCGACCAGAAGGACCGGCTGGCAGCGGCCCTGAAGACCACAGCCACCGTCGCGGGGACGGCCGAGGACTTCTTCGACACCAACGGCGACCGGCTGATCACCCTCGGCCAGGTCTCCCGCCCGACCCTGGAGCTGTTCGCCCGCTACTCCCCCGAGTACCCGTGCCTGCTGGCCGGCCTGGTCCGGCAGGAGAAGGCCTCGGAGGAGGCGTTCCGGGGCGGCAAGATGCACATCACGCTGGAGGTCGTACGGCCGCAGGGGGCGTACGAACCGGGCGAGGAGCCGCGCTACGGCGAGCGGTCGGGGCCCAACTGCCGTGATCTGCCGCATCCGCCGGTACCGGCACCCGGGGCTCACCTCGACGACGGTTCGAAGTCCGGGGGTTCGTCTGCGGGCGGCCCGCTGGGCGTCTCCGCGACCCGGGCCGAGCAGCGGGCGGTCGGCTCGCTCGTGGCCCCGGTCCTGGGCGTGCCCGCCGACGAGGTGCCGCCGGTGGCGACGCTGCTGTTCGGGCCGCTGGCGCGCGGGACGGCGGTGACCGTCGCATGAGAACCGCAGGCGCACGGCAGACCGTCGCTCCCCTCATCAAGTTCAGCCTCTTCGCGCTGGTGACCATCCTGGCGACGGCTCTGCTCGCCGCCACCATCGTGAACATCTCCTTCACGCCGGACCATCGCTATCGCGCGGTCTTCAGCGACGTGACCGGCCTGGAGGAGGGCGACGACATCCGCGTGGCCGGGGTGCGGGTCGGCGAGGTCGAGGGCATCCGGATCAAGGACCGGACGCTGGCCGAGGTCACCTTCACGGTCGGCCAGGACCGGCCACTGCTCATCGGCACCGGCGCGGTCATCCGGTACCGCAACCTGGTCGGGCAGCGGTACGTCGCGCTGACCGAGGGCACGGGCGACGGAACCCGGCTGCGCCCCGGCGCGACGATCCCGCTCTCCCGCACCCAGCCGGCGTTGGACCTCAACGCCCTGCTGAACGGCTTCAAGCCCCTGTTCGCCGCGCTCAGCCCGAAGGACGTCAACCAGCTCGCCACCGAGATCATCAAGACCCTCCAGGGCGAGGGCGGCACCGTCAACAGCCTGCTCGTGCACACGGCGTCGCTCACCTCGACCCTGGCCGGCCGCGACAAGCTGATCGGCTCGGTGATCGACAACCTCAACACCGTGCTTCAGACGCTGGACAAGCGCGGCACCCGCTTCTCCGGGCTGCTCAAGCAGCTGCGCCGGGTCATCTCGGGACTGTCCGCCGACCGCAAGCCCATCGGCCAGTCGCTGGTCAGCATCGGCGACCTGACGGAGGCCACCTCGGGGCTGCTGAAGGACGCGCGGCCGCCGCTGAAGGACGACATCGCCGAGCTGACCGACCTCACCGGAACCCTGAACGACAACGAGAAAACCGTGGAGGGCGTGCTGAAGCGGCTGCCGAACAAGCTCAACGAGCTGACGGGGACGGCGTCCTACGGCTCGTGGTTCAACTTCTACCTCTGCGACTTCGACGGCCGGATCGTGCTGCCGAAGACGGAGTCGGGGTCCCAGCAGGTCCTGACGCCCGATCTGCATGTGGCGAGGGCGAGGTGCGGGTCATGAGCCGTAAGCATGGTCCGGAGCCGCTGTTCAAGGTCCGGGTGGAGCCGCCGAGGCTGCCGAAGATACGTCTGCCGAAGGTACGGCTCCCGCGCATCCGCCGCCCGCACCTCTCCCCGTTCCGCGAGCGCAACCCCGTCGTCATCGGCGCGGTCGGTCTCACGTTCCTCGCGCTGCTGACGGTGGCCGCCTTCAACGCCGACCGCCTGCCGATCATCGGCGACGGCGATACGTACAGCGCTGCCTTCGCGGAAGCGGGCGGTCTCAAGCCGGGTGACGAGGTGCGGATCGCCGGGGTCAAGGTCGGCAAGGTCGAGGAGGTCGACCTGGACGGCGATCACGTCAAGGTCACCTTCAAGATCAAGGGCGAGCCGGGCTTCGGCACGGAGACCGTCGCGTCGATCCGGGTCAAGACGATCCTCGGCGCGAAGTACATGGCCCTGCACCCGAAGGGACAGGGCCAGTTGGAGCCGGGCAGCGAGATCCCCCTCAAGCGGACTGTCCCCGCGTACGACGTCGTACAGGCCTTCAGCGACCTCACCACCACGACGGAGGAGGTCGACACCGACCGCGTGGCGAAGGCCCTGGACACCCTCTCCACCACCTTCGAGGACTCGCCGGAAGAGGTACGGGCGTCCATCAAGGGCCTGTCGCAGATCTCCCGGACGGTCGCCTCCCGCGACAAGGCGCTGCGCGAGCTGCTCGACCACGCGAACGGCGTCACGGGCGTACTGGCCGACCGCTCAGGGGACTTCACCACGCTGGTCAAGGACGGCGACAAGCTGTTCAAGGAGATCACCAAGCGGCGCGAGGCGATCCACAGACTGCTGAAGAGCTCCGCCGCCCTCGGCATCCAGCTCTCCGGCCTCGTCCAGGACAACGACAAGGAGATCGGGCCCGCGCTCAAGGGCCTGAACAGCGTGGTGCAGATGCTCGAACGGAATCAGTCCAGCCTGGACAGGAGCATCAAGCTCCTCGCTCCCTATACGCGGCTCTTCACCAACACCCTCGGCAACGGCCGCTGGTTCGACTCCTACGTCCAGAACCTGGTCGCCGCTCCGGTGGTACCGCGCACGGGAGGGGCGGCGCAGTGAACATCCCCGTCAGGGTGAGAAAGCGGCTGGCCCTGCTCACCGTACTGATCCTCGTCGCCGCGCTTGCCTACGTCCTGTGGCCGCGCCTCGAGCCGGTCCGTGTCACCGCGTACTTCCCGCGCACCGTCGGCATCTACCCCGGTTCGGACGTCCGCGTCCTCGGCGTCCGCATCGGCGAGGTCAAGGAGATCACGCCGGAGGGCGGCCGGGTGCGGGTGGAGCTGGAGTACGAGGCCGGCCGCAAGGTCCCCGCGGACGCGCAGGCGGCGATCATCAACTCGTCGGTGGTCAGCGACCGTTACGTCCAGCTGCTCCCGGTGTACCGGGGCGACGGCCCGGTGCTGCGGACCGGGGACGAGATCCCCGAGTCGCGTACGGCCGTGCCGGTCGAACTGGACCGTGTCTTCGACAGCCTGCACACCACGGCCGAGGCGCTCGGCCCGGACGGCGCCAACAAGGACGGCGCCCTGTCCCGGCTGCTCGGGGTGAGCGCGGACAACCTGGACGGTCAGGGCAAGAACCTGCACGGGACGGTGGAGGATCTCGCGGCGGCGGTCACCACCCTGTCCGACGGCCGCACGGACCTGTTCGGCACGGTCCGCAACCTCCAGGTCTTCACGGCGGCGCTGGCGGCCGACGACAAGAGCGTGCGGTCGTTCAACAGCAGCCTCGCGAAGGTCGCCGATCAACTGGCGGGCGAGCGCAAGGACTTGGCGGCGGCACTGAAGAACCTCGGGACGGCACTGGGCGACGTGTCCGCCTTCGTGAAGAAGAACAAGAAGTCGCTGACCTCGAACGTGGAGGGTCTCAGCAAGGTGACCAAGGTCCTCGTCACCCAACGGGCGGCGCTGGCGGAGCTGTTGGAGGTGGCCCCGACCGGCATGTCGAACCTCAACAACGCCTACAACCCGTCGGCCGGCACCCTCGACACCCGCAACAACGCCGATCAGGCGCAGGACCCGGCGTCGCTGCTGTGCTCAGTGCTCAGGACGACCGGGGACGAGGGCGGGAAGAACCCCGACTGCAAGGAGTTGCGGGAGCTGTTCGACTCCCTGCCGGAGGTGCCGCAGGGCGGCGCGGCGGTCACGGGCACGGTCGATCGCACGCTCGGCGGAATCCTGGGGGCGAGCGCATGAGGGCCGAGCGCATGAGGGGCGAGCGTATGAGCGGGCTGCTCCGCAAGGGCGGGGTGGCGGCGTGGGCGGCAGTCGGCTCGCTGCTCCTGACCGGCTGTGAGTTCAACGGCTGGTACGACGTCCAACTGCCGGGCGGCGCCGCCTCGGACGGCAACGCGTACCACGTCACCGTCGAGTTCCGTGACGTCCTGGACCTGGTGCCGCAGTCGGCCGTGAAGGTCAACAACGTGACGGTGGGCGCGGTCGAGAAGGTCGAGCTGGACGGCTGGCACGCGCGCGTGCACCTGCGAGTCGCCGACTCGGTGAAACTGCCGGCGAACGCGATCGCCGAGCTGCGTCAGACCAGCATGCTCGGCGAGAAGTACGTGGCCCTGTCGAAGCCGCCGGGTACGGCGCCGGTCGGCCGTCTCGGCGAAGGCGCCGTGATTCCGCTGTCCCGCAGCGGCCGCAACCCGGAGATCGAGGAAGTGCTGTCCGCGCTGTCGGCCCTGCTCAATGGCGGCGGAGTGGCCCAGCTCAAGACGATCACCGTGGAGCTGAACAAGGCGCTGGAGGGGCGGGAGAACCGGGTCAAGTCGCTGTTGAAGGAGCTGGACACGTTCCTGGGCGGCCTGGACAAGCAGAAGCAGGACATCGTCCGGGCGCTGAAGGCCGTGGACCGACTCGCGGGGCGCCTCGGCAAGGAGAAGGAGACCATCGCCGACGCGGTCGACACGATGCCTCCGGCCCTGAAGGTACTGGCCGACCAGCGCCGCGACCTGACGACGATGCTGACGTCCCTGTCCAAGCTCGGCGAAACGGGCACCAAAGTCATCAACGCCTCGCACGACGACACGGTCGCCAACCTCAAGCAGCTGCGCCCGATCCTGCAACAGCTCAACAAGGCGGGTACCGACCTGCCCAACTCCCTTGAACTGATGACTACTTACCCGTTCCCGCGCAACGCGGTGGACGCGATCAAGGGCGACTATGTGAACCTCCACATCACCGCGGACCTCGATCTGGCGGGGATCTACGGCAACTTGACGGAGAAGCCGGGCGGGGACGGCCGGGGCGGCGACGGGGACACCCAGGGCCCCGAGCTTCCCGGGACCCCCGACCTGCCGGACGTACCGGATCTCCCGGAGGTGCCGGGCGTGCCGACACCCACGGCGCTGCCGAACGGCCCGAGCGTGCCGTCCCCTTCGGCCTCGTCCGGGGGCGGCGGTGACCTGCTGTGCCCGCCGGTGTGCACGGCCGGCTATGCGGCTGGGGGCGACTGGCCCGAGGGGATCAACCTCGAACTCGCCGAGCTCATGCTGAAGGGGGTCCAGCCGTGATCACCCGTACGGTCAAGGTCCAGCTGATGGCCTTCGCCACCATGACCGCTGTAGGGGTGTCGTATGTCGGCGCCGAGTACACGGGGCTGGTGGACGAGGTCCTGGACCGCGGCTACACAGTCCGCGCGGACTTCGCCGACTCCGGGGGCATCTTCCCCGGCGCCGAGGTGACGTACCGCGGTGTGCCGGTGGGCAAGGTGGGCGGGCTGCACCTGACGGGCTCCGGGTCGGGGTCCGGGTCCGGGCCCGGCGGAGTTTCGGTCGCCCTGGACATCGAGGACGGGGCGCCGCACATCCCGGCGAACACCGTTGCCGTGGTCGCGAACCGTTCGGCGGTGGGCGAGCAGTACATCGACCTGCAACCCCGCGCGTCCCACGGCCCGTACCTGCTCGAAGGCAGCAGCATCCCGCGCCGGAACACCCGCGTCCCGCTGCCGACGACCGACCTGGTCCTCAGCCTGGACCGACTGGTGAACTCGGTCGGCAAGGACGACCTGCGGATCACCGTCGACGAGCTGGGCGAGGCCTTCGCCGGAACCGGCCCCAACCTGAGCCGCCTGGTGGACTCGGGCAACGAGCTGGTCAAGTCGGCATCGGACGCCCTGCCGGAGACGATCGCGTTGATCGAGGACTCGAGGAAGGTCCTGAAGACGCAGGCGGACCAGGGCTCGTCGATCAAGTCGTTCGCGAGTGATCTCGCAGCGCTCACGGCCCAGTTGAAGGCGAGCGACAGCGACCTGCGCAAGCTGATCGGCAACGCGAGGCCGGCCGCACAGGAGGTCAACTCGCTGCTGAGGTCGGTCGACCCGGAGCTGTCGGTCCTGCTGGCCAACCTGATCAGCGGCGGCCAGGTAACGGTGGCGAGACTGCCCGGCGTGGAGCAGGCGCTGGTCACCTTCCCGGCGATGGTGGCGGGCAGCTACACGGTGCTCCCGGGCGACGGCACCACGCACTTCGGCCTGGTCGTGAACGCCGACGATCCCCCGGCCTGCACCCAGGGCTACGGCACGGCACGCCGCGACCCGGCCGACACGAGCACACGCGAGGCGAACACCGGGGCCCGCTGCACGCTGCCGCGCGGGAGCGAGTCGTCGGTGCGGGGCGCGCAGAACGCCCCGGGTGCGTCGCGCTCGTACGGCGGCGCGAACCAGGCGGCGTACGTCACCCCGTACGACCCGGAGTCCGGCACCACCACCGGCCCGGACGGAAGGAACGTCGAGATCGGCTCGACGGGCGGCCAGCGGGCCGTGTTCGGAAAGGAGTCGTGGCAATGGCTGCTCGTTGGCCCGATGGCATGAGACTGATGCGGTCCAGGGCGATGCGGGCGGGACTCGTCGTGGCGACAGTCCTCACCACCGCACTCAGCATCTGGCTGGCCCTCGGCCTCCACGCCCAGCGCGAGGCGGACCAGCGCCGCCAGGACATCCTGTCCGCGGCCCGCCAGTCGGCACTGAACTTCACCTCCCTCGACTACCGGCACTACAGCCGCGACAGCGCGAACGTCCTGGCAGGCGCCACCGGCGACTTCAAGAAGCAGTTCGCTGCACAGACGGCCCAGTTGACGGAGCTGGTGGCCCAGAACAAGTCGGTCTCGGAAGGCCAGGTCCTGGAGGCCGGCATCGTCCGCTCGGGCGAGGACTCGGCCCGCGTGCTGGTGGTCGCCGACAGCAAGGTGACCAACACGGCGGTGCCCCAGGGCGAGGCACGCACCTACCGGCTCCAGCTGGACCTGGTGCAGCGGGACGGCCGCTGGCTGACGTCGGACGTCGAGTTCGTCGGCTGACGGACGGCACGAGTGAGGAGTACGACCATGACGAAGACGACCACCGGCCGCGCCCCCGTTTCCACCACCCGGCGCAGCATGACCGCGGCAGCCCGCGCAGCGGCCAAGCGAGCGGAGCGCGGCCACCGCGAGCAGGACCCGGAATCCACCGTCGCCGGGCGCACCGTACTCATCGACGCCCCGAAGAACGGCTGGGAGGACCCGCCCGAGCCGTCCCTGGAGTCGTTCGAGGAGGACGCGCCTCCGGAGAACGGGGGCCGGCCCCGTGTACGCCGACTGCTCATCGCGGTCCTCGGCCTCCTGCTCGTGGCCGGCCTGGTCGCCGTCGCCGTACTGGGTTGGCAGTACCAGGACGGACGTCAGGCGGAGAGCGCACGGGCCGAGGCGGTCGCGGCCGCCCGCACGGCGGCGCCGGCCGTCCTGTCGTACGACTACCGCCACCTGGACCAGGACTTCGCCCGCGCCCGCACCCACCTGACCGGCGACTTCCGCGACGAGTACGAGAAGACCACGAAGACGGTGGTCGGCCCGACGGCCACGAAGTACCGGGGCGTGGTGAAGGCAACGATCGCCGCCCCCGCCTCCGGCGGATCCCCGGCGGCTTCCGTCGTCTCGGCCTCCCCGGACGAGGTCGTGGTCCTGCTCTTCGTCAACCAGGTCACGGAGAGCACGCAGGTGTCAGGGTCCCGCGTGGACCTGAACCGGGTGCGGATGACGCTGACGCGGACGGACGACGGCTGGAAGGTGAGCGCGGTGGACGCACTCTGACGGCCATAGCGGATCCCGCCCGATCCCGGCGAATCCCGGCGAATCCCGGCGAATCCCGGCAGATCGTCAGTACCGGATCTCGATGACGCGCCCTTCCGCATCCATCTCAGGGAGCTCCGGAATCCGGCCCGCGACACCTAGCGCGATCCGGTGTGCCGACCAAGCCGCCGCAGCGGCGTCGAGTACGTCGTCCACGGCAATGCGATCCGCTTCGCCGAGCTCGTCCGGCAGCACGAGCCCGGCTGCAGCCAGCAGCCGGCGGCGCAGGTTCTGGCCACGCCAGGTCTTCTTGGGGTAGTCCAGCGGCACACCGCCGGCGAGCGCGCTGAAGGACACCTCGGGATGCACCTCGTGGATCCGGTGGTCGGCGAGCCAACACGCCCGAGCCTCCAGAAGCTTCGGAGCCAGCGCCCACGCCTGTCGGCTCAGCCGGCCGCCGGCGAGCTCATGGCATCGCTCCGAGGCCGCCACGTAGTCCGGCTCCAGCCACGCCGGCCGCGGTGCCATGAGGAAAACACTGCTGCGCCGCACCCGTAGCAGCACCCTCGCCTCGAGATCCGCGGCCCGCCAGCCCTTCTCGACCAGGCCCAGCGGCATGT
Organism: Streptomyces regalis; assembly: GCF_001509475.1. Taxonomy (GTDB): domain Bacteria; phylum Actinomycetota; class Actinomycetes; order Streptomycetales; family Streptomycetaceae; genus Streptomyces; species Streptomyces regalis. The sequence goes on from NZ_LLZG01000369.1 coordinate 30,026, forward strand.
CCACCGCGATCGCCTCCACCCCGGCGGCACGCTCGACCAACGCATCGAGCCGGACGTCGACCAGGCTGCCCGCGTACGCGCCGTCCGTGAGCCTGATCCCTGCCCACCCCTGCTTGCCACAGGCATCGATCCCCAGGACATCCATGCCGCCTCGCCTCTCACGCAAGATCGGAGTGGAAGCTCATCGTAAGCAGAGGCGGCCATGTCGTCACCGGCCGCAGGCCGTCCCAACAGACCGTCAGGAACTCGGCTTGTCAGCCGAGGCAGATTCCTTACCGGACTCGGCGGGTTGCTGCGTGAAGACCACGAGATGCCAGGTGCCCTTCTCCCGCGTCACGGTGAAGGTGTCCCGCATGGCCTTTCCTGCCTTGTCCTCGGCCATGAGGCGGGCCGAGCCGGTGTCCGGGCCCATGTCGTGCTCGACCTGCACGTCCTTGATCTTCCACCCCCGCCCGCCCCGGTCCGCGAGGATCTGCTCGGCCTCGTCCCTGGACCACTGCTCGTCCTTCACGCCCCCGACTTCGATCAGCCCAGCCGGATGCGACGGCCAGAGCGGCCGGCACAGCCAGAAGTTGTCGACGCTCCACAGCGCACTCCTATACGTCAGGTAGGGCGTGCCCCGGTACTTCTTCGTGACGATCATCGTGTGGTCGATGTTGTTGTCACGGCCCCAGTCGGCCTGGAGGACGTCCGCACGCCTTGGCCATCCAGCTGGTGGTCCACGTCGTCGGTCCGTAGAACCAGTACTTGTTGCTGGGCCGCTGGATGATTGCGCCGCCCTTGGGGCCCCAGCCGCCGTTGTGGTGGTTCCAGTACTTGTCCGCGTAGGCAACCATCCTGCCGTAGCTAGCTGCTCCTGACCTCTGGCTTGTCGCCGGAGTCGTCGCTGCTGCCGGGAAGCGGAGCGGTGCCGGAGGCGGCGTCCTTGCTTACCTCGTCCTCTTCCGCCTTACCGCCCCCGTCATCGGTGCCGTCAGTGGCGTCCACGTCGGACACCTGCGTGGTCGGCGTCGGACCGCCGTCCGTGTCGGCCTTGTCGGACGACAGCAGCCAGGCGCCGTCGGAGCCTTGGGTGAACTTCACGGTGTGCGGGACGGACAGTTCCTCGTACTCCGGGGCGCCGTCCGCGACCTCCTGCGGCGTGAACGGGAGGTAGAGGCGGGTGCGCTCGGTGAGCCGGAGCGTTGCCGACTGGCCGGTGACGGAGGTGTCGGTCACCTCCACGTCGACCTGCGCCTTCGTGTAGCCGCCGTCGACGTCCTTGTACCGCTTGCCCTTCTCCACCAGTGCGGCGAGATCATCCTGCACCTGCGCGGTCATGGAGCGCGTGGCCCGGACGCGGGCGGTCGCGGCTCTGGCCGTCGGACGAGTCGTCGTCAGCATGTCGGCCCGCTGCTGCAGATAGCCTTCGGCGAGCTGAGTGAGAGCGGCGGCGTCGGCGTCCGCCGGGGTGCCGGTGAGCACAAGCATCGCCGCTGCGGCTGAGGCCGAGGTTCCGGCGAGGACACGTCTGTGATGCGCAGTGCGCATGAAACCCCCTTGATCACGGCTGACTGGTCGGGTCAACCCGCAGATCAAGAGAGCCCATTCGAACATCGCGTTCCGAGTGGCGCATTCCTGATCCCGGAATGTCCGATTCCTGCAGGCTCCCTTGTCCGCGCCCTCCTACAGGCGCAGGCCCTGCGGTGGCACAGGAGCCAGGAGGGGCGGCCGGTCGCGCGTAGCCGTGGATTCCGTCGCTGGAGTCGCTGTCCGACGTGCGCCGGTCGGCTCGCCGGGCGGACCGGGGTTGCAGTATCAGAGCTGTGGGTGATGAGGGCGTGCAGTCTGCTGGGACCCCTCCCGGACACCGCTGCCTAAGCTCCGTCCATGGCTGCTCCACACAGGTCAGCGTCGTCGCCTTGCGCTCCGATGGAGGTGCGGCGTTTGAGGGGCACCCGCTGGACTTCGACGGCCTGCGTAGCGCCGCGGTCGTAGGTGTCCACCGCGCCGAAGGCGGGAAGGACGTTCTCGCCGCACAAGGGATCCACGTGAGCACCGCACGGAACAGTTCGGCGATGGCCGACAGCGCGCGCCCGCATCTCCTTGCCGGTGTGGGCGATCAAGGCAGCCCTTGTCTGCAGAGACGTGCCCCTCCGCGATCATCCAATTTGTCATCATTGCGATGCACGCCACCCCAACGGGGGGACTGTATAGCCATGTTCACCATTGAGATCGACGACGACCCTCTCACGGAGGTGAAGCGGCTCCCTGCCACACCGAGGACGGCAGCAAGACCCAGTGGCCGACCCGTCAGTGACCGAGACTTCCCTCTTCGTGGAGCGTGACTCATGCAGGTATTTGCCCGGCGCGTGGAATGCAAGCACATAGTCTGGGCCGGACCGCTGGTCGACACAGCGGCGACGTTGAACGTCGCCGACGAGTTGCGCGGCCGTTCCTGTCCGACGTGTGGTGAGATCGTGCGCAAGGTCGACTTCGTGGCGATCAAGAACTCGACGTCGTCGACGTTCGACGAGCCACCCGCACCGCGCAACACCGAGAACCGGCTGAAGAACCCGTCGAACGCCGACGCCAAGAAGACCCGGCAGCGGTTGGCGGGGCTGGGCGCGGAGACCGGCGGCCTCGCCGCCGACCTCAAGGACGCCGCGCTCGGGCTGACCCCACCGCGGTGGCGCGGCGCCTTGGCGAAGATCCCCGTCGGCATCCTCCAGACATACGAGCCCAACGCGGAATGCATCAGGTTCAAGGACTCCGCGATGCCGGCGATCGTGTTCCACCAGGGCCTCGCCGGTTATCTGTTCAAGATGAACAGGAGCATCTTCCCGCTGATCCGCATGGGCTCGCTGAGCAGGGACGCGATCAGCCGCTTCGTCGAGGACGAGAGGACCCGGTCAGCGCTGCGGGTGCAGGCAGTGGACACCGCACTCGAATTCCTCGGCGTCGGCGAGCCGAGGTCAAAGGTCCTCGTGGAGATCCCCATGATCGCGAGGGCCCTGGAGATGCCGCTGACCAGGACCATGTCGGCCTTCGTGCTGTGCCACGAGTACGGACACGCGGTCCTCAACCACGCCGACGAGCTCCGTTCCGTCGGCCGCGACTCGAAGTTCTACCTGCTGGAACGCTCCAGGGCGATGGAGTTCGAGGCCGACACCTGGGGCCAGGACGCGGTGATCGGCGCGTTCACCGGCGGGAAGAACCTTGAGCCGAGCCTGGCGATGCTGGACGACCTGTTCTCCGGCGGCGCGCCGGAGCTGAAGCACGACATCTCCCATGCCGCCCCGTGTGTGGCACTGCTGTACTTCGAGTTTCTCGACGTGATCGAGGAGCGGCTGGCCCGCCACGGCATCGATGTCGCCGCGCAGGACGCGCTCACAAGGCGTCGTGCCCGAATGGCCGGGAAGGCACCCGAGCGCTCGACCCACCCCTCCAACAAGGAGAGGTTCCAGGCGCTGTACGCCCACCTGTCGGAGCACGGGAACTTCACCACCCACACCTGGGTGGAGGGGTTCGAGGTGCTGCTCAACGAGATCAAGGACGACCTCGACCGGCTCATCGACAAGACCGGGGCGGTCGCGGGGAAGAGGCTGAGGCGCCGCTTCCAGTGGCCACGGAGCAAAGAGAAGAGCGAGTCGAGCTCATGGGCCGGCACCGTGACCCGCATTGATGACGACGATGACACGCGCATCAAGCTGCAAGAGGCGTTCCAGAACGTGGAGGGGCAGGTACTGGAGCTCGACGAGGCCGAGCTCTGGCGCCGTTTCGAAGAGCAGAAGAACAGGGCGGCAGCGCATTACCGGAACGAGGAGTACGCCGAGGCGGAGAGGATCTACACGCAGATACTCGACTCCGGCGAGACAACCGAGTCGGTGCCGCTGTACCCGATGCTCGGGGTGTGCCGCGAACAGCTCGGAGACGAGCAGGGCGCGATCGCGGCGTACCGCCGTTGCCTCGAGTTGGTGCCGGGCAGTGACTTCGCGGCCATGAGCGGCCTCTACCTCGGCCGGATCCTGTTGCACGACAAGCAAGATCCGAATGGCGCCGAGACCGCGCTCACCGCCGCGACCACGTCAAGCGTCCCGGACGTCCGTGCACAGGCGCTGTACTGGCTGGGCACCATCGCGCACGAGCGGCGTGATACCGAGGCGGCACTGCGGAGGTACCGGGACGTCTACGCATTACGAGACAGCGAGCTCACCGCGTTCCCCAAGGTGATCCCGCTCGCGGCGCTCAACATCGGCGGCGTGCTGGAGGAACGCGGGCAGTTCGGCGAGGCGGCGAGGATGTTCGAGTACGCACGGGACCACCGCGCCATCGACCCGCAGAACCGCGCTGTCGCCGAGCAGCACCTTCGGGCGGTGCGGGGAAGGTAGCGTCGGCTCTCCCCTGTTCTCGCAGCGTCAGCTTGTTCTCGCAGCGTCAGCTTTCGCGCTTCTTCTTGCCGTTCTCGACCGCCTTCACCCGGTTCTTCAGCAATGTCTCCAGCTCATCGGTCGGAAAGAGCATGTGCATACCGATCACCTCGTACATGCGGTTGCGGGTCTGGGCGTCGCCGATCTCGGCGGTCGCCGCCAGCGCCGCCTGCACCGCGCTGAACCGCCGCACACTCTCCTCCAGCCCACGGAGGTTCTCCGCCGCGCGGTTTCCGACGATGTTCGCCTGGCGGAACAGCAGACGTCCCGCGGCGGCCGGGATGACACCGGCCAGCGCCGTCACCGCGCCGACATCCAGGCCGGCGAAGTAGGTGAGGGCCCCGCCGACGAGTACGACCGAGAACCCCAGCAAGCCGGACCACAGCGATGCCTGCTGGTACGCGGAGTGGTGCTTGAGCGCGATCCGGTGGTGCTGGAGGTAGATCTCCGCCTCCTGCAGCGCGGTCCGCGAGATCGCTGTCATCCCCTCGGCCTGCACGACCTCCGGATCCGCTTCGATCCGGGCGGTCTTGCGCCGGGCGGACAGTCGGATCTCCTCATCGTCCACATCATGGTGAACACGCGCGAACACCTGCTCCGCGTGCCCGGATTCCTCCCGAAGCCGCCGTGCCTGGGTCCGACCGACGAACACCACGCCCAGTACCGCCGCCAGGATCGCGAAAGCAGCGACGCCGAGAGTGACCGTGTCCTCTGTACCACCGACCTGAGAGAGTAACTCGAACTGCTGTCCTGTCATGGCCTTGTCTCTGTTCCGGTCGAAGCCAAGGTCGGGGTGGACACCTCCCGCGCGTGCCCACCCCAGCTCCCTGACCACCGCTAGTAGTTGGCGGCAGCCTTCCGGTCCGCCGCGCTGTACGCCGCGCTCGCCTCCCGGACGGCATTCGCGATGGAGTTCAGGGCCTGGTGGATCTCCCTGGCCTTGATGTCCCACTCGCGGTGAAGGCCGTCGGCCGCGGTCTTGGCCTCGCCCTCGAAGAAGGCCGCGATGTCCTTCATCCGCTGCTGGAGGGCTTCCAGGTCCGTGTCCAGCTTCTTGGCCTGGGCGGTGATGTCCCCTGCGGCCCTCTCAAGTTCCGCGTAAGTGACGAGCATTGTGCCGTTGTCTACTGCCATGGCTTCTCCAACTGCCTTCCATGCCTGCTGTGCTGACGGTTTGAACCGAAGATTTGCTGCGGCCTCGGATGGGCCGCCGCCCGATCGCGCACGAGCTACATGCCGGAGAAGGCCGAGGTCTTTCCGGCCGGGGCGCTGCCGCCGGCCGCGCCGGAACCGCCCGCGTCGATGCCGGACAGGGCCTGGTAGATCTCTTCGTCGGTGCTGCCGGCGATGCGGCGGTTGTCGTTGACCGCGTTCTGGAACCGGACGAGCAGGTTGCCGATGTGGGCCATGCGCTCGTTGATCTCGGTCTGCTTGCGGTCGAAGGACACGGCGCCCTGGCCCTGCCACTTGCCTTCCACGCCGTCGATCACGGCGTGCAGCTGCTGCAGCTGCTGCTTCACCGACCCGAAGCGTTCGTTGAGCTCCTGCTCGAACTGCCGCAGTACGTCGTCAGTGACCTTCTGGGTTCCTGCCATCTGTTCTTCCTTTCCGGTTTCTCCGGTGCTGTGGTGGGCCCGACGGCTTGGAGAGGTGGCGTGTCTCGTGCGATTCGCGGAGACTGCGCCGTGGTGAGACGCTCGCGTCGCTTCTCAGGCTGAGGAGTCGGCCCGCTCACGGGCCGTTGCAGCCTCGTGGAGCTTCGCGGTGTGACGGCCCCGTACTCGGCCTCCAGCGCCCCGGACATCGCCGGCGCACGGCATGACGCTCTCCCCTCCCCGTTTGCGACGACCGCGGGTCATTGCGGTCGCGGTGACGCGAACATCACCGATTGCATGCGTGTCACTCTAACCACGACCAGTGACAGTACCAACGGTCTTCTCGGCTATCCCTGGGGCTCGTTGGCCACAGGTGCGTGATCCATGAGTACGGCTGTGCCTGCTGGCTCAGAAGCTCGTATCACCCCGCGAGCCCCCGGCCTTCCTCCTGCCGTCCCGCATGGCCACCGACCCGCCCGCGATGACGGCCACCAGCAGCATGCTGCCCACCACCACATAAGTCCCAAGACGGACGGCCCGCTCCTGCGGGGTTTCGCCGAGCGGGAGTTGGGCCACGGTGGGGGCCTTGGCCTGCCCGGCGCCTTCGTTGCTCGGTACCGGTTGCTCGATCGGTTTGTCGTCCTCCGTCAGGGCGCGTACGGGGTCGATGACGCCCCAGCCGACCAAGCGGTCGTGGCCGGGGATGGAGCGTTCCGCGGTCTGCATGATCTGGGCGGTGATCTGCTCCTGCGTCCAGTCCCGGTGCTTGGCCTTGATGAGGGCGGCGACCCCGGCGACGTAGGGGGCGGAGAAGCTGGTGCCGTTGTCGGCGCAGTGGCCGCCGCCGGGGACGGTGGAGACCATGTCGACGCCCGGAGCGGCGACGTCGACGAACTCGCCGGACTGGGAGAAGGCCGCGCGTTCGTTGTTGCGGTCGGCGGCGGCGACCGCCAAGACGCCGTCGTACGAGGCCGGGTAGGTTTCCTTGACGTTGCCCCCGAGGCCGTCGTTGCCTGCCGAGGCCACGATGACGATCTCCTTGGCCAGGGCGTTGTCCACCGCGTCCTTCAGTGTGGAGGAGCGCGCGATGGCGTTGACCGTGTCCTGGGAGATGTTGATGACGTCGGCCTTGGCCCTGACGGCATGGTCAATGGCGTCGGCCAGGGTCTTGGTGTCGCCGTGGCCCTCGGCGTCGTTCTGCTGGATCGGGATGATCGTCGCCTTGGGGGCCAGGCCGACGAAGCCCGTGCCCTTTACCGGTCTGGCAGCGATGATTCCCGCGACCTTCGTGCCGTGGCCCACTACATCGGTGGTGCCGTCCTCGCGGCCGCGCTCGATCTTGTTGCCCTGGTCGTCCTTGAGGTTCTTCGGCAGGTAGTTGCGGCCGCTCCTGACATCCACCGCCGGGGCCAGCTGGGGGTTCTTCACGTCCACGCCCGTGTCGATGACCGCGACGCGCACTCCCTCACCCATCGACTGCTTCCACACCTCGTCCAGCAGGACCCGTTGCAGCGCCCAGGGCCGTCCCTCGTACATCTTGCCGGGAAAGGTGCACTGATCGGCGGCGGTAGCGGCAGGAGCCGGCGGCACGCCGACGAACGCGAGGGTGGCAGCCCCCGTTCCGGCAAGCAGGCGCAAGCTGCTCCACTGGCCCAAGTGGCGATGCGTACGCATCTACTCGGCCCGCCCCCTCACGAGCCCTGCGGCTGCCGCGCCGCCCCCGTCGACAGCCGCGGTCCCGTCGGCAGGAACGCCGACCACGCGGCCGGGATCGGAGCCGGCGTCACGTCCTTGTAGCCGAGGCGATTCTGCGCCTGCTGGGCCTCCTGCAGTGCCGCCTCACGCTGATCCCGTTTCTCGGTGGCCGAGCCCGAGGAGCCGATGCCGGCGTCGTCGGTCTCGCTGTCGCCGTTGGACTGCATCGCATAGCGCAGGCCGGTGTCGGTGACCAGGAAGAAGAAGCCGGAACGGGTCGACGAGCCCGTGAACTGACGGAAGAACTGGCCCGAGCCGGGGGTGACGTACGCACTGCTCGAACCGGTGGGAAGGGGGGCCGGGAAGCTCGTGCCCGCCCAGGTGCTCACGGTCGTGGCGCCGTTGTCCTCGTCCACGTCGCGCAGGACATTGCAGACCGTGTTGCGGCTGCCCTCGTCGGTGCTCGCCGAGTTGACCGGCTCCGGCTCCTGCTGAGGCCAGGTCTTCTCCGCGCCGAAGGGCGCCCCGGGCGTGAAGCTGCCGGCGCTGACAGGCATGGCTCGGCCCGCCTGCCCCAGTCTGATCAGGTCCTTGCTGCTGAGCAGCAGCTTCGCCATGAAATCGGAAACCGGCGCGACCCGCCCACGCAGGACGACGTACTTCTGCATCCTCGTACCGGACGGCGCCTCCAGGACCATGCCCACCCTGTTCGCCTCGTCCGGCAGCTGGCCCTGGATCCCGGCGTCGGTGCCGGGTGTGTCCGGGATCTCCGGGAAGGCGATGGTGTCGCCCTCATGCGAGGTCTTCAGCCAGCCGGCCGACACCCGCTGGGGCTCCGTGCCCTCGCCGACGACCTGACGCAGCAGCAGTTCATCGTTCTGGACGGCGTACGCCGTCCCCCCGGCGTCGACGACGTGGCGCGTACGGCCCGGGCCCGGGCCTTCCACGTACATCAGCTCACCGCCGCGCAGCCGCTCCGCACCTTCGGTCCGGTCCATGTCGCGCTGGGCGAGGATGAAGGCCGCCTTCTGGATGGCACGGCCGCCTTCACCGGGGCGCTCACAGACCACCCAGCGCTTCTTCGACCCGGCTTCCCCGGCGTCGGGCAGGCGGTCGGGGGCGTAGGGGATGCCGAGGGTGGGGCCGTGCGGGATCTTGCCGCTGTCGAGCACCGATTCGTCGACGTTGATGACCTTGCCCTTGTCCGGCGCCAGCAGGAGCTTCGCCGAGGACATGTTCAGCACCGGGTGCAGCTGCGTCTTGCCGTCGGTCGTCAGGATGACGTACCGGGTGGTCGACTTGCTGGAGATGATGATGTTCTCCCCGGGCTTGTCCCAGCCCTGCGGCGCGGCGGGCTTGAACATGCCCCAGGCCCCGAAGGCCGCGAGCAGGACCGTGGTGACGATCGCTCCCGGCACGACGGCGCGCAGCGGGCGTGGCCACCCCTCCTCCGTGCCGTTCGGGTTGGGCTGGAGGAACTGGCCGACCAGGCGCCGTCGCGCGAAGGTGTAGGCGTTGAGCTCGTCCCGCCGTGATGCCATCGTTCCGCTGCCTCTTTCCCCCGCTGATTGATCTGGTCTGGTACGAGGAGCTGATCACGACGAGAGCGACCGCATCTGGTGGTACGCCCCGAACACCGCCAGACACAGCGGCAGCAGCGTCAGCAGTACGAAGCTCTCGGCGATCTCCAGGAATCGGCCCCAGAACGGGGTGACCCCCTTGCTCGGCACGACCAGCGCGATCGCGGCGATCGCCCCGGCGACGACGGCGACCGTGACCGACAGCCAGACCAGCCTGATGTCGAGGGCCGTGCCGTCGCCTCGTAGCGCCTCCAGGACCATCCGACCGGGCGGGTTGAGGGAGAGTCCGAGTCCCAGGAGCACCAGTGAGGCAAGGCCGGCCGCGAGCGTGCAGCCCACCTGGGCGGTGTGCCGGAACAGATGGGCACGCATCAGCAAGGCCAGGCCGGTGGCGAGCGCGAGCAGTTGGGCCCACAGGTCGTCGGAGAACCCGAGTACTGCGGCCGCACCCGTCGCGACCAGTGCACATCCGCCCACCAGGCCGAGCAGCAGCTCGTGGCCGCGCCGTGCCTGAGCGGTGATGCGTTCGGCGTCGATCGCGGCCGGTGCCGTGGTGCCGTCACCCTCGTCATCGGCATCGGCGTAGTCGCTGCCGACGGCGGTGCGCGGCGGGTCGAATCCGACAGGAAGGCGGGCGAAACGCGTGGCCAGGCCGGGCAGGAAGGCGAGGATGCCCAGGGCGAACGGAGAGCAGAGTGCCGCGGTCTCGACCGGCCTCATGTCGGTGAGGATCGCGACGAACGTCAGCAGCATGCCGATGGCCGAGGCGAATGCGAAGGCGACGAAGGGGCCGTCGCCGCTCGGTGTGAGGAACACCAGCACCACCGATCCCACGAGCACGGCGGCGCAGGCGAGCAGGAATTGCAGCCTGCCGATGCCGTCTCCGGCCGACAGTGCGAGCAGTCCGCTGCCTGCGACTCCCAGGTTGGCGAGGGCGCCTGTGCCGAAGGCCACGGACGATCCGCGGTCGCCGTACACCCGGGCGCGTACTACGGCGATCGCCAGGAGCACCACGCCCGAGACCGCGGCCACGATGCCGGGGAGGCCGTTCATGTCGTGACGGACGTCGGAACTCCAGGCCACGAACGCGAGCAGCATCAGCAGCACACAGCTGCCGAAGAGTCCTGCGGCGCGCAGGAGTTCGTCGTTCCACAGCGTGCGGTCGCGGGTGACGGCGCTGGCGGTGGCGTGCGTGACGTCGTCGAACACCGCGGGCGGAAGGGAGTCGGAGAAGGGGCGCAGCAGGAGAAAGTCGCCGTCGGCGATGCGCTGTGCGGCGAGTGAGCGTGACTCGTCGAGCACCGTGCCGTCCCGGCGCACCAGGTGGTATCCGACCGGGGCGCCGGGGGGCGGAGTCTGTCCGGACAGGCGCAGGATCTCCGGGAAGAGGTGGGCGAGCGGAATGTCGTCGGGCAGCGCCACATCGATGCGGCTGTCGGGCGCCGCCACGATGATCCGGCGGAAGCCGGTGCTGCGCGTGGTCGGCATCCCCGGTCCCCAATGCTGCCCGGGTCCCGGATGAGCACCCGACCCCGTACGACCCCCTGGTCCCGGGTGACCGCCGGTGTTCCCCGCGTTCCCTGCCGCTCGAACTGTCGCAGGCACGTACTTCTCCCCCTCGCGGTGCTTCTCAACTCGCGGGCCGCGCCCCTGTCCCGTTTCGCGTGCCCGCTCTCATTCCGGTTCCGAATTACGGTGAATGACCCCGAATCCGTTGGTTGTTCGCGGGTGCGCACACGCGTGGCGTCACCCTACCGTCCGTGATGTCAGTGCCCGCCAGTAGGATCCGGTCCGGATGAAGTCGGCGCCACGGGGGTGCGGACAAGGGCTCTTGAAGTCCGCGAGGGGGACGGGTCAGCTTTGAGCCAGATCGTCGTCAAACGGCCACCGAGGACCTTGCCCACCGAGGTGCCCGCCGATCCAGTGCAGTTGCAATCCCCGCCCGAGCTGCCCCGAGGGCAGCAGGAGGGGGCGCTGATGCAACTGCTGCCCATGCTGGGGATGGGCGGCTCCGTCGTCTTCTTCTTCATGACGCCGAACCCGATCATGCGCATCATGGGTATGGTCATGATCGCGTCGACGATCGCCATGGGCATCGCCATGCTGGTCCGCTACCGACGCGGCGCCCAGGGCCAGCTCGCCGATATGCGGCGGGACTACTTGAAGTACCTGGCCAAAACCCGTCGTGCGGTTCTCCGTACGGCGCGGCTGCAGCGCGATGCCCAGTTCTATCTGCATCCCGCTCCGGAACAGTTGTGGGCCCTGGTCGCCGAGGGCAGCCGCGTCTGGGAGCGGCGCATCAGCGACGACGACTTCGGACAGGTCCGGATCGGCCTGGGCAGCCAGCAGCTCGCCACCCCGCTGATCGCACCCGAGACCGCTCCGGTGGACGAGCTGGAACCACTCACCGCCGGGGCCATGAAGCAGTTCCTCACCGCGCACAGCACGATCGAGGGCCTGCCCATGGCGATCTCGCTGCGGGCCTTCTACCACCTCACCCTCAGCGGGGACGAGACTCACGTCAGGGCGTCGGCGCGCGCCATGGTGGCCTCCCTGGCCTCACTGCACTCGCCCGACGACCTGGTCGTCGCCATCGCTGCCGGGCAGGACGCGGCCTCGCACTGGGAGTGGGCCAAGTGGCTGCCCCACGTCCAGACCGACGGCAGCGACGGAGCAGGCAGCCGTCGTCTGATCACCACGAGTGCGCAGGATTTGGAGCTGCTGCTCAAGGAGCAGCTCGAAGGCCGACCACGGTTCCAGGCCGCCGGCCAGCCCCTCCTGGAGCAGCCGCACATCGTCGTCGTGCTCGACGGAGAGACGCTGTCGCCGTTGTCGGCGCTGGCGGCGGCCGAGGGACTGCAGGGGGTCACGATCGTCGAGGTCGTGCCGGGCAGGCTCACCGGGGCACGCGGCGGCCTCTCGGTCGCGGTGCATCCGCATTCGTTGCGCCTGGAGTCCGGCGACGGCCTCGTCTACGAAGGGACGCCCGACCGCCTCAGCCACGAGGCCGCCGAGGCACTCGCCCTGCAGCTCGCGCCCCTGTACATGGCCTCCGGCGGCGACTCGGACGAGCCGCTGCTCGCCAATCTGGAGTTCACCGATCTGCTCGACCTGGACGACGCGGAATCCGTGGATGTCGGCCGCACTTGGCGCCCACGCTCCCGTGCCGAACGCCTGCGGGTCCCGATCGGGGTCGGCGAGGATGGCACCCCGGTGATGCTCGACCTGAAGGAAGCTGCGCAGGAGGGCATGGGCCCGCACGGCCTGTGCGTCGGCGCCACCGGATCCGGGAAGTCGGAGCTGCTGCGCACCCTTGTCCTCGGTCTCGCGGTGACACACTCCTCGGAGACGCTGAACTTCGTCCTCGCGGACTTCAAGGGCGGGGCGACCTTCGCCGGCATGGCGGACCTGCCGCATGTCGCTGCGGTGATCACCAACCTCGCGGACGACCTGACCCTCGTCGACCGCATGGGCGACTCGATCCGCGGCGAACTCAACCGGCGCCAGGAGCTGCTCCGCCGGGCGGGCAACTATGCCAACATCCGCGACTACGAGAAGGCCCGCTCGGCCGGCGCCGCGCTGGAGCCCATCCCGTCCTTCGTCCTGGTCATCGACGAGTTCAGCGAACTCCTCGCCGCCAAGCCAGACTTCATCGACATGTTCGTCCAGATCGGCCGCATCGGCCGCTCCCTGGGCGTCCACCTGCTCCTGGCCTCGCAGCGCCTCGAGGAAGGCCGCCTGCGCGGCCTGGAAACCTACCTCTCCTACCGCGTCGGGTTGCGGACGTTCTCCGAGGCCGAGTCGCGCGCCGCCCTCGGCGTGCCCGATGCCTACCACCTGCCGAACGTCCCGGGCTCCGGCTACCTGAAGTACGGCACCGACGAAATGGCCCGCTTCAAGGCCGCCTACGTATCCGGTGCGCACCGGCCCGCCTCCTCCCGAGCCACGACGGGGGACGGTTCCCTGCCGGTGGACCGTCGTCCCGCGCCCTTCACGGCGGCCCCCGTGCCGGTCCAGTACGCACAGGCCGATCCCCGGGCTCAGGTGCCGGACCCGCGGGCGAGCGGGGATGACGCGCTGAGCGACACCGTGCTCGACGTCATCGTCCGGAGGCTTACCGGGCAGGGCCCGGCCGCACACCAGGTGTGGCTGCCGCCCCTGGACAACCCGCCCTCGCTGGACGCCCTGCTCCCCGGACTCGCCGCCGAGCAGGGTCGAGGCCTGACGAAGCCCGGCTACAAGGGCGCGGGCCGCCTCATCGTGCCGCTCGGTGTCGTCGACAAGCCCTTCGAGCAGCGGCGCGACACGCTGTACCGGGACTTCTCCGGTGCCGCGGGCCACATGCAGATCGTCGGCGGCCCGCAGTCGGGTAAATCGACGCTCCTGCGGACGATCGTCTCCGCGTTCGCGCTGACCCACACTCCGCACGAAGTCCAGTTCTACGGCCTGGACTTCGGCGGTGGCGGCATGTCGGCCGTCTCCGGGCTGCCGCACGTCGGCGGGGCCGCCTCACGCCTGGACCCGGAGCGGGTACGCCGCACGGTCGCCGAGGTGTACGGCATCATGACGCGCCGCGAGGAGTACTTCCGCAGCTCCGGCATCGACTCCATCGCCACGTTCCGGAGAATGCGGGCCCGCGGGGACATCTCGGTGGCGGACCAGCCGTGGGGGGACGTCTTCCTGGTCATCGACGGCTGGGGGAACTTCCGCACCGAGTACGAAGCCCTGGAATCAGCTGTACTCGACATCGCCGCGCGAGGCCTCGGCTACGGCATCCACCTGATCCTCACCGCCTCCCGCGCCATGGAGGTCCGCGCCAACCTCAAGGACCTGCTGATGAACCGCCTCGAGCTGCGGCTCGGCGACCCCATGGACTCCGAACTGGACCGCAAGGCAGCCGGAAACGTTCCGACGGGCGTGCCCGGCCGGGGAGTCACCCCGGAAGCACTGCACTTCATGGCAGCGGTTCCCCGCATCGACGGCATCCACTCCGACGACAACCTGTCCGAGGCGACCGCCGCCATGAGCCGGGACGTGGCCCGCCACTGGACCGCGCCCAGCGCGCCGGCAGTCCGCCTCCTGCCACGCCAAGTCCCCCTCGCAGAGCTGCCCGCAGCCCTCGCCCAGCCGGACCGCGGCGTCGCCTTCGCCCTCGACGAGAACAACCTGGAACCCGTCCACGTCAATTTCGAACAGGACCCCTTCTTCCTCGTCTTCGGCGAAAGCGAGTCCGGCAAGTCCAACCTGCTGCGCCTGCTCATCAAGCAGATCACCGATCTGCACGACGCCGACTCCTGCAAACTCTTCGTCATCGACAACCGCCGCTCGCTCCTGGACGCCGCCCCCGCGTCCCATCTGGCCGAGTACGTGCCCATGTCCAACGCCATGGACCACCACGTGGAGGCCCTGGCCGACCTCATGCGCCGCCGCACACCTCCGCCCGATGTCACAGCCGACCAACTGCGCGCACGCAACTGGTGGAGCGGCCCCACGATCTATGTGATCGTCGACGACTACGAGCTGGTGTCCACGTCCAGCGGCAACCCCCTCGCCCCCCTCACAGAACTCCTCCCGTTCGCCCGCGACGTCGGCATCCGCTTCATCGTCGCCCGCAACACCGCAGGCGCCGGCCGGTCCTCCTACGAACCCTTCATGCAGCGGATCAAGGAACTGAGCGCGCAGGGCGTCGTACTCTCCGGCGACCCGAATGAGGGCGACATCCTCGGCAACGTACGCCCGCGTGCGATGCCGGCAGGACGGGGCATCTTCGTCTCCCGGAAGCGGGGGAACCTGCTGGTGCAGACCGGGATGGTGGAGCCGGGGTAGAACGCACGCTGCCGCTCCGGGTCCGTGCCCCGCCGGTCCGTCATCGTGGTCCCCGTGGTGGGCGAGCACTGGATGGCGTTGGTCGAGCGAGGTTCCGGCCCGTGGACCGACTATCTCCACTCCATCGCTGCGGCACGTGAGCGTGCTCCGGACCGGGTCGGCGTCTTCGCCGTGCATGACGTTCAGGACGAACGCACACGCGGGCGGGCCTCCCGTCTGGAATCCACCCTCCGATTCCAGGCCATCGGCATGTCGCCCGCCCGGGTCGGGAGCTACGCCGAGCCGTCGTCCTCGGCGCGCTGCCGTGAGCTCGCCCAGGGCATCGCGCAGCTCTTGAGGGGCGAAGGGAAGCGCCCGATCAAGGTGTTCATCAACCACACCCTCCACGCCTCGCCCGAGCACGCCGCCGAGGTCGCCGCCTTGCGCGACCAGGTCCGCGAGGTGATAGCCAGCACGCGCCTCGACCACTTCCTTGACGCCAGCGATCTCCAGCCCGGAGTGGACTTTGCAGCGGCACTCCTCGAATATGCCGGTCACAGCGCCTTCCTGATGCTGGAGACCGACTTGTACTCCAGCAGCGAGTGGTGCACGACCGAGTTACGCACCGCGAAGCAGGAGGGTGCGGCGATACTGGCGCTGACCGCTCTGCAGCTCGGCGAGCAGAGCCACTCCCCCGACACGGGCCATGTCCGTCGGCTGGCAGTAGCAGAGTCCAACGCTTCTGCAGCACGCGGACCAGTCGCGAGTCTGTGCTCTCCCTCGGCCTCCTGAGCTGTCCACCGTGCGACGGGCGTTGCGCGATCGTCGTGCGCGGGGGACGCTTCCGGTGTCAGGCTCGTTCTTCGTGCTCCATCACGGAGATCCGCTCCTCCCGGGCGCGGCGTCCTCCCTGGTGGAGGATGCGACGGACGGCGAGCTTCTGGTCCGCCCCATGACGGCCCAGCAGTTCGTGGCGAGCAGAATGACCCGGCCACACTGCGACGGAGGTGTTCTGACCGTGCCCCAGCCGCTCCCGTCCGACGCCCTTCGCGGAACCCGTATCGGTGTATCGGTCGCCGAGAGCGAGGACCTCGACCGCCGTGGCCTGCTCGAAAACCACTTCCGGGAAGTCCTCGGCGAGCTCGCGCAGTTGGTCGTCCTGTCCGGAGGCGACCTCGTCTACGGCGGTGACCTACGCCCCGACGGATACACCCGCCTCCTCATCGAGCGGCTGCGCACCTGCAGCGCCCTGGCTCTGCGGTTCCACAACCTCCTGGCCTGGCCGTCGCACCGCAAGCTCCCGCTGTCCGAACTGCAGCGGCAGCGCCATGAGCTGGGTGGATACGGTGAGATCGTCTGCCTTGATCCGGACGGCCGTGACATGGATCCCGAACGAGGTCGGAGCGAGGCGCCGGCGCCCGTCACTGACGAGCACGAACGAGCCAGGTCTCTGACCGCGATGCGTGGGCGCCTGTGCGACTTCATCGACGCGCATCTGGTGATGGGTGGCAGGCGCAGGGGCTTCTCCGGCAGGTACCCCGGTATCGCCGAGGAGGTGCTGCTGTCCCTGGAAGCCGGCCGCCCGGTCTGTCTCGCCGCCGGGGCCGGCGGGATGACCGCAGATGTCGCCGAGGCGCTCGGGATCATGGACGGCCCGCTCCTCCCGCCCTGGCCCGGCGCACCCGCACCGGATCCCCGGCACACAGCCGCCCTCGAACGCCTGCGCGCAATCGCCGCCGCACCGCACTGGACCGGGCTGGACAACGGGCTGACCGCGGAGGAGAACCTGACGCTCACGACCTCGCGCTACCCGCAGGAGATCGCGGCGTTGGTCGCCCTGGGGCTGGGTCGTCTCCGGCAGGAGGGCCGCCTGGTCCGCCCCTGACGGCTCCTCCCCTCACCGTCCCTCGGGGGTCTGTGCGGGGCAACGCCGTTGATCACTATCGTGGACGGGCGTACGCCGCGCGCGTCGTACGGATGCACGACTGCCATACGGGCGGGAACCGGCCTGCGCGGGGTGTGGAACGGGAGGGGTCATGATGGACGGCGGGACCGCGTCGGTGCGGCTGCGAACGGTGCTGCGGGCAGCGGCACGGGCCGTGTTGGCCGGTGTGCTTGGCGCCGTCGCCGGCATCGTCGCCTTCTCCCTCAGCCAGACGGGCGGGCAGAGTCTGTCCGTCGTGGTCGGAGGCCTCCTGGGGGTCGCTGCCGCCCTCGGTGCCGATCTCTACCGCCGGACCGTCCAGCTGACCGAGGTCCGCCTCGTCCTGCCGGGCAGCGAGATGACGTTCAAGGCGAACACGGACATGCGCCAGGCCGCCCAGCGCATGTTCTTCCAGGCCTCGACCCGCATCGCCACGCGGCCGCTGGAGGACGGCAGCGGAAACCTGCGCGAGGCGCTCACATCCCTCAAAACGCTCTTCGACCTGTACCGGGAGCCGCTGGAGTCGGGGGAGGCACCGCCCCCTCCGCCCCACGGCGACTCGGTACACGAACTGGTCCTGGACATCCTCAACTTCGAGCTGGCGCCCTTTCTGTCCAAGTGGCACCCGCGGCTACAGGCCTTCGAGCAGGCACACCCCGACATGGACGAGTCCGCATGGCCGGACAACGCCGTCTTCCGGCAGGAGCTGCAGACCCTCCAGCAGAACCTGCGCCCCTACTTCGTGGCCCTCGGCAAGATCGCGGGACTCCGCGATCCGGAGCGCCACCTGCGCCCGTCGGATCGCCGCACGGGTCAGCCGCCGGCCGACCCTCTCGGCCCCTTGCCCGGACAGCGCACCGCCACGAGGGACGGGACATGCCCGGCCGACCCCACCCCCGCTGCCGACGAGACGGATGACGGATGACGGGACCGTGATGATCACCGCCGGACCGAGCAGCGCGAAGCCACAGAAGGGGCCGTCGCGCGCCTCGGTGTCCCCGCTTCCAACGCCCCCCCCCCCGGCTGCATTCGGGGCTGATCCCGTCACGGGTGCGCACGCCCCGGAGGGGTGCTGAGGCAGGGAGAGAGGCCGTGCTCGTGAGCGCCTCGTCCGAGCGGCCCGCCTCCGAGTGGGATGTGTTCGTCAGCTACAGCCGCTCCGCGACCGGTCATGCCGAGACGGTGGTCGCCGCCCTGCGTTCCCAGGGGCTGAGGGTATTCGTCGACGACACCGCCGTGGAGGACTTCACCTCCATCACCACCACCATCACCCGGGCCCTGGCACACGCAAAGGTGCTGCTGGCCCTGTACTCGTCCGACTACCCGCAGCGCCGCGCCTGTCAGTGGGAACTCACCTACGCCTATCTGGCCGGCCAGCGAGAAGGCGACCCCCGTCGACGGATCCTCGTGGTCAACCCCGAGCCCTCCGCCGACCACATCCACCCCGTCGAACTCCGCGACGCCCGGTACTGGCCCTGGCGCGCCGGAGCCGACGAGGCGAACCGGCTCGCCACACGCGTCCTCGCCCATGTCGCCACACTCTCCGAGCCCATGGGAAGCCACACCGCCTCCCCCGTCGTCCCTTGGCTGCCCGCCCCCGCCCGCACGGGCTCCGCTCGCTTCACCGGCCGACTCCCCGAGCAGTGGCACATCCACACAGCCCTGCACCGCCACCGGGCACCTCTCGTGTCCCAGGCCGGCAGCGGACGCACCGCGCAGCTGCGGGGCATGCCCGGCATCGGCAAGTCCCTCCTCGCCCAGGAATACGCCCTGCGCTTCAGCTCCGCCTTCCCCGGCGGCGTCTTCTGGTTCGACCTGCACACCGAACAACCCGAGGGCACCGGTGCCGTGGCCCGCGCCATGGACGCCTACACAGACCAAGTAGCCACCGTACTGGCGGCTCTCGGCATCGACGCGCCCAGCACATCCCTCCCCCGGCTGCTCAGCCGACTCGCCGTCCACCTCGGCGAGCAGAACACCCCCTGCCTGTGGGTCGTGGACGGGGTCCCGGACGGACTCACGGACAGCCGGCTCCACTTGCTGCGCGGCCCCCACCTGCTCGCCGCCACCCTCGTCACCACACGCTCCCTGCACTACACCGCCTTCGCCGAGCCCATCGACGTAGCCCCACTCCCGGACCACGACAGCCTCACCCTGATCACCTCCCGGCGCATCCCCGCCGACGAATCCGAGCAGTCCGCCGCCCTCGCCCTGGTCCACGACGTGGGAGGCCACCCGCACGCGCTCGACGTACTCGCCGACCTCGCGGCGTCGACCGGCTTCACCCATGCACGCGGAAGACTCCACGCCCCAGGTGCCGATGTGCTCACCGGCCCGGCACCCCGCGACCGCACCGACGTACGGCCCGTGACGTCCTTCCTCACCCGCCCGCTGACCGGGCATGGTCCGGTCGACGACGTCCTGCGTCTGCTCGCTCTTGCCTGCCCGGCACCGCTGCACCAGTCCACCCTGGAGAACGTGCTCTCAGCAGTCTCCCCATACGCTCCCTGGGAAGCTGCTCCCCTGGTGGCAGAGGCCGTCGAATCCCTTCTCGGCTCCGGTGCGCTGCGCCCCAACCCCGACCTCTCCCGTAGTTGGACCGTCCACCCATTGCTCGCCCGCGCCGTGCGGCGACACGACGCCGACACCGCCCGCCAGGAGGATCTCCGACGGCTGCTCCTGCACGCCCTGGTTCCCCTCGCCGCCACGGCCCTCCGAGCCCCGGTTCCCACTCAATCCTTCACCGGTCCGTCAGCCAACCGCCCCGTCCCAGGCCCCGTCGAGCGCGCCGCAGCCTTCGACCTCCAGGTCGAACTGGTCACCCGCGTCGGCGTCCAGCCGCTCGCACCGGACCAAGGTTCTCTACGCGAAGCCCTCACCTCGATGCACGCCCTCTTCGGCACCACCCGGGAGGTCCTCCACCGGGTCGCCGCCGAGACCTCCGCACCACTCAGCCCGCCCCACATCGCAGCCACCCTCGCGAACGAGCACCTCCGACCGTTCCTCTCGACCTGGCACCCCGCCCTCCAGCAGCACGAGGCCAAACGCCCCGACGGCACGAGCCCTACGGAACATGAGCACGCCTGGGAACGCGCTGCCGAGATGCGCGCGGACCTCGACCGGCTGCGCCTCCCCCTCACACGCATCGCCACCCGGCTCGCGGAACTGTCCGGCGTCGATCTCCTCACGGAACCGCCGCCAGAGGACAAGCCATAGCCACCCACCACACCCACGGCGCGCATCGTGCATGACTGCCTTCGGCACGCGCCGGAACATCTCCGCCAGGGCACGCTGCGCGCTGGTTGGCACCGGGCGCACGGAAGACGTCCGCCTGTTGCGCAGGTAGGCGCGGAAGCCGCGGGAGCTGTAGGCCTTGTCTGCAATGACATGGCCGGGTCGACAGCGTGGTCGGCCCAGGCCGGAGCGAGGGACACGGATCCGTTCCAGAAGAGGGCGTGCGCAGATGCTGTCGTGCCGCTGGCCCGGGGTCACCAGCACGGCGAGAGGGCGGCCTTGGCCGTCGCAGGCGAGGTGGATTTTGGTGGTCAGGCCTCCTGGGGATCGGCCGAGGGCGTGGTCGTCCGGTTCGTCCGGCCGGTGCTGCCCCCTTTTCGGCCGGTAGCGGCGACGTGCTGGTGGGCGCGGATGATGGGGGAGTCGATCTGCACCAGCCAGTCGATGTCGCCGGACGCGTCAGCCCGGGCCTGGATCTGCTGCAGGGCCCGGGTGAACACGCCGTCCAGGGCGTAGCGGCGGAAGCGGGTGTACACCGTTTTCCACGGCCCGTAGCGTTCCGGCAGGTCACACCAGGAGATCCCAGTCCGGATCTTGTAGACCATCCCGTTGATGACCTGCCGGTCTTCCACACGCGGTCGCCCTGTAGCGGCTCGCGGTATCAGCGGAGCGAGTAACTCCCACTCCTGATCGGTGAGTTCATGACGGCGTACCACCCCACCATGATCCACCATCCGACGATCTTTGAAGACGGACCCTGGTACAGACTCGGCGACATCGCCCTTGCCGTTCAAAGAGGCGGAACTCGAACGAACCGTCCGGCCAGGTGCAGATCCATCTCCGTCCGGACAGCCGTTGCACGCAGTTCCGGCAAGACGGCCTTGACGCATTCCGCGGCCGAGCGGCGGCTGCTGTGCATGGTGACGTTGATCGCCGCGACGAGGCTGCCCTCGCGGTCACGCACCGGTACGGCAACCGAGCGGAGGCCCGCTTCGAGCTCCCCGTCGACCAGGGCGTAGTCCTCCTCGCGCACCTGATCCAGGATCGTCCTGAGGTCGGCGGGCCGTGTGACGGTACGGGGGGTCAACGCCCCCATCCGCAAGTGGGCCAGCCGGCTGGAGTACTCCTCGGCCGGCAGACCCGCGAGCAGGACCCGTCCCGTGGAGGTCGCGTAGGCGGGCATGCGCGAGCCCACGGCGATGTCGGCGTCCATGATGCGCCCCGCGGCGACGGAGACCGCACACTGGACGTCATCCCCCATGAGCACCGCCAGGGACGTCGACTCCTGCACCCTCCGGGTGAGAGCGGTGAGGTGGGGATGGGCGATCCGGGCCAGCGTTGTCCTGGACAGGGGCGGGAAACCGAGGGCGAGAACCCGTGGAGTGAGCCGGAAGACCCGGCCGTGCAAAGTGACATGACCAAGATGCTCCAGCGTTATCAGGGCCCGGCGAGCCGTGGCACGCGGCAGGCCGGTGCGCTCGGCAACCTCGGAGAGCGTCAGCTCGGCACGGCCCTCGCCGAATGCGGTGATCACGGTCAGGCCGCGGGCCAATGACGCGATGAACTCCCCGCCCAGTTCTTGCTTGGATTCTCTGGTCCAGGCGGCGAGGCCCGAGGGCGCGCTCCGGGTTTCGGACGGTGGGGCGTCGGCGTCAGCGAGCTCCCGTTCCATGGCGGCCACCGCCGCACGCAGTCTGGGCAGAAGGGAGTCGCGCAACGAGTCGGCGCTGTGCCTGCTGGTGTGACTCACGGTACTCGCCACACAGGCGATACGGCCATCCGGGGCGCGCACCGGAACGGACACCGCCACGAGGCCCGTCTCGATCAGTTGGTCGTCCATGGCCCAGCCGTGTACACGCGCACGTTCGACCCGTGTTCCGAAGTCCTCGGCGACGGCGCCGTGCGACCGAGGCGGGATCGCCGGGAAGCCGAGGTCCTCCGGGTCGAGGGCCTGCCGCTCTCGCCACCGTGTCCAGTCCTGCGCACTCCACTCGGTTGCCAACAGCGGTCCGGGGGCGGTGCGTTCGGCAGGCAGAAGATCGCCGATACGGAAGCTCAGCGACAAGGTACGGCGGCGGATCGCCTGGTGAATGAAGCGGATGCCGTCACCGTCCGCCACCGCGAGGGACACCGACTCGTCGAGTTCGTCGGCAAGTCCGTCGGCATGTCCGCCCAGCAGATCAGGCAGACGCAGAGCGCCCAGATACGCATTGCCCAACTCCATCAGGCGGGGCTCGAGGACGGCGCTACTGCCGTCCAGGCGCAGATACCCCATGTGCGCGAGCGTTCCGGCGACCCGGTCGACGGTGGCGCGGGCCAGCCCGGTGGCCCGTCCCAGATCGCTCAGGCTGGCCGCCCCTCCGACATCGGTGAGCCCGCGCAGCACGGCGATGCCGCGCATGAGGGGTGCGACCGCCTCCTCCGGCGGCGCGGGCGCCGTCACGGGGTAGGCGGGCGGCACGGCGTGGGTCGATGTCATGGGCTCTCCGCAGCGGCTGTCTCGTCACTCCAGTGAATGATGCCTGGCGGGTGCGGAGTTCCGCTCGGCGGTGCCGGGGCGAGGAGACCACGCGAGCGTTGCCGCAGCTTCGGGCTCGGAGAACGGGAGAGTGGTCGGGAGGGGCAGACGGCCGGGCCGCAAAGAGCCGCCGGGCGCAAGGCACCCCCCGCAGTCGGTTCTGGCGGCGCGGTGTCTTCCGTGCCCGGCGCTGGGCGCGGCCTCGGACGCGATGCTGCGGGGAGCCCGGCCACGCCATGCCGGGCGGTGTGCTAGGCGTGTGTCGGAAGTCCCGTCTGCCGGGCGACGCCATGCACGCGCCCCCACCCTCGAACCGGCTTCGCACGGCTCGGGCGGGGGGACCCCCTTCGCCGCACCGGGCGAAAGCCCAAGTACGTCCAGTACGAGGGCTTCCGCCCGGCACGCCGAGAGCACGCACCTGACGCCGCCCGGCCCGCCCTGCGGGCGGACGACGGGACTTCCGACACACGCCCTAGGGCCAATGCCGTTGTTTTAGTTGCGGGCGTACGCTGCTGCGTAGTGCTTCCCGGGGGGTGGTGCGGGTGTCTGCGGATGTCGGCGAGTTATCGGGGCTGGG
>NZ_LLZG01000370.1 GCF_001509475.1 Streptomyces regalis
CCGCCGGCCCCGCCCCGCTCACCGCGGCCGCCTTGACCGCGGTGGTCGAGGACAGCTCGATCAAGGGACGGGCCAGCCCGCCGAGCGCCGCGTCGAGGACCTGGCGGGTGCCCGAGCCCTTCTCCCGCAGGATCAGCGGGGTCGTCGCGAGCTCCGACGCCTCCAGCGAGCGCCGGCGCCGCGCCCAGGCGTGGCCCGGAGCTGTCACCACGATCAGGTTGTCGTGGGCGATGACCACGGAGTCCAGCCCCGTCGGAACGGTCAGCCCCTCCACGAACCCCAGGTCCGCCTCGTCCGCCAGCAGCCGCTCCGCCACCGCCGCCGAGTTCCCGGCGAGCAGCGAGACCGCCGTGTCCGGCCGCTGGGCGCGCAGCGCGAGCAGCCAGCCCGGCAGCAGGTACTCCGCGATCGTCATGCTCGCCGCCACCCGCAGCCGCGAGTCACGCCGGTCCCGCAACGCCTGCGCACCCACGTCGAAGGCCTCCGCGGCCTCCACGATGCGCCGCGCCCAGTCCGTCACCAGCGCCCCGGCGTCCGTGAGCCGGGATCCCCTCGGTGACCTGTCCACCAGGGCCACACCCAGCTGGCGTTCCATCGAGCGGATCCGGCTGCTCGCCGCCGGCTGTGTGATGCCGAGTTCGCGCGCCGCCCCGCCCAGACTGCCGAGCCGCGCCACCGCCAGCAACAGCTCCAGCGCACCTAGATCCGGGACGCGATGTGCCAGGGGTCCCGCGCGAAACTGCCCCTCCGACGCCTGAGTCATAAGCCCAGTTTATGTCGCCATAGAGGCAGACTCCCTGGTGGTGAGCAACCCACGCAGCGACCCTGAGCGCATGGTCACCGCCGTCCGTCATCTCGGACCCAACTGGTACGCGTCCGTCATGGGCACCGCCGCCGTCGCCACCGCCGGAGCCGGACTGCCGCTGCACCTCCCCGGCCTGCGTACCGCCTGCACGGCCGTCTGGGCCCTCTCCCTGGCCCTGCTCGTCACCCTGCTCGGCGCCCGTGCCCTGCACTGGACCCACCACCGCGACCAGGCCCGCGCCCACCTCCTCGACCCGGCCACCGCGCCCTTCTACGGCTGTCTGGCCATGGCCCTGTCGGCCGTCGGCGGCGGTGCGGTCACCGTGGGCCGGGACTGGATCGGGGTCCAAGCGGCGGTCGCACTCGATGCCGTCCTTTTCACCGCCGGTACGGTCATCGGGCTGGCGGCCGCCGTCGCCGTCCCGTACCTCATGGCCGTACGCCACCGCACAGACCCGTCCCAGGCCACGCCCGTGTGGCTGCTGCCGCTCGTCGCGCCCATGGTGTCCGCCGCGCTCGGGCCGCTCCTCGTGCCGCATCTGCCGCCCGGGCAGGCCCGGGAGACCCTGCTGCTCGCCTGCTTCGCGATGTTCGGGCTGAGTCTGCTCGCCACGCTGCTGATGCTGCCGCTGGTCTTCGCCCGGCTGATCGCGGGCGGGTCCCTGCCCCTCGCCCTCACTCCGACCCTGTTCCTGGTGCTGGGCCCGCTCGGGCAGTCCACCACCGCCGTCGGCACGTTCGCCGACGTCGCCCCCGGCGTGGTCCCGGCTCCGTACAGCCAGGCCTTCGGCGTTCTCGCGGTGCTCTACGGTGTGCCCGTCATGGGCTTCGCGCTCCTGTGGTTCGGGCTCGCCACCGCCCACGTGCTGCGGGCTCGGCGGCACGGCATGGGGTTCGCGATGACGTGGTGGGCGTTCACCTTCCCGGTCGGCACCTGTGTCACCGGTGCCGCGGCACTCGCCCGGCACACCGGGCTCGTGGTCTACGGCTGGGTCTCCATCGGGCTGTATGCCGTGCTCGTCGGCGCCTGGGCCGTCACCGCCGTGTGCACCACCCGCGGTCTGCTCAGCGGTGCGCTGCTCGCAGGGCCTCGGACAGCACCCGCGGTGCCTCGGCCAGTGACGGGCCGTACCACGTCAGGTGCCGTCCGCTGACGAGTGCACAGGGCAGGCCGGCGAACGCCTCCGGGCCGTCGTCGGCCGTGAAACGGTACGGCTCGTCGGGGAGGACGACGATGTCCGGGGCCGCTGCCCGCAGGTCGTCCAGGGGGATGCGCGGGTAGCGGTCCTCGTGCGCCGCGTACCGGTGGTCCACACCGAGGCGGGCCAGTACGTCGCCCGCGAAGGTCTCGCGGCCGAGCACCATCCAGGGGCGCCGCCAGATCGGGACCACGGCCGTCGTACGGCGTTCCGGGGCCGGCAGCGCCGACCAGGTCCGTTCCGCCTCGTCCAGCCAGCGCGGGTGGGCCGTCACCCCGCAGGCGTCCAGCACCCGCGCCAGTTCCCGGAAGGCCCCCGGGACCTCCCGCACCTCGGTCACCAGGACCTGGATGCCGGCCGCGCGGAGGGCGGCGAGGTCGGGCCCGCGGTTCTCCTCCTCGTTGGCGATCACCAGGTCGGGGGCGAGGGCGAGGATCCGGTCGATCTTGGGGTTCTTGGTGCCGCCGACGCGGGTGACGTCCAGGTCGGCCGGGTGGCTGCACCAGTCCGTGGCGCCGACGAGGGCGCCGGGGGCCGAGACGGCCACGGCCTCCGTCAGGGACGGCACCAGGGAGACGACGCGCATCAGCGCCCCGGCCGGTCCCGGACGGCCTCGATGTGCTCCGCCACCGCCACGACGACCACGCGCGTGTCCGGCACGGTCGCCCGCCAGCGGTGACGCACCCCGCCGGTGAGGTACAGGGTGTCGCCGCGGCCGAGGCGGTAGGCGCGGCCCTCCGCCTCGATCTCCACCGCGCCGTCGGCGACGTACATCAACTGGTCGTTGCGGTACTGGAATTCACGGCCCGCGTCATGGTCGCCGGTGAACTCGGAGGCATGCATCTGATGGTGACCGCGCACCAGGGAACGCACCCGGGGCTCCGGCGCCAGCTCCGTGCCGTCGGCCCGCACCACGTCGACGCTGCACGCCGGGTCGGCCGCGGCGAGGAGTTCGACGGCTGTCGTACGCAGCGCGTCGGCGACCTTTTCCAGGGAGCTTCTGCTGGGGCGTGCCCGGTCGTTCTCGACCTGGCTCAGGAAGGGCACCGACAGGCCGCTGCGCTCGGCGACGACGGCAAGGGTGAGATCCAGCGCGCGACGCCGCCGCCGTACGGCCGCGCCCACTCGAAGGGACTGTTCTTTGTGGTCGCCCATCGCTCTGGCTCCCTCCTTCGCTCGTAGGTCCGATGTCCTCGCGCCCGCCTCCCGGCGCACACCTTCTGTTGAGTTCTCTGCACCCTACGCATGTTCGGCAAACCGTTTCATGCGCCCGTCACATCGACGCCACATCAGGGGGAGTACGACCCATCGGTTCGCGCCAGTGGGATCGGCTCCCCGAACGTGTCGGCCGCCCGCGCGGCACCGCTGACTCCCGCTCAGCACGAGTACCCGTGTTCATTTCAATGCTGCGGCGGCCTCCTGTGTTCCCTCGTGGTTGCGGGTGGAGTGCCTGGCCAGGGCCGAAGGGCTCGGGGGGCGACGTAGCGCTCTGTGGTTGGCCGGATCCTTCTCGTAGGCGCGGAGGGGCTCGGTCCGGTCAATGGCGCCGGTGACGCAGACAGAACCGGGTGCGGGATTCACGTACGCATGAATCCCGCACCCGGTGCATTTTTCTACTTCAGGGCCTGTGAAGCTATCCCGTCACAGGCGCCAGCTTGTCCTCGATCCCCGGACGGGTGTCCATCCAACGGCGTGCGGACTCCTTCTCGTTTCCGGCGCCGCCCTTCTGGATCTCCACCTCCAGCGAGGCGAGTTGCTCCTCGGTCAGCTTGAAGTTCTTCAGCCAGCCGTTCAGTTCGGGGAACTCCCGGCCGAAGCCCTTCTTGGCCACGGTGTGGATCTGCTCGCCCTGGCCCCAGGCGCCCTCGGGGTCCTTGAGCTTCTTCAGGTCGTACTTGCCGTACGCCCAGTGCGGCGACCACAGCGTCACCACGACGGGCTCACGCTTCTTGATCGACCGGTCGAGCTCCGCGAGCATCGAGGAAGTGCTGGACGACACGACCTTGTACTCGCCGTCCAGGCCGTACGCCTTCAGCACCGACTTGTTCAGCGTGCCCATCATCCCGGCGCTCGCCTCGATGCCGATGATCTTCCCGCCGAACTCCTCGCCCCGGCCCTTCAGATCCGCCAGCGAATCGACACCCTTCACATACGACGGAACCGTCAACTCCAACGAGGTCGGCCCGTACCACGCGCCAAGGTCGTCCAACTGCCCCTTGAACCGGTCCACATACTCCTTGTGCGTGGTCGGCAGCCAGCCGTCCAGCTGCACATCCATCTGCCCCTGCGCCAGCGAGGTGTAGAGCGGGCCGGGATCGAGTTGCTCGACGTTCGGCTTGTAGCCGCGGTCCTCGAGGATGTTCTGCCACAGATAGGTGGCGGCGATGGCCTCGTCCCACGGGAAGTAGCCGATGTCCACGGCCCTGCCCGCGTCCCTGCCCTGCTTCTTCGCGCCGCCGGCGACCGGGGCGAGCTTGTCGACCAGGCCGGGGTTCTTCTTCAGCCAGGTGCGCACGCCGTCCTGTTCCTGGCCCTCGCCCGCGGCGCGGATGTCGTTCTCCAGGCTGGTCAGCTGCGTCTCGGTGAGCTTGAAGCCCTTCAGCCACTTCGCGACGGTCGGGTTCTTCTTGTCGAAGCCCTTGTGCGCGACGGTGTGGATCTGCTCGCCCTTGCCCCAGGCGCCCTCGGGGTCCTTGAGCTTCTTCAGGTCGTACTTGCCGTACGCCCAGTGCGGCGACCACAGCGTCACGACCACGGGCTCACGCTTCTTGATCGACCGGTCCAGCTCCGCGAGCATCGACGACGTACTCGACGAGACCACCTTGTACTCGCCGTCCAGGCCGTACGCCTTCAACACCGACTTGTTCAGCGTGCCCATCATCCCGGCGCTCGCCTCGATGCCGATGATCTTCCCGCCGAACTTCTTCCCCTGGCCCTTCAGGTCAGCGAGCGAGTCGATGCCCTTCACATACGACGGAACCGTCAGCTCCAGCGACGTGGGCCCGTACCAGGCGCCGAGATCGTCGAGCTGGGAGCTGTACTTGTCCCAGTACGCCTTGTGCGTGGTCGGCAGCCAGGCGTCGGTCTGGAAGTCGATGTCGCCGCGGGCCACGCCCGAGTAGAGCGGGCCGGGATCGAGCTGCTTGACGTCGGTCTCGTAGCCGCGCTGCTCAAGGAGCTCCTTCCACAGGTACGTGGTGGCGGTGCCCTCGTCCCAGGGGATGTAGCCGAGGTTGATCTTCTCGCCCTGGCCCACGTTCGTGCTGTTCCCGGCGGCGGTCTGCTCGCCGCCGCCGGAGCCGGCCTGGTTCATGCCGCCGGCGACGAGGGCGAGGACCACGACGCCGACGACCGCGACCGCGCCGCCGGGCTTGTAGTGCGCGAGCCTGAAGCGGCCCGCGGCAGCGACCGCCGCCTTGGCCGCGGCCCGGCGGCCGAGCGGGGAAACCCGCTGGCCCAGCGCACCGGTCATCCGGTCCAGGTACATCGCGAGGACGACGACGGCCACACCGCTCTCGGCGGCCAGGCCGACCTTGAGCTGGGTGATGGCGGAGTAGACCTGCTCACCGAGGCCGCCGGCACCGGCCATGCCGCCGATGACGACCATCGACAGGGCCAGCATGATCACCTGGTTGACGCCGGCCATGATCGTCGGCAGCGCGAGCGGCAGCTGGACGCGTGCGAGCGTGGTGCGCGGGCTGGTGCCGAACGCCTCGGCCGCCTCGATCAGTTCGCCGTCCACCTGCCGGATGCCCAGCTCGGTCATCCGCACGCCCGGGGGCATGGCGAAGATGATCGTCGCGAGGAGGCCGGGGGTGGTGCCGACGCCGAAGAACATGACGCCGGGGATGAGGTAGATGAAGGCCGGCATCGTCTGCATGACGTCCAGCACCGGCCGCAGCTGGGCGCTGACCCGGTTGCTGCGGGCGGCCCAGATGCCCAGCGGCACCGCGAACACGACGGTGATGACCGCGGCGACGAGGACGAGCGAGAGCGTGTCCATCGCGTCGTCCCACAGACCGAGCGAGTCGATCAGGGCGAGGCCGACGAAGGCCAGGGTGCCGGGCAGCAGACCGCGCAGCCAGCACGCGATCACGGCGAGAATGCCGGCCATCAGCAGCGGCTCGCCGCCGCCGAGGACGGCGTCCACTCCGTCGTACATGCCGCCGAGGACGGCCTTGACGATGTCGAAAACCCAGGTCAGGTGAGACTGCAGCCAGTCCACCGCGGTTTCGATCCAGTCTCCGAAGTGGATCCTAGGCATTGGCGATCACCATCCCGTCGCGGGTGCCGCGCGGGTTGTCGCAGGGCTCGGGCTCGCCCTGCTGGTCGCCGAGGAATCCGACGAGGCGTTGTCGGGGTATGCGACCGACGAGCTTCCCCTTCGTGTCGAGGACTGCCACGGGGTGCGTCAGGCGGGCGCTGATCGCGCAGAGTTCGGTGAACGGGGTGTCGGGCGTCGCGGTCTCGCAGCCGCAGCCGGCCTCGTCGCCGCGGACGTCCTCGTCCATGACGGCCGCCGCGGTCAGGACGCGGGAGCGGTCGACGTCCTGGATGAAGGAGGCGACGTAGTCGTTGGCCGGGCGGATCAGGATGTCCTCGGCGCTGCCGGTCTGGACGATGCGGCCGTCGCGCATGACCGCGATGCGGTCGCCGAGGCGCATGGCCTCGTTGAGGTCGTGGGTGATGAAGACGATCGTCTTCTTCAGGGTCTGCTGGAGCTGGAGCAGCTGGTCCTGCATGTCACGGCGGATCAGCGGGTCGAGCGCGCTGAAGGACTCGTCCATGAGGAGCAGGTCGGCGTCGGTGGCGAGCGCGCGGGCGAGGCCCACGCGCTGCTGCATGCCGCCGGACAGCTCATCGGGCCAGGACTTCTCCCAGCCGGCCAGACCGCACAGTTCCAGGGCCTCGGCGGCGCGCTTCTCGCGCTCGGCGCGGGGCACGCCCTGGACACCGAGGCCGTAGGCGGCGTTCTCCAGGACGCTGCGGTGCGGGAACAGCGCGAAGTGCTGGAACACCATGCTGATCTTCTGCGCGCGGACCTCGCGCAGCTCGCGGTCGCCGAGCGCGGTCAGGTCCTGGCCGTCGAAGCGGACGTGACCCGCGGTCGGCTCCAGGAGCCCGTTGAGCATGCGCAGCAAGGTGGACTTGCCGGATCCGGACAGGCCCATGACGACGAAGATCTGGCCCGGTTCCACGGTGAAGGAGGCGTCGATCACGGCGGCGGTGGTGCCGTCGGCGCGCAGCTCCTCCCGGTCGGCTCCGTGGCGGAGCCGCTCGACAGCCTCGTCCGGTCGTCTGCCGAACACTTTGTAGAGGTGTTCGGCCTCAAGCCTGGTTGACACGGGTACCTCTTGTCTCGACGGCCAATGAAGAGAGCGACGTGCGCAACAGTTGAATGCGCAAGCGCGTCGCTCCGGGCGGGGCGCCTGCCCTCGTTCCCTGATTGCAAACGCACAAGTGGTCCAGCCCACAGTGCACGCGCACACCGCAACGCGTTGCGCACCGAAGAGCGGCTGTCTGCGCACGCACCCACGCCGTCTGCGCACCGGCGGGCCGGTGTCAGTGGCGTACGGCATGATGCGTGGCGTGACCGGACGACTGATGCTCCTCGACACCGCCTCGCTCTACTTCCGCGCCTACTTCGGCGTCCCGGACTCCGTGAAGGCCCCGGACGGCACACCGGTGAACGCCGTGCGCGGGCTCCTCGACTTCATCGACCGCCTGGTCAAGGACCACCGCCCGGACGCGCTGGTGGCCTGCATGGACGCCGACTGGCGGCCCCAGTGGCGGGTCGAGCTGATCCCTTCCTACAAGGCGCACCGGGTCGCCGAGGAGCACGAGGTCGGGCCGGACGAGGAGGAGGTGCCCGACACCCTCTCGCCGCAGGTGCCGGTCATCGAGGCCGTCCTCGACGCGCTCGGCATCGCGCGCGTGGGGGTCGAGGGGTACGAGGCGGACGACGTGATCGGCACGTTCACCGCGCGGGCGAAGGGCCCGGTCGACATTGTCACCGGCGACCGCGACCTCTACCAGCTGGTGGACGACGCGCGCGGGGTGCGGGTGCTGTATCCGCTCAAGGGCGTGGGCACCCTGCAGCTCACCGACGAGGCGTGGCTGCGCGAGAAGTACGGCGTCGACGGCCGGGGGTACGCGGATCTGGCGCTGCTGCGCGGCGACCCGAGCGACGGTCTGCCGGGCGTGCCCGGCATCGGTGAGAAGACGGCCGCGAAGCTGCTGGCCGAGTTCGGCGACGTGGCCGGGATCATGGCGGCGGTCGACGACCCGAAGGCGAAGCTGACGCCCTCGCAGCGCAAGCGGCTGGACGAGTCGCGGCCGTACGTCGCCGTCGCGCCGACCGTGGTGCGGGTCGCGGCCGACGTCCCGCTGCCCGACGTCGACACTGCGCTGCCGCGTGCGCCCCGGGATTCGGCGGGGCTGGACGAGCTGGCGATGCGGTGGGGGCTCGGCGGTTCGCTGCAGCGGCTGCTTGTGACGCTGGGGGCGTGAAGGGGGTCCCGAGGCAGCGCATGGGGTTCCTGGCTCGGGGAATTCGTTCCTTGTGTGCGCGTATATGCGCCCTTTCATGAACGAGCCGTAGCGAGTCATAGCGGCATTCACTGAAGGGAGGTGCTAACTTAGGTAAACCTAAGCTTGGAACGAGGGAGGCCAGTGATGGCACTACGCCCTGCCCGCAAGCCGCGGAAGCCCCACTCCGCGCAGGTCGTCCGTACCGAACGGCTGACCCCACACATGCAGCGTGTGGTGCTGGGCGGCGAGGGGCTCGCCGACTTCGCGGCGGACACCTGCACGGACCACTACGTGAAGATGCTGTTCTCCCCCGAGGGCGTGAGCTACCCCGAGCCCTTCGACCTGGAGCGCATCCGCGAGGAGCTGCCGCGCGAGCAGTGGCCGGTGACGCGGACGTACACCGTGCGGGCCTGGGACCCCGAGCACCGTGAACTGACCCTGGACTTCGTGCTCCACGGCGACGAGGGCCTGGCCGGCCCGTGGGCGATGCGCGCCCAGCCCGGCGAGACCGTGCGCTTCATGGGGCCGGGCGGCGCCTACGCCCCTGACCCTGACGCCGACTGGCATCTGCTCGTCGGGGACGAGAGCGCGCTGCCCGCGATCGCCCGCTCCCTGGAGTCGCTGCCCGACGGCGCCACGGCGTACGCGTTCGTGGAGATCGCCGGCCCCGAGGAGGAGCAGAAGATCGACTCCGACGTGGAGGTCATCTGGCTGCACCGCGGCTCCCGTCCTGTCGGTGAGGCGCTGGTCGAGGCCGTGCGCGCGCTGGAGTGCCCCGAGGGCCGGGTGCACGCCTTCGTGCACGGCGAGGCGCACTTCGTGAAGGAGCTGCGCCAGCTGCTGCGGGTCGAGCGCGGCATGTCCCGCGAGGACCTGTCGATCTCCGGTTACTGGCGGCTCGGCCACGACGAGGACGGCTGGCAGGCCTCCAAGCGGGACTGGAACGCACGGATCGAGGCGGAGCAGGAGGGGGCGGCGCCGGCGGCGTAGCCCTGCGTGGATCCAGAGGGGCGGCACCTTCACAGGAGCCGCCCCTTCACTGTGCCCAGGGGCGCTCCATGGCTCAGGACGTCCCGCCGGTCGCCGTGACCGCAGGTGACCGAACGGCCCACGGACATCGCGCAGTTGAGCGGATGAAAGTCGGCCATGCGCCCCATCGGGGCGGGCGCCTGCGACGGCGCCATGAAGGCGGGGAACAGGCCGGCCGAGCGTGACTTGATCTTCATGCCGGAGTCCGCGAGAGGCCTGCGACTGGCGGCAACCTGCTCTCGCACAGCGGCGCGAGAGTTCCTGTCGGGCGCACCGCCCCCGCCGCCCCTCGCCCCGACCCGCCGCACGACCCTGACGAGCGCTCCCTCGCCACGTTCGGATACCGCCAGGAACTGCACCGCAGCCTCGGCCGGTACGCGTCGTTCGCGGCGGGTTTCTCCTTCATCTCCGTCCTGACGACCGTCTTCCAGTTCTTCGCCTTCGGGAACGCGTTCGGCGGCCCCGTCTTCTTCTCGGCCTGGCCCGCGGTGCTCGTAGGGCAGTCGCTGGTGGCCGCGTGCTTCGCGGAGCTGGCCGCGCGCTACCCGATCTCGGGCGCGATCTACCAGTGGTCCTCGCGCCTGTCGAACGTCACCTTCGGCTGGTTCGCCGGCTGGATCATGGTGATCGGGCAGATCGTGGTGGTCGCGGCGGCGGCGCTCGCGCTGCAGATGGTGCTGCCGGCGCTCTGGTCCGGCTTCCAGCTGATCGGCACCGACCCCGCGCCGACCTCGGCGGACGGCGCGGCCAACACGGCGCTGCTCGGCGTGACCCTGCCGACCCTCACCACAGTCGTGAATCTCCTGGACAACCGAGTGCTGTCGCTGGTCAACCGGGTCGGTGTGACCGCCGAGATCATCGGCGCGGTGCTGACCATCGCGCTGCTGCTGACCCACTCCGAGCGCTCCCCCGGCATCACCTTCCCCACCGAAGGCGCCGCCGGGTCCGGCCTGTTGGGCGTGCTGCTGGTCGGCTCGTTCACGGCGGCCTACGTGATGATCGGCTTCGACAGCGCGGGCGAGATGAGCGAGGAGACGCACCATCCGCGCCGCACCGCGCCCCGCACGATCCTCACCGCGCTGGCCGCCGCCGGCCTGCTCGCCGCCCCCAGCCTCACGGACGGCCGCCTGGCGGTCGACGGCCTGAGCTACGTCCTGACGGGCAAGCCTGGGCGAGGCGTGGGCCAGGTGCTGCCGGCCGACGTGGTGGTGGCGATCACGGTGGCGACCCTCGCCATCCAGACGGCTGCCAGCCGGATGCTGTTCTCCATGGCCCGCGACGGCCAACTCCCGTTCTCCCACCGCCTCGCGA
Organism: Streptomyces regalis; assembly: GCF_001509475.1. GTDB lineage: Bacteria > Actinomycetota > Actinomycetes > Streptomycetales > Streptomycetaceae > Streptomyces > Streptomyces regalis. Next base: position 10,875 of record NZ_LLZG01000370.1, read on the forward strand.
AGGTCGACCGCGCACCGGCATGCCCGGGGCACCCGCCCTGGTCGTCAGCGTCCTCGCGGCCGCCCTGCTGCTCCTCAACTTCGCCTCACCGGAAGCGTTCCTGGCCATCGGCACGACCTGCATCGTCATGCTGTACCTGGCGTACGCGATGGTGACCGGCTCCCTGCTGGTGGCCCGCCTACGCGGACGCTACACGACCGACGGCACCGACGAGGCGAGCAACCGCCTGTTCTCCCTGGGCCGTTGGGGTGTCCCGGTCAACGCCTTGGCCCTGCTCTACGGCCTCGCCATGACCGTCAACCTGGCCTGGCCACGGGCTGCGGTGTACGACCCGGCGGGTGGGCACTGGTATTTCCAGTGATTCACGGTGCTGTTCTTGCTGATCACGGTTGGGGGTGAGGTCCTGTACCGGTGGCGGCGTGCACATCGCGTGCACTCTGTTGGAGAAACTGCTCCAGCTCCGTCATCACCGATTCGATAGTTGCGGCCGTCGTGTCCTCGGCGCCCTCGGGCCTGCCGCGGCGCTCCCACTGCGCGACTCGTCTGACGGGAACTCGGCGACGTGCATGGACAGCCCGGTGAGCGCCGACGGCGCCAGCGGCACATCGCGGTAGCTCTCGGGCGTCTTGAGCGGGCCGAGGTATTGCGGTCCCATGGTTGGTGTACAGAGCGGTTCCTTGGTTGGTGTGCAGAGCTGTTGGACCCTTCGACCCTGCGGCGTAGATAGTCGACGCCGTCCTCGATAACGAACAGCTCCCCGAGACGAAGGCCGCTCGACGCCGCAATCCGCACCAGCGCCTTGTAACAGCGCCGCGCCGCCTCGATGAGTTACGTAGCCATGGCGGGCTCCAATAGTTCGCTGGGCGAACTTGTCGACGGCGGTGATAGCCATGGCAGGGCGAGGCGGTAGAGCAGGGCACAGTCGGCGCTCCTCCGGCTCCTCGGAGCCCCCGGCGGACCGGGGCCCTGCGGGTCGTCGATCGGCAGGAAGACGGCCGCCCGGTCGTCGGGGAACGCGGCCGCTCGATCCTAGGTACCGCCGGACCTGTCGCTTCGCCCGCGGCGCACGTCCGTGGTGCGATGGAACTGGGGGCGGAAAGGAGAGCGATCATGCCCGCAGCGAAGCGAACGAGTGTCGCCGCCTCGGTGACGGTCCGCCCGCTGGTTGAGCCGGACCTGGATCGGGCCGACGAGATCTTCAGGGTCGCCTTCGGCACCTTCCTCGGGGCCCCTGAGCCGGAGACGTTCTTCGGGACCGCCGACTATGTCCGCACCCGCTGGGCGGCAGATCCACACGCGGCCTTCGCAGCGACCGTCGAGGGCGAGGTCGTCGGATCGAACTTCGCCGCCAACTGGGGCAGCGTCGGGTTCTTCGGCCCGCTGACCGTACGTCCGGATCTGTGGGACCAGGGCATCGGCAGGCGCCTCATGGAACCGGTCATGGCCTGCTTCGACACCTGGGAGAACCGCCACCTCGGCCTGTTCACCTTCTCGCACAGTCCCAAGCACCTCGAGCTCTACCGCCGGTATGGTTTCTGGCCCCGATTCCTTACAGCCATCATGAAGAAACAGGTCACCGTCAGTGCCGCAGTCCCCGGCCGAGTGCTGTACGGCGAGCTGACCGCCGCTGAGCGGCCCGACGCACTGAGCCTCAGTCGCGCACTGACGGGGGCCGTGTACGAGGGCCTGAGCTTGGAGCGCGAGATCATGGCCACACAGGCGCAGGGGCTCGGTGACACCATCCTCCTCGAGGGCGCCGACTCCGACCTCGACGGTCTGGCCGTCTGCCACTGCGGAGCGGGGTCGGAGGCCGGTGAGGACGTGTGCTTCGTCAAATTCGGCGCCGTACGCCCTGGCCCGGACGCCGCGGACCGGTTCGAACGACTGCTGAATGCGTGCGAGCAGCTGGCCACCGAGAAGGGACTGGGGCAACTGGACGCCGGAATGAACCTGGCCCGCCAGGATGCCTACCGGCGCATGGTCGACCGCGGTTTCCGTACCTGGCTGCAAGGCGTGACCATGCACAAGCCCAACGAACCTGGCTACAGCCACCCAGACGCCTACGTGATCGACGACTGGCGCTGAGCCCACCGCCATACTCGGCTTCGAGGAAGACCCGATGCCGTCAGGAGACGACATACCGCAGGGATCACGAGACGTCAGCCCCTACGACACCAGGCTTTGACGGTCAGTGATTGAAGCCCAAGGGTGAGCCCCCTTAATACATAGGGGTGCAGACGGCCAGGAAGGGGGGGCCGGCCTCGCCCGCGCCTTTTCGCCTTTTCTGGGATGATCTTGGAATCGCACGGTGTCGTGACCAGGGCGTCAAGGCCGCCCAGGCTTGCGTGCAACCGCGTGCAACTTCGTGGACCGGCCCATTCCCAGCTCCCTACGGTCGTAACCGGTGTCACACACAGTCGGGGAGACGCGATGGCGGGCAGGAAGCAGCAGACGACCATGACGGGTCCCGTGACCCTGACGCTTCCCCTCCCGCATCCTGAACCGGCGCCGGACTGTGACGTGTGCCAGGCGCTGGCCAAACAACGGCAGGAAGCGCGCGACAGCGGCGACCTGTCGGCCGCGACGGACGCCGACGTGGAGATCCGCAACCACCCTCACCGCACGTGGAGCAAGCGGTGACCCGATCGATCCTGCGGTACGTGCAGCATCGCATCACGCAGTACCCCGACACCCGAGGTCACCCCCCAGACGCCGGGGATCGGCCCGGTCCGCGACTCGCCGATCTCGGCGTCAAGGACCTGTCGAGCCTCCTGTGTCCCTACCGGGCAAGGAGCACAGCAGGGTAGGCCGCCTTCGTCAGCTGGTTTGCTTGACCTCTGCCCGCTAAGGGCGTTGCTACGGGGCCGCTCCAGGATCGGCCGACGGAGCGACCCTCCCGTGCGTGCCTCCCCGCCCCGGGGACCGGGCGGGTTAGCGTCCGGCTATGGAGGAAGGGTTGTCCATCGCCGCCAGCGTCCTGTCGATCGTGCTCGGCCTGTGGGGCTGCGGGGCGAGGAGCGGGCCCAGCGAGGGCGCAACGAGCACTCCGCCGAACTTGACGTCCCGGAACGGCTCGGGATCGTGGCACAGGTAGTCGCGCTCATCTGCCTGATCCTGGCCGCCGCCGCTCACCTCTTCGCCCGTACGTCCCTCAGCCGAGAGGCGTACCACGCATTCGACGCCTTCCGCGCAGTGACGTACGTCCTCGCTTGGATCGCCCTCGGTGGCGCGGTGGCAGCCTTCGCGCTGCCATTGCTGATCCGGGGCAGGAGCAGTGGATGGCCGTACGCCCTCTTCATCATTCCGGCCGCCGTCATCCTGATGATGTTCACCTTCCTGCTACGAGAGAGCCGCGCATAGGACCGGGCCGAGAGGTCACCCCATCAACGTTGACTCGCCGATGCCGTTGACCTGCCGGAAACGACCGGCTAGGTCGGCCGGGCCCGCCCGGTCAGTCGCCCTTGACGCGCGCGTGCAGGTGCATATCGTGCCAGCCGTCCGCATGCAGGACGGCGCTGCGCTTGGTGCCCTCCAGCGCGAAGCCCGTCTTGGTCGCCACGCGGCAGGACGCCTCGTTGCGGACGGCGTGCATGAGTTCCAGGCGATGGAAGCCGATGTCGTCCAGGCTCCAGCGGGCCAGGGTGGTCGTCGCTCGGGCGGCGACGCCCAGGCCGCGGGCCTCGACGGCGGTCCAGTAGGCGACCTCGGCCGTGCCCTCGTCGAGCCGTATCTCGCGCAGTGCCACGCGGCCCAGCAGATGGTCGGTGTCCGCGTCCACGACAGCCCACTGCGCGGTCCGCTCCTCCTCCCAGTCCTTGAGCCAGCCCTCGATCCAGCCACCGACCTCCTCCACGGAGTCGGCCTTCTTGGCGTGCCACTGCTGGAGGACGGGGTCCTGGAAAACAGCGTGAACGGCGGGCGCGTCCGTGGCCGTCCAGGGGCGCAGGACCAGGCCGTCACCGGTGGGGATGGTCGGCTGGGCGATGCCGGAGAGGGCGCCTGGGGTGAGGACGGGGTCAGTGAGGAAGGGCATGCACGGCATCCTGCCAACCGGCGCCGCTGGTCCGCGCCGGTCCACTCCGGTCCCCCGCCGAGGACGCCCGGCCCGAGCCGGGGCCCTCGGCTGGGGCCGGCCTGTCAGGACAGGCTGCGTTGTGCGGTGCGGCGTACAGCCTTCGTGGTACGCGGCACCAGTCGCAGAAGCAGGCGGCGCGGATGCATGACGGTCGCCAACGGGGCCGGCCGGACATCCGTGCCGGGCGCGCACTCCACCTGCCACCGGTTCGCGATGGTGGCGAGCGCCAGTGTCGCCTCGGCCAGCGCGTAGGCATCGCCTATGCACTTGCGGGCGCCGGCTCCGAAGGTGGCGAACGACCCGCGGGGCAGATCGGCGGTGCGGTCCGGCAGCCAACGGTCCGGAGTGAAGCCCGTGGGGTCGGCATGAACCGCCGCCTGGCGGTGCACCACCGGCGGGCTGATGACCAGTGTCGTGCCCGGCTCCAGGAGCCGACCGGCCAGTTCCACCCGCGATGCGGTGATTCTCGTGTACAGCCACGCGGGCGGATACAACCGGAGGGATTCGGTGATCATCCGGTTGGTGAAAGGCAGTTCGGGCAGGTCGCTCCAACCTGCCGGGCGCCCGCCGAGCACCGCGTCGGTCTCCTCCTGGACTTGGCGGGCGGCCTCCGGATGCTTGGACAGCAGGTACAGGGTCCAGGTCAGGTTCGCGGCGACGGTCTCGGATCCGCCGAACAGCATGGTGATGACCTGGTCGTGGACCTCCTCGTCGGTCAGGCCCGCCCCGCCCCCCTCGTCGCGGGCGGACACCAGCTTCGACAGCAGATCTCCGTGGTCCTGGTCGCCGCGCCGGTAGTCCGCGATGATGCGGTCCACCGTGCCGTGCAGGTGCTCCAGTGCCTGCTCGTAGCGGCGGTTCGCGGGCAGGGGCAGTCGCTGCCAGGCCCTTGGCAGGAACATGCGTTGGAAGAGCCCGCCGAGCGCGGTGTCGAAGGAACGCTGGATGCCGTCCACGGCGTCGTCGTCGACGTGGGCGGTGAACAGCGTGCGGACCGCGGTGCGCAAGGTGAAGCCGTACAGCACCGGGAAGGCATCGACGACCTGGCCCGCATGCCAGGACTCGGTCAGCGCGGTGCTCTCCTGTTCCATCACCTCCGCGTACTGCTGGAGCCGTGCCCGGTGGAACGCGGGCTGGAGCAGTCGGCGCTGCCTGCGGTGGTCTCGGTGCGGGCAGCTGCCCAGTCCGTTGCCGACGATGTCCCGGAGCCGGTCGAAGAGCGCGCCGCCCTTGTCGAAGACGCGGTCCTCCATCAGGACTTGCCGCAGCAGTTCGGGATGGCACGGTACGTACGCGCGGGTCGGGCCGATCCGGATCTCGACCAGATCACCGTAAGCGGGCAGCGAGTCGAGGAACTCGACCGGCCGTCGCATCAGCGGGAGCGCGTGACCGACCAGGGGCAGCGCCCCGGGGGCTGCGCTGGTGACGAAGTGGGTGGCCATGGGCTGTTCCCCTCCCCTATGCACTCTGCGCAGTCGGAAGCGCATAACGGTTGGTACCCACGCTCCACGTGTAACTGCCGGAAATCCACAGGCACAGGGCCTCGGTGAACCTCTCCACGGCGTCGCGTTCCCGTCCGGTCAGGTCCAACGGGGCACACAGCCGGGGTACTTGCTCGTACAGGCTGATGAACTCGGCCAGTTGCCGGTCGAACATCCGCACCGCTTCGTCGATGGCCTCGTCGCGGCGCAGCCGTCCATGGTGTTCCAGCAGCAGGACGAGGTTGTGCGCGTCCCGGTGCGACTCCTCCCGCTCCACCCCGTGGACGTCGTTCACCACGGCGATCACGTCGGATGCCGTGGACCTCAACCGCCTCATCCACGCGCTGTCCTGTACCCGGGCCGGCACTTCGAACCCGCCGACACGCTCGGCCACGTCGATCAACGGCTCCACCCCGACGCTGATGCGACGCAGGGCGCGGTAGCGGTCGATGTCGAGGTAGATGCCGTTGCGGTGGTTGTGGTCCTCCACCGGGAAGGTGGCGAAGAAGTCGGTCCAGTTCCGGGCCGATCGTGCCTGCCAGTCGGGCGACATGCCCTCGCACAGCTCCCGCCACAGACGCAGCCAGACCCGGACGAACGGCGTAGGACGGCGTAAGAGCCTGCTCCGAACGGGAGCCGCAGGGGCGGAAGTTGTTCCTTGAACGGGCGTCGTGACGGCCGTCACGTCCTCGATGATCCTGGCGACCAGGCCCGGTGCCCGCTCTCCCGGCCCTGAGAGCTGGTCGTCCATCACGAAAGCCAGCCCCAGTGTGTCGGCGGCCAGGTCCAGCGACCTGCCCGCCGCGTAAGGGTAGGTGAGAGCGGCCAGCCCGATGTGATCGACCGTGCGGAGGAACGCCTCCAGCGCCCCGGGTCCGTTCACCAGGCCCGCGTCTCCCATCCACGCGCACCCACGGTCTTGGCAGCGCTTTCCGTCCGGGCTCGTACGAGCCGGAAACGGAATCGAGAATTGTATTTCCTGTGACATCTCTTTCCCCTGTTGCATGTGTTGTCGGAAGCTCCCGCGCAGTGGCCAGGCGCAGGCGGAAAGGGCATCGTTGTCCGGGACGGCCGGACGCCTTCGGACGGGTCGCAGACGGGGACCGGTACAGCGACACCCTGGGCAGAGAAGACGCCGGCGCGTCCGGGCAGCCCATAGCGTTCCGCTGCCCGCTCCGCGGTCTGCACGGCGCGGGCGACGCCGGCGCAGAAACCGCGGAGGGCGGCCGGCAACACGCGTATGCCGGGTGGGGTCATGCGCCCCTCCGTGTGGTGGTGTCCGCCAGACGCCACCGTCGCGGGACGGCGGCCGGGGACAGGGACATGGGGGTGCCGAGGAGGGCCAGGACGGCGTCACGACTTCGGGCAATCATGTCCTCGACGTGAGCACGCACCGGTGTTGGTGAAAGTTGCACGGATCTGGCTGGCGCCAGCCTAGGTCAGGTCCGCGCGTCCGACCAGGCGGCACATCTCCTCCGCGCGGCGCGATGGCCCCTACCGCAGGGCGAGAGCGAGGGCAAGGACGGACAGGGCCGTGGTCTACCCGCGCGCAGATCGTCCGGGCGGGACCTGCGGTGACGTCCGTATCCCCGAAAACGCCGCGCGACTCGTCGCGCGACTGGAACGCCTCGCCCAGAGGCAGCGCGTAGGCCGTGAGGCTGTCGAGGAGGCTTCGGTCGACGCCGTCCAGGACGGCGCCGATGTGCGGGGGGACGTTCGATCGTGTCCTCGGCAGTCCTGAACCGAGCGACCGGCTCGCCCCCTCCCAGCGCCTTCACCGCGATGGGAACGCACCACTCCGACATCGCGCGTCCCGCATTTTCTCCCTGGTCCACAGACATCACCCCACGCGCTCGGCCCACAGGAAGAGCACGCCACCGAGGCCGCTTGTACGACCTGGACGAGTTCTCGAAGCGTGCCAGCCACAAGCCCCTGGCGGGAGGCGCGCGCATATACGCACCGATGCGTACCCAACCTACGGAGTGCGCCCCTGAAGAGGACCAGCACTGCCTACCTCCGCGAGATGTGCCCCTCACGTCACACCCGCGTACGCCCCACCGAACCCACCGAATCCAGAGAATCCACCGGAACGAGACCGCTGTCGGTGCCCTTCGTAGACTTGATCGTGATGAGACGCCGTACTCCGCCCCCACCCTCTCCCCTGCCGCAGCGCGACGGGGTCGATCCGGTGCGCGTGCGGCTGCCGGCCGGGGACGCGTGGGCGACCGTGCGGGATCATCTCGTGGCGCGGCTCGCTGCCGAGGCCGGGGTGATCGACGGGATGCTGGACGCGGGGCAGATCGTGGACGCCACCGGGCGTCCGGTGTCCAGGGACATGGCGTACGTGCCGGGGATGTTCGTGTGGTTCCACCGTGAGCTGCCCGACGAGGAGCGGGTGCCGTTCGCGGTCGACGTCGTGTACCGGGACGACCACGTGGTGGTGGCTGACAAGCCGCACTTCCTGGCCACCACGCCGCGCGGAAGCCATGTCGCCGAGACGGCCCTGGCGCGACTGCGGCGGGAGCTCGGCGTCCCGACGCTGAGCGCGGCGCACCGGCTGGACCGGCTGACGGCCGGGCTGGTGCTGTTCACGGTGCGACCGCAGGAACGTGGGGCCTACCAGACGCTGTTCCACGACAAGCGGGTGGCCAAGGAGTACGAGGCGGTGGCCCCGTACGACCCCTCGGTGGACCTGCCACGCACCGTGCGCAGCCGGATCGTCAAGGAGCGCGGCGTGATGGCGGCCCGTGAGGTGGAGGGCGAGCCGAACGCCGTCAGCCGGGTCGAGTTGCTGGAGCACCGGGACAGGCGTGCCCGGTACCGGTTGACACCGAGTACCGGGCAGACCCACCAACTGCGGGTGCACATGAACGCCTTGGGAGTGCCGATCCTCGGCGACCCCCTCTATCCGGTGGTGACCGGCCCCGTGGCGGCCGGTGACTTCCGGCGCCCGCTCCAACTGCTGGCGCGTGTACTGGAGTTCACTGATCCGGTCACGGGGCGCGAGCACCGGTACGTCAGCTCACGCGTGCTGCGGGCCTGGTCGTCGTACGACGAATGGGCCGGGTAGCCCGGGTGCTCGGCCGGCTCGGTCGGCTCAGTCGCCGCGCCACCAGCGCAGCAGGCGCCGGAACACCCCTCGCCGGACGGTCGGTTCGGGCGCCGGTGTCGCAGCAGCGGGCTCGGGCGCGACGGGCTGGGGGGCCGCCGTCCGCGGCTGTGCCGCGCTGAGCTGCCAGTTGCTGGGACGCTGTGCCGTCACCGGATGCTCGGGGCGCGCCATGACGTCCTGCTGGGGCTTGGGCGCGAACTCCACCGGCAGTTCCACCAGGTGCCGGTTCGAGATGGACGCCCGCCAGTGCAGCTCGTCCTCATCGCAGGCGAGTTCGACGTCGGGAAGGCGGGTCAGCAGCGCGTCGACGCCGACGTCGGCGATGGCGCGACCGATGTCCTGGCCCGGGCACTCGTGGGGACCGCCGCTGAAGGCGAGGTGGGAGCGGTTGCCCTGCATATGGGCCGTGGGGTCGGGGCGGACGCGTGGATCGACGTTGCCCGGCGCGAGACCCACGAGGAGGCCGTCGCCCTTGCGGATGCGCTTGCCGCCCAGCTCGGTGTCCTGCTTGGCGAAGTAGCCCAGCAGGGTGCTGAACGGCGGCTCGTCCCACAGGGACTGCTCGACCGCCTCGGGCACCGTCATCTGGCCGCCGCTGAGCTGGGCACGGAACCGCGGGTCGGTGAGCACCACGCGCAGTACGTTGGCGAGGAGGTTGGCGGTGGCCTCGTACGCGACGATCAGGACGACCCTCAGGTGCTGGCCGACCTCCTCGTCGGTGAGCCGCGCCGGGTGGTTGATCAGGTGGCTGGTGAAGTCGTCCTCGGGTTGGGCCCGGCGGCTGGCGGTGAGCCGCATGAGGACATCCATGATGTACGCGTTGCTGGCGATGGCGGTCTCGGTGCCCTTGGGCATGTCGCGGGCAGCCTGTACGAGCTGGTCGTTGTACTCGTCGGGCATGCCGAGGATCTCGCACAGCACGATCATCGGCAGGCGTTCGGCGAACTGGCTGACCAGGTCGGCTCGGCCCTCCTCGCAGAACTGGTTGACGAGGTCCTGGGTCGCGCGGTTGATGTAGCGGCGGATGCCCCTGTGGTCGATGGTCGACATGGCGCCCGTTACGGCGCCGCGCAGCCGCAGGTGCTCGTCGCCCTCGGCGTGGCTGCAGATGGGCTGCCAGGCGAGGTGCGGCATGAGCGGATGATCGGGCTTGACGGTGCCGTCCTGCATCGAGTTCCACAACCGGGTGTCACGGGAGAACTGCGAGGGGGTTCGCACCGTGTGCATGTTCTCGGCGTGGCCGAGCACCACCCAGATCGGCACATCGTCGTGCAGCAGCGCCGGAGCCACCGGCCCATGCTCGGCACGGAGCTTCTCGTACACGGCTCCCAGGTCCTCCGCCTCGGGGCCGTACAGCCGGCGCAGCCCGCCGGGGCCGATGCCGTGCGCGGGGCAGCCGGGGGGCGGGGAGGCCATGGGCTCGTCCATGCCGGTCGGGAAGAGAGATTCAGGCGTCACGATGGTCGCTCCGAAGCTGAAGTGATTCCGGTGTACAGGAGGTGAGGGGGATCCCCCCGGTCCGGCGGTTCGGCGAGGCCGGGACCGGGGGGAGGGGTTGTGCGCGGGGCATACGTGACTTACGCCGGAGCCTTCGCCGTAGCCAGCGCATGCAGGAAGTGCATCAGGGTCATCAGCACGTCACGGCTGGAGGCCCGGCGGCGTGCGTCGCACTCGATGATGGGGATCTCCTCGGGCAGGTCGAGTGCAGTACGGAGTTCGGAGATGGCGTAACGGGGCGCGTCCGGGAAGGTGTTGACGGCCACCACGAAGGGCACGCCACACTCCTCCAGTCGCCCTATGACGTCGAAGCTGACCTCGAGCCGACGGGTGTCGACCAGCACGACCGCGCCCAGCGCACCCTCGAACAACCCGTTCCACAGGAACCAGAAGCGTTGCTGGCCCGGGGTGCCGAAGAGGTACAGCACGAGCTGTTCGGTGATACTGATGCGGCCGAAGTCCATCGCAACGGTGGTGGCCGTCTTGGTGTCCGAGCCGAAGTTGTCGTCGACGCCGATGCCGGCCTGCGTCATGGTCTCTTCGGTGGTCAGTGGCTTGATCTCGCTGACCGACCTGACCATGGTCGTCTTGCCGACGCCGAAGCCGCCCACGATCACGATCTTGACCGCGGCCTCGGCCGTGTGCGGCAGCTGGTCCTCGGTCCGTGGACCGGGGACCATGTCAGAGCCTTTGAAGTCCATGCATCACCGCTTCGAGAATTGAACGGTCGGCGACGGCCTGGCGCACGATCGGGGCGCGCGCCGTCACCAGTCCGGCCGTCAGCATGTCGGTGAGCACGACCGTCATCATGCTGAACGGCAGGTTGAGATAGGCCGAGAGCTCGGCCACGGAGAGTGGGGCGGTACAGAGCCGGAGCAGCGCCGATTGTTCCGGCGTGGCGGAAGGCGGGGGGTCGGCGCGCGCCACGATTAAGGTGACGAGGTCGAGGTCGGTGTCGCGCTCGCCGCCGTCCGGGCCGGCCACCACGAAGAGCCGTTCCGGGTTCTTCTGCTTCCCGGTCGGGGCAGGCGGTGGCGGCGGCGGTTGTTCCTTGGGGTGTCGCCGCTGGCGTTGCGGAGGAGTCATACGGTCTGCCCGTTGCGTCGGGGCGGACTGGTGAGATGGGCGCCGATGCGGGCGACCAGGTCGGTCATACGGTTGCTCATCCGGCCCGGTTCGGCGAACGTGTCGGAGAGCACCGCGAGATAGGCGTTGGCGCCGGCGGCCATCAGGTAGAAGTAGCCGCCGTTGATCTCGATCAGGACCATCTTCATCTTGCCGTCGCTCTTCGGGATCTCCGAGGCGACGGCGCTGGCCAGGCTCTGCAGGCCGGCACAGGCCGCGGCGACGCGGTCGGCGGTGTCCGGGTCGCCGCCGTAACGGGCGATGCGCAGTCCGTCGGCGGAGAGCACCACGATCATCTGGATGCCCGGTACGCCGTCGTGGAGCTCCTTGAGCATCCAGTCGAAGTTGGCGCGCTGCTGGATCACTTGAGGTCCCCCTCCTCGTCGGCCTCGGGGCGGGCCGGTTGGGTTCGCGGTTTGAGTGTGAGCGGGTCCGGCTTGTCCTTGAGTCCGTTCCAGAACGCCTCGACCCACGCTCCGGGGGCGGGCTCGTCCTCCACCGGCTCGGGCTCGGGCTCGGGCTTGCGCGTCGACCAGATGGTCGGCCGGCCCTCCCGCTCGGCCTGCTCGATGGCCGCCTGCTCGGCGATCCGCTTGCTGAGCGGGGTCTTGACCCGGCTGCGGCGCTGGGGCAGCCCGCCCGGAGTCCACTCGGTGACGACGGGGACGTCGTCCGACAGGGAGACCCCGGCGGGGAGCTTCGGGCTGGTGGGCCGCCGCTTCTTGGGGGCGCGCTTGGGACCTTCGAGCGCATCGGGGTCGTCGGCCTTGGGCGCCGAACCGGCGCCGATGCCGTGCGCGAGTCCGGGCGCGGGGTCGGTGGTCATCATCTCGCGCGGCACCACGAGGACGGCGCGGACGCCGCCGTACGCGGAGGACCGCAGCGAGACCTGCATGTTGAAGGACGTGCAGAGGCGGCCGACGACAGCCAGGCCCAGGCGCGGGGACTCCCCGAGGTCCTGGAGGTCGGTGCCCTGCTTGGCGCGCTCGAGCATGCCCTCGACCCTGGCGCGGGCCTCCTCGCTGAGGCTGACACCGGCGTCCTCGATCTCGATCGCGACACCGGTCTGCACCTCGGTGGCCGTGACGTGCACCTTGGTCTGCGGCGGCGAGTAGCGCGTGGCGTTGTCGAGGAGTTCGGCCGCGGCGTGGATGATCGGCTCGACGGAGATGCCGGCGATGTTGACCTTGGCGATGGAGTCAAGGCTGATCCGGCGGTACTCCAGGATCCGGGACATGGCGCCGCGCAGCACGCTGTACAGCGGGACGGGTTCGGGCCACTGGCGGCCGGGGCGGCCGCCGCCGAGCACGGAGATGGAGTCGGCGAGGCGGCCGATCAGCATGGTGCCGTGGTCGATGCGCAGCAGGTCGTCGAAGACCTCGGGGTTGCGGCCGTGGTCCTCCTCCATCTCCCTGAGTTCCACGGCCTGTTGGTGCACGATCGACTGGACTCGGCGGGCGATGTTGACGAAGGAGCGCTGGGCGGAGTCGCGGATGGCTTCCTCGTGATCGACGATGTCGACCATCGCGCTCACGAACTCGAGCTGAACCCGAGGGAGTTGGGCATAGGACGGGTCGATCTCGGCGAGGTCGCGCATCACCTCATAGGGTGAAGCGCCACAGCGCAGCCGATGGATCGCGGCGGGCGTGATCTCCGTGGCGAGGCGGACCATCTCCGCGTCGTGGGCGGCCACACGCCGTTCCAGATACGCGGTGTGACGAGCGTGCTCGGCCCGCGCGTTCCGCAGAGCGCGGCCGCGGCGCACCGCTTCGGCCGCGGACACCAGCACCAGCAACAAGGCCACGGCACCGCACACGCCGACGGCCGTCCGGGCCGGTTCCGCCACCACGGCGACGGCGGCTCCGGTCGCCGCGGCCATCACTATGGCCGGCAGCAAAAGCACGCGCGCGTACGGGAGTTCACGCCGACTGGGCGGGGATTGAACGCTCACCATGTGGGCCCTCTGAAATGAATCGGGTGGGTGTAGGGGGAGCTTGCAAGGGGGTATGTCATGGGTATGCCGGGATCTTCTGCATGATTGGGAACAAGCGCACGATTACACCTCAACTCGGTGCGCTGCGGGCGAGCCTAGTCCGACAGGATCATCGCCGTGTCATATTCAGCAAGCGCCTGAAATGGGGCTCGCGACAGGAGTACGCTCGGCTCCATTTATACGCTCGGATTACATTCGCACACGGTGCGTCACGGCGCACAGGCGTACGAAAGTTACTCACCGTGATGGGTGAAAGATCGCCTCAGATGCCGGCGATACGCAGCGCCGCGTCCGCCGTGGCCTCGGCGAACACCGACACCGGGCGCTCCGGGTCGGAGCGATGGACGAGGATGACACCCTCGATCAGCCCGAACAGCAGATCCGTACGCAGATCCAGCTCGCTCCTGGCGAGTGCGCCGCCCGCGGTCGTGGCGGCGAGCAACTGGCGGTAGCCGTCCTCGAGTTCGGCGCGCACGGCATGGAAGCCGGCGAAGCGGTCGGCGCGCACCTCGGGCAGCAGGTACAGCCCGCCGAGGTTGTGCGGGCCGCCTACCCCCGCATCGAGGCCGTGGACCGCCCCGAGATCTGGATCGACCTGCGTCCGCGGGAGGAGGTCGAGGCGGAGGCCCGGCTGATCGACGAGCGCGTGTCCGACGGGAGCGACTCCCCCTCGCGGGGGGCCTGTTCGCGGCGAAGGGCAACATCGACGTCGGGGGCCTGCCGACAACCGCGGGCTGCCCGTCGTATGCCTGCTTCCCCGAGGCCGACGCCCCGGTCGTCGCCCGCCTGCGCGCGGCCGGTGCGCTCGTGCTCGGCACCACGAACCTGGACCAGTTCGCCACGGGCCTGGTCGGCACCCGCTCGCCGTACGGCGCGGTCCGCAACGCCCACGACCCGGCCAGGATCAGCGGCGGCTCCAGTTCCGGCTCGGCCGTCGCGGTGGCGCTCGGCATCGTCGACTTCGCTCTCGGCACGGACACGGCCGGTTCGGGCCGGGTGCCCGCCGCCTTCGACGGCATCGTCGGTCTCAAGCCCACTCGGGGTCTCGTCCCGACCGAGGGCGTCGTCCCTGCCTGCGCGTCCCTCGACTGTGTGACGGTGTTCGCGCGGACGCTGCCGGAGGCCGAGCAGGCCCTGTCGTTCATGGCGTCCCCGCCCGGCCGCGCCCTGCCCCCGCTCCCCCAGCGCACGCCGGGACCATGGCGTATCGCGGTCCCGCCGACGGACCGGCTGGGCGAGCTGGACGAGGGCTGGGCCGAGGCCTACGAGGCAGCCGTACAGCAGCTCACCGCCGCGGGCGCCGAGATCCGCACCCTCGACCTCACTGCCTTCAGCGAAGCCGCCGCCATGCTCTACGGGGGTGCCTTCGTGGCCGAGCGCCACACCGCCGTGGGGAGCTTTGTCGACAAGGCGCTGTCAGCGGGCGACGACACCCTCGACCCCACCGTCGCCGGCATCATCACCCGCGCCCGCGACATCCCGGCCCACCGGCTCTTCGCAGACCAGGACCGGCTTGCCGCCCTGCGCGCACAGGCCGAGGCCGAACTCGCCGACAGGGACGCCCTGTTGCTCCCCACCACACCCGGCCACCCCACCCTCACCGAGGTGGCCGCCGACCCGCTGGGAGCCAACGCCCGCCTGGGCCGCTTCACCAACTCCACGAACTCTTCGATCAGGCGGCCGTCGCCGTCCCGGCCGGTGAGGTGAACGGCCTGCCCTTCGGCGTGACGCTGATCGGCCCGGCGTTCACGGACGAACGGCTCGCGAGAATCGCGGGGCTGCTCCGCCCGGAGGTCCCTCTGGCCGTGGTCGGCGCCCACCTGTCCCACCAGCCCCTCAACCCGCAACTGCTCTCCTTTGGGCGCCCGATTCGACCGTACGACCGCCACGGCCCCCGTGTACCGCCTGCACGCCCTGTCCACGACGCCGTCCAAGCCGGGCCTGGTCCACGTCGGCGAAGGAGGCGCGGCGATCGAGGCCGAGGTGTGGCGGCTCCCGGCGGAGGGGCTCGGCCGACTCCTCGCTCAGCTGCCCCGCCCGATGGCACTGGGGCGGGTGGAACTGGCGGACGGCAGCCATGTCCCGGGGTTCCTGTGCGAGCCTGTGGCCCTCACGGGCGCCGAGGACATCACGTCGTACGGGAGCTGGCGGGCGTACCTCGGGGGCGGCCGCTCCTGACGTCGGGCCCCGGAAACAGTGAAGGCAAGGAGGTCACCCACTCCTTGCCACTCTCAACTTATAGCGCACCGGGGGGCTTGCGGCAAGGCCCCCGTCGTACCGCACAATCGTCGACCTAAGCCCAGGACCTGCAGAAATAGGGGAGTCGCGAAGTGCGCGTGCTGTTGTCGACGTATGGATCGCGCGGAGACGTCGAGCCGATGGTGGGACTCGCGGCGCAGTTGCGGGCGCTCGGCGCGGAGGTGCGGATGTGTGCGCCGCCGGACTTCAAGGAGCTGCTGGACGGTTTCGGCCTGCCGCTGGTGCCGATCGGCTGGCCCGTGCGTGCGCTGACGAAAGGGGCGGTGACCGGGACGGCGCCGATGCCGGCGAAGACCCTGCCGCAGCGCGCGGCCGAGTTGGTCGCCTCGACGTACGACGCGGTCGCCCCGGTGGCCGAGGACTGTGACATGCTGGTGGCGACCGGCTCACTTCCGGCCGCGGCCGCCGGGCGGGCGGTGGCCGAGAAGCTGGGCATCCCGTATGTGTTCGTGTCCTACTTCCCGTCCTACCTGCCGTCGCCGCACCACCCGCCGCTCGAATGGCCGGGCCGGCCGCTCCCGCCGGAGGTGACCGACAACCGGGTGCTGTGGGACCTGAACACCGAGAGCCTGAACGCGCTGTTCGGTGACGCGGTCAACAACCACCGGGTCTCGATCGGCCTGCCGCCGGTGGACAACGTCCGCGACCACGTCCTGTCCGACCGGCCGTTGCTGGCGGCAGACCCCGTCCTGGGCCCGTGGCCGGAGCCGGCGGATCTCGATGTGGTGCAGACCGGCGCCTGGATCCGGCCGGACGAACGACCGCTCCCGGAAGATCTGGAGGCGTTCCTGGACGCGGGCGCACCCCCGGTCTATGTAGGCTTCGGCAGCATCCCCCTGCGCGACGCGGAGGACGTCTCCCGGGCGGCCATCGAGGCGGTGCGCGGGCAGGGGCACCGCGTACTCGTCGGGCGCGGCTGGGCCGACCTGACACTGATCGACGACCAGGACGACTGCTTCGCATTCGGTGAGGTCAACCAGCAGGCGCTGTTCGGCAGGGTGGCCGCCGTAGTCCACCACGGCGGGGCGGGCACGACGACGACGGCCGCCCGGGCCGGTGCGCCCCAGGTCGTGGTGCCCCAGATGGCCGACCAGCCGTACTGGGCCGGCCGGGTCGCCGAGTTGGGCATCGGAGCGGCACACGACGGTCCGACGCCGTCCTTCGAGTCCCTGTCGGCCGCGCTGAAGACGGCCCTGACCCCGCAGGCTCGCGCACGGGCGACCGCCGTGGCCGACGAGGTCCGCACGGACGGGGCGACGGTGGCCGCGAAGCTGCTGCTCGGCGAGTTCATTCGATAGGCCGGCACACAGAGCGCAGACCTTGGAGAACCGGCGCGATTCGTCCCGCCGGGCCGGACGCCTTGCCACGCGCACGGTCGCACACCACCTCATTCGGAGCTGATGACTTGAATCACCCCCTGACCACCAGCGCGTTCGACCTTCCCGACCGTCTCTCCGCCAAGGCCGACCCGACGCTGATCGCCGGCGACGAGCAGCACTTCGCGGCCATCGCGGAGTGCCTGGAGCAGTCGATCGCCGAGCTGACCGACCGTCTGGACGCCGAGCGCAGGGCGCCCGGCGGCGCGGGCCGGCAGGCGATGGACCGGGACGCGGAGATCCACCGTCTGACCGCTCGCCTGCGCGCGCTGCGCCGCTTCGGTCTGGACCTGTGTCTCGGACGCATGGTAGGCGCGGACGACCCCGAGCCCCTGTACATCGGACGGCTCGGCCTCACCGACAGCACGGGCCGCAGGCTGCTGATCGACTGGCGCTCCCCCGCGGCCGAGCCGTTCTTCGGAGCCACCCACGGCAACCCGATGGGCCTGGCGAGCCGTCGCAGGTACCGCTGGACCGGTGGCCGGATCAGCGACTACTGGGAGGAGGTGTTCACCCCGGACGGGCTCGACGGGCACGCCGCGCTCGACGACCAGTCCGCCTTCGTCGCCAGTCTGGGCAGCAACCGGTCGGCACGGATGCGAGACGTGCTCGGCACCATCCAGGCCGACCAGGACGCCATCATCCGCGCGGGATCCCGCGGCGCCCTCGTAGTGGACGGCGGTCCGGGTACGGGCAAGACCGTCGTCGCCCTGCACCGCTCCGCCTACCTCCTCCACTCCGACCCTCGCCTCGGTCACCGTCGGGGCGGCGTGCTGTTCGTCGGCCCGCACCGGCCCTACCTCGCCTACGTCGCCGATGTCCTGCCGAGCCTCGGGGAGGAGGGCGTGCAGACCTGCACCCTGCGGGACCTCGTCGCCGAGGGAGCCGCGGCGACGGTCGAGGCCGACCCGGAGGTGGCCCGTCTGAAGTCGTCGGCGGATCTGGTGAAGGCGATCGAGACGGCCGTCAGGTTCTACGAGGAGCCGCCCACCAAGGGGATGACGGTCACGACCCACTGGTCCGACATCTGGCTGAGTGCCGACGACTGGGCCGAGGCGTTCGAGGCGGCGGAGCCCGGGATTCCGCACAACGAGGCACGTGCCCTGATCTGGGAGGAGCTGCTGGCGATCCTGACGGACAAGCACGACGGCGACGCCTCGCCCGAGTTGCTCCGCAAGTCGCTGCTGCAGAACAGGGAGCTGCTCACGACCTTCGACCGCGCGTGGCCGCTGATCGAAGCGGCCGACCTCGTCGGAGACCTGTGGTCGGTCCCCGCCTACCTGCGCCTGTGCGCCCCCTGGCTCAGCCGCGACGAGGTCCGGCGGCTGCAGCGGGCGAACGTCCAGGCCTGGACGGCCTCCGACCTGCCGCTCCTGGACGCGGCACGGCAGCGGCTCGGCGACCCGGAGGCGTCACGGCGAAGGCGCCGGCAGGAGGCCGCCCTCGCCGTCCAGCGCGAACGCATGGCCCAGGTCGTCGACAACCTGATAGCGGCCGACGACGACGGTGAGGGCCTCATGACGCAGCTGAGCCGAGCGGACCTCCAGCGCAACCTGGTCGACGAGTCCGAGCTGCACACCCCCGAACCGGACCTGCTCGCCGGCCCGTTTGCGCACGTCGTCGTGGACGAGGCTCAGGAACTGACCGACGCGGAGTGGCAGATGCTCCTGCTGCGCTGCCCGTCCCGCAGCTTCACCATCGTCGGGGACCGCGCCCAGGCCAGGCACGGCTTCACGGAGTCGTGGCAGGAACGGCTGAAGCGGATCGGGCTCGACCGGATCAACCTGGCCTCCCTGAGCATCAACTACCGCACGCCGGAAGAGATCATGACGGAGGCCGAGCCGGTCATCCGAGCCGCGCTCCCCGACGCCAACGTGCCGACCTCCATCCGCAGCGGCGGCGTCCCTGTCACCCACGGCTCCGTGTCGGACCGCGACTCGATCCTGGACAGGTGGCTCGCCACACATGCCGAGGGCACAGCCTGCGTCATCGGCGACCCGACGTTCCGCCCGACGGACCGAGTCCAGTCACTGACCCCGGAGCTGTCGAAGGGGCTGGAGTTCGATCTGGTGGTGCTCATCGCCCCGGAGGCATTCGGCGAGGGCATCGCAGGCGCAGTGGACCGCTACGTGGCAATGACGCGCGCGACCCAGCAGCTGGTGATCCTGACCGGCACTTCTTGATCGGCGTCGGGCGCACGCCCTGAAGGGGGGCGGGGCTGCATCGATGTGCGGCTCCGCCGCGCGGGCGCGACCAGCTACAACCCACCCGCACCCGCCCCCAACAATCACCCCACCGACGAGTAGGCGACAACCCCCCGCAGCAACCCCTCCACAGCCTTCCGCGCACTCTTCGCCACGGTCGAGCCCTCCACAGGAGAAGCCGCCGAGATCTGCCCCAGCACGTCGATCACCTGCTTGCACCACCGCACGAAGTCACCCGCCGGCATCTCTGCCTCACGCAGCACCTCATCGAGCCCCTTACCACTGGCCCACATATAGGCAGCCCAGGCAAACCCGAGATCCGGCTCACGCTGCCCGACACCCTCGGTCTGGGTGATCCGGAAGTCCTCCTCAAGGGCATCCAGCCGCCCCCAGATCCGAACCATCTCACCGAGCGCTGCCTTCGCCTTGCCCGAAGGCAGCTTCGGCGCCATCGCATCGTCCGCGACCCGCGCCTCGTACACCAACGCCGAGACGCAGGCGGCCAGTTCGGCCGGGCCGAGGCCCTCCCAGACCCGCTCCCGCAGGCATTCGCTGGCCAGCAGGTCGAGTTCGCCGTACAGCCGCGCGAGCCGCTTGCCGTGCTCGGTGACCTCGTCGCCGCGCAGATAGTCCAGCTCGGTCAACAGCGCCACAATGCGATCAAACGTACGGGCGATCGTGTTCGTACGCCCTTCGATACGCCGCTCCAGCTGCGAGGTGTCCCGCAGCAGCCGGTGGTAGCGCTCGGCCCAACGGGCGTGGTCCTCACGGTCGTTGCAGCCGTGGCAGGGGTGGGCGCGCAGGGCCTTGCGCAGCCGCTCGATCTCGCGGTCGTCGGCCGCCTGGGAGCGCCGCTTGCGGTGCCGGTCCGGCGGAATGTGTCCGGCCTTGGTACGCAGCGCGGACGCGAGGTCCCGACGGGACTGCGGGGAGCGCGGGTTGAAGGACTTCGGGATCCGCATCCGCTCCAACGCCTCGACGGGCACCGGGAAGTCCATCGACGCCAGCCGCTTGACCTGTCGTTCCGCAGTCAGCACCAGCGGGCGTGGGCCGTCGTGGTGCTCGAAACCGCGGTGGCCGTTGGACCGCCCGGCCGGCAGCCCCGGGTCCAGCACCAGCGCGAGACCGGCGTACTTGCCCGTCGGCACATGGATCACGTCACCGGGCTTGAGCTTCTCCAGCGCGACGGCGGCCTCCGCGCGCCGCTGCGCCGCGCCCTGCTTGGCCAACTCGTTCTCGCGGTCCTTGAGTTCGCGGCGCAGTCGCGCGTACTCGTCGAAGTCCCCGAGGTGGCAGGTCATGGACTCCTTGTAACCGTCGAGCCCCTCCTCGTTGCGCTGCACCTGCCGGGAGATCCCGACGACCGACTTGTCGGCCTGGAACTGCGCGAAGGACGTCTCCAGCAGCTCGCGCGAGCGGTGCCGCCCGAACTGCTCGACCAGGTTGACCGCCATGTTGTACGACGGCTTGAAGCTGGACCGCAGCGGATAGGTGCGCGTGCCGGCCAGCCCCGCGAGGTGCTCAGGACTCATGCCGCGCTGCCACAGCACCACCGCGTGGCCCTCGACGTCGATGCCACGCCGCCCCGCACGACCGGTCAACTGCGTGTACTCACCCGGCGTGATGTCGGCGTGCTGCTCGCCGTTCCACTTGACGAGCTTCTCCAACACCACCGACCGGGCAGGCATGTTGATGCCCAGCGCCAGCGTCTCCGTGGCGAACACGGCCTTCACCAGGCCGCGCACGAACAGCTCCTCGACGACCTCCTTGAACGTCGGCAGCATGCCCGCATGGTGGGCGGCTATACCGCGCTCCAGGCCTTCCAGCCACTCGTAGTAGCCGAGGACGTGCAG
The DNA here is from genome assembly GCF_001509475.1 of Streptomyces regalis. Classification (GTDB taxonomy): domain Bacteria; phylum Actinomycetota; class Actinomycetes; order Streptomycetales; family Streptomycetaceae; genus Streptomyces; species Streptomyces regalis. The sequence goes on from NZ_LLZG01000370.1 coordinate 31,850, forward strand.
ATCCTCGGTCGGGATGGCGGCGGTGCGCTCCTCGACGAGGGCGCGCACCTTTTCCCGCGCCTCCTCGTCGTTCAGCCTCAGTCCCGCGTACAGGCACTGCTGCACGGCGGCCTCGCAGGCGGCCCGGCTGAAGATGAAGGTGATGGCGGGCAGCAGGCCCTCGGCGTCGAGCCGCTCGATGACCTCGGGCCGCCCCGGCGTCCACACCCGCGACCGCTGTCTGCGCTCCCGCTCCCGGTCGGCCTCGCGCATCGCACGCCCGCGTCTGCGGTCCTGGTACGACGGGCGCTGGGCCTCCATCCGGGCCAGGCGCGTGAGGTCGGGGTTGACGGCCTTCTTGTGGCCCTCGCCCTCCTCGAACAGGTGGTACATCCGCCGCCCGGCGAGCACGTGCTGGAACAGCGGCACGGGCCGGTGTTCGGAGACGATCACCTCGGTGTCGCCGCGGACGGTGTCGAGCCAGTCGCCGAACTCCTCGGCGTTCGACACGGTCGCCGACAGCGAGACGAGGGTGACCGACTCGGGGAGGTGAATGATCACCTCTTCCCATACGGCCCCGCGGAAGCGGTCGGAGAGGTAGTGCACCTCGTCCATGACCACATAGCCGAGGCCGAGGAGGGTCTGCGACCCGGCGTACAGCATGTTCCGCAGCACCTCGGTGGTCATCACGACCACCGCGGCGTCCGGGTTGATGCTGTTGTCGCCGGTGAGCAGGCCGACCATGCCGTCCCCATAACGGCGGCACAGGTCGGCGTACTTCTGGTTCGACAACGCCTTGATGGGCGTCGTGTAGAAGCACTTCTTGCCCTGCATCAGCGCGAGGTGGACGGCGAACTCGCCCACGATCGTCTTGCCGGAGCCGGTGGGCGCGGCCACCAGCACGCCCTTCCCGCCCTCGAGCGCCTGGCAGGCCTCAATCTGGAAGGGGTCGAGGCCGAAGTCGTACATCTCGCGGAAGGAGGCGAGCGCGGTGGCCTGCTCGGCAGCGCGCCTGCGTGCTGCCGCATACCGCTCGGCCGGGGAGAGGTCCTCTGTCATCGTGCTTTCGAGCGTACCGGGCGCCACTGACAACAGGACGATCATTATCCGGATCCACCCCTCGCAAACCCGGGATCCGCGCAGCTCACGGCCGCACAGCGGAAACGGCCGGGTGCGCCCCGTAGGCGCCCCGGCCGTCCTGTCGCTCACATCCCTGAAAACCGCCTCTCAGGGGTGTCCGACCCTCGTCTCTCAGGTCACGTCGTCGTAGCCGTTGACCCGGTCCGGGCCGGCCTGCTCGGGCAGCGCCCGGCTCGCGGAGACGGGCTCGATCTCGCCGATGTCCTCGGGCGTCAGGTCCAGGTCGGAGGCCTCGTCGTCGGCCGGTCCCTCCGCATCACGACGCGCACGGCGCTTGTCATTGACAAGAGCGATGGCCGTCGCGCCGAAGTACAGGATCCAGATGGGGCCTGCGAGCGCCAGCATCGAGATCGGGTCCGTGCTGGGCGTGGCGATCGCCGCGAAGACCGTGATGCCCATGATCATGCCGCGCCACCAGCCGGCCATCTTCTTGCCGGACAGCACCCCGCCGAAGTTCAGCATCACCAGCAGCAGCGGAAGCTCGAAGGAGAGGCCGAAGACGACGATCATCCGCATGATCAGCTGCAGGAGGTCGTCGAGGGGCAGCTGGTTGTCACTGCCGATGATCGAGAACTCGAGCATCACCGACGCCATCTTGGGCAGCGACCAGTACGCGAAGTAGGCGCCCATGAGGAACAGCGGGAAACCCGCGCCCACGAAGGCGAGGCTGTACTTCTTCTCGTGCCGGTGGAGGCCGGGCGCGACGAATCCCCAGAGCTGGTAGAGCCACACCGGGGCGGCCAGCACCACTCCCGATGACAGGGAGACCGTGAGGGCGAGCGTGAACGGACTCAGCAGACCGTTCTGCACGATGCGCGCGCACTTGTTCTCACTCGTGTCCTTGGCCAGCTCGGCGAAGCTGTATTCGCATCCCACCGCCTGGAGGATGGGATCCGTGAAGAACTGAATGATGTCCTTGTAGAAGAGGGCCGCCACGATCGTCGTGACCAGGATCGCCAACAGGCTCTTGACCAGCCGGTTACGGAGCTCGCGCAGGTGCTCCGCGAGGGGCATCCGCCCCTCGGGATCCATCTCCTTCTTGCGGGCAGACTTGAGCAACCCACGTCCTCATCTCATGCTCAGGCCGGAGACGTCCGGCCCTGCGTCATCGCTTCGTGGTGTCCGTCGGCTCGTTGACCGGGCGCGAGCTCGTCACGTCGCCGGGGGCGGCCTGGATGATGCGCTGAGCGGGGGGCTGCTCGTCGGTGTTGTTCGGCGGGTCGGCCGGGGCGGGGGACTTGCCCTCGTCCTTCATCGCCTTGGCCTCGCTCTTCAGGATCCGGGCGGACTTGCCGAGCGAGCGCGCCATGTCCGGAAGCTTCTTCGCGCCGAACAGCAGGATGATGACGACGAGGATGAGAATGATCTCGGGAGCTCCGAGCTTTCCGAACATAAGTCTTTACCTTCTCACCGAGGCGGCTGGAGTGGGATGCCGTCCGACCGTTCGGACATACGTCCGAACGGTCGTGTTGTCAGCGATCGTAACGCTCAGGGGTAAACGTCAGGCAATCCCCTTGCGTACTCCCTGTCCGCGGACCGGGCCTCGTTCTCCGAGCCGCGACCAGCAGCGTACCTGTCCGAACCGTCAGGTTGACAGGGCGAAGTGGCCCAAAACGCATGCGACGCAGGACTCACACCCAATACTTGGACGGGCTACAGCGAGTCCACAGCCCGGGCCGCGCTCACGCTCGCCCGTTCCAGATCCTCGGCCGCCCTGCTGATGCGCTGCGCGGAATCCGTGACCTGCCTGCCGAGGCGCTGCGCCTCCAGGAAGACCTGCACGGCGAGTACGCCGAGTACGGCGAGACCCAGAAAACCCACAGCTACCGCGATCATCGGCCAGAACATGACGCCGAGCCTAGACCGTCCTACAGCGTGGAGTGCAGCCGCAGGGTGCTGACCCCACCGCCCGTCAGCAGCTCGACGATCCGCTCACCGGCCGGCTTGCGGACGGAGGCGCCGCACTCGGGGCAGGTGAACGAGTAGAACGTCGTACGGCTGGTCGCGCCGATGGCGAGGCGCAGAGCGCTTGCGGCGAGCTCGAAGCGACCCCGGCAGTCCGGGCAGCCCGCCCTGAACACCACCGGAGCCACGCTTCTCATCCCGGCGAACGCGGACGCCACCGTCATTCCCACCGCACCAGACGTCGCCGACTCGCTCAAAGCCCTCGCTCCTGTCTGTCGCACTGCCCGTCGAACCGCATGCCCTACTGCCCGTCGTGATCCCGGTGCGCCCCGTCAGCGCTCTGCGCCTCGACCCCGTCGTACGCCGCCAGCGCCTCGCGGGCCGCCTGCCGGGCGCTGTCCGCCAACTCGGCCGGCGAGACGATACGGCCGTCACGTCCGAGCCGCAGCGCCAGACGCCGCAGCGACGCGGGCTCGGGGGTGCGCAGGGTGATACGCAGACCGCCGTCCGCAAGCTCATCCGCGCTGTCGTGCGGGTAGTACTCGGCGACCCAGCGTCCGCCCGGACCGACCTCGACGACAACCTCCGGGTCCTCCGCAGCGGGCTGCACCAGCCCCTCCGACAGGTCCCGCAGCTCGACCTCGGGCGGCGCGGACGGCTCGTCCAGGATCTTGATCTCGGCGACCCGGTCGAGGCGGAAGGTCCGGCGCGCCTCGGAGCGACGGCACCATGCCTCCACGTAGGTGTGGCCGACGCTGACCAGGCGGATGGGGTCGATCTCGCGCTCGGTGACCTCGTCGCGGGCCGGCGAGTAGTAGCGGATCCACAGGCGGCGCCGCTCGGAGATCGCCCGGTCGACGTCGGCGAAGACTCCGCCCTCGGACTCGAACGTCACCGACAGCCGGGAGCTGGCACCGGCCGCCTCCCCCGCCGCGGTCTCCACCTTGGCAGTCGCCCGCAGCAATGCCTGCCGGTCGCTCTCGCGCAGCCCCGGCAGCGTGGACACGGCCCGGGCGGCCACCAGCAGCGCGGTCGCCTCGTCGGCGGCGAGCCGCAGCGGCTCAGCCCCTTCTGCCCCGAGGGCGGCAGGGTTGTGCCACCAGATGCGCTCGCCGTCGGTGTCGATGTCGAGCAGATCGCCGCCGCGGAAGCTGGTGCCGCACATCGGCAGCACATCGAGGTCGGAGACCAGCTCGTCCTCGGAGATGCCGAAGGCGCGCGCGACGTCCTCGACGCGGGCGCCGGGGCGCTCCCTCAGATACGTCACCAGGGAGAGCATCCGCCTGGTCTGGTCGATGGCGTTGACGGGCCGAACCGGTTTGCCTGCCACTGTCTCGCTCCGCTCCCCCTCAGCCCTTGGCCACGGCACGCAGCCGGTCCACCACGTCGGCCCGCAGCTCCGCCGGCTCCAGGACCACCACATCCGGCCCGAACTCCACCAGCCAGGCATCCAGCCCGTGACCGTACGGAATCTCCAACTCGTCCCAGCCGTCCCCGAGTTCCCGCACCGAGGTGGCCTTCGCCCGAAGGGGGTACCCGGCGCCCGTACGCAGCCGGATCGACGCGGAACGGTCGGCGGTCTCCCCCGCCCAGCTCGCCACGGTCTCCCGCACGGTGACGACATCGGGGACCTCGGCCGTGAAGCGGCCACTGCGACTGCGGACCTTGCCGGTGATCCGGGACAGCCGGAACACCCGCTCCGCGCCCCGGTCACGGTCCCAGCCCGCGAGATACCAGTGGCCGCGCCAGCACTCCAGCGCCCACGGCTCGACATGCCGGGGCTCGGGGCGGGCGGCAGTGGCCTTGCGGTAGTCGAAGACGACCGGGCGGCGATCCCGGCAGGCCAGCATCAGCGGCTCGAACGCCGCCTCGTGCACCGGAATACGGGGCTCCAGAGCACCGTGCGCCTCATACGGGTCGACGTCCTCGGGCAACCCGGCCGCACGCAGCTTCTGCAGAGCGCCGCTGGCCGCACCCGCGAGCCGGGCCTGCTGCCACACCTTGGCCGCCAGACCCAGGGCGGCGGCCTCCTCGGCGTCCAGAGTGATGGGCGGCAGACGGTTGCTGTCGCGGCGGGCCAGATAGCCGACCTCGCCGTCGAGGTTCTCCACGGTCTCGATGACCAGCCCGAGCTCGCGCAGATCGTCCTTGTCGCGCTCGAACATCCGGTTGAAGGAGTCGTCGGAGCCGGCTTCCAGATAGGCCTCGATGGACTCACGCAGCTCGCGCTTGCTCAGCGGCCGCCGCGTCCCGAGCAGACACAGCGCCAGGTTCATGAGCCGCTCGGCCTTGGAAATGGCCATCGACGCCCTTCGCCTTCCCTATGGTGCTTACGAGCGATGACCGTACCGCCCCGCAGTGGCGTGGCAAAAGCCGAGGGCCCATGCCCGGACAGGCATGGGCCCCAGGTAGTCGGGTCCGGTCGTACGCCGATCAGGCATACACCGTCAGACGCGACGATCAGACACCGAGCAGGTCCACCACGAAGATCAGCGTCTCACCGGGCTTGATCGCCGGGGTGGGGCTCTGGTTGCCGTAGGCGAGGTGGGCCGGGATGGTCAGCTGGCGGCGGCCGCCGACCTTCATGCCCTGCACGCCCTGGTCCCAGCCCTTGATGACGCGGCCGCCGCCCAGCGGGAAGCGGAACGGCGTCCCGCGGTTCCAGCTGGCGTCGAACTCCTCACCCGTACTGAAAGCGACACCCACGTAGTGCACGGTGACGGTCTGGCCCGCCTGCGCAACCGCGCCGTCGCCCTCCCAGATGTCCTTGATCTCGAGGTCCGCCGGGGGCTCGCCGCCGGGGAAGTCGATCTCGGGCTTGTCGATGCTCACTGCAGTGACTCCTATGGGTACGTATGTCATGCGCGATGACTGATGGGCAACCTGCCCAGTCTTACATCACGGCCAGGATGTCGACGGCGAAGACCAGCGTGGAGTTCTTCGGGATGCCCTGCTGCTCCTGGTCACCGAGAGCCTGGTCGGGCGGCAGCACGAGCAGCACCCGGCTGCCGGCCTTCTTGCCCACAAGACCGTTCTTCAGACCCTTGATCGACAACTGGTCCAGCGGAAACGTCGCCGGCTTGCCCGTCTGGTACGTGCTGTCGAACTGCTTGCCGCCGTCCCAGAGCAGGGCCACGTAGTTCACCACCACCGTGTCCGTACCCTTCACGACAGCGCCGTCGCTCTCCAGCACGTAGTTGGAGACAAGCTTCTTCGGCGGGTCGCTGTCCTTCGGCATCGTCACCTTCGGCGCCTTGCCGTCGGTGTTCGTGCCGACCTTCGGCAGGTCGACGTTGTCCTGCGCGACCTCCGTGCCCTTCGCCGACGCGGGGATGGTCGTACCCTTCACGATGTCCACGACGAACACCAGCGTGGCATTGGCCTTGATGTCACCCTGGCCCTGCGCCCCGTACCCCAGGTCCGGGGGGATCACCAGCTCCACCCGACTGCCGACCTTCTGGCCCTCCAGGCCCTTCTCCCAGCCCTGGATGACACCGCCCGCACCCAGCGTGAGCGAGAACGGCTGGCCGCGGTCGAAGCTGTTGTCGAACGGCTTGGACTCGTCGTACTCCTGACCGAGGTAGTTCACCTCGGCGGCGTCGCCCTTCTTGAGCTTCGCGCCGTTCCCCTCCTTGATGACCTCGACCTTCAGCTCCTTCGGCGGATCCCCCTCCCCCTTGGCCAGGGTCGGCTTCTGCCCGAACTCGGCGCCCTTGGTGATCGCGGGCACCCCGTTCTTGGTGGAGCTGGAGTCGGAGCCCTTGTCGTCGCTGCCGCAGGCCGCCGCGGAGAGCAGCAGCAGCGGCACGACGAGAAGGCCGGCAATTCGGCGCACTTGTTCCTCAGATCTCAGACGGCACTGTGGTCGCCCGCCACTCTAGGGTGTGCGGCGGGCCCCGTACGAGAACGTACGGGGCCCGTGGTCCGTTTCCTCAATTGCGCCGGTCACATTCCCGCGATCAGCTTCTCCACACGATCGTCCACCGAACGGAACGGGTCCTTGCACAACACCGTGCGCTGCGCCTGGTCATTGAGCTTGAGGTGGACCCAGTCGACGGTGAAGTCCCGGCGCTGTTCCTGAGCCCTGCGAATGAAGTCGCCGCGCAGCCGGGCCCGAGTGGTCTGTGGCGGAACCGACTTGCCCTCGAAGATCTTCAAGTCGTTGCAGATGCGCGCGGCTTGCCCCTTCCTCTCCAGCAGGTAGTACAGGCCGCGACGGCGGTGGATGTCGTGGTAGGCGAGGTCTATCTGCGCGACCCGCGGATGCGACATGGTCATGTTGTGCTTGGCCCGGTACCGCTCGATGAGCTTGTACTTCATGACCCAGTCGATCTCGGTGCCGATCCGGTCGAGGTCCTCGGCCTCGATCGCGTCCAGCGTGCGGCCCCACAGCTCCAGGACCTGCTCGACCGTGCCCGTACGGATACCGCGGCGCTCGCAGAAGTCCACGGCCTTCTCGTAGTACTCCCGCTGCACCTCCAGCGCGGAGGCCTCCCGGCCACTGGCCAGGCGCACCTTGCGCCGGCCCGTGATGTCGTGGCTGACCTCACGGATCGCCCGGATCGGGTTCTCCAGGGTCAGGTCACGCATCACCGTGCCCGCCTCGATCATGCGCAGCACCAGGTCGGTGGCGCCGACCTTGAGCAGCATGGTCGTCTCGGACATGTTCGAGTCGCCCACGATGACGTGCAGGCGCCGGTAGCGCTCGGCGTCCGCGTGCGGCTCGTCGCGCGTGTTGATGATCGGCCGGGAACGGGTCGTCGCCGAAGAGACGCCCTCCCAGATGTGCTCCGCCCGCTGACTGACGCAGTACACCGCGCCACGCGGAGTCTGCAGCACCTTCCCGGCGCCGCACAGCAGCTGCCGGGTCACGAGGAACGGGATGAGGATGTCCGCGAGCCGGGAGAACTCGCCATGGCGTGCCACCAGATAGTTCTCGTGGCAGCCGTACGAGTTGCCCGCCGAGTCGGTGTTGTTCTTGAAGAGGTAGACGTCGCCCGCGATTCCTTCCTCGTGCAGGCGTCGTTCGGCGTCCACCAGGAGTCCTTCGAGAATGCGCTCGCCTGCTTTGTCGTGGGTGACCAGTTCGGTCACGTTGTCACATTCGGGTGTCGCGTATTCCGGATGTGAGCCCACGTCGAGATACAGACGGGCGCCGTTTCGCAGAAAGACATTGCTGCTGCGGCCCCATGACACGACACGGCGGAAGAGGTACCGCGCCACCTCGTCAGGCGACAGGCGGCGCTGTCCCCTGAACGTGCACGTGACGCCGTACTCGTTCTCCAGCCCGAAAATGCGGCGGTCCATGACTGAACATTACGCCCGATCCCCTGAGCTGAAACGGGGTTCGACGGCACGGTTTGGATCATTTTCCGATGAAGCCGCAACCACCGCGCCCCTCGCGGGAGCTGCGAGGACCCGCCCCGTGGCCAGCAGGACCAGCAACGACACGGCCCCCGCCGCACTCGGCACAGCAAACCCCCACAGCGCCCCGCCCACCTCGACCACCGGCCCCGCCAGGCCCGTTCCGACCGACGCACCCACCGTGAACGTCGTCACGAGCCAGGAGAACGCCTCGGTGACCGTGCCGCGCGGCGCATGCCGGTCGACCAGCACGAACGCACACGCGATGCACGGCGCGAGGAACACACCCGCCAGTACCGCCAGCAGGGTCATCGCGACCGCCCCCGGCATCAGCATCAACGGCAGATAACACACCGCCAGAAGCGCCACCAGCAGACGCAGTCGCAGCGCCGGCTCCCCGCCCCACCGGCGCGCCCCGTACACCACACCACCGATCAGCGCACCCAGCCCCACACCCGCCATCAGCCAGCCGTACACCGCGTCACCGCCATGGTCGTCCGCATACGAGACGGCCGCGACCGCGATCGAACCGAGCGCCATCCCGATGAACAGGAACGAGGCGAGCAGCGCCAACAGCCCCGGCGAACGCAACGCCCCCAGCCAGTGCGCCTCACGCGGCTCCGAACGCCACGCGCGCGAAGGCGGCGACACGACCACCGACAGAGCACCCAGCACCCCGACGACGTTCAGCAGAAGCAGCGCCGCCTGCGCCGACCACACCGACGCACCCAACGTCAGCAGCAACGGCCCGACGGTGAACATGACTTCCTGCGCCACCGCGTCCATGGCATACGCCGTGTGCACCTGGTCCTCCCTGTGGAGGACCGACGACCACAGCGCCCGCAGACCACCCTCCAGAGGCGGCGTGAACAGTCCGGCCGCCGCGACGGCGGCGTAGGCGAGCGGCAGCGGCCCGATGCCCACGAAGGCGAACGCGGCCATCGCCAGGGCCGAGGCGACCGCGGCGGGCAACTGCACCCGCGGCTGCCCGTACAGATCCACCAGCCGGCCCAGCACCGGCTGCCCCACGGCGTTCGCGACCCCGTACACAGCCGCCAGACCGCCGGCCAGGGTGTACGAGCCACCCTCCTCGCGCACGAACAACACGATCGCGATCGCGGCGACAGCGTTCGGCAGCCGCCCCGTGAGCGTGCCGACGAGCAGCCGGGCGGCATGCCTCGCCCTGAGGATCTCCACGTATGCGCCGGTCATCGGCCGCGCCGCCCTCCGCTCGGTCAAGTGTTACGTATAACGCCTCCCGTCATACGTACCATGTGCACTGTTCACGAGTCCAGACGAAGGAGCATGCGGACGGTGGCACAGGGCAGCACCCGCCCCACCAGCCGGGACGTCGCCCAGGCCGCGGGAGTCTCCCAGGCCGCGGTCTCCCTGGTGCTCGGCGGCAAATGGCGCGGACGAGTCTCCGAAACCACAGCCGAACGCGTCCGCCAGGCCGCCCGCGAACTCGGCTACCGACCCAACCTCGCCGCCCGCAACCTCCGCCTCGGCCACACCCGAACCGTCCTCCTCGTCGTCCCCGCCCTGACCACCGAGTTCTTCGCCGGCGTCTACACCGGCGCCGCCCGCATCGCCGCCCAGAACGGCTTCGGCGTCGTCCTCTACCCCTCCCCCGAAGGCATCGGCCCCGCCCGCAACCCCTTCGCCTCCGCCCAAGCCGCCCTCGACGGCGTCATCGCCTCCTCCATGGCCGCCGACGCCCTCACCGCAATCCGCGGCGACCAACTGCCCCTCGTCATGCTCGACAGCGACCCCAACGGCAGCCTCGGCGCCGCCACCGTCAACCTCGACATCACCGACGGCGTCCGCCAAGTCGCCGAACACCTGCTCACCCTCGGCCACCGCCGCATCCTGCACCTCGCAGCCGACGTGGCGTCCTGGACCTTCGAAGTACGCGCACGTGAGCTCGCCGCACGCATCGGCGCAGTACCCGGCACATCACTGCTCACGATCCGCGCCCCCATCTCCATCGAAGGCGCCCTCACCGCAGCCGAAACCGCACTCTCCGCCAAAGGCCCCCGCCCCACCGCGATCATCTGCGACGACGACAAACTCGCCGCCGGCGCCTACAAGGCCGTACGCCGCCTCGGCCTGCGCATCCCCGACGACATCTCCGTCACCGGCCTGGACGACCTCGCCCTCGCCACCGCCATCGACCCCGAACTCACCACCGTACGACTCGACGCCGAACTGTTCGGGGAACGCGGCATGCAAGCCCTCCTGGCCGTCCTGGAAGGCCGCGAGCTCGAGGGAGGCGACATTCCGGTCCAACTCGTCGTACGAGGCTCCACAGCGCCGCCCAGCGCGCCCTGAACCCCGCCATGAACGCCCTGCGCCCCGGCCGAGCGGGCGGCCGGGGCACAGTACGGGCGACGAGGTGGGGAGGTGCGGCTACTCCTCGGAGCTACCCGACTCCTCGGAGTCCTCCGCAGAGTCGGCACTCTCGGCCTCAGTGGCCGCGCCGTTGGCCTCCAGCAGCCGCGCCAGCTGACGACCGACGATGCGCTTGAACTTCCGCGACTGCGGACGCGTACGGTCCAGCACCGCGACCTCAAGGCGCTCAGCGGGAATCTCCCGCTGCGTACCGTTCGACTCGCGCGACAGAGCCTGGACGGCCAGCTTGAGGGCCTCGGCGAGGCTCATACCATCCTGGTGCCGCTGGTCAAGGAAATTGCTGATCAGCTCGGCATTGCCGCCGACCGCGACCGAGCCGTGCTCGTCCACGATCGAGCCGTCATGCGGCAGCCGATAGATCTGATCACCCTCCGGCGTCTCCCCGACCTCGGCAACAACCAGCTCCACCTCATACGGCTTCTCCGCCGCGGAAGAGAAGATCGTACCCAGCGTCTGGGCATACACATTGGCCAGACCACGAGCGGTCACATCATCACGGTCATAGGTGTAACCACGAAGATCGGCATACCGCACACCGCCGATCCGCAGATTCTCGTACTCGTTGTACTTGCCGGCCGCCGCGAAGCCGATCCGGTCATAGATCTCGCTGAACTTGTGCAGCGCGCGGGACGGGTTCTCGCCGACGAAGACAATGCCATCGGCATACTGCAGCACGACCAGGCTGCGACCACGGGCGATGCCCTTACGGGCGTACTCCGCCCGGTCGGCCATGGCCTGCTGGGGTGAGACATAGAACGGCGTCGACACCGGTTATCCGTCCCTTTCTGTCGAAGTCACAGGATCACCTTGATAAGACCGACCCGCCGCCTACAGCAGCGCGGCCCGCGGACCGTCGGGCTGCTCCAGACGCCGCTCCAGAATGGAACGGGCGATCTCGGACGACTCCTCATCGCCGAGCCGGCGGAAACCGTCCTCGGTGATCACGGTGACGATCGGGTAGATCCGGCGCGCGACATCGGGACCACCGGTCGCCGAGTCGTCGTCAGCCGCGTCATACAAGGCCTGCACCACGAGCGTCGTGGCCTCGGCCTCGTTCAGGTCATCACGGAAGAGCTTCTTCATCGCACCACGCGCGAAGATCGAACCAGAACCGGTCGCGGCGTAACCCTGCTCCTCCGAACGACCACCGGTCACGTCGTAGGAGAAGATCCGCCCCTTCTCCCGGTCGACGTCGTACCCCGCGAAGAGCGGCACGACCGCCAGCCCCTGCATCGCCATCCCCAGATTCGACCGGATCATGGTCGACAGCCGGTTCGCCTTGCCCTCCAACGACAGCTGAGCACCCTCGACCTTCTCGAAGTGCTCCAGCTCCAACTGGAAGAGCTTCACCATCTCGACGGCCAGACCAGCCGTACCGGCGATACCGACGGCCGAGTACTCATCCGCCGGGAAGACCTTCTCGATGTCCCGCTGCGCGATGATGTTGCCCATGGTGGCCCGCCGGTCACCGGCCAGCACGACACCGCCGGGGAACGTCACAGCCACGATCGTGGTGCCGTGCGGCGCCTCGATCACACCCTGCGTGGGCGGGAGTTGACGGTTACCGGGCAGCATCTCCGGCTGGTGCTCGGAGAGAAAGTCCATGAACGAGGACGACCCAGGCGTCAGGAAGGCAGCTGGTAGACGCCCGGTGCTACGAGTGTTGGCTTCCACGCGTTTCCTTCCAAGTAGTCGGCAGCTCGGTTCATCGCTTCGGGGTCGTCCCTCAACAGGCCGAGGCCGGAATTGCAGTTGAAGCACAGTACGCCACGGACCCTACCCGTGTTGTGGCAGTGATCCACATGAACGGCCGGAGCCGTCAGGCAGATCGCACAGAGCCCCATTTGGGAGGCGATCATCTCGTCGCGCTCGGTTTCGGTGATGCCGTACTTGCGCCGCAGATGTTGCGCCGGCGCTGCGGCCGCTCTGCACGCCTTGCAGCGACTGGCCAAGCCGTCGGCAGCGCTCCTCTTGCGATGCCACTCGCTGTGCGGCTTCACCTCGCCACATCCTCGACAGCGCTTGTGCCCCTCGGGCACGTCCGCCTTGAGCCGGACCACAGCTACCTGCGCACCGCTGTGGTAGTTGGTCCTGCAATCCCGACAGTGGCGCTGCAAGCCATCAAGGTTCGACCGCTTACGAGCGAAGGCCGCGTACGGCTTGTCCTCGCCGCACCGCACGCAGCGCTTCACCGCTCCTTCGTTCCCCAAATTCGACGCCCCCGCAACCTTCGATTCGAAGGTTACTCGCCGCCTTTCTGAACGAAACTACGGACGAAGTCCTCTGCGTTCTCCTCAAGGACATCATCAATCTCGTCCAGAACCGAGTCGACGTCGTCGCTCAGCTTCTCCTGCCGCTCCTTGAGATCCTCGGAAGCCTGCGTCTCAGCCGCCTGCTCCTCGACCTCCTCAGTGGAACGTGTGGCCTTCTGCTGTCCGCCGCCGGTGTCCTTGGTTGCCATATCCCTCACCCCGCTCAGTTCGCCCGACATGGTCGACAGGTCGGCTTTCCTGCCGATCGGTGATGATCAGACCCTACAAGCCGGGTCTGACATCGGCCCCGCAGTTTCTCCAACGTACGGGGGCCATCTCGATGATTCCCGGACGCCGGGTTTTCCACCCTGCCCAGCCGACGCCCGGCCGACACCGCCCGAGTGCCCTCAGCCGCCTGACAGGACCCTGACCAGGTCTTCTGCCGTGCGGCAGCGGTCCAGGAGCTCCTTGACGTGATTTCGCGTTCCGCGAAGCGGTTCGAGGGTTGGAACGCGCTGGAGGGAGTCCCGGCCGGGCAGGTCGAAGATCACCGAGTCCCAGGAGGCCGCGGCGACGTCGTCGGCGTACTGCTCCAGGCAGCGTCCGCGGAAGTACGCGCGCGTGTCCTCGGGCGGCTTGGCCTTGGCCCGCTCGACGTCCGTCTCGTCCAGGAGGCGTTTCATGCGTCCCCGGGCCGCGAGACGGTTGTAGAGGCCCTTCTCGGGGCGTACGTCGGCGTACTGGAGGTCGACGAGGTGGAGACGGGCGGCGTCCCAGTCGAGGTCGTCGCGGCGCCGGTAGCCCTCCATGAGTTCTCGTTTGGCTACCCAGTCCAGTTCGCCGGCGAGGCTCATGGGGTCGCGCTCGAGGCGGTTGAGGGTGTCCTCCCAGCGGGTGAGGACGTCCTTGGTCTGCTCGTCGGCGTCGGCGCCGAAGCGCTCCTCCACGTATTTGCGCGACAGCTCGTAGTACTCCATCTGGAGCTGGACGGCGGTGAGTGTGCGGCCGCTGCGGAGGGTGATCAGGCGCTTCAGGGACGGGTCGTGCGAGACCTGGTGGAGTGTGCGTACGGGCTGGTCGACGGCGAGGTCCACGGCGATGAAGCTGTCCTCGATCATCGACAGGACCAGGGCGGTGGTGCCCAGCTTCAGGTACGTGGAGATTTCCGAGAGGTTGGCGTCGCCGATGATCACGTGTAGGCGGCGGTACTTCTCGGCGTCGGCGTGCGGCTCGTCGCGGGTGTTGATGATGGGGCGCTTGAGGGTGGTCTCCAGGCCGACCTCGACTTCGAAGTAGTCGGCGCGCTGGCTGAGCTGGAAGCCGTGTTCGTGGCCGTCCTGGCCGATTCCGACGCGTCCTGCTCCGGTGACGACCTGGCGGGAGACGAAGAAGGGGGTGAGGTGGCGCACGATGTCGGAGAAGGGGGTTTCCCGCTTCATCAGGTAGTTCTCGTGCGTGCCGTAGGAGGCGCCCTTGTTGTCGGTGTTGTTCTTGTAGAGGTGGATGGGCTGGGCGCCGGGGAGCTGGGCGGCGCGTTCGGCGGCTTCGGCCATGATGCGTTCGCCGGCTTTGTCCCAGAGGACGGCGTCGCGCGGGTTGGTGACCTCGGGTGCGCTGTATTCGGGGTGTGCGTGGTCGACGTAGAGTCGCGCTCCGTTGGTGAGGATGACGTTGGCCAGGCCGATGTCCTCGTCGGTGAGCTGGCTGGAGTCGGCGGCCTCGCGGGCGAGGTCGAAGCCTCGCGCGTCCCGCAGCGGGTTCTCCTCCTCGAAGTCCCAGCGGGCCCGGCGGGCCCGGTGCATCGCCGCCGCGTAGGCGTTGACGATCTGGGATGAGGTGAGCATGGCATTGGCGTTGGGGTGGCCGGGGACGGAGATCCCGTACTCCGTCTCGATGCCCATTACTCGCCGTACGGTCATGCGGCCCTCCTTGCCCGGCGGCACCCTCGGTCGTGGGCGCTGCACAGATACCGCTGGCGCTCGGTTGCGTGTGCGGTGCCCGTCCCCGCACTGCGCGACTTGGCGGTATGGAAGAGCCTAGAACGCCTCTGCGCTGGTGGGGAGATCATTTGCGTCATTGCCTTGCACGCCTCGTGTTCCGGTTCTGGCCTGAAAAACAGTGGGCTGCGGGTACCCGGTGAGGGCACCCGCAGCCGCCCTGTCTTTTACAGGTACTGACCGGTGTTCGCCACCGTGTCGATGGAGCGTCCGGTGTCTGCGCCCTGCTTTCCGGTGATGAGGGTGCGGATGTAGACGATCCGTTCGCCCTTCTTTCCGGAGATGCGGGCCCAGTCGTCCGGGTTGGTGGTGTTGGGCAGGTCCTCGTTCTCCTTGAACTCGTCCACGCATGCCTGGAGGAGGTGGGCGACGCGGAGGCCCTTTTGGTTGTGTTCGAGGAAGTCCTTGATCGCCATCTTCTTGGCGCGGCCCACGATGTTTTCGATCATGGCGCCGGAGTTGAAGTCCTTGAAGTAGAGGACTTCCTTGTCGCCGTTGGCGTAGGTGACTTCCAGGAAGCGGTTTTCCTCGGATTCGGCGTACATCTGCTCGACGGCGGTCTGGATCATGCTCTGGACGGTCGTCGCCTTGCTGCCGCCGTGCTCGCCGAGGTCTTCGGAGTGCAGTGGGAGGCGCTCGGTGAGGTACTTGCCGAAGATGTCCTTGGCGGCCTCGGCGTCGGGACGCTCGATTTTGATCTTCACGTCGAGGCGGCCGGGGCGCAGGATGGCGGGGTCGATCATGTCCTCGCGGTTGGAGGCGCCGATGACGACCACGTTCTGCAGGCCTTCCACGCCGTCGATCTCGGCGAGGAGCTGGGGGACGATGGTGTTTTCCACGTCCGAGCTGACGCCGGATCCGCGGGTGCGGAAGAGGGATTCCATTTCGTCGAAGAAGACGATGACGGGTGTGCCCTCGCTGGCCTTTTCACGGGCTCGCTGGAAGACGAGGCGGATTTGTCGTTCGGTTTCGCCGACGTACTTGTTGAGGAGCTCGGGGCCCTTGATGTTGAGGAAGAAGCTCTTGCCCTGGGCTTGGCCGGTGACTTCGGCGACCTTTTTGGCCAGCGAGTTGGCGACGGCCTTGGCGATGAGTGTCTTGCCGCATCCGGGGGGCCCGTACAGGAGGACGCCTTTGGGCGGGCGTAGTTCGTGCTCCTTGAACAGGTCGGGGTAGAGGTACGGGAGCTCGACTGCGTCGCGGATCATTTCGATCTGGTTGCCCAGGCCGCCGATCTGTTCGTAGCCGATGTCCGGTACTTCTTCGAGAACGAGTTCCTCGACTTCGCTCTTCGGTACGACCTCGTAGACATAGCCGGAGCGGGGTTCGAGCAGCAGGGCGTCGCCGGGGCGGATGGTGACGTCCAGCAGCGGCTCGGCGAGCCGTACCACCCGTTCCTCGTCGGTGTGTCCCACTACGAGGGCGCGCTCGCCGTCCTCGAGGATCTCCTTGAGGGTGACGATGTCGCCGACGCTCTCGTACTCCATGGCTTCGACCACGTTGAGCGCTTCGTTGAGCATCAGTTCCTGGCCGCGCCTGAGGTCGTCGAGTTCGACGCTCGGGCTGACGTTCACGCGGAGTTTGCGGCCTCCGGTGAAGATGTCGGCTGTGCCGTCCTCGTTGGATTGCAGGAAGACACCGAAGCCGGCCGGTGGCTGTGCAAGCCGGTCGACTTCTTCCTTGAGGGCCACGATCTGGTCGCGGGCCTCACGGAGCGTGTTGGCGAGTCGCTCGTTTTGTGCGGAGACGCCGGCCAGGTTTGTCTGCAGCTCGACGATCCGCTCTTCGAGAATCCTCGTGTGTCGCGGAGAGTCGGCGAGCTTGCGTCGCAGGACGGCGATCTCCTGCTCAAGGTAGGCGATCTGCCCGGCCGGGTCGTCGGACCCTCGTCCCGGGCGGATGCCGCGGTTCATGTCGTCGTCGTGGGCTGCCACGGTCCTCACCTCCTCCAAGGGGAGCTGGACGCTTCCAGACCCTACCTGGGTGGGTGTCGATTGAAACCCCTAGATCACAAAGACTGTCGAGGTGTGTCCGATCTTCACCCTTGCGCTCTCCCTCACGCCAGGGGAATACCCACCGAACATGATTGGGAAGCCGCCACAGGTAGGCTCGAAGCGTTCAACACCCGTCAGAGCTGGCCGGATTCCCGTGCGGCTCGGCGTAGCAGAGGGCAGGAGAGATGAGCGTGGAGCAGGCGGCCGGGGTCGGCAGTGAGGCGCTGGAGGTCTGGATCGACCAGGATCTCTGTACTGGTGACGGCATCTGTGTCCAGTACGCGCCCGAGGTGTTCGAGCTGGACATCGATGGTCTGGCCTATGTGAAGAGCGGCGAGGACGAGTTGCTGCAGGCCAAGGGGGCGACAACGCCCGTACCGCTGCCGCTTCTCACGGATGTGGTGGACTCGGCGAAGGAGTGTCCGGGCGAGTGCATCCATGTGCGTCGTGTTTCGGACAAGGTCGAGATGTTCGGTCCGGACGCCGAGTGACCTTGCGTGTACGGGGTGTTACGACTGTCTGATTTCTCACATGTGCCGGTGGCGTGGTCAGACGCTCTGGGCGCCGGCGGGTGTGGTGCGGACGAACGCGCCGTTCTTCCACTGCCACTTCGCGCTGTTCTTCACGTCCGGGCAGCAGCGCGGTACGTCGATTGACGAGTAGCCGAGCAGGTCGGCGACGACGGCTCCGCCGCGGACGGCGATGTCACTGACGGTGATGCTGTCCTTCGGGTTGATGAGGGTCGCGATGAGGCGGGGTGTGGCGGTCTCGGTGGTCCGGGTGAGGACGTAGACGCCGTCGGGCGGGGTGCCCATGGGTGAGTCGCAGTGCACCACGGCCACGGTTTCGGGGCTGCCGTCGCCGTCGAGGTCTCCGGTGGCCTTCTTGACCACGATCGCCTTCACCGGCCCGCATTCGAGGGGGAAGTCGACTCCCGTGGGGTCGGGGGGTGTGGTGGCGGCAGGGGTGTTCTTCGCCCCCGGGCCGGCTGTCTGGGCCGCCGTCGCCGAGTTGGGTTGCAGGACCGAGGAGAGGGCCACGACACCGGCGACCGCTGTGGCGGTGGCGAGCCAGTGGATCGGCCGGGCGTGGGTGTGTGCCAGTTCCGGGACGGCGGATTGCTGCACTAGGAGCGTCTCCTGTGAGGGCTGTGCCGGTGGGGTGGCCAGCATGGTGCCACACGTCACAGGCCGGGGGAACGGCGGGGGTGTGGAGTTCCGGTGGCGGATGTCCGGTGGTTGGGGTTACGGAGGGGGCGTGCGGGTCTCGTACGACGCTCGGCGGGGTCGGTCGGAGGTGTCGGTCGTTGTGGCCGTGTCAACAGAAAGGCGCTGTGGTCGAGTTCCGGAGGGGTTCCGGGAACTCGACCACAGCGCCTGTGCGTTGAATGCGGCACGGGGCCGCCTCAGCGGCCGGCGCCTCCGTCGGCGTTGGGGCCTTCGTAGTCCTCGCCGTAGGCGCCCTTGGCGGGGCGGCGGCGGCGCATGGGCGGCTCGACGCCGTCGGCGAGGCGGCGGGCGGTGAGGAGGAAGCCGGTGTGGCCGATCATGCGGTGGTCGGGGCGGACGGCGAGGCCTTCGATGTGCCAGTTGCGGATCATCGTCTCCCAGGCGGTCGGCTCGTTGAAGCAGCCGATCTCGCGGATGGACTCGACGGTCCGGGCGAGCTGGGTGGTGGTGGCGACGTAGCAGCAGACGATGCCGCCGGGGACGAGGGCCTTGGAGACGGCTTCCAGGCACTCCCAGGGGGCGAGCATGTCGAGGATGACGCGGTCGACGTCGGTGTCGTTGAGGTTGTCCTGAAGGTCACCGACAGTGAGCTGCCAGGCGGGGTGGGGGCCGCCGAAGTAGCGTTCCACGTTCTGCTTGGCGATGTCGGCGAAGTCCTCGCGGCGCTCGTAGGAGTGCAGCATGCCCTGGTCGCCGATGGCGCGCAGCAGGAAGCTGCTGAGCGAGCCGGAGCCGACGCCGGCCTCGACGACGCGGGCGCCGGGGAAGATGTCGGCGAAGGCGAGGATCTGCCCCGCGTCCTTGGGGTAGACCACGGCGGCGCCGCGGGGCATGGACAGGACGTAGTCGGGGAGCAGGGGGCGCAGCGCGAGGTAGGCGACGTTCCCGGTGGTGCGGACAACGCTGCCCTCGGGTGCGCCGATCAGTTCGTCGTGCGGGAAGGAACCCTTGTGGGTGTGGAAGTTCTTCCCGGCTTCGAGCGTGAACGTGTAGTGGCGGCCCTTGGGGTCGGTCAGCTGAACCTGGTCCCCGACCTTGAAGGGCCCGCGCCTGCGGGCGGCACCGGTCGGTTCGGACATGTGACCAGCCTACCGGCGTTTCGGGGGGTCGCCGACCACGCGTGTGTGCCGGTGCTTCAGCTGGGGCGGGCCATGGCCTTCACGAAGGCGCGCTCCACGTCCGCGGCGGACAGGACGCCGTAGATCTCGCCGGTCTCCTCGACGACGAGGTATTCGGTCGCCGGGGTCGCGCGGAGGGTGTCGAGGAGTTCCTCGCCGGCCAGCTCGGCGGAGACGCGCATTCCGTCGGTGAGGTCCTGGGCGAGGCCGCTGACGGCGACCCAGGGGCGGCGGTGTTCCGGTACGCCGACGATGGCGGCTTCGCGGACGAGGGAGAGGGGGTTGCCGTCGGCGTCGACGACGACCAGGGCGCGGGCGCCGGCGGCGTTGGCGCGGCGCAGGGCCTCGGAGAGGGGGGTGTCGGTCTCGACGGGGACGGCGCGGCGGGTGAGGGTGCGGGCGCGCAGTTCGGGGAGGTGTTCGCGCAGGCGGGCCATGCGCAGGCTGTTGCCGGCGCCGGTCCAGATGATCGCGGCGAGGATGGCGGCGAGCAGGGCGTCCATGACGGTGTCCATGCCGACGTTGTCGACGGCGTCGGAGCCGAGGGCGCCGGACTGGGTGAGCAGCGGGAGTCCGATGAGGACGGAGACGGCGAGGGCGCGGCCGATCCAGGCGGCGGCGATGGTGCCGCTCATCGGCTTGCCGGTGATCTTCCAGACGACTGCGCGGAGCATGCGGCCGCCGTCGAGAGGCAGGCCGGGGAGCAGGTTGAAGGCGGCCACGATGAGGTTGGAGGCCATCAGGCCGGCGAGCAGGACGCCGGGGACAGTGCCGGGTTCGACGGTCTGCATGGCGGCGTAGAAGACGCCGGCGAGGACGAGGGAGAGCAGCGGGCCGACGAAGGCGAGCACGAACTCCCGTCCCGGTGTCTCGGCTTCCTTCTCGATCTCGGAGACGCCGCCGAAGAACTGCAGCTGGATGCGGCGTACGGGGAGCTTGAAGCGGAGGGCGGCGACGGTGTGGGCGAGTTCGTGGACGAGGACGGAGGCGTAGAAGGCGACGGCGAAGAAGAGGGAGACGAGGTAGCGGGCGGCGCCGAGTTCGGGCAGCACCCGGTCGAGCTGTCCGCCGAACACCCAGGTGATGAGGGCGGCGACGAGGAACCAGCTGGGCGCGACGTACACGGGCACGCCGAACGGCCGTCCCATCAGCAGCCCGCCTCGGGGGCGCTTGGGCGGGCGGGGCTTTTCCGTGCCGGAGTGGGCGAGGGG
>NZ_LLZG01000371.1 GCF_001509475.1 Streptomyces regalis
CCACAGGGGCCACCCGCCCCCGACGACGAAAGCCGCACCGGTGGTGCGGGTGGGAAACACCTGGCCGAAGGCGAAGCCGAGGCCGGCACGCCGCGCCCCCCGGGGGGCAACCGCATCCTCGGCCTCCTGCTCGGCCTGGCCGCAGGCGACGCCGCCGGCTGGCCCGCCGCCCGCCACAGAGCCGCCCGCATGCCCGACTGGACCCGCCGCCTCACCCGCGAACTGGACACCTTCGCCGAGCAGAACGCAACCACCACCCTCCCCGTCCCCATCGCCCTCAACCAACCCCCCGAACCCCTCCGCCTGGGCCCCTCCGACGACGCGGAATGGGCTGCCTTCGCCGCAGAGGCCGTACTCCGCGCCGGAGACGACTCCGCCCTCGGCGACCTGAGCCGAGAACGCCGCACCCGAACCGCGATCGACCTGACCTGGACCGCCGTGGCCGACGAAGTCGCCGCCGCGGCGGACCGCGCCCCCGAGGTCGAGTCGGCCATCCTCCCCCTGCGCGCCCGCATCTCCGTCCGCGCCGGCCTCGGCAACCTCGCGACCGGCCTGCGCCCACCCGCCACGGGCCACGACAACCCGCACTACTTCGATGACGCCGCCTGTGTAAGGGCCTGCGTCCTCGCCGTCGCCCACCCCGGCGACCCCAAAGGCGCCGCCGACCTCGCCGAGTTCGACGCCCGCTACACCCAGGACGGCGACGGCGTGCACGGCGCGCGGGCGATGGCGGCGGCCCTCGCCCTGGCCCTGACCGGCGCGAGCACCGAGGCCTGCGTGAGAGCCGCACTCACCGAGCTCCCCGAGGAGACGGAGATCGGCCGCAACGCCCGCCACGCACTGAAGCTCGCGCAGGCCGCGGACAGCGCCTTCGCGCTCATCCCCCTCCTCGAACATCAAATCGTCGACCACGTCTACAGCTACGGCATCGCCGCCGCCGAAACGGTCCCGGTCGCCCTGGCCCTCGCGGTCGCGGCAGAAGGCCGTATCGCCGAGGCGGTCCCCGCCGCCGCGTGCCTCTCCCGGGTCGCGGACTCGGCACCGGCCCTGGCCGGCGCCCTGACCGGCGCACTCGGCGGCGGTACGGCGATCCCGGCGTCCTGGCGCGACACCTGCCGCACCCTCTCCGGCTGCGTACTCCCCCGGCTCACCGGCACCGACCTGGTGGAACTCGCCGAACTCCTGGAAGCCACGCAACCGGCCCGACCAGGAGGATGATTCGGGGCATGACGCCCAAAGCAGAAGAAAGCAGTGGACCGCGTCTCGACGAGCGGATCACCGGCGCCCTGGTCGGCGCGGCGGTCGGCGACGCCCTCGGCGGGCCGGTGGAGGGTTACTCCCCCGACCAGATCCTTCAGCGCCACGGCGGCCGCGTCCACGGAATCGTCGGCCCCTGGAACGGCGACGCGTGGCGCACCGCCCGCCCCCTCGCGCCGTACCACAAGGGCGACGGGCACGTCACCGACGACACGTTGATGACGCACGCGCTGATCCGGGTCTATGCGCGGGTCTGCGATCACCTCGACGCGTACGCGATCGCCGACCACCTGGTCCCGGACCTGATGACGACCCCGCGCTGGATCCCGGAACTGGAGTCGGAGGCCCTCCCCCTCCACCGGATCTTCCTGGCGGAGAAGTGGCTGGTGGCGCGCCTCCACTACGGCCACGTGGACCCACGAGAAGCCGGCGTCGGCAACATCGTCAACTGCGGTGCCGCGATGTACATGGCCCCGGTCGGCCTGGTCAACGCGGCCGACCCCCGAGCCGCGTACACCGAGGCCCTGGACATCGCGGGCGCCCACCAGTCGTCGTACGGCCGCGAGGCGGCGGGCGTCTTCGCGGCGGCGGTGGCCGCGGCGTGCGCTCCCGGGGCGACACCGGACTCGATCGTCACGGCCTGCCTGACGCCGGCGAAGGACGGCACGAGGGCGGCGATCGAGAAGGTCTGCGAAGCGGCGAGCCACTACACGGACTTCGAGTCGGCCCTGACCCCGCTCCGGGAGGCGGTCACCCCGTACGACACGGTGGGCCCCGACTACCGACAGCCTTCCCTCGGCGCCCGCCGCCCCTCCCGCCTGCACGCGATCGAGGAACTCCCCATCGCACTCGGCATGTTGGTCGTGGCGAACGGCGACTACCGCCAAGCGGTCCTGGGCGCGGTGAACTACGGCCGCGACTGCGACTCGATCGCCACGATGGCGGGAGCCCTGGCCGGCGCCCTGGGCTCACCGGTCCCGGAGGACTGGTCGAAGACGGTGGCGGAGGCGAGCCGCCTGGACCTCTGGGAACCGCCCCGCACCCTCACCGAGGTCACGAGGGAGATCCACGCCCGGGACGTATACCGACGCCGAGCCCACGAAGCGGCCTTCACGGAACTGGAGGGCCGAGGATGCTCCGACTGACCTGGGTCCAGCCGGAGGACCTGATCGGCCATGAGCTGCGACAGGCGGCCCTGGACGGCCGGGAACCGTCGAGGGTCGCGGAGAGGTGGCAGGCGGCCGGCGGCAGGGAGGCTCCGCTGCGGGCCGGGGCGTCGACGGAGCCGGCGTCGAGGTATCTGCGGACCCTGGCAGAGGACTTGCTGGACGAACTCGCCGACCTGCCCAGCAGGTTGGAGGAGGACGAGCCGACGGACCTGGAGAAGATCAAGTCCCTGTGCCCGAACTGGCCGAGCGATTCCCGCACCTCCACACCGCCCCCTGCACCCACCCGCTACGAAGCCGCCTGGCTGGGCCGAGCCGTCGGCTGCCTCCTCGGCAAACCCGTGGAAAAGCTCCCCCTGGAAGCCATCCGCCAACTCGCCAAAGCCACCGGCAACTGGCCCCTGACCAGCTACTTCACCGCTCGCGGCGTCCCCGAGGACCTCCTCACCGCCCACCCCTGGAACCGCCGCTCGGCCACCACCTCCCTCGCCGAAAACATCGACGGCATGCCCGAGGACGACGACCTCAACTACCCCCTCCTCAACCTCCTCCTGCTCAGCCGCCACGGCCAAACCTTCACCACCACGGACGTAGCCCACCTCTGGCTGGACGAACTCCCACCCGGCCGCACCTTCACAGCCGAACGCATCGCCCACCGCAACCTCCTCCTCGGCATCGAACCCCCGCACACGGCCCGCCACCGCAACCCCTTCCGCGAATGGATCGGCGCCCACATCCGCGCGGACGTCCACGGCTGGACCAACCCCGGCAACCCGGCCGCCGCAGCCGAACAGGCCCACCGCGACGCCACCCTCACCCACACCGCCAACGGCGTCTACGCGGCGATGTTCACGGCGGCAGTCATCGCACAGGCAGCCACAGCGACCGGCCCCCACGCCATCCACACCTGTCTGAACACCGGCCTGACGGTGATCCCCCCGGACTCCCGCCTGTCCCAGGCCATCCACCACGCCATCCAACTGGCGCAGACCCACGACGATTTCGACAGGATCGTCGACGCACTCCACGCCACCTACTCCCCCACCCACCACTGGGTCCACGCCATCCCCAACACAGCCCTGATCACCGCCGCCCTCACCCACGCCAACGGCGACTTCACCGGCTCCATCTGCCGTGCCGTATCAGGAGGTTGGGACACCGATTCCAACGGCGCGACGACGGGCAGCATCGCCGCCCTCCTCACCGGCACCCCCGCCGCCCTCCCCGACCGCTGGACGGCCCCTCTCAAGAACCGCCTCGCCACCTCCGTCGCCGACTTCAACGGCACCGGCTTCGACGCCCTGGCCCAACTCACCTACGTACTCGCCCACGACCTCCCTCACTCCCTCACCCCCTTGGAGGCCACTCGCCCATGACCGACATCGTCGTGCTCGGCAGCACGAACATGGACCTCGTCACCGACGTCGAAAAGGCCCCGCAGCGCGGCGAGACCGTGACGGGCCGGGAGTTCCGTACGATCCCCGGCGGCAAGGGCGCCAACCAGGCGATCGCGGCGGCCCGCGCGGGCGGCACCGTCATGATGATCGGCGCCGTCGGCAACGACGCCTACGGCACCCGCCTGCGCACGGCCGAGGGCCCGTCCGGCACCGCGCCCATCGTCGTGGACGACGAAGGCGGCAACGCGATCGTCGTGATCCCCGGCGCGAACGGCACACCGGACCACCTGAGCCCCGGCGACGAGGGCGTCATCGCCTCCGCCGACACGCTGCTGCTCCAGCTGGAGATCCCGCTGGCCGCCGTCCTCGCCGACGCCCAGGCGACCCACCGCCACGGCGTCCGTACGATCCTCACCCCCGCGCCCGCCCAGCCGCTCCCCCGCGAACTCCTCGCCACCATCGACCTGTTGGTCCCCAACGAACACGAGGCCACCACCCTCACCGGCCGCACCGAACCCCGCGAGGCGGCCATCGCGCTGCTCGACCAGGTCCCCGAGGCCGTCGTCACCCTGGGCGCGACCGGCAGCCTGTACGCCACCCGCGGCGCAGACCCCGTGACCGTCCCGGCGCCGAAGGTCACCGCCGTCGACTCCACCGACGCCGGCGACACCTTCGTCGACGCCCTCGCGGATGGGGGTACCCCCGCTCGAGCGAAGCCGAGAGTGGGGGAACTCGGCGAGGGACGGCCGATGCGGGAGGCCCTGGCGTGGGCGGCGGAGGCCGCGGCACTGTCGGTGCAGCGGGAGGGCGCCTCGGCGTCGATGCCGTACCGCCCCGAGATCGACGTGCGGTTCGCCTCGTGAACGCGCCCGGCACCCAGCCCCGTACCGCCCCTGCCCCTCTCCGTACCGCCGCTGCCCCTCCCCTGACCGGTCTGCGCGTCCTCGATCTCGCCACCCTCTTCGCCGGCCCTCTCGCCGCCACGATGCTCGGCGACTTCGGCGCGGAGGTCATCAAGGTCGAGCACCCCGAGAAGCCGGACCCCTCCCGCGGCCACGGCCCGTCGAAGGACGGCGTGGGCCTGTGGTGGAAGGTCCTGGGCCGCAACAAGCGCACGATCACCCTGAACCTCTCCAAGCCCGGCGGCCGCGCCACGCTCCTCCGCCTGGCCGCGACCGCGGACGTCGTCATCGAGAACTTCCGCCCGGGCACCCTGGAGAAATGGGACCTCGGCTGGCCCGAACTCTCCGCCGCCAACCCCCGCCTGGTCCTCACCCGCATCACCGGCTTCGGCCAGTTCGGCCCCTACGCCCACCGCCCCGGCTTCGGCACCCTCGCCGAGGCGATGAGCGGCTTCGCCGCGCTCACCGGCGAACCGGACGCACCCCCGACGCTCCCACCCTTCGGCCTGGCCGACTCGATCGCCGGCCTCGCGACCGCGTACGCGGTGCTGACGGCACTGGCAGCCCGCGACCGCACCGGCGAGGGCCAGGTCGTCGACATGGCGCTCATCGAGCCGATGCTGATGGCCCTCGGCCCCCAGCCGACCTGGTACGACCAACTGGGCTACGTCCAGGAACGCACCGGCAACCGCTCCGCCAACAACGCCCCGCGCAACACCTACCGCACCGCGGACGGAGGCTGGGTCGCCGTCTCCACCTCCGCCCAGTCGATCGCCGAGCGGGTGATGCACCTGGTGGGGCGCCCCGAGCTGATCGACGAACCATGGTTCGCGACAGGCGCCGACCGGGCCCGCCACGCCGACGTCCTCGACCGCGCGGTCGGCGACTGGATCGCCCGCCACACCCGCGCCGACGTCCTCGCGGCCTTCGAGAAGGCGGAGGCCGCGGTGGCCCCGATCCAGGACGTACGGGACGTGATGACGGACCCCCAGTACGCGGCCCTCGACACCATCACCACCGTCGACGACCCCGACCTGGGCCCGCTGCGCATGCAGAACGTCCTCTTCCGCCTCTCCGCCACCCCCGGCACGATCCGCTGGCCGGGCCGCCCGCACGGCGCGGACACGGACGAGATCCTCACCGATCTGGGCCTGACCCCCACCGAACTGGCGGCCCTGCGCGAGGAGGGCGCCCTGTGACGGCCTGCCCCCTCACCTGGCTGTACGCGCCGGGCGACCGGCCCCGGGTGGTGGCGAAGGCGCTCGTCTCCGGAGCGGACGTCGTCGTGATCGACCTGGAGGACGCGGTCGCCCCCGACCGCAAGGCGTACGCCCGTGAGGCCACCGCCGAACTTCTCTCCCAGCCGCAACCGGTACCCGTCCACGTCCGCGTGAACGCCCTGGACAGTCCACTGGTACCGGCGGACCTGTGGGCGGTGGCACACCTGCCGGGCGTCTCCGGCCTCCGCCTGCCGAAGGTGACATCGGCCGAGCAGATCAGCCGTATCGCGGAGACCCTCGGCAGGACACCCCCGCTGTACGCCCTCCTCGAAACAGCCGTCGGCATCGAACACGCCTACGCGATCGCCTCCGCCCATCCCTCCCTGCGCGGCATCTCCCTGGGCGAGGCGGACCTACGGGCCGACCTGGGCGCCCGAGGCGACGCCGGCCTCGACTGGTCCCGCTCCCGCGTCATCGTGGCCGCGAGGGCAGCCGGCCTGCCGCCACCGGCCCAGTCGATCCACCCGGACATCCGCGACCTGGAGGGCCTGGCGGCGTCCTGCGCCCACGGCCGCGCCCTCGGCTTCCTGGGCCGAGCGGCCATTCACCCCCGCCAGCTCCCGGTGATCGAAAGCGCCTACCTGCCCACGGAGCAGGAACTGGAACAGGCGGAAACCATCATCAAGGCAGCGGCCACAGAACACGGCGCCCAGGCCCTGCAGGACGGAACCTTCATCGACGCGGCGGTGGTGACAGCCGCCCACAGAACCCTGTCGCTGGCCCGCCGACGCTGACCCCTTCTCTTATCGCTTTCTCTTGTCGCCCCACACACGACGAGGGCGCCCGGACAATTCCGAGCGCCCTCATCACCGTAGAACCAAGCCTCACGTCTTCTTCGTGGACCCGGCCTCGTCCTTGACGTCGTCCTTCACGTCGTTCTCGGCCTCACCGTCGGAAGCCTGGTCCTCACCGTCGGAAGCCTTGTCCTCGCCGGAAGCCTCGACCTCACCGTCGGCTTCATCACCGGAGGCACCTGGCTCGACCACGGCCTCCCGGCCGGGCCGCTTCTTCGCCGACAGCACGAAGTACGTCACCGCCAGCAGGAACACGATCAGCGCGGTCCAGACGTTCAGCCGTACGCCCAGGATGTGGTGGGCATCGTCGACACGCATGTACTCGATCCACGCGCGGCCCGCGCAGTACGCGGCGACGTACAGCGCGAACGCCCGCCCGTGCCCCAGCTTGAAGCGGCGGTCGGCCCAGATCACCAGCAGGGCGACGCCGATGCACCACAGGGACTCGTAGAGGAACGTGGGGTGGTAGGTGCCGGGCACTCGCCCGTCCGTCGAGGACGTGATCTCCAGGGCCCACGGGAGGTCGGTCCGCCGGCCGTACAGCTCTTGGTTGAACCAGTTGCCCCAGCGCCCGAGCGCCTGGGCGAAGGCGATCCCGGGGGCGATGGCGTCGGCGTAGGCGGGCAGCGGGATGCCCCGGCGGCGGCAGCCGATCCACGCGCCCAGCGCGCCGAGCGCGATCGCGCCCCAGATGCCGAGGCCGCCCTCCCAGATCTTGAAGGCGTCCACCCAGTCACGGCCCTCGCTGAAGTACAGCTCGTAGTCCGTGATCACGTGGTAGAGACGTCCGCCGACGAGGCCGAAGGGCACGGCCCAGACCGCGATGTCGGCCACCGTGCCGGCCCGCCCGCCCCGGGCGATCCAGCGTTTGTTGCCGAGCCAGACGGCTACGAAGACACCGATGATGATGCAGAAGGCGTAGCCGCGCAGCGGGATGGGGCCGAGGTACAGCACTCCGCGCGACGGGCTGGGAATGTAGGCAAGTTCCATGGCAAGGTCGACGCTACCCTGCCGGGCGGCAGCGATGGCAGGCAGCCCGGCTACGGGTCCATAACGGGCAGCGCCTCGATCAGGCCCTGCGCCGCGGGAGCTTCAGCCCTTGGCGGCCTCCTCCACCATCTGCTTCAGCTTCGTCGGCGTCATCGTCTGGTCCTGGTAGATGTTCTTGTCGTTCAGCAGCACCGTCGGCGTGCCGCTGAAGCCGCCCTTCTGGAACGCCTCGTTGGACTTGTTGACCCAGCTGTTGTGCGTGCCGTCCTCGACGCACTTGCGGAAGGCGGGCGTGTCCAGGCCCTTGACCTTCTTCGCGAGCTCGAACAGCTTGCTGTTCTTGGCGAAGGCGTCGTCGATCTCCTGCGGCTGATTCCGGTACAGCACGTCGTGGTACGGCGTGAACTTCCCGGAATCCTGGGCGCAGGCCGCGGCGTTGGCGGCGTTGCGGGAGCCGGTGCCGCCCATGTTGCCGTCGATGATCGTCGCCAGGTGGTAGTCGACCTTGAGCTTGCCGGACTCCGTCAGCTCGTGGATCGTCGATCTGTACGCGTCCTCGAAGGACTTGCAGGCCGGGCAGCGGAAGTCCTCCCACACGGTGAGCGTCGACTTGGCGCTCTTCTCGCCCACCGGGATCGCGAGCCCGTCCTTGCCCTGCGCCCCCGAGGGCCCGACCACCGGCCCCGCCGAGTCACTGCCGTCGTCCTTGCCGGCGTTCGCCGCGACGACTCCGATCACCGCCGCGAGTCCCAGGACGCAGACGACGCTCGCGCCGACGATCAGCGCACGGCGCCGCTTGTCGGCGGCCTTCTGCTTCTCCCGCTCGACCGCCAGCCGCTCCCGGGCGGTCCGCTTTCCCTCACGATTCTTTTCGCTCACACCCGCAGGAACGAACCGGGGAGGCGCAACGCGCCTCCCCGGCCTCAGGTCCACCCGTTCGAGCGACTCGTACGGAATGACCTTCTTCTGAAGATGTCTCCTACGTCCGCAGGACGCCTGGAGGACGTCTCCTACGCCTGCCCGCGCACGCCCTTCGCCAAATCACCGGCGAGCGTGCGCACGGCCTCGACGCCGGCCGCGTCGTCCGGCGCGTCCAGCATCCGCTTGACGAAGGCCGAGCCGACGATCACGCCGTCGGCGAAGCCGGCGACCTCGGCGGCCTGCTCGGCGTTGGAGACGCCGAGGCCGACGCAGACGGGCAGGTCGGTGCCGGTGGCCCGGGTGCGCTCGACCAGGTCCTGGGCCTGCGCGCCCACGGACTCACGGGTGCCCGTGACGCCCATCAGCGAAGCGGCGTAGACAAAGCCGCTGCCCGCCGCGGTGATCTGCGCGAGCCGCTCGTCCTTGCTGCTGGGCGCCACGACGAAGACCGTCGCGAGCCCGTGCTTCTCGGCGTGCTCCCTCCACAGCGCCGCCTCCTGAACGGGCAGGTCGGGCAGGATGCACCCGGCGCCGCCCGCCTCGGCGAGCTCGGCGGTGAAGCGCTCGACGCCGTAGCGGTCGATGGGGTTCCAGTACGTCATGACGAGGATCGGCTTCCCGGTGGCCGCGTGGGCCTCCCGGACCGTGCGCATGACGTCCGCGATCTTGACGCCGCCGCGCAGGGCGATGTCGTCGGCGGTCTGGATGACGGGGCCGTCGAGGACGGGGTCACTGTGCGGCAGACCCACCTCCGCGACGTCCGCGCCCCCGTCGAGTGCGGCCTTGATCGCCTCGATGCCGCCGTCCACGGTCGGGAATCCGGCCGGGAGGTAGGCGATGAGGGCGGAGCGGCCCTCGGCCTTGGCGGCGGCGAGGGTGTCGGACAGCAGCTGAATGTTCCCGCTCACTTGGCGTCCCCCTCGATCTCCGCGATGTCGCTGTCGGCGTCCGCGGCGACGGTCGCGTCGGCCTCGGTGTCGTACAGGCCGAAGTAACGGGCGGCCGTGTCCATGTCCTTGTCGCCGCGCCCGGACAGGTTGACCACGATCAGCCCGTCCTTGCCCAGCTCCTTGCCGACCTCCAGGGCACCGGCGAGGGCGTGGGCGCTCTCGATGGCCGGAATGATGCCCTCGGTCTGCGACAGCAGGCGCAGCGCCTGCATCGCCGCGTCGTCGGTGACGGCGCGGTACTCGGCGCGGCCGCTGTCCTTGAGGTAGGAGTGCTCGGGGCCGATGCCGGGGTAGTCCAGGCCGGCCGAGATCGAGTACGGCTCGGTGATCTGGCCCTCCTCGTCCTGCAGGACGTAGGAGCGGGAGCCGTGCAGGATGCCGGGCTCGCCGGCGGTCAGCGTGGCCGCGTGCTCACCGGTCTCGACGCCGTGCCCGGCGGGCTCGCAGCCGATGAGGCGTACGTCCGTGTCGGGGATGAAGGCGTGGAAGAGACCGATGGCGTTGGAGCCGCCGCCGACGCAGGCGACGGCGGCGTCGGGGAGGCGGCCGGCGCGCTCCAGGAGCTGGCGGCGCGCCTCGATGCCGATCACGCGGTGGAAGTCGCGGACCATGGCGGGGAAGGGGTGCGGGCCGGCGACCGTACCGAAGAGGTAGTGGGTGTGGTCGACGTTGGCGACCCAGTCGCGGAACGCCTCGTTGATGGCGTCCTTGAGGGTGCGCGAGCCCGACTTCACGGCGATGACCTCGGCGCCGAGCATGCGCATCCGGGCCACGTTGAGGGCCTGGCGCTTGGTGTCGATCTCGCCCATGTAGATCGTGCAGTCGAGGCCGAACAGCGCGCAGGCCGTCGCCGTCGCTACGCCGTGCTGGCCGGCGCCGGTCTCGGCGATGACGCGGGTCTTGCCCATGCGCTTGGTGAGCAGGGCCTGGCCGAGCACGTTGTTGATCTTGTGGGAGCCGGTGTGGTTGAGGTCCTCGCGCTTGAGGAACACGCGGCAGCCACCCGCTTCCGCGGCGAAACGGGGGACCTCGGTGAGCGCCGACGGGCGGCCGGTGTAGTTGACCAGCAGGTCGTCGAGCTCACGGGCGAACTCGGGGTCGTGCTTGGCCTTGTCGTACTCGACGGCCACCTCGTCCACGGCGGCTACGAGGGCCTCCGGGATGAACTTGCCGCCGAACGCGCCGAAGTAGCCTTCGGCGCTCGGGATCTGACCCTCGGGGTCAGGGATGAAGAACTCGCTGGGCATGCGGAAACCTCACGGTGAGTTTGCGTTGAGTGCACTAATCGCCGTGGGGGCGGGGCTTTGTCAGTCGGCTACCGGCCGGCTGTGGCTTGTCGCGCCCACGCGGCAGAGCCGCATATCGGGCACAGTCCCGCGCCCCTAGGGGGCGCGCTGCCATCGACGGCCGTTTACCTGTCCGGGTTCGTCACCGATGACGTAGCGGACCCTCCGCCCGTGCACCCGGCGCGCAGGCGCGCGGCAGCCTCGGGGCCGGCAGCCGCGCGCGAGGCGGGCGTACGGGTCCCGGGTCGTCAGGGTGATCGGGAGAGTCATCGGGGTCAAGCCTAGCGGGTGATCAGCTTCGGCCGTGCCGCAGTGCGGGGTGCTCGCCCGCCGCCACCAGGTCGGCGACCGCTGTCTTCGGGTCCTTGCCCGTGACCAGGGACTCGCCGACCAGGACCGCGTCGGCGCCGGCGTTGGCGTACGCGATGAGGTCGTGCGGGCCCCGGACGCCGGACTCGGCGACCTTGACGAGGCCGGCGGGGATCTCGGGCGCGATGCGCTCGAACGTCCCGCGGTCGACCTCCAGGGTCTTCAGGTTCCGCGCGTTGACGCCGATGATCTTCGCGCCCGCGTCCACGGCACGCTCGACCTCGTCCTCGTCGTGCACCTCGACCAGCGGGGTCAGGCCGATGGACACGGCACGCTCGATCAGCGACTCCAGCGCCGACTGGTCCAGGGCGGCGACGATCAGCAGCACGAGGTCGGCGCCGTAGGCCCGTGCCTCCCACAGCTGGTACGACGTGACGATGAAGTCCTTGCGCAGGACCGGGATGTCCACGCGCGCGCGGACCGCCTCCAGGTCGGCCAGGGAGCCGCCGAAGCGCCGCTGTTCCGTCAGGACGGAGATGACGGCCGCGCCGCCCGCCTCGTAGTCCGCGGCGAGCCCGGCCGGGTCGGCGATCGCGGCCAGCGCGCCCTTGGAGGGGCTGGAGCGCTTGACCTCACAGATGACCTTGACGCCGTCGCCGCGGAGGGCGGCCACGCCGTCCTTGGCCGCGGGAGCCTTCGCCGCGCGCTCCTTGAGCTCGTCGAGGCTGACGCGCGCCTGCCGCTCCGCGAGGTCGGCACGGACTCCGTCGATGATCTCGTCGAGCACACTCACGCGAGCGGCCCCCTTCCAAACGGTCGGTTGTGAAAGCGGTTCAAAACCTATGGTCACTGCGATGGTATCCGGAGGAGGGCGTAGGCCTCGCATCCGGTTGACGCCGGTCCCACTACCTGGGCGTTCCCCAGTTGATCAAGGGTGCAGCCAGCCACCGAAGGGCAGGTTCCGGACAACCGTGAAGACCAGCAGCAACGCGCCCGCGGCCCACAGCTGCACTGGTCCGGGATCGATCCTGAGCGGCCGCCCGCGCGCCGCACGGACCACCCAGACGGTCCACACCACGGCGAAGAGCGCATAGCCCACCACGGCGAGCGCGTTGTCCTGGAGCGCCGCCAGGAGGTCCCCGTGGACGACCGCGTGCGCGCTGCGGAGTCCGCCGCAGCCAGGGCAGTAGATGCCGGTGTACTGCAGGAGCGGGCAGGCGGGGTAGTGGCCGGGCTCGTTCGGGTCCACGGTGCCGACGTACGCGAAGGCCCCGCCGACGGCCGCGAGCACTCCTGCCGGTCCGGCCAGACGCCCCAGCACGGCACCGGACCGGGTCGGCATCGGGTTGTCGGCGTTCACGTGTTGCATTGTGCCCTCCGAACGCGCGTGAGGGGCGCCCCCTGGCACCGCATCGGTACCGGGTCGCCCCTCCACGAAGTCGTACGACTGCTCAGCCTTCGACGGCCGCCGTCTCGCGCTCCTGCGTCATGAGCAGCGCCTTGTGAGCGTCCTTCGGCTGGCCCATGCCCATCGCGCTCATGATCCAGCCGACGACGCCGCCGAGAACCACGACGCCCATGCCGGCCCAGAAGCCCGCGGGCTGGGCCATCACCATGAAGGCGCCCGAGACGCAGAAACCGATGAAGGCGATCGTGACACCGGTCCAGGCGGCCGGGGTGTGACCGTGGCTGCTGCCCGCCATTGCTTGCTCCTCGTTGCTGTGTACGTGTTGTACGTGGTTGAGCGGACGCTCGCTGTCATTGTCCCGCACGCGTGACCATGAGGTGATCGGGGGTAGCCCTCACGGGTCACGCCGGGGACTGCAACGCCCTAAGGGGCGCGGGGCTCTGTCCGATGTGCGGCTGCCGCCGCGCGGGCGCGCCCAGCCCCCACCGGCCCGCACATTTGATCCCGGCCTCCAAGCGGAGCGCTACGCGCCGGTCGGGTCCTCGCCCCGGTCGAGGGCCTTCCAGAGCTCCTCGGGCCGGTCGGGGTCGGCCGCCGCCGGGGCCTTGCGACGCGGCCGGGGCGTGCCGCCGCGCTCGTAGCGGCCGGACATCCCGGGCCACAGCCGGCCGTAGCGCAGGGCCAGGAGCCCGGCGAGCAGGATCAGGGCCCCGCCGATGGCCGCGACGTACGGCCAGGCGGTGTGGGTGAGGGCCTGGACGGTGGCCGAGGTGTCGCCGGAGGCCTGCGCGGCCTTCTCGTCGAGCGCGGAGCTGTCGGAGGCGCCGAGCACGGCCGCGGCGACGGTGCCGGCGCCGGAGAGCGCGAGCAGGGCGGCAACCATGAAGCGGCCGGCCCGGCGGACGGCGAAGACGGCGACGAGCGCGGCGAGCCCCACTATGGCCAGGGCCGCGGGGACGCCCGTGACGTCGCTGCCCTTGGCGATCAGCGGGTACGGGCCGCCGGCCACCGTCACGGTGCCCTCCGACCAGCGCTGCCGGGTGGCAAGCAGCGCCACGGCCGCGCCGAGCGCGCCGCACAGCAGGGCAACGGCGAGACTCATACGGCCGGCCCGGGCGGAACCGGGGGCTTCGGAACGGGGGTGCGGTACGGCAGTCACGTACTCCACTATCACCCGAACCCCGAACGATCAGTCACCCGGGGTTCATATGAGAGACCCACCTGGCGCTTCACACCCACCCGCCACGCGCATCCCACACGACCGCCACCGGGACCCACGACAGGCACCAGGGCCCCGCACGACGCGCACGCAGCTTCATGTACGGCCACCACCGGGGACACACGGCAGCTACCAGGGTGCTCCGCACGAGGGACATGCGGGCTTACACACGGCCACCATCACGAATCCCCGCACGGACGCCACAGGGTTCACACCCCGACCGCCACCGCGCATCCCACGCGACCGTCTCCCGGGACACACGGCAGGCACCAGAGCACCGCCCGACGGGCACACGGCTTCCCGTACGGCCGCCACCCGGGACACACGGACAGGCAGGGTGCCGACCGGACACGCGGCCGCCACCGGGGTTCACGTACGGCCGCCACCGGCGACACATGGCAGCTACCAGGGCTCCGCACAACGGGCACGCGGGCTCACACGCGGCCACCACCACGAATCCCGCACGGAGGCGCCCGGGGTTACGCCCGGGGTTCACCCCGACCGCCACAGCGGATCCCACACGACTGCCTTCAGGGACGCACGGCAGCCCCCAGGGCCCCGCACGACGCGCACGCGGCTTCACACGCGGCCGCCACCACCGATCCCGGGATTCGCACCCGACCGCCACCGCCGGTCCCGCACGGCCGCCGGCTCGGATCCCGCACCGGGCCGCCCGGGTTCACGTGAGTCGGTTCGCCGTGTGCACCGCGCGCAGTACTGCCGCCGCCTTGTTCCGGCACTCGGTGTCCTCGGCGACCGGGTCCGAGTCGGCGACGATGCCCGCGCCCGCCTGGACGAACGCCGTGCCGTCGCGCAGCAGGGCCGTGCGGATCGCGATGGCGGTGTCGGAGTCGCCCGCGAAGTCGAGGTAGCCGACGCAGCCGCCGTACAACCCGCGGCGGGACGGCTCGAGTTCGTCGATGATCTGCATCGCGCGGGGCTTGGGGGCGCCGGAGAGGGTGCCGGCCGGGAAGCAGGCCGTCAGGACGTCGAAGGCCGTGCGGCCGGGTGCCACGCGTCCTGTCACCGTCGAGACGATGTGCATCACGTGGGAGTACCGCTCGATGGACATGAAGTCGACGACCTCGACCGAACCCGGCTCGCAGACTCGCCCCAGGTCGTTGCGGCCGAGGTCGACCAGCATGAGGTGCTCGGCGCGCTCCTTGGGGTCGGCGAGGAGTTCGTCGGCGAGGGCCTGGTCCTCCTGCGGGGTGGCGCCGCGCCAGCGGGTGCCGGCGATGGGGTGGACCATGGCCTGCCCGTCCTCGACCTTCACCAGGGCTTCCGGCGAGGAGCCGACGACGTCGAAGCCGTCGAAGCGGAACAGGTACATGTACGGGGAGGGATTGGTCGCCCGCAGCACCCGGTAGACGTCCAACGCGCTTGCCGTGCACGGCGTTTCGAAGCGCTGGGAGGGGACCACCTGGAAGGCCTCGCCGGCCCGGATGCGCTCCTTGATGTCCTCCACGGCCTCCTGGAAGTCCTCACCGCCCCAGAGCGCGGTGTACTCCGGGAGTTCGGAGGGCGGCAGGACGGCGGGCGGCTGGGCGACCGGGCGCGACAGGTCGGCCTGCATGGCGTCGAGGCGGGCGACCGCGTCCGCGTAGGCCTCGTCGACGCCGGTGTCGAGGTCGTTGTGGTTGATCGCGTTGGCGATCAGCAGGACCGAGCCCTCCCAGTGGTCCATGACGGCGAGGTCACTGGTGAGCAGCATGGTCAGTTCGGGCAGCTTGAGGTCGTCCCGCTCGCCGGGGCCGATCTTCTCCAGGCGGCGCACGATGTCGTAGCCGAGGTAGCCGACCATGCCGCCGGTGAAGGGCGGCAGGTTCAGGTCGTGGGCGAGGTCGCGCGGGGTGTGCAGGGCTTCGATGGTGGCGCGCAGGGCGGCGAGCGGGTCGCCCTCGGCGGGGAGGCCGACGGGCTGGGCGCCGAGCCAGTGGGCCTGGCCGTCCCGCTCGGTGAGGGTCGCCGCGGAGCGTACGCCCACGAACGAATAGCGGGACCAGGAACGGCCGTTCTCCGCGGACTCCAGCAGGAAGGTGCCGGAGCGCTCGGCGGCCAGCTTGCGGTAGAGCGCGACCGGGGTGTCGCCGTCGGCGAGGAGCTTGCGGGTGACCGGAATGACGCGGCGGTCGGTGGCCAGCTTGCGGAACGTCTCGAGGTCCATGGCGGCTGACCTTACTGATCCGTTGCCGGTACGCCGGAATCGGCGCCCTCGGCTTCCTTGAGCAGCACATCCACGTCGAAGCAGGTACGCGCGCCGGTGTGGCAGGCGGCGCCGACCTGGTCGACCTTGACGAGCACGGTGTCGGCGTCGCAGTCCAGGGCCACGGACTTGACCCACTGGAAGTGGCCCGAGGTGTCGCCCTTGACCCAGTACTCCCGGCGGCTGCGCGACCAGTAGGTGCAGCGGCCGGTGGTGAGCGTGCGATGCAACGCCTCGTCGTCCATCCAGCCGAGCATCAGCACCTCTCCGGTGTCGTACTGCTGGGCGATGGCGGGCAGGAGCCCGTCCGCGCTGCGCTTGAGGCGCGCGGCGATCTCGGGGTCCAGCCGACTGGGCTGACGGGGCGTGCTCGTGGTCATGCCTGCCATTGTGCCGCCTGCCACTGACAGTGACGGCCCCATGTCCATTGGATGGATAGGGCGGCGCGCAGCGCCACGATGAGGGGCGGTGGCCGGGCGACGGGTGGGCGGACCAGTTACGTGGTCGTAGGCTGACTGCATGTCGACCTTCGCCAAGCGTGAACGACTTCTTCTGGCCGACCTCTTGGAGGCCGAGGGCCCGGACGCCCCCACTCTCTGCGAGGGCTGGACGACCCGTGATCTCGCCGCGCACGTGGTGGTGCGTGAGCGCCGCCCCGACGCTGCCGCCGGCATTCTGCTCAAGCAGCTCGCGCCACGCCTGGACAGGGCGATGGAGGAGTTCGCGGCGAAGCCGTACGAGGAGCTGATCCAGCTCATCCGCACCGGCCCGCCGCGCTTCTCGCCGTTCCAGCTCAAGCAGATCGACGAGTTGTCGAACACGGTCGAGTTCTACGTCCACACGGAGGACATCCGCCGCGCCCAGCCGGACTGGACGCCGCGAGAACTCGACCCGGTCTTCCAGGACGCCCTCTGGTCCCGTCTGGAGCGCTCCGCCCGCCTGATGGGCCGCGGCGCCCCCACGGGCCTGGTGCTGCGCCGCCCCGACGGCCAGACGGCGGTCGCCCACCGGGGCACGCCGGTCGTCACGGTGACCGGCGAGCCGTCGGAGCTGCTGCTGTTCTCCTACGGCCGTCAGAGCGCCGCCAAGGTCGAACTGGACGGCGACAAGGACGCGATCTCGAAGCTGCACGAGGGCAAGCAACTGGGGATCTGAGAGGTCACTTCGGGAGTTCGGCGCGGCGCAGGCCGGGCACGCACAGGGCGATCACTCCGCCCAGCCCGCACACCGCCGCGCTGACCACGAAGACCGGGCCGGTGCCCCAGGCACCGATGGCGGCGGCGGACAGGGGCATGCTGAGCGGCGCGAAACCGAGGCTGACCAGCCCGGAGACGGCGGTGACCCGGCCCAGGTAGGCGGCGTCGGCCTGGGTCTGCAGCAGGGCGCCGCACATGGCGCCGCTGAGCCCGGCGAGCAGCCCGATGAGCAGGGCGACCCCGACGGCCGCGGCCACGCCGGGCACGAAGGCGAGGGCGCCGATCGCGACCGACCCGGCGAGGATCGCGTACCCCGCCACCTGCCCGGCGTGCGGCAGGCGTCCGCGCATGGTCAGCAGCAGGGACGCGGCGCCCGCGCCGACGCCGAAACCGGCGAGTACCCAGCCCATTCCGGAGGCACCCCAGCCCCGCTCGTCGGCGAGCAGAGTGAGGCCGACGTTGAGCGGGCCGACGAAGCCGAGGTCGCCGAGGGCGATGGCCAGCATCAGCGGAGCGAGCACCCGGTGGCGGCGGATGTAGTCGAGGCCGGCCAGCAGGTCGCGCCAGGCGGTGCCGCCCTGTGCGGCCGCCTTGTCGTCGGCGGGCAGCTCCCGCACCCGCACGGAGACCAGCAGCGGCACCGACACCGCGATGAGCAGCCCGGCGAGGCCGAACGCGGCCGCCGCGCCCCCGACCGCGACCCCGAGACCGCCGAGCGGACCGCCGACGACGCTGGCGAAACGGATCCCGAGGCCCCGCATGCCCTGCACGCGCGCGAGCTGGTCGCGTGTCGTCACGCGCGCGGGGAGCGCGCCCACGGCCGGCATGAACACGGCGTCGACGGTGCCGAAGACCAGGGCGAGCGCGGCCAGCGGCCACAGGCCCGGGGTGGTGAAGAACAGCAGCCCCGCCACCGCGAGGACGGCCGCGCACCGCACCGCGTCGCTGCCGATGACGACCCTGCGCGGCCCGAGCCGGTCGGCGATCACTCCCCCGCCCAGCATCAGCAGGGCCCGCGGCAGGGCGCTCACCGCCATGACCACTCCGGCCTGGGACGGCGAACCGGCCTGGACGGCCGCCCAGGACAGGGCGATGTAGTAGACGCTGTCGCCGATCATGGAGGAGGTGTAGGCGGCGAGCCAGCGCAGGACGTTGGGGTCGCGGTGGGCGGGTCTGTCGACGACGTCGGTCGCGGCTATGAGCGTGGCGGTCACGGTAGGGGTTTCCTCTCTCAGACGCGGAACGGGAAGCCGTACAGGTGCAGGGCGACGTTCTCGCGCCCTTCGGTCTCGCCGGCGGCCTCACGGGCGCGCCCCTGCTCGTCGTACCTCTTGAGCACGTCGTGCAGGTCCTTCTTCAGCTCGGCCAGTTCGCCGGCCGTGAGTCGCAGCAGCGACTCGGAGTCGTATGCGGCCGCGCTCCACTCCGGGCCCCAGTGGGCGCGCTCGTCGAGGTAGGTGCGGTACATCTCGGAGCGCTGTTCCTGGAAGAGCCGCGACGCCGCGAGGTGGGCGGCCACCTTCTCGGGGGCGCCCTGGAAGTCCTTGTCGCGGACGGTGACGCCCTGCGAGGCCGGCTGCCACCAGCGCTCCCGGGCGTCGCCGCTGCGCGGTTCGGCCTCCTCGACGAGGCCGTGCTCGGCGAGCTTGCGCAGGTGGTAACTGACCAGGGACACGGCTTCGTCCACCTGCTCGGCGAGCTGCGAGGCGGTCGCCGCCTCGGCCACGAACAGCAGGCGGTAGAGCTTCATGCGCAGCGGGTGCGCCAGGGCTTTGAGCGTGCCCAGGTCGGTGATCTGGCGGTTCTCCTTGCTTGCCATGACCCCCACCGTAGATACGAAAGAAAACTTGCGCAATATATTTTGCGCAACTTCTCTTTCGTATCTGCACATGAGAAAGCCCCGGCCTGTTCGACCGGGGCTCGGCTCGGGCTCCTCCTCAGCGGACCCGGTGGCCCGCCTCCCGCAACGCCTGCTTCACCTCGCCGATCCGCAGATCCCCGAAGTGGAACACCGACGCCGCGAGCACCGCGTCCGCGCCCGCCTCGACGGCCGGCGCGAAGTCGGCGAGCTTGCCGGCGCCGCCGGAGGCGATGACGGGGACGGTCACGTGCTTGCGCACCGCCTCGATCATCTCGATGTCGTAGCCGTCTTTGGTGCCGTCCGCGTCCATCGAGTTGAGCAGGATCTCGCCCGCGCCCAGCTCGGCGGCCCGGTGCGCCCACTCGACGGCGTCGATGCCGGTGCCCTTGCGGCCGCCGTGGGTGGTGACCTCGAAGGTGCCCTCCGGAGTGCGCCGCGCGTCCACCGACAGCACCAGCACCTGCCGCCCGAAGCGCTCGGCGATCTCGCGGATCAGGTCCGGGCGGGCGATCGCGGCGGTGTTCACGCCCACCTTGTCGGCACCGGCCCGCAGCAGCTTGTCCACGTCCTCGGCCGTGCGGACGCCGCCGCCGACCGTCAGCGGGATGAACACCTGCTCGGCGGTCCGGCGCACCACGTCGTACGTGGTCTCGCGGTTGCCCGACGAAGCGGTGATGTCCAGGAACGTCAGCTCGTCGGCGCCCTCGGCGTCGTACACCTTGGCCATTTCGACGGGGTCGCCCGCGTCGCGCAGGTTCTGGAAGTTGACGCCCTTGACGACCCGGCCGTTGTCCACGTCCAGGCAGGGGATGACTCGGACCGCCAGGGTCATGAAACCGGCTCCTCTAACGTCCTCTGAATGCTTCTATTTCCACTTCGACCAGGATGCGCGAGTCCACGAAACCCTCCACGACGAGCAACGTCGTGACCGGGCGCACCGTGTCGAAGAACTCCTTGTGGGCCCGGCCCACGGCGTCCACGTCCCGCGCGTGGGTCAGGTACATCCTGGTACGGATCACGGACTCGACGCCGAGTCCGAACTCGCCGAGTGCCTCCACCGCGCTGGTGAAGGCCACCTTGGCCTGCTCGTACGGGTCGCCCTCGCCGTACAGGATGTCGCCCTTGAAGGAGGTCGTACCCCCCACCAGGACGCGGTCCCCCGCCGCGACGGCACGTGCGAAACCGAAGGACTCTTCCCAGGGACTTCCGCTCTGCACGCGCCGCACGGCATCGGACGTCATGACGACACAGCCTCCAAGGCCTCTTCCAGGGTGAACGCCTTCGCGTACAGGGCCTTCCCGACGATGGAGCCCTCGACACCGAGCGGCACCAGCTCGGCGATGGCCCGCAGGTCGTCCAGGGACGAGACACCGCCGGAGGCGACCACCGGGCGGTCCGTCGCCGCGCAGACGTTCTTCAGCAGCTCCAGGTTCGGGCCCTGGAGCGTGCCGTCCTTGGCGATGTCCGTGACGACGTAGCGGGCGCAGCCCTCGCTGTTGAGGCGCTCCAGGGTCTCGTAGAGGTCGCCGCCGTCGCGGGTCCAGCCGCGGCCGCGCAGGGTCGTGCCGCGTACGTCGAGGCCGACGGCGATCTTGTCGCCGTGCTCGGCGATGACCTTGGCGACCCACTCGGGGGTCTCCAGGGCGGCCGTACCGAGGTTCACGCGCGTGCAGCCGGTGGCGAGCGCGGCGGCCAGGGAGGCGTCGTCGCGGATGCCGCCGGACAGCTCCACCTTGATGTCCATCGCCTTCGCGACCTCGGCGATCAGCTCACGGTTGTCGCCGGTGCCGAAGGCGGCGTCCAGGTCGACCAGGTGCAGCCACTCGGCGCCGGACCGCTGCCAGGCGAGGGCGGCCTCCAGGGGGGAGCCGTACGACGTCTCCGTGCCGGACTCGCCGTGCACGAGGCGGACGGCCTGGCCGTCGCGGACGTCGACGGCGGGGAGGAGTTCGAGCTTGGCCATGTCTCTACAGGGTTCCGATCCAGTTGGTGAGCAGCTGCGCTCCGGCGTCGCCGGACTTCTCGGGGTGGAACTGCGTGGCCCACAGGGCGCCGTTCTCCACGGCGGCCACGAAGGGCTTGCCATGCGTCGACCAGGTGACCTTGGGAGCCTGCATCAGCGGGTTGTGCACCTCCAGGGCCCAGTCGTGGACCGCGTAGGAGTGCACGAAGTAGAAGCGCGCGTCCGCGTCCAGACCGGCGAACAGCTCGGTGCCGGCCGCCACGTCCACGGTGTTCCAGCCCATGTGGGGCACGATGTCGGCCTGCAGCGGCTCGACCGAGCCGGGCCACTCGCCGAGGCCCTCGGTCTCGACGCCGTGCTCGATGCCCCGCGCGAAGAGGATCTGCATGCCGACGCAGATGCCCATCACCGGGCGCCCGCCGGCCAGCCGCCGCTCGACGACCCAGTCGCCGCGCGCCTCCGTCAGACCCTGCATGCAGGCCGCGAAGGCACCGACGCCGGGCACCAGCAGGCCGTCGGCGTTCATGGCCTTGTCGAAGTCACGCGTGATCTCGACATCGGCTCCCGCGCGCGCGAGGGCGCGTTCGGCGGAGCGGACGTTGCCGAAGCCGTAGTCGAAGACCACGACCTTCTTCGAGACGGTGCTCATCAGTTCCACACCTCCAGCCTCAGGATGCCCGCGACGAGACACATCGCGGCGCCGATCGACAGCAGCACGATGAGGCTCCTCGGCATCTGCTGCTTGGCGAAGGAGATGATCCCGCCGACGAGGAAGAGACCCACGACGATCAGGACCGTGGACAGGCCGTTCACAGCGCGCCCTTCGTGGAGGGCAGGATGCCGGCCGCGCGCGGGTCGCGCTCGGAGGCGTACCGCAGGGCCCGGGCCAGCGCCTTGAACTGGCACTCCACGATGTGGTGGGCGTTGCGCCCGTACGGCACGTGCACGTGCAGCGCGATCTGGGCCTGGGCGACGAAGGACTCCAGGATGTGCCGGGTCATCGTGGTGTCGTACTCGCCGATCATCGGCGCCATGTTCTCGGGCTCGGTGTGCACGAGGTAGGGGCGGCCGGACAGGTCGACGGTGACCTGGGCGAGGGACTCGTCCAGCGGGACCGTGCAGTTGCCGAATCGATAAATCCCCACCTTGTCGCCGAGCGCCTGCTTGAAGGCGGCGCCCAGCGCGAGGGCGGTGTCCTCGATGGTGTGGTGCGAGTCGATGTGCAGGTCACCCTCGGTCTTCACGGTCAGGTCGAACAGACCGTGCCGGCCGAGCTGGTCGAGCATGTGGTCGTAGAAACCGACGCCGGTCGACACATCGACCTTGCCACTGCCGTCGAGATCGATCTCGACGAGCACCGAGGTCTCCTTGGTGACTCGCTCCACGCGTCCTACGCGGTTCATGCGCTCTGCTCCTTCTTCAGTTCACGTACCGCGTCGAGGAACGCGTCGTTCTCCTGCGGGGTTCCGGCACTGACCCGCAGCCACCCCGGAATGCCGTTGTCCCGGACCAGCACACCCCGGTCGAGGATCTTCTGCCAGGCGGTGTGGGAGTCCTCGAACAACCCGAACTGCACGAAGTTCGCGTCGGACTCCACGACCGCGTATCCGGCCGCCCGCAACTCGCTCACCAGCCGGTCCCGCTCCGACTTCAGCTGCTCGACGTACTTGAGCAGCGTGTCGGTGTGCTCCAGGGCGGCCAGGGCGGTCGCCTGGGTGACGGCCGACAGGTGGTACGGCAGCCGTACGAGCTGGACGGCGTCCACCACGGCCGGGTGCGCGGCGAGATAGCCGAGGCGCAGGCCGGCCGCGCCGAAGGCCTTCGACATCGTCCGGGAGACGACGAGATTCGGCCGACCTTCGAGCAGCGGCAGCAGCGAGTCGCCGTGGCTGAACTCGATGTACGCCTCGTCGACCACGACCATCGACGGCTTGGCCGCCTGCGCTGCCTCGTACAGCGCGAGGACCGTCTCGGGCGGAACCGCGTTGCCCGTGGGGTTGTTGGGCGTGGTGATGAACACGACGTCCGGCCGGTTCTCGGCGATCGCCTTCTCGGCGGCCACGAGGTCGATCGTGAAGTCCTCGTTGCGGGGACCGGAGATCCAGCCCGTGCCGGTGCCGCGCGAGATGAGCCCGTGCATCGAGTACGACGGCTCGAAGCCGATCGCCGTACGGCCCGGTCCGCCGAAGGTCTGCAGCAGCTGCTGGATGACCTCGTTGGAGCCGTTGGCCGCCCAGACGTTCGCGAGGCCCACCTCGTGACCGGACGTGTCCGTCAGGTACTTGGCGAGCTGGGTGCGCAGCTCGACCGCGTCCCGGTCGGGGTAGCGGTTGAGGTTGCGGGCCGCCTCGCGGACGCGCTCGGCGATGCGCTCGACCAGCGGCTCGGGCAGCGGGTAGGGGTTCTCGTTGGTGTTCAGCCGTACGGGGACGTCCAACTGGGGCGCGCCGTAGGGGGACTTTCCGCGCAGCTCGTCCCGTACGGGGAGATCGTCGATCCTCACGTCGCTCACTTGCTCTCGGGCACCTTCCAACCGAACCTCGCCTTGATCGCCGCGCCGTGCGCGGGCAGGTCCTCCGCCTCCGCCAGCGTGACCACGTGATGCGCGACGTCGGCCAGCGCGTCCTTCGTGTAGTCGACGATGTGGATGCCCCGGAGGAAGGACTGCACGGACAGCCCGGAGGAGTGGCAGGCGCAGCCGCCGGTCGGCAGCACGTGGTTGGACCCTGCGGCGTAGTCGCCGAGCGAGACCGGTGCCCAGGGGCCGATGAAGATCGCGCCGGCGTTGCGCACCCGGTCGGCCACGGCGGCCGCGTCGGCGGTCTGGATCTCCAGGTGCTCGGCGCCGTACGCGTCGACGACCCGCAGGCCCTCGTCGATGCCGTCGACGAGGACGATCGCGGACTGCTTGCCCTTGAGGGCCGGGACGATCCGGTCGTCGATGTGCTTGCTGGCCGCGACCTGCGGCTCCAGCTCCTTCTCCACCGCGTCCGCGAGCTCGACGGAGTCGGTGACGAGGACGGCGGCGGCGAGCGGGTCGTGCTCG
Source organism: Streptomyces regalis (assembly GCF_001509475.1). Lineage (GTDB taxonomy): Bacteria > Actinomycetota > Actinomycetes > Streptomycetales > Streptomycetaceae > Streptomyces > Streptomyces regalis. Next base: position 24,152 of record NZ_LLZG01000371.1, read on the forward strand.
GCCTGGCTGATCAGGTCGGAGGCGACGTGCACCGGGTCGGCGGTGGAGTCGGCCAGGATCGCGATCTCGGTCGGGCCCGCCTCGGCGTCGATGCCGATCTTGCCCGTGAAGTAGCGCTTGGCGGCGGCGACCCAGATGTTGCCGGGGCCGGTGACCATGTTGGTGGGCGCGCAGGACTCGGTGCCGTACGCGAACATCGCGACGGCCGTGGCGCCGCCGGCGGCGTACACCTCGTCGACGCCGAGCAGCGCGCACGCGGCGAGGATCGTCGGGTGCGGGAGGCCGCCGAAGTCGGCCTGCGCCGGGGAGGCGAGGGCGAGGGACTCGACGCCGGCCTCCTGGGCCGGGACGACGTTCATGATCACGGAGGACGGGTAGACGGCCCGCCCGCCGGGCGCGTACAGCCCGACCCGGTCGACCGGCACCCACTTCTCGGTGACCGAGCCGCCGGGCACGACCTGGGTGGTGTGCGTCGTACGGCGCTGTTCGCGGTGGACGAGACGCGCGCGCCGGATGGACTCCTCCAGGGCCGCGCGCACGGCCGGGTCGAGCTCCTCCAACGCGCGCGTGAGCGCCGCGGCCGGCACCCGCACCTGGTCGAGCCTGACCCCGTCGAACTTCTCGGCGAAGTCGATCAGCGCCGCGTCGCCCCGATGATGCACGGCCTCGCAGATCGGACGCACCTTCTCCAGGGCGGTCGATACGTCGAAGTCGGCTCGGGGCAGCAGGTCGCGCAGGGCGGGGCCCTCGGGAAGGGCGTCGCCGCGCAGATCGATTCGGGAGATCACGGGCTCAATTCTCTCAGACCCGGGTCGCGAGCCGTCCGCGCATTCCAATGGCTGATACGCGGCGCCGCAGGAACCCGGAAGATCCCCTTCACGTCTAGCGTTCGGGGCGTTACTCAGCGGGCATGAACGGTTGTACGAAGGCAAATGACCCGCGAGTAGCCGGGGAGGAAGGAAAAGTTGTGACCGAGGGGGCCGGCATCCCGGACGGGGACGGGGACCTGCCGGACGGACTGACCGCTGCCGAGGCAGGCATGTGGCAGGCCTTCCGCAACGGCAGCGTGTACGACCTGAGCAATGGCGACACGGTCGTCGACGATCCGCACGGCGGGCATCCGTGGGGAGAGGAGCGGACCGTACGCGCGCGGATCATCTGCTGGCTGCTGCTGGACGGACCGCCGGCCCTCGCGGGCCGGGTGTCCTCGCTGAAGCTGGTCGGCGTGCGGATCAGCGACACGATGGACCTCGCGGGCGGCACGGTGGTGCCGTACGTCGAGATGCGCGGCTGCCGCTTCGACCGGGAGATCCGGCTGCCGGAGGCCCACCTCACGACCGTACGGCTGGTGGACTGCTCGGTACCGCGCCTGGAGGCGGCCCGCGTGCACACCGAGGGCGACCTGCATCTGCCGCGCTGCCGCTTCCACAACGGCATCCGGCTCACCGACGCGCAGATCGGCACGGATCTGCTGCTCAACCAGGCGATCGTGTACCGCGACCGCAGCGGCCGCTCGATCGCCGCGGACGGCATCAGCGTCGGCCAGGACCTGCAGGCCGAGATGCTGGAGTCGCACGGCGAGCTGAGCCTGCGCGGCGCCAGCATCGGCGTGTCGCTCAGCCTGCGGGGCGCGCGGCTGGTCAACCCGTACACCCGGCTCGCGCTGAACGCCCCCCAGCTGACCGTCGGGCGCACGCTGTATCTGACCCCGGCGGGCGTCGGCAGTCCGCTGCTGAGCGGCCGCACCCCCGCGCGCGGGACGCGCATCCAGCGGTTCGCCTGCCAGGGCGGGGTGCGGCTGGACGACGGGCGGTTCGGGGACGCGGTCGACCTGGAGCGGGCCCGGTTCACCTTCAGTGACGAGCAGGGGCTGTCCCTGCGCCGCATCCAGACGCCCGAGCTGCGCTTCCTCGGGGAGCGGCCGGAGCGCGGCCGGGTGGTGCTGTCGGGGGCGCGGGTCGTCAACCTGATGGACCGGGCCGACGCCTGGCCGGGCCCGGGCCTGCTGCACATGGGCGGCTTCACCTACGAGAACCTCGTGCCGCGCGGCCCGTTCCCGCTGGAACGACGGCTGGAGTGGGTGGCCGCGGCGACCGCCGAGTACAACCCGGAGCCGTACGAGCTGCTGGCCACCGTCCTGCGCAACGGCGGTGAGGACGAGGACGCGCGCGAGGTGCTGCTCGCCAAGCAGCGCCGGCGCCGCGAGACGCTGCCGCCCGCGGCCAAGCTGTGGGGGTACGCGCAGGACTGGATGGTCGCCTACGGCTATCGGCCGGGCCGCGCCGCCGTGTGGATGGCGGTGCTGTGGGCGGCGAGTTCGGTGGCCTTCGTGTACGCCGACCCTCCGCCCCTGAAGGGCGGCGAGCATCCGACCTGGAGCCCGGCCCTGTTCGCCCTGGACCTGCTGCTGCCGGTCATCGACCTGGGCCAGGTCGGGTTCTGGCAGCTGAGCGGCGCCTGGCAGTGGCTGGCCGCGGCGATGATCCTGCTGGGCTGGATCCTGGCGACGACGGTGGCGGCGGGGGCGACACGCACGCTGCGGCGGAGCTGACACGGCTGAGGTGAATGCCGGACTGTTGTTGAACAGTTGACCTTTACCCGTTCTTGACCGATCCGTGTACAACTTTCCGCGGGTTGCCCGTTCCCTCTGGCGCGGGCGCGACCAGCGGACTTTCAATGGTCGACACCATGGCTCTGCCGCTCCCGTTCGGCCGTGCGTCCCGGCCGACAAGGACCATAGAACACCCCGCCGTCGGGCTCCCCGCCGACGCCGAGGTGCTCCTCGACGCGCCCGACGACCGCCTCGGACCCGCGCTGGTCGCGGCCGGGCAGGGTGCGTACGAGGTCGCCGCGGAGTTGCTCGCGGCCACGCGGCTGAAGGCGCAGTGGGAGCGCCGCGACGGGTATGCCCTGCGCCTGGCCGCCTTCGCGCGCTCGCGGCCGGAGTGGCTGGAGGCCTGGTGCGCGGCCGCACCGCACGATCCGGACGCGCTGCTGGTCCGGGCCCAGCTGGCGGTGGACCGCGCCTGGCAGTCCCCTGCCCGGGCCGAGCTGCTGCGCGGGGTGAGCCCTCTGATCACCGCCGCCGCCCGCGCCGACGACCGCGACCCGGTGCCGTGGCGGATCGCCCTGGACCACGCGCGCGGCTCACGCGCCGGGCACACGTACTTCGGGGAACTGTGGGAGGCGGCACTGCGCCGCGCTCCGCTCCACTACGGCTGCCATGTGGCGGCCCTGCGCTACCTCGCCTCGTCCTGGCACGGCTCCCACCGGGAGTGCCTCGACTTCGCCGACCGGGCCGCGCAGGACGCCCCGGCCGACTCCCTCGTACAGGCGCTGCCGACCCGGGCCGTCCTCGCCTACCTGAACGACGGCTGCGGTCCGGGCGTGCCGCCCGAGCGGCTGGCCACGGCGGCCGACCGCGCGATCGCGCTCTCCGCCCGCTTCCCGGCCGCCGACCTCTGGCCGGCCGCGGTCCGCAACAAGCTGACGTACGTCCTGGTACGGCTGGGCCGCTGGGAGGACGCCCTGGAGCAACTGCGCCTGATCGGCCCGTACGCAACCTCCTTCCCGTGGATCCGGTTCTCGGACGATCCGCTGGGCCGGTTCCTGGAGGTGCGCGACGAAGTGCGACAGCAGACGGCCTCCGCTCCGCCCCGGAGTGAGAGCGCCGGTCATCCACGGAGTGGGCGCGCCGGACGCGTTCACTCCGGCGACCACTAGGCTTTGGCGCCGTGACCGTCCGCCTTCCGCTCTTCCCCCTGAACTCGGTGCTGTTCCCGGGCCTCGTCCTCCCTCTGAACGTCTTCGAGGAGCGCTATCGCGCCATGATGCGCGACCTGCTGAAAACCCCGGAGGAGGAACCGCGCCGTTTCGCCGTCGTGGCGATCCGTGACGGCCACGAGGTGGCCCAGAGCGCTCCCGGCATGCCGGACCCCACCTCCGTCCCCGAGCGCGGCCCGGCGGCGGGCTTCGGCCCGGACCCGCTCAAGGCCTTCCACGGGGTGGGCTGTGTGGCGGACGCCGCGACGATCCGGGAGCGGGCCGACGGCACGTTCGAGGTGCTGGCGACGGGAACGACTCGCGTACGCCTGCTCTCGGTGGACGCGTCCGGCCCGTTCCTGACGGCGGAGCTGGAGGAACTGACGGAGGAGCCGGGCGACGAGGCGGGAGCGCTGGCGGAGGGGGTACTCCGCGCCTTCCGCCAGTACCAGAAGCGCCTGGCGGGCGCCCGCGAACGCTCGCTGTCCAGCACGGCCGACCTCCCCGACCAGCCCTCGGTCGTCTCCTACCTGGTGGCGGCCGCGATGATGCTGGACACCCCGACGAAGCAACGCCTGCTCCAGGCTCCGGACACCGCGTCCCGCCTGCGCGACGAACTGAAACTCCTTCGCACCGAGACCTCGATCCTCCGTACTCTGCCGTCGCTGCCGGCGTCGGACCTGACGCGCGGCCCGACGAGTCTCAACTGACATACGACCTCTGGGGAACCGGCCACCATGGCGAAGAAGTCGAAGAAGAACCAGCAACAATCGGGCGGCACCCCTGCGACAGTGGCGCTGTCGGCCGCGGGCGTCGAGTACACGATCCACGCCTACGACCACGACCCCTCCCACCCTTCCTACGGCGAGGAGGCGGCGGAGGCAATGGGCGTCTCCCCGGACAGGGTCTTCAAGACACTAGTGGCGGACGTGGACGGCACCCTCACCGTGGCGGTGGTCCCGGTGGCGGGCCAACTGGACCTCAAGGCCCTGGCGTCGGCGGTCGGCGGCAAGCGCGCAGCCATGGCCGACCCCGCCCTGGCCGAACGCACCACGGGCTACGTCCGGGGCGGCATCTCCCCGTTGGGCCAGCGCAAGAAACTCCCGACGGTCCTGGACGCCTCGGCCTCCGCCCACCCGACCATCTGCATCTCGGCGGGCCGCCGCGGCCTCGAGGTCGAACTCTCCCCCGACGACCTGACCAAGCTCACGAACGCGACCCTGGCCCCCATCGGACGTGCGTGACCCCTCGACGAACCCGGTCCCCTCGGTTAAGTACGAGGGACATGTCGAAGAAAACGCGGAAACGCAAGTGGCGCACCAAGAAGGGCCGCTCGAACCACGGACACCGCCCGGCGTAAACACCAACAGGTCCAGAGGGCTGCGGATCAGTCCAGATCTTGCAGCCCGCCCGCCAAGCGGCGCCTCCCGAGGCCGAGGCCGTACCGTCCCGAGCCCCCACCCACCCGGCTGGGGGCTTCACCTCTCGGGTGCCTCGCTACCCAGCACCGGCCATCACTTCTCAGCGCCGGTCCGCATCATCTAGCCCGTCCGGCGTTTGAGGACGAGGCCCGTTCAGGGCCGAAGCGGGGGTCTGGGGGCCGCAGGCCCCCAGGGACCGGGGTCGAAGGGGCGGAGCCCCTGGGGGATGGGACGGGTAGGGGCGGCGGGGGCGAGAACCCTCCGCGCAACCACCACCCACCGAAGCCCTACGCCGGCGGCGGCCCGTACGGCCCCTGCTGACCCGCCGGAGGCTGCAGCTGATACGGATCCGCATCCCGAGGCCCGAACAACGCCGTCAACCCCAGATGCACCACCAACGCCGCCAGCGGCCACGCGAGCCACGCCCCCTTGGCCCCCAGCTTCAGCGGCGCAGAGAACGTAACCCCCTTGCCCACTTCCTTCGCGTGGCCGATCACATCCTCCGCAGGCCCGAGCCACACCCCGACCCGCCAGGCCAGCAACGACCCGAGAAACCCCCCGACGGCCAGCGCCACCACCAGCGGCACACCCCCACGCCGCCGCCAGAGAAAGACGCCAACCGCACTCACCAGCCCGAACACGAGCGCCAGCAGAGTGAACGTTCCGTCCACTCCGACCGCCTGCTCCCCCTCGGTGTCCTTGAAGTAGACGACCCAGCTCTTGTCCACGACATCCCCGACCAGTGGCACGCTCGGCGCCAGCCACCACCACAGCACCCCGAGCAGCGCCCCGAAGAGCGCCACCACGACCGCGACCACGGCGGCCTCTCGCACTTCGGTCTTCATTCCAGGACCGTCCTGTTCGTACGAGCCATATATGCCGTACGTGCCGTGAGAGCCGTGTGGGCCTTGTGCCCCGGGAGGAGCGCCGTACACGGCGTCATGCGGCCCGGAACCCGCATGCCCGGCACCGGGCTGCTGCCACGCATGGTGGGGAGACTGGTCACGGGGCGGCGGCGGAGGAGTCAGCGGAGCGGTCACCCTGCCATCGTGCCAGGCCGGCCTGTGCGGCGCGTCACCGGACGGCAGCCCGGCGGTACGCCCAGGTGGCGACGGCCAGCGAGACGACGCCGACCACCCCGCACACGGCGAGGTCACCCAGTACGAAGGCCCAGTCGGGATGCGGTCCGAAGGTCCGCGCAAAGGCTTCCACGCCGTACGTCGACGGCAGCAGATCCCGCGTGAACCGCACCGCCTCCGGCATCCGGTCGGCCGGCAGCACCCCGAGCAGCAGTGCCGCCGACATCCCCAACTGCCCGAGCAGGGTGGCCAGTTCCGGCCGCGGCGCGAGCAGCCCGAGCGCCGCTCCCAGCCCCGCGAGCGCCGCCCCGGCCAGCGGAATCACCGCGGCCAGCACCCACAGATGCGTCACCGGCAGCCCGAACAGCACACACCCGAAGAGCGCCGTCACCACGGTCCCCGGCACGGTGAAGGACGCGTACGCCCCCGCCGCCCCGAGCACCACCGCGGCCGGCGGCACCGGCAGCGTGGCGTAGTGGTCGAGCCCTCCGCTGGCCCGCAGCTGCCCGAAGTACTGCGCGAGCAGGTTCAGCGCGACGAAGGCGACCACGAGCACGGCCGACCCGGCCACCACGGCCTGCGCCTCGGCCCCGCCGTCCACGACCCCGCGCATCAGGATCATGATCCCGATCGACTGGAAGGTCGCCACGAACAGCAGCGGAATGCGCGCGACCCGGGCACGGGAGAGCTGCGCCCGGTACACGGCGCACAGCGACGGCCACAGCCGCGCCCGCGGCCCGAGCTCGGCCGCGGCCGGACGGGCCGTCTCGTCCAAGGCCAGGGCGCTGCCCGGCAGAACCTCGGCGGGTACGACACTCACGTGGCGCTGCTCCCTTTCACACGGGGGACCACCGGGGCGGTGGCCCTGTCCCGTACGGATACCGATACGGATGCGACGGTCTGCGTGCTCAAGCCTTCACCAACCCCTGCTGCGCGGCCCCGCCCAGCGCCAGATAGACGTCCTCAAGGCTCGGCGTGGCGAGCGTGAAGTCGTCCAGCGCGGCAAAGGCGGCCCCACCGGTGACGGTGGCGACGACCGCGCGGGCCTCCTCGGGGGCGAGCCGCAGCGTCCAGCGCCGCCCGGACTCCACGACCCGGTCCTGCAGCGCGGCGACCTCGGGCACGTCCAGGGGCGCCCGGTCCCGCCACAGCAGCTCGACCCGCACCTCCCCGGCGACGCGCTCCTTGAGTCCGGACGGGGTGTCACAGGCGATCACGCGGCCCCGGTCGAGCACCGCGACCCGGTCGAGCACGGTCTCGGCCTCGATGACGTTGTGGGTGACGAGCAGCACGGTCGTCCCGCGCTCGGCCCGCCGCCGGTCCACGGCCGACCACACGGCCCGTCGCGCCACCGGGTCCATCGCGGTGGTCGGCTCGTCGAGCACGAGCAGCGGCCGCTCCCCGACCAGCGCGGCGGCGAAGCAGGCCAGCCGGCGCTGCCCGCCGGACAGCTTCTTGATCGGCCGCCCGGCAAGCGGCCCGAGGCCCAGCTCGTCGAGTACGGCGTCCCGCTCGTGCCGTGCCTGCCGTACGTCCAGACCGCGCAGCCGACCGGTCGTCTCGGCGGCCAGCGACACGGTCAGTTCGTCGAGGGCGGTCGACTCCTGCCCGAGGTAGGCAAGGATGCGCGCGGCCCGCTCCGGGTGTCGCACGATGTCGTGCCCGAGGATCTCCACGTTGCCGCCGTCTGGCCGCATCAGCCCGGTGAGCTGTCGTACGAGGGTGGTCTTGCCGGCGCCGTTCGGGCCGAGCAGTCCGAAGATCTCGCCGCGCCGGATGTCCAGCCGTACGTCGTCGGTGGCCCGCACCTCGGGGGTTCCGGGCGCCCCGCGCCGCCCCCGTACGGCCGGGTAGGTCTTGGTCAGCCCGCGCACGGCACACACGACATCCCCACTGTGCCGAAGTGCCTGTCCCGCGCGCGTACTCACAAGGGACGAGACTACGGGGTCCGGAACCCCGATCCGCCCTCGGGTCGGCCACTCGGCACAAACCACCTGCTCGCCGTAAGAAATCCGCCGGTAGCCCCAAATCCGCCGCAACGGCGCTCAACCCCGACGACACATCCCGGCGGTGCCGAGCTCATCTCAGCCCGCGTCATTCACCCGCAGGCGCATGCTCCGCGGCCGTCCGGACATCGATCTCCCGCCAGAACCCGGCCCGGATCGCGTACCGATCATGCTCGTCGATCTGGTCGTCCTTGTGCGCGAGCAACCCGAACCGGGCCGCGTACCGCAGCAGCTCCCCGTCGATCCGATGCGGGATCCGCGGATACATTCCGGACAGTTTCTGCAGATGGCTCTGCTCTCCCAGCCGCTCCATCCACCGCCGTGCGAAGACCTGACCCACCTCGTACGGATCGCCGCCGACGGTGGTGATGTCCTCCTCCCGGTCGGCCCACCGCTGCTCCGCCGTGGTCAGCTGCGCGAGCGTCGGCATCGAGGCGGCATCGGGCGGTTCGGCCGCGACGCCGGGCCGGTCGACCCACCCCTTGTCCGAGGACCAGCGCAGCGTCGCGCTCGCGGGGGGCTGGGCCGGCTGCACGCCGGGCGCGCGCAGGGCGGCGAGGTCCTTGGGCGTGGGTACGCCCTTGGGTGCCGGCACCCGCTCCTGCGTGCCGTTCTCCGAGACGGAGGCGGCCGGGGCGTGCCCGCCCTCGTCGGCGGGCCGCTCGGTCCTCGCGCCGAGCGCGGAGTCGGGCAGCGGCGCGGACAGGATCGCGGCGATCTCGGGCCGCGGCACGGGCGGCGGCGCACAGATCCCGCCGAGCTCCTTGGCGCGTACGGCCTTGGTGATCCACGTACGGTCCAGCACGCGCCGTTCGTCGGCCTCGGCGACCAGATCCTCCGACTGGTTGTAGTCCCCGTCGGCGGCCTGCACCGCCCACAGGTGTACGGCGACGCCGTGCTCCTTGGCGGCCATCATGCCCGGCAGCAGATCGCCGTCGCCGGTCACCAGCACCACGTCCGAGCAGGCGCGGTTGCGGGCCAGCTCGGTGAGCTCGGCGTGCATCGCGGCGTCCACGCCCTTCTGGGCCCAGCGGCCGTCGCTGCGGGTCAGGGCGCCCAGCCGGACGGTGACCCGGGGCATCACACGCAGCCTGCGGTGCTCGGGCTGCGGGACGCGGTCGGGGGCGCCGTCGAACCAGTAGATGCGCAGCAGGGGCTGCTGCGTATCGGACTCGGCGCGTTCGCGCAGGCCCTGGATGAGGGCGGCGTGGTCGACGGTGATCCGGGACCGGGAGGGCTCCCCGGCCAGGAGGCTCGCGGCGGCCCCCAGCAGATACCCGGCGTCCACCAGGACGATGCAGCGGTCCACGCGACTCACCCTCTTCCTGGGAGGTTTGCTTCGGGGCTTCCTTCGAGTCTGCCCGACCGCGCGGGGGTTAACGGGGCGAACTCGATCTTCGGCGTGGCGTTTCGAGGCATCGCCGCTGCGGCGCGCCATGCCTCACGCCCCGACAACCCCCGTTACACACGGTAATTATCCGAAATGCGCTCGTTGTCAGCCTATGTGAATCTGGTCCCGGCCCTGGCCCCTAGATCCCCCACAGGAGGCATCACCATGGCCAAGAACAAGAAGCAGGACCGGAAGCAGCCGCAGTCCGAGCGTGGTCAGCAGCAGGCCCAGCAGTCCTCGATGGAGACGCAGGCCGAGCAGCGCATCACGCAGGTGACCCCGGGCGACATGGCCCGCAAGGGTCGGCAGAAGCGCTTCGGTCACAACTGACATCTGCATAACGGGTTTTGAGACCCGGGCACATGAAGAGGGGCGCACCCCATACGGGGTGCGCCCTTCTCGCGCTTCCGACGCCGAGGCGCGCGGCGGCCGGGTCGGCCGGTCAGCCCGCCAGGCAGGACGGGCCGAGCAGCACCTTCAGGTCACCGAACAGCGCCGGGTCGGGCTTCACCCGGTGCCGGTCCAGGCGGAGCACCGTCGTCTTGGTCGGGCCCTGGAGCTTGATACGGACCTCGCTGTCGCCCTTGTGGTGGCTGAGGATCTCGCCGAGGCGGTTGATCATCGGCGGGGTGACCCTGGTGGCCGGGATGGTGAGGATCACGGGCGCGTTGGTGCCCGCGTTCGACAGGTCGGGGACCTGGAGCTCCATCGCGACCAGCCGCGGCACGTCCTCGCGCTTGTCGAGGCGGCCCTTGACGAACACGACGGCGTCCTCGACGAGTTGGGTCGAGACGAGCTGGTACGTCGCGGGGAAGAACATGCACTCGATGGAACCGGCGAGATCCTCGACGGTGGCGATCGCCCAGGCATTGCCCTGCTTGGTCATCTTGCGCTGGAGACCCGAGATGATGCCGCCGATGGTGACGACCGCGCCGTCCGCGTGCTCACCGCCGGTGAGCTGGGCGATGCCCGCGTCGGCCTTGTCGGACAGCACGTGTTCCAGGCCGAAGAGCGGGTGGTCGGAGACGTACAGACCGAGCATCTCCCGCTCCTGGGCGAGCAGATAGGTCTTGTCCCACTCGTCGTCGGTGAACTGCACGTCGAGTCCGAAGCCGGGCTCGTCGCTCTCCTCCTCGCCCATGCCGCCGAAGAGGTCGAACTGGCCCTCGGCCTCCTTGCGCTTGACCGCGACCACATTGTCGATCATCGGCTCGAAGTGTGCGGTGAGGCCCTTGCGGGTGTGCCCCAGGGTGTCGAACGCGCCCGCCTTGATCAGCGACTCTGTGGTGCGCTTGTTGCAGGCGACCGCCTCGACCTTGTCGAGGTAGTCGGGGAAGGAGGCGTACTTGCCCTTGGCCTTGCGGCTCTTGATGATCGACTCGACGACGTTCGTGCCGACGTTGCGCACGGCTTCGAGGCCGAAGAGGATCACGTCGTCGCCCTGGGCGGCGAAGTTGTGCACCGACTCGTTGACGTTCGGCGGGAGCACCTTGATGCCCATGCGGCGGCACTCGTTGAGGTAGACGGCCGACTTGTCCTTGTCGTCCTTGACGGAGGTCAGCAGCGCGGCCATGTACTCGGCGGGGTGGTTCGCCTTGAGGTAGGCGGTCCAGTACGAGACCAGGCCGTACGCGGCCGAGTGCGCCTTGTTGAAGGCGTAGCCGGCGAAGGGGACCAGCACGTCCCACAGGGCCTGGATGGCTTCGTCGCTGTAGCCCTTCTTGCGGGCGCCGTCCTGGAAGAGGACGAAGTTCTTCGCCAGTTCCTCGGGCTTCTTCTTGCCCATCACGCGGCGGAGGATGTCGGCCTCGCCGAGCGAGTACCCGGCGATGATCTGGGCGGCCTTCTGCACCTGCTCCTGGTAGACGATCAGGCCGTAGGTGACGTCCAGGACCTCCCTGAGGGGCTCTTCGAGCTCCTTGTGGATCGGGGTGATCTCCTGGAGCTTGTTCTTGCGCAGCGCGTAGTTGGTGTGCGAGTCCATGCCCATCGGGCCCGGACGGTAGAGCGCGGAGACGGCGGAGATGTCTTCGAAGTTGTCGGGCTTCATCAGGCGCAGCAGCGAGCGCATGGGACCGCCGTCGAACTGGAAGACACCGAGGGTCTCGCCGCGCTGGAGCAGTTCGAAGGTCGTCGGGTCGTCCAGCGGGAGGCTCAGCAGCTCCAGGTCGATGCCCTTGTTGGACTTCACCATCTTGACGGCGTCGTCCATGATCGTCAGGTTGCGCAGGCCGAGGAAGTCCATCTTCAGCAGGCCGAGCGACTCACAGCTCGGGTAGTCCCACTGGGTGATGGTCACGCCGTCGGTGTGCCGGACCCAGACGGGTACGTGCTCGGTGATGGTCTCGCTGGACATGATCACGCCGGCGGCGTGCACACCCATCTGCCGCACCAGGCCCTCGACGCCCTTCGCGGTGTCGATGACCTTCTTCACATCCGGCTCGTTCTCGTACATCGCCCGGATCTCGCCCGCCTCGCTGTAGCGGGGGTGCGAGGGATCGGTGATGCCGTTGAGGTCGATGCCCTTGCCGAGGACGTCGGCGGGCATGGCCTTGGTGAGGCGGTCGCCCATGGCGTACGGGTAGCCCAGCACGCGCGCGGAGTCCTTGATCGCGTTCTTCGCCTTGATCTTGCCGTAGGTGCCGATCATGGCGACCTTGTCGGCGCCGTACTTCTCCGTCACGTACCTGATCACCTCGACGCGCCTGCGCTCGTCGAAGTCGATGTCGACATCGGGCATCGAGATGCGCTCGGGGTTGAGGAACCGCTCGAAGATCAGGCCGTGCGGGATGGGGTCGAGGTCGGTGATGCCCATGGCGTAGGCGACGATCGAACCGGCCGCGGAGCCTCGGCCGGGGCCGACCGCGATGCCGTTGTTCTTGGCCCACATGATGAAGTCGGCGACGACGAGGAAGTAGCCGGGGAAGCCCATCGAGATGATGACGTCCATCTCGTACTCGGCCTGCTTCTGACGGTCCTCGGGGATGCCGCCGGGGAAGCGGCGCTCCATGCCCCGGCGGACCTCCTCCTTGAACCAGGTGACCTCGGTATAGCCCTCGGGGATGTCGAACTTCGGCATCAGGTTCCGGGACTCGAACATGCCGGTGGTGTCGACCATCTCGGCGACGAGGAGCGTGTTGGCGCAGCCCTGCTGCCAGGCGTCCGAGGAGTCGATGGCGTACATCTCGTCCGTGGACTTCAGGTAGTAGCCGGTGCCGTCGAACTTGAAGCGGTCCGGGTCGGAGAGGTTCTTGCCGGTCTGGATGCACAGCAGGGCGTCGTGGGCGGTCGCCTCGTGCGCGTAGGTGTAGTGCGAGTCGTTGGTGACCAGCGGGGGGATGCCGAGCTTCTTGCCGATCTCCAGGAGGCCGTCGCGGACCCGGTGCTCGATGTCGATGCCGTGGTCCATCAGCTCCAGGAAGTACTTGTCCTTGCCGAAGATGTCCTGGTAGTCGGCGGCCGCCTTGAGGGCCTCCTCCTCCTGACCCAGCCGCAGCCGGGTCTGGACCTCGCCGGAGGGGCAGCCGGTGGAGGCGACGATCCCCTCGGACCACTGGGCGATGGTCTCCTTGTCCATCCGGGGCCACTTCTGCAGCCAGCCCTCGGCGTACGCGTCCGACGACAGCCGGAAGATGTTGTGCAGACCCGTCTTGTTGACGGCCCACATCGTCTTGTGGGTGTAACCACCGGAACCGGAGACGTCGTCCCGTTTCTGGTGCGGCTGGCCCCACTGGATCTTGCGCTTGTTGCGCCGCGACTCGGGCGCGACATATGCCTCGATACCGATGATCGGGGTGATTCCGGCCTTCTTCGCGGAATGGAAGAAGTCGTACGCCCCATGGAGGTTGCCGTGGTCGGACATGGCGATGTGCGTCATGCCCATCTCGTTGCACGCGTTGAACATGTCCTTCAGCCGCGCGGCACCGTCCAGCAGCGAGTACTGGGTGTGGACGTGCAGGTGCGTGAACGGCGGCTTTGACACGGTGTGGCCTCCAAAGGAAACGCTCGGCAACAGCTGGCGGACAGTCTTGGGGTCAGCGTCGAAGTCTATGCCTCGGGACTGACACTCCGCGGGCTCCCCCGCGTACCGTCACAGCGAGGGTCGCGGGCACTTCCGGGTGCCCTCGTCCGTTGAAGACGACAGAAACGCTGTCGTACACGTTCATGCACCAGGAGGCACCCAGCGATGTCGGTCCCCCAGCTCAACGACGAGCAGCGCGGCGACGAGATCCTCGCCGTCTTCGACACCGCCTTCGGCGAGCTCCTGGCCGCCGACCCGGCCGCGTTCCGCGTGAAGTTCCGCAAGATGGCGGCCTCGGCGTTCGCGTTCTACCGCGGCACTGCGTGCCTCTTCTACCACGACCTGGACGCAGAGAAGCGCGGCGGACCCTACCTCGACGAGCGGACGTCCCGCGTCTGGATCCACGGCGACCTGCACGCCGAGAACTTCGGCACGTACATGGACGCCACCGGCCGGCTGATCTTCAACGTCAACGACTTCGACGAGGCGTACGTCGGCCCCTTCACCTGGGACCTCAAGCGCTTCGCCGCCTCGGTCGCCCTCATCGGGTACGCCAAGGCGCTCAGCGACGAGCAGATCACCGAGCTGGTGCAGATCTACGCGGGCGCGTACCGCGAGCGCGTGCACGCCCTGGCCACCGGCGCCAAGCGGGACGAGGTCCCGCCGTTCACGCTGGACACCGCCCAGGGCCCGCTGCTGGACGCGCTGCGGGACGCCCGGGCGCTGACCCGCTTCGGGCTGCTGGAGTCGATGACCGAGATCCGTGACTTCGAGCGGCGCTTCGCCGGGGGCGGCGGCTCCATCGAGCTGGACGCGGCCACGCGCTACAAGGTGCTCGCGGCCTTCGACGGCTATCTGGAGACGTTGCCGGACGCCTCGCTGGCCCGCCCGGACTCGTACCGGGTGAAGGACGTGGTCGGCCGCCGCGGCATCGGCATCGGATCGGCCGGGCTGCCGTCGTACAACATCCTTCTGGAGGGCCACAGCGACGCCCTGGAGAACGACGTCGTGATCTACATCAAGCAGGCCCAGACCCCGGCCGTCTCCCGCCACATCACCGACCCGGCGATCCGCGAGTACTTCCAGCACGAGGGTCACCGTACGGTGATCTCCCAGCGTGCCCTGCAGGCGCACGCCGACCCGTGGCTGGGCTGGACCGAGCTGGACGGCGCGGGCCAGCTGGTCGCCGAGGTCTCGCCGTACGCCGTGGACCTGGACTGGGGCGACATCGACGACCCGGAGGAGATCGCGGCGGTCGTCGCCGACCTCGGCCGGGCCACGGCCACGATGCACGCGGCGGCGGACGACACCTCCGGTGAGTCCCTGGTGCCCTTCTCCACCGAGCGGGCCATCGACGCGGCGATCGCGGCCGACGAGGACGGTTTCGCGGACCTCCTGGTCGACTTCGCACACGGCTACGGCGCACGCGCGCGTGCCGACCACCAGATCTTCGTGGACCTCTTCCGCAACGGCCGGATTCCGGGTCTGTGACGGAAAGGCCGCGCACAGGCACCCTTTAGGGGTCCCTTACCGGCCCACGTGACAGACTCTCCTCCGCTATGGACATATCCGGGATCCAGCTACGAGCCGTACGCGCGGCATTGTTCACGGCACTCGTCGTGACGCTCAGCACCGCGTCGCACGTGCTGCTGTCCCGGGTCCCGCTGCCGCTCAGCACGGTGGCCGTGGTCGCGGCCGCCGTGTTCGTCGTCGCTTTCGCCCTGGCCGGCCGCGAGCGGAGCTTCGGGCGAATCGCCGCCCTGCTGATCCCGCTGGAGCTGGCCGCGGACACCGTCTTCACCACCGGTCAGCACGTCTGTTATGGCGAGGCGGGCGGCCCGGTCGCGGGCCCGCTGCGCTCCGTCGGCTTCGACGTGCTGTGCGGTGACAACACCGCTGTGGGCGCCCCGCTGGCCCGGGTGACCGGTACCGCCGGCGACCGCCTCGCGCTGCTGCTCGCCCACTCCGGCCCGTCGACGACCGCCTGGCTGCTGCTGGGCGCCCATGTCGGGGTCGGCCTCCTCGCGGCCGCCTGGCTGCACCGGGGCGAGCGGGCGCTGGCCCAGCTGCTGCGGGCGGTGACGGCGACGACGTTCCGCCCGCTGCTGCTCGCGGTCGCGGCGGTCACGGTGCGGCCGGCTCCGGCGGTACGCCGCCCGCGGCGGCCCGTGCGCCGTACGGCCACCGCCCTCGACCGGATCCTCGTGCACTCCCTGGGACGGCGCGGACCGCCGTGCTCGCTCGCCTTCGCCTCCGCGTGAACGGCCACTGAGCACACGTAAGTCCACCCGTACGTATCCCGCGCACCCGACGTGCGCGCGTCTCCCATGGAGAACACCATCATGAGCAAGCGGAACACCCAGGCGGCGAAGACGGCGGCCCGTGAGCGGCTGCGCATCGAGCGCGAGCGCGAGGCCAAGCGGGCGAAGGTCAAGCGGCAGGCCATCGTGGCCGGTTCGGTCGTCGCCGTGCTGGCGCTGGCCGGCGGCATCGGCTACGCGGTCGTGCAGGGCAACAAGCCCAGCGAGTGGGAGGCCGCGGTGGACGCCAAGATCGTCGCGCCGGCCAACACCACGGGCGAGAACGGCACGACCGTCGTCATCGGCGAGAGCAGCGCGAAGAAGACCCTCAAGCTCTACGAAGACCCGCGCTGCCCGATCTGCGCCCAGTTCGAGCAGACCGTCGGCTCGACCGTCAAGAAGGACTGGGACGAGGGCAAGTACAAGATCCAGTTCATCGGCGGAACGTTCCTGGACGGGGACACCAATGACGACGGGAAGCTCGCGGTCGGCTCCCGGGGTGAGGGCTCCAAGAACGCGATGAGCGCCCTGGGCGCCGCGCTGAACGTGAGCCCCGAGGCCTTCCTGGAGTACAAGGAGGCGCTCTACTCGGCAAAGTTCCACCCCGAGGAGTCGGACGACAAGTTCAAGAGCGACGACTACCTGATCGAGGTGGGCGACTCGGTCGACGCCCTGAAGGGCAACAAGAAGTTCCAGGACGCCGTCAAGAACGGCACGTACGACGCGTGGGCGCTGGCCATGTCGCAGACGTTCAACACCAACAAGGACGACGTCAGCGGCACGCCGAGCCTCGTCATGGACGGCAAGAAGCTCACGGGTTCGGACGGCCAGAACGCCCCGATGACGGTCGCTGAATTCAACACGGCGATCGACAACGCGCTCAAGTCCTGACGGGCCCTCCAGTCGGTTCACGAGGGCATTTAGTTCCCAACTCCTTTTATTTCCATATGAGTTGACGGTCCAAGATCCGCTGGCATATACGTGATCACGACCACGGAAACTTTACAAAGGGGGTAGAACCATGTCCTTTCGCATGAAGACGCTGGGCGGCGCTCTGGCCGCGGGGGCCGCGGCCGTGATGTTCGCGGCCGGCCCGGCGGTCGCCGGCACGGACAGCTACGTGAACACGACGGACCCGTTCAACGGCGGCGCCGCGGGCTTCGTGGCGAACGGCGAGATATTCACCGTCTGCGACAACCGGTCCGACGGCATGCGGGCCAGCGCCCACATCGGCTGGATCGACTCCAGCGCCTCCCACTGGATCAAGCTGGAGGACGCCAACGGCTCCGGCAACTCCTGCGCGAAGCTGAACCTGGCCATCGGCGAGGGCGAGGCGGTGACCATCGAGGTCTGCCTCAAGGACGGGGCCAACGGGACGCCGCGGTACTGCGCCACCGACCGCAGCGGCAGGGCGTAGCCACCCGGACGCCGGCCAGCAGACGAAGAGCGGGCGAACTTTCACGAGTTCGCCCGCTCTTGTTCATACCGATCAGTAACCTGATCGTCCGTGACCAGTCGATACAGATCATCCGAGCAGCTCAATTCCCTTACCCCTCGCCGCCGTACGGTCGTCAAGGCCGCGGCGGCGACGGCCGTCCTGGCCGCCCCACTCGCCGCCGCCCTGCCCGCCCGGGCCGCCGATCCCGCCCCCGCCTTCCTGCACGGCGTCGCCTCCGGCGATCCGCTGCCCGACGGCATCCTGCTGTGGACCCGGGTGACGCCGACGCCCGAGGCGATACCCGGTTCCGGGTTCGGCCCGGACACCGAGGTCAGCTGGATCGTCGCCCGGGACAAGGCTCTGACGGCCGTCGTCGCCAAGGGCTCCCTCACCGCCACCGCCGCCTCCGACCACACCGTCAAGGCGGACATCCGCGGCCTGGAGCCTGCCACCGACTACTGGTTCCGCTTCTCCGCCGGCGGCACCGACTCCCCCGTCGCCCGCACCCGCACCGCGCCCGCCGCCGACGCCGCCGTCACGGGCCTGCGCTTCGGCGTGGTCTCCTGCGCCAACTGGGAGGCCGGCTACTTCTCCTCGTACCGCCATCTCGCGAACCGGAGCGACCTGGACGCCTGGCTGCACCTCGGCGACTACATCTACGAGTACGGCACCGGCGAGTACGGCACCCGCGACAAGGTCGTACGGCCGCACGCGCCGACCCACGAGATCCTCACCCTCGCCGACTACCGCACCCGGCACGGGAAGTACAAGACCGACCTCGATCTCCAGGCCCTGCACACGAAGGCGCCCGTCATCGCGATCTGGGACGACCACGAGATCGCCAACGACGCCTGGTCGGGCGGCGCCGAGAACCACACCGAGGGCGCCGAGGGCACCTGGGCCGCACGCCAGGCCGCCGCCAAGCAGGCCTACTTCGAGTGGATGCCGGTGCGCCCGGCGATCGCCGGCACCACCTACCGCCGCCTGCGCTTCGGCAAGCTCGCCGATCTCTCCCTGCTCGACCTGCGCTCCTTCCGCTCGCAGCAGGTCTCGGTCGGCAACGGCGAGGTCGACGACCCGGACCGTACGCTCACCGGGCGGGCCCAACTGGACTGGCTGAAGGCGGGACTGACGTCCTCCGACACCACCTGGCGGCTGGTCGGCAACTCGGTGATGATCTCGCCGTTCGCGATCGGCTCCCTCACCGCGGACCTGCTCAAGCCGCTCGCCAAGCTGATGGGCCTGCCGCAGGAGGGCCTCGCCCTCAACCCCGACCAGTGGGACGGCTACACGGACGACCGCCGGGAGCTGCTCGCCCACCTGCGCGCGAACGCGATCCGCAACACCGTGTTCCTGACCGGCGACATCCACATGGCATGGGCCAACGACGTACCCGTGAACGCCGGTACGTACCCGCTGTCCGCCTCCGCCGCCACGGAGTTCGTCGTCACGTCGGTCACCTCCGACAACCTCGACGACATCGTCAAGGTCCCCGAGGGCACGGTCTCCGCGATCGCCGCACCGATCATCAAGGCCGCCAACCGGCATGTCCACTGGGTCGACACCGACCGCCACGGCTACGGCGTCCTGGACATCACGGGCGACCGGGCGCAGATGGACTACTACGTCCTGTCCGACAAGACCAAGAAGGACGCGACCGCCTCCTGGGCGCGTTCGTACCGCACACGCAGCGGGACGCAGAAGGTCGAGCGGACGTACGACCCCGTGTAAGAGCTGTGCCCAAGGGTCGCTTTTCAGCCAATCCTGGCTCGTTCGAGGGGCGTTAACCGGAGATCACATCGCTACGGCGGGTGGTGCGAGTCGCGGTTCGAATCCGGACACACCACCCGCCCGGGCAGCGGAACCCGTTACGCCGCGATCTCACACTCCGGACTGTTGATCATTCACTTACCCCAATTGCCCATATTTGCCGGGTAATTGATTGGGCCTGATCGATTCTCTTCGGACATGAACATGTCCACGTAATCTCCGGGCGGCGGCCAGGAAGACCCCTGCGCCTCTCTCCCCAACGCATCAGCTAGGAGTCAGCATGCGTGCGCCTGCCCGGATATCCCCCCTTACGCGCAGACGTGTTCTCGCCACGACCGCCGTGGCCGGAACCCTGATGTTCGCTCCCCTCTCGGCACCCACCACAGTCGCGGCGGCCCAGACTCCGGCCGCCGACTGCGTCGAGGAGGCCGGCCACTCCGCGGCCCGCGAGGCCCACCCCGGACACGACGGCGAGGCCGTCGCCGAGCCCAACGAGATCAGCGCCGCCAAAGCCCAGGCGATGGACGCCGATCTGAAGAAGAAGCTCGACAAGCTGCCCGCCACAGGCAACCGCAGCCTCGCGGCAGCCGCCTCGACCACCGTCCCGGTCTACTTCCACGTCATTCACGACGGCGCGACCGGGCAGCTCAGCTCCGCCGACATCAACGCCCAGATGAGCGTCCTGAACGCGGCCTACGCCGGTCAGGGCACCGGAAGCGCCGACTCCGGCTACCAGTTCACGCTGGCCGGCACCGACTACGTCGACAACGCCGCCTGGTACAACGTCGGTTACGGCTCGGCGGAGGAGAAGGCGATGAAGTCGGCCCTGCGCAGGGGCGGGGCGAACGCGCTCAACATCTACACCGCCAACCTCGGCGACGACCTCCTCGGCTGGGCCACCTTCCCCAGCTCCTACAAGTCCAGCCCGTCCATGGACGGCGTGATGCTCCTCGACGCCTCACTGCCGGGCGGCTCGGCCGCCAACTACAACGAGGGCGACACCGCGACGCACGAGGTCGGCCACTGGATGGGCCTGTACCACACCTTCCAGGGCGGTTGCAACGGCAACGGCGACTACGTCGAGGACACCCCCGCCGAGAAGAGCGCCGCCTACCAATGCCCTGAGGGCCGGGACACCTGCGCCCGCAAGGCGGGCGTGGACCCGATCCACAACTTCATGGACTACACGTACGACTCCTGCATGTACCAGTTCACCGGGGGCCAGGTGACGCGTATGCAGCAGAACTGGGCGGCGTACCGAGCGGCCGGCTGAGCCGCCCGGTAAACCCCCTACAGCGAGTCGAGGAAGCCGAGCGCCACCCGCCAGGTGGCCTCGGCGGCCTCCTCGTCGTAGTCCGGCAGGTCGGGGTCGGTGTAGAGGTGGCCGGCCCCGGCGTATCTGTACACCTCGACGTCGGCGCCCGCCCTGCCCATCTGCAGATACCAGGCGCTCAGCCAGTCGTCCGTCTCGAACGGGTCCGGCTCGGCGACATGCAACTGCACCGGCAGCTCGTCCACCGAGGCGTTCGCCGCGATGTCCGACGTGCCGTGCAGGAGCAGCACCCCACGCGCCTTCTCGTCGCCGAGCGCGAGGGTCTGGGCGATGGAGGCGCCGAGCGAGAACCCGGCGTACACCAGGCCTCGCTCCGAGTAGGGCGCGGCGGCGAGCACGGCCCGCTTCAGCAGCTCGTCCTTGCCGATCCGGTCGTTGAACTCCATGCCTTCCTCGACCGTCTCGAAGGTGCGTCCTTCGAACAGGTCCGGCGTCCACACCTCGTGTCCGGCGGCGCGCAGCCGGTCCGCGGCCTGGCGCACCGCGGGCCTGAGGCCATAGGTCGAGTGAAAGAGCATGATGTTCATGAGGCCATGGTGCCAGCCGGGTACGACAGCGCCGTGACCACCGCCTCACCGGCGCACATGTTCATGACCCCCCTCGGGTGGTTACGTTCGGGGGATGGAGAACATACTCCGACCGCTGATCGTGATCGGTGGCTCGGTCCTGCTCACCCTGGTCATCGGGTGGGCCACCGACCGCCTGATGCGCAAGGCCGACGAACGGCACAGTGAGACACCGCTGTGGGATCTGCTGCGCCGCGCCCGCGTCCCCTACCAGCTCGTCCTGTGCGCTGCCCTGCTCAGAGGGTCGTACGACGAGTCGGAGCTGCTTCAGGAGCACAAGGTCGCCGTCGGCCGGGTGCTGACGCTGGTGCTGATCGGGGCGGCGGCCTGGCTGGCGATCCGTATCGCGGCGGCGGTCGTCGAGACGACGTACAGCCGCTACGCACGCGTGCACCGCGATCCGGCCCGGGTCCGGCGGGTGCGCACCCAGGTGACGCTGATCATGCGTGTGGTGTCGGCGGTGGTCGGCGTGGTGGCCGTGGCGACCATGCTGCTGACGTTCCCGGCGATGCGCGCGGCCGGCGCCTCGCTGCTCGCCTCGGCCGGCATCCTCGGCATCGTCGCCGGTGTCGCGGCCCAGTCCACGCTGAGCAACATGTTCGCCGGGTTCCAGATCGCCTTCGGCGACATGGTGCGCCTGGGGGACACGGTGGTCGTGGACGGCGAGTGGGGAACCGTCGAGGAAATCACGCTGACGTTCCTGACGGTGCGGACCTGGGACGAGCGCCGGATCACGATGCCCGTGTCGTACTTCACCTCGAAGGCGTTCGAGAACTGGTCGCGCGGCGGTGCCCAGATGACCGGCACCGTCTTCCTCCACGTCGACCACTCGGCACCGATGGAGAAGATGCGCGAGCGCCTCCGCGACATCCTGCGCACCTGCCCGGCGTGGGACGGCCGCGACTACGGCCTGGTCGTCACGGACTCGACACCGAGCACCATCGAGGTGCGGGCCCTGGTCACGGCGAAGGACGCGGACGACCTGTGGACCGTGCGGGTCACGGTGCGCGAGCAGCTCATCAGCTGGCTGGCCGAGCAGCACCCGTACGCGCTGCCGCGCGTCAACGCGACGGACGCGGCCCTGCCGCCCGGCTTCCCCGTCCCCGGCGCCCCGCCCGGCCGCATCCCGGCCCGCCGCAGCCACCAGCACGACCACCAGCCGACGGCGCGGCCCGACCGCACTTGACCGGCTCAGTGGCCGCGCTCGGCCCCGCCGTTGACCTGGATGATCTGCGAGGTGATGTGCCCGGCGCCGTGGGACGCCAGCCAGTGCAGGGTCGCGGCGACGTCCCCCGGCGTGGCGGCCCGCCCGGTCGAGGTCTCCGCGACGAGCCGCTCGTGCCGCTCCTCGTCCATCGTGTCGCCGAAGAAGTCGGTGTCCTCGACATAGCCGGGCGCGACCACGTTCACGGTGATCCCGCGCGGCCCCAGCTGCCGGGCCAGATCATGGGCGTACGGGTGCAGCGCCGCCTTGGACGCCGCGTACGCCCCGCTGCCCGACCCCCGGAACGCGGCGATGGAGCTGAGGAACAGCACCCGCCCTCCCGGGTCGGCGAGCCGGTCCTTCAGCGCCTCGGTGAGCAGGGCCGCGGTCAGGGTGTTGAGGCCGAAGTTGAGGGTCCAGTTGTGCAGGACGACGTCGAGGGGCTCGTCGCTGTCCACCTTGGGCTCCAGGTGGCCGGCGCCTCCGGCACTGTGGATCAGTACGTCCACGGTGCCGAACTCCGACGCCACGAACCGCTCCACGCCCCGCACGCCGCGCGGCTTGCTCAGGTCCGCCGCATAGCTGAGGGCCCCGGGCACGTCGGCCTGCTCCAGCACCTCGGCGCGCCGCCCGAGCAGCAGCACCTGATCCCCGTCCGCCGCGAACAGCTGCGCCGCCGCGAGTCCGATCCCCGTACCGCCACCACTGATCACCACGTTGCGAGCCATGATCCGACCCTACAAAGGGATGCGGGACATGCCTCGCAAAAGGACGCGGGACATGCCTCGTCCGTTCACACGACTGCCAGGGAGATCACCGCAGACTGCGCACGTCCAGACGCCGCAGCACCCGGTCCACCACCTCGGGATCGGCCCCCGGCTCACTGCGCGCCGCCAGTACCTCGTGCCGCGCCGCACTCGCATCAGCAGCGGGTGCGGCGGATCCAGGGCGAGCTGCTCCTCCCTGCGCTCCTCCTCGCCCATCTCCGGGCTGATCCGCACCCCCATCTCGAACGCCCGCCGCAGCATCTGCTCGGACAGTTCCTCCGGCAGGCCTCGACGGCCTCGATCTCCCGCAGCCTCCGCTTCGCCGCCTTGGCCGCCCGCACCGCCAGCTGCTATCACCCCGAAAGCGATGAACACGATCTCGTCCCGGTCGGGAAAGCCGGCGCCTGAATCCGTCTGAAGCGGAATGGCCAGCGCCAGGGCGACCGAGGCGACGCCCCGCATCCCCGACCACCGCATCACGATGGTCTCGCGCCGGCTGACCGGGATCTCCTCGTCGTAGTCCCGTTTCGCGTGCATCCGCTTGGTCAGCCAGGTGGCCGGCAGCAACCACAGCAGCCGCACCAGCCCGGCGAGCCGCGTCATCACGTCGTCGGCGTCGGTGGCGTATTCGGCGAGGAACAGGGCGGTGACCAGCACGGCGAGCACGCCGGAGCCGTGGAGTTCCTCGGCCGGCACGTACGAGGCGTACGGCACGAGCAGTGTGAGCCCGATCTGCAGGGTCGGGTCCCCCAGCAGATCCATCAGCTTGTTGGCACCCCACCCCAGGGCGAGCCCGACGGCCAGCGCCACCACGGCGGAGAGCACCAGATCCAGCCCGGCCTCCCACGGCGAGAAGCTGCCGCTCACGGCTGCCGCGATCGCCACGTGGTACAGCACGATGGCCGTCACGTCGTTGAAGAGCCCCTCGCCCTCCAGGATGGACACCAGCCGCCGCGGCAGCCCGAGTTGCCCGGCGACAGCGGTCGCCGCGACCGGACCGGGCGGCGCGAGGAGCGCGCCCGGCGCCACGGCGGCGGCGAGCGGCAGCCCCGGCACGATCGCGTGGGCCACCGCGGCCGCGTACAGCAACGGCGGCAACAGCTTCAGCGGCAGGATCAGCTCGGGCGGAATGTCGACATTGGGCACGAAATCGAGGAGCGCGAGGACGATCCCGAGCAGCGTCATCAGCACCGGCGCCGGCAACCCGACCCGGTTCCCCCATCGGGACACTCACCACGGCCCCGAGCAACAGCACGAACAGCAGGGCCAACTGATCCACGGTCAGCGCTCCGGTGACGTCGGCTTCCACAAGGCATACCTCGAGCCTGCCAGGCCGCCCTTCTCACCAGCGCGTTCGGGCAATTCGGCTACAGAACGCGCCGCATCGCCCGGTGCGGTATCCCCGCGTCGGGGAACTCCGGCCCGTACGCCACGTACCCCAGCCGCTCGTAGAACCCCAGCGCATGCGTCTGCGCGTGCAGGTTCACGGCCGCGAGCCCACGCGCGCGTGCCGCCTCCTCGATGGCCCGCACCAGCGCGGCGCCGACGCCGAGGCCACGCGCCGCCTTCGTCACCGCGAGCCGCCCCAGTGACCCCACCGACGGATCGCCGTCGACCTTCGCCGCGGCCGCCTCCCCGTACAGCAGCCGCCCGGTGCCGAGCGGCACCCCGTCCGCCCGGACGGCCAGCACATGCACGGCGACGGTGTCGTACGCGTCGTACTCCAGATCCTCGGGAACGCCCTGCTCCCCGACGAAGACCTCCTTGCGCACCGTGAAGCACATCTCACGGTCGGCGGGGTCGTCGGCGACCCGCACCGCATACGACGGCGACGGCGACGGCGACGGCAGGCTCACGCGTACGTCTCCTCGCGGACCTGGTCCAGAGCCTCCTGCAGGTCGGCCGGGTAGTCGCACGCGAACTCCACCCACTGCCCGTCCCCGGGGTGCTCGAAGCCGAGCCGTACGGCGTGCAGCCACTGGCGGGTCAGGCGCAGCCGCTTGGCGAGCGTCGGGTCGGCGCCGTACGTGAGGTCGCCCACGCAGGGGTGCCGGTGGGCGGCCATGTGGACGCGGATCTGGTGGGTGCGGCCGGTCTCCAGCTTCACATCGAGCAGGGAGGCCGCGCGGAACGCCTCGATGAGGTCGTAATGCGTGACGGACGGCTTGCCGTCGGCCGTGACCGCCCACTTGTAGTCGTGGTTGGGGTGGCGGCCGATGGGGGCGTCGATGGTGCCGCTGGTCGGGTCGGGGTGGCCCTGGACGAGCGTGTGGTACCGCTTGTCGACCGTGCGCTCCTTGAACTGGCGCTTGAGCGACGTGTACGCGTACTCGGACTTGGCGACGACCATCAGCCCGGACGTGCCCACGTCGAGCCGGTGCACGATGCCCTGGCGCTCGGCGGCGCCGGAGGTGGAGATGCGATAGCCGGCCGCGGCCAGCCCACCGATGACCGTCGGACCGCTCCAGCCCGGCGACGGATGCGCGGCCACGCCGACCGGCTTCACGATCACGACCACGTCATCGTCGTCGTGCACGATCTCCATGCCCTCGACCGGCTCGGCCACGACCTGCACCGGCGCGGGCGCCTGCGGCATCTCCACCTCGAGCCAGGCCCCACCGTGCACCCGCTCGGACTTTCCGACCACCGAGCCGTCGACCGTGACCTTCCCCGCCGCGGCGAGCTCGGCGGCCTTCGTACGGGAGAAGCCGAACATGCGGGAGATGGCGGCGTCGACGCGCTCGCCCTCCAGGCCGTCGGGCACGGGCAGGGTACGGATCTCGGGAATCGTGCTCACCCGACGAGTATGCAGGACGGGGCCGACAGCCCCGTACCGAGCCTGTGGACAACCCTTCCGGACCCTGCCGGACCCTCCCCGGCCCTTGCGGGCCTCAGTCCTTGTGGACGGTCCCGTCCGGGTCCAGCCCCTTGAACGACAGCAGCACGATCAGGATGCCGCCGCACACGATCGCCGAGTCGGCCAGGTTGAACACGGCGAAGTACTTGGGCGCGATGAAGTCCACGACCGCGCCCTCGAAGACGCCCGGCGAGCGGAAGATCCGGTCGGTGAGGTTACCGAGCGCACCGCCGAGCAGCATGCCGAGCGCGATCGCCCAGGGCAGGCTGTACAGCTTGCGGGCGAGCCGGGCGATCACCACGATCACCGCCGCCGCGATCACCGTGAAGATCACGGTGAAGGCCTCGCCGAAGCCGAAAGCCGCGCCCGCGTTGCGGATCGCCTCGAACTTCAGCCAGTCCCCGATGATCTCGATCGGCGGGTGGTGCTCCAGCTTGGCGACCACGAGCATCTTGCTGACCAGGTCGAGGGCGTAGGCGAAGGCGGCGACCCCGAACAGCACGGCGATGCGGCGCCGGCCCCGGGGCCGCTCGGCCGCGGCTTCCTTCGCGTTCTCGTCGGACTGCTCCGGCTCGGCTCCCGCCGCCTCTGGGGTATCCGGCGTACCGATGATGCGCTCCGCCTCTGCCACGTGAGTCCTTCAACCTAGGTACCTGACTGAGGACGAGAGTACGACACGTCCGGCGGCACCCGAATACCGGTCAGTACCGGCGTTCTTGCTTCTGCTTGCATTCGACGCACAGCGTCGCGCGCGGGAAGGCCTGCATGCGCGCTTTACCGATCGGGTTGCCGCAGTTCTCGCACAGGCCGTAGGTGCCCGCGTCGAGCCGCTCCAGGGCCCGCTCGGTCTGCGTGAGCATCTCGCGCGCGTTGGCGGCGAGCGCCAGTTCGTGCTCGCGCGTGATGTTCTTGGCGCCGGTGTCCGCCTGGTCGTCGCCGGCGCCGTCCCCGGAGTCCCGCATCAGGCCGACCAGGGACTGCTCCGACGACGTGAGCTCCTCGCGCAGCCGCATCACCTCGGCCATCAGCTCGGCTCGTGCCTCCTCGACCTCCTCGGGGGTCCACGGGTCCTCGCCGGGGCGCACCGCGAGCTCGCCGGGCTCCACCGCGGCGATGCGTGCGTTGGGAACGGCGGTCTTCGCCGCCGTGGCTGTGCCAGAAGTCTTCTTCGCAACCACCGTCGTGGCTCCTGTCTGCTCCGCGGCCTGCGCCGCGCCCGCCTTCTTGGCCCTGCTCTCGGTGACCGCCCTCTTCCCTGCCGCGGCCCTCTTGGACGTGGCGCTCGCCCTGGACGCACTCCTCTCCGAGGCCCTCGCCCCGGAGCCCCCCTTCGCCACAGCACCGCCCGCCACCACACCGACGCCCTTCTTCCCGGCCGCCGTCTTCCCGGCCGCCCTCTCTCCGGCCGCTTTCTCCCCGGCCGCCGCCTTGCCGACCCCTTCCTTCCCAGCCGCCCTCTCCCCGGCCCTTTTCTCCCCGGCTGCCCTCTCCCCGACCCCTTCCTTCCCGGCCGCCTTCTCCCCGGCCGATGCCTTCCCGGCCGTTCCCTTCCCTACGGCCACCTTCACTACCGGCTTCTTGGCGGCACCTTCCTTGGCCACGGCCTTCTTGCCCGCGCCTCCCTTAGCCCCGCCTCCCTTGCCCGCGCCTCCCTTGCCCGCCGCCTTCCTGGCCGCGCTTTCCCTCGATGCCGTCTTCTTCGCGCCCGCCTTCTCCGCCGCCGCCTCTTGGGCCGCCGCCCCCTTGGCTCCCTTGCCCCCGGACAGGGCCTTCTTGGACACCGCCTTCTTGGCCGCAGCTTCCGTGGTCGTCGCCTTCGGGGCCGCGGACTCCTTTCCGGCCGCCTTAGAAGCCGCGGACTCCTTTGCCGCCGCCTTCTCGGCAGCCGACTCCTTGACCGCCACCTTCCTCCCGGCGGACTCCCGCCCAGCCGCCCGTCCCTCGGCCCCCTTCTCGACCGCCTTCCTCGCAGGAGCCGCCTCGGGAGCGGTCGCCTTCTTGGCCGCGCCTTTCTCGATGGCGCCCTTCTCGATAGCGCCCTTCTTTGCGCCGGCCTTCGATACGGCCGCCTTCCCACCGGCCGTCTCGGGAGCCACCGTCCTGCCAGTGGCTGCCTTCTTGGCGGCCGCTTTCGTGCCCGTCTTCTTCCTTGCCGTCTCCGCCCCACCCCCGGCAGTCCCCCGCACCGTCTTCACCGGCTTCCCG